>NZ_JBIVUQ010000003.1:244175-629668 GCF_044757265.1 Streptomyces sp. NPDC091292 | reverse complement strand
AAGCTGATCGTCGACGTCGAGACCAAGCAGGCCATGCGTCCGCGTGACGCCATGGCGTCGGCCGGCAAGACCCTGGTCGAGCTGTTCGGTCTGGCCCGTGAGCTGAACATCGACGCCGAGGGCATCGACATGGGCCCGTCCCCGGTGGACGCCGCCCTCGCCGCGGATCTGGCGCTGCCGATCGAGGAGCTGGAACTCACCGTCCGCTCCTACAACTGCCTCAAGCGTGAGGGCGTCCACTCGGTGGGTGAGCTTCTGGCGCGTTCCGAGGCGGACCTCATGGACATTCGCAACTTCGGTGCGAAGTCCATCGACGAGGTCAAGGCGAAGCTCGCCGGACTGGGTCTGGGCCTCAAGGACAGCCCGCCCGGATTCGACCCGACCGTCGCCGCCCTGGGTGCGGACCACGACGCGGACGCCGGGTTCGTGGAGACCGAGCAGTACTGACCGCTGCGCCCCGTCGGCCGGGTGTCGCGGCCCGGCCGCTCGGATCTTGCGGTGACGACCCGGTCCGCCCGCTTCAGCGAGTGGCCGGGTCGGCACCGCCCCGGTCAGCGCCGTAGGACACAGTCCCCGCACAGGGCGCCCTTGCCGCCGGGTGCGGCACGGTAGATCAGGCAGCAGCTACGGCGCCGGAAGGTTCCTTCGGGCGTCGTGGTGCTGGTGTCGCGCAGCGGGGGGCGTGCCAGGAGGAGTGAGGTGAGGGTGCGGGTCCGTGCGGTGAGATCCGGACGGGCTGCCGTGATCATGGTCGCCGCTCCGTTGACGGCGGACGCCGTGTTGCCCCACAGGATGTGCCGGGAGAGCGAGAACTCCTCCATGGCAGCGGCGAGTTCGCGCAGCGGGCCGTCCAGGAGGCGCCCGCTCAGCTCGTCGGCGAGCCGGGTCGGCGTGGTGGCGGGGTCACCGGCGAGGGTGTCGTCGGGCAGCGACAAGGGGACCGGGCCGCCGGTCACGGGCTGCCAGCGCAGGTCCGCGAGGCCGGGCGCGAGCACCAGGCCGTGCAGCACGGCGGCGGCCAGCGCCGGGGAGACCAACCGGGCGGCGAGCCCCAGGTGGGCCACGGACGCCGCGACCCGGATCTCGACCGCGTCGCCCGGCTGCCCGCCCGCCACGGCCAGCCGCTCCCGTACGCCGGTCACCCGGGCTTCGAGGAGCGCACGGGACATCGGCTGCCAGGGATCGGGCGGCTCCGTACCGGCCGGGTGGGTGTCCACGGCGAAGAACGGGCCGAGCACGGCGATCTCCCCGATGACCGCGCTTGCCGTAGGAGGCTTGGTCATACGGCGACGGGCTCCGGTTTCTGTGAGGGGGCGGCGGCGTCTCGGATCAGGCGTTGTCGCTGGTGGGGTGAAGGACGGTCTCGGCGATTTCCCGCACTCGGTTCCGCGTGATCGCCTCCCAGCAACCGGGCGGGTTCAATCCCACTGGTACGGCAGGTACTTGCCGTCGAGGGTGATGACGACCCGGTCGCCTGCCGGGTCCGGTACGCGTTGGACGTCGAGGCGGAAGTTGATCGCGCTCATGATGCCGTCGCCGCACTGCTCGTGGATCAGCTCCTTGATGGTCGGGCCGTACACCTGCACGACCTCGTAGAGCCGGTAGATCGTGGGGTCCACGGGGACGGCCGCGTCCAGGGCGCCCCGGGTCGGCTGGAGTTGGAAGGCGAGGGCGGCGTCGTCGCCGAGTTCGAGCAGCGCCGCCGCCGTGGTCGCCTCGTCCTTGCCCATCGGGTGCTGGCCGAGCAGGGCGGCCGTGGTCCAGGCGAGTGGCTTGCCGACGGCTTCGGCGAGTTGGGCCCAGGTGATTCCGGTCCTCACCTTGGCCTGACGTACGGCTTCGGCGGCTTCCCGCTTGCTGAGCATGTGCGTCTCCCTTGTCGACGGTGGTCCGACGGTGGTCCGACAACGGTCCTGATGGCACGTTGGACCAGAGTAGTCAGGGGCGCCGGGCATCGGACCCGGCCGAAGGAAGGAGCACGCGTGGAGAGCGACCGTGGCGTTCCCCCCGGCCAGCGCGCCGTGCACGGCTGGCCCGTCTCGCACTACGGCCCGGTCCCCCGTTTCCGCCCGCACCGCTGGAACCTGCGCGTCTTCGGCGCCACCGGCACCGGCGCCGAGCACACCTGGACGTTCGACGAGCTGACCTCGCTCCCCCGCACCACGGTCGTCGCCGATCTGCACTGCGCCACCGGGCCGACCTCGACGGACCACGAGTGGTACGGCATCCCCGCGACCGCCGTCCTCGACCTGGTGCCCCCCGCACCGGACGTCACCCACGTCATGGCCTGGGCGGAGTACGGCTACGCGGCCAACCTCCGCATCGGTGACTTCACCACCCCCGAAACCGTCCTGGCCACCCATCACGACGGCGAACCCCTCACCGCCGAACACGGCTTCCCGCTCCGCCTGGTGGTCCCCCACCTCTTCGGCTACAAGAGCCCCAAATGGCTGCGCGCCATCGAATACCTGACGCAGGACCGGCGCGGCTTCTGGGAGGAGCGCGGCTACCACAACATCGGCGACCCCTGGAAGGAACAGCGCTACTCCCACCAGGAACAGCCCGGCGACGGCCCGCCGCAGCCCACACGACGATGACGACCGCGCCCGGCGCCTGACGCCGCGTTAGCATCCGGGCATGCCCGATGACCTGCCCCGGCCCGAACCGTTCGTCCCGCAGACCACCCCGGCTGAGCTGGAGGATCTCCGACGGCGGCTGCGCGCGACCCGCTGGCCCGACGCGCCCGACGCGCCCGAGGACGGCGGGTGGGCGATGGGCACCGATGTCGGGTACCTCCGTGAGCTGGTCGCCTACTGGGCCGACGCGTTCGACTGGCCCGCGCAGGAGGCCGCGCTCGGGCGGCTGAACCGGTTCCGGGTGCCGATCGGCGGGCTCGGGATCCACTTCGTGCACGCACGCGCCGTCGCACCGGCCGGACCCGTCCTCCCGCTCGTCCTCAGCCACGGGTGGCCGGACTCGTTCTGGCGCTACACGAAGGTCGTCCCGCTCCTCACCGACCCGGCCGCCCACGGCGCCGACCCCGCCGACGCGTTCGACGTCGTGGTGCCCGACATGCCCGGCTACGGGTACTCCGACCGGCCCACCGGACCGCCCCTCGACTCGATCGCCGTCGCCGGACTGTGGGCGCGGCTGATGAGCGTCCTCGGGTACGAGCGGTTCGGCGCGGCGGGCGGCGACATCGGCAGCCATGTGAGCCGCTACCTCGCCCTGGACCACCCCGACCGGGTCGTGGCCGTGCACCGTACGGACGCCGGGGTGCCCGTCTTCAGCGGCGACCCGGCCGACCTCGCGCCCGAGGAGCGCGCCTGGCTGGAAGAGGGGGCGGCCTGGGGCCGTACCGAGGGCGCGTACGCCGCGATGCACCGCACCAAGCCGCAGACCGCCGCCGCCGGGCTCACCGACTCACCGGCCGGGCTCGCCGCGTGGATCGTCGAGAAGATGCGGGCCTGGAGCGACTGCGACGGCGACATCGAGCGGGCGTACACGAAGGACGAGATCCTGACCAATCTCACGATCTACTGGCTGACCGGGACGATCGGCTCGTCCATGCGCATGTACCGCGCGAACGGAGCGATCCCGCCCGCCCAGCTCGCCCGCCGGGTCGAGGTGCCGTCCGGTTTCTCGCTCTTCCCCGGCGACCTCGTCCGCCCGCCCCGGGCCTGGCTCGCCCGCACCGCGAACGCCGTCCGCGTCAGCGAACCACCGCGCGGCGGCCACTTCGCGGCCTTCGAGGAGCCCGAGCTGTACGCGGAGGAACTGCGGGCGTTCTTCCGCCCGTTCCGGGCCGCGGCCACCGCCTGAAAGCCGCCCCGCTCACCCCCACACCCGCGCCCCTCTCACCCCCACACCCGCTCCGCGTACACCTCGAAATCCGTCGCCTCGCGGCCGAGCACGCGCCGGACGCCGTCGGCCGGTTCGGCGGTGAGCCCGGCGCGGTGCAGGGCGAACATGCCGGCCAGCGCGGCCACCGCGTCCTCCGGCACGCCCTGCGCGAGCAGTTGGCTCCGGTACTCCGCGTCGCTGATGTCCTCGTACGCGATCTCGCGCCCCGCCGCCCGCGCGATGATCGCGATCGCGTCGGCCCAGGGCAGCGTGCGGGGTCCGGTCAGGTCGTAGATCCGGCCGCTGTGTCCGTCCTCGGTCAGCAGGGCAGCGGCCACCTCGGCCACGTCCTCGACGTCCACGAAGGGCTCGGGAACGCCGGCGGTCGGCAGGGCCAGCCGGCCGGACAGCAGGGGCGCCCGCCAGATGTCCTCGTCGAAGTTCTGCGCGAAGTTGTTGGGCCGGATGATCGACCAGTCCGCGCCCGACGCGCGCACCGCCCGCTCGGCGGCGACCATGCTGTCCCCGAAGCCCGCGCCGGGGCCGCCCTCGTACTCGCCCGCGCCCCGTCCGGACAGCACCACGAAGCGGCCGGCGCCCGCGCGGACGGCCTGCCGTACGAAGGGGTCCACCGGGGCCGGATCGTCCGGCGCGATCAGGTACACGGTCGCGATACCCGCCACGGCTGCGGCCCAGGTTTCCTGTTCGTTCCAGTCGAAGCGTGTCTCTCCGGAGCGGGAGGCCGCGCGTACGCTCCGCCCGGCCTCCCGCAGCCGCCGTACCACCCGTCGGCCGGTCTTGCCGGTCGCACCCAGAATCAAGATCTCGTCTGCCATGTCCTCAGCGTGCCCGAAGGGCATCCGCCGTCCCATGTGCCGCCGTCCGCGAAGGATGTCCGACCGTACGCGGAACCCACGACCGTACGCTGACGGGTATGGACCCCTTCGACGATCTCCTGCTCGGTGTCCGTGCCGAGGGCGCCCTGTTCGACCTCTCGGTGACGACCGTGCCGGACGCGCCCGTGCGGTTCGCGGACGGGGCGGCGCTCACGCTCTGTGTGCCGTTGCGCGGCGACGGCACCGTCAGCGGCGGCGCGGACGAACGCGCCCTGAAGGTCGGCGAGACGGCGATCGTGCGCGGGCCCGACGCGTTCACGTTCAGCGGGGACGCGGTCCTGCTGGTCGGCACGTACCACATCCGGCGCGAGGTGCCGCGACGGCTGCTGCGGGTCCTGCCGCCGCTGCTCGTCGTGCCGGACACCGACGGGTGCGACGCGATGCGCGAGTACCTGGAGGCGCAGCTCGCCGAGGCGCAACGCCCCGGCCGGCAGATCGTCCTCGACCGGCTGCTCGACTGGCTGCTCGTCTGCACCCTGCGGGACTGGTTCGACCGGCCGGAGGCGGCGCCGCCCGGGTGGTACCGCGCCCTCGCCGACGAGGTGGCGGGCCCGGCGCTGCGCGCCATCCACGCCTCCCCCGACCGGCCGTGGACGCTCGCGTCACTGGCCCGCGAGGCCGGAGTGTCCCGTACGACGATGGCCAAGCGCTTCGCCGACGTGGTCGGTGACTCGCCGCTCGCCTACCTCACAGAGTGGCGAATGACGCTCGCCGCCGATCTGCTGGCGGACGCCCCGGCCACGACGGTCGCGACGGTGGCCCGCCGGGTCGGTTACGCGGACGCGTTCGGCTTCAGCGCGGCGTTCAAGCGGGTCCGGGGCGTGAGCCCGAGCGAGCACCGCCGCGCGGACGCCGCTGTCCGGGCTATCCGAACCGCCCGTTGACGTAGTCCGCGGTCCGCTGGTCCCTCGGGTCGTGGAACATCGCGTCCGTGTCGCCGTGCTCCACGATGCCGCCGGGGGTGCCCTGTTCGGCGAGGAAGAAGGCGCAACGGTCCGAGACGCGGGCGGCCTGCTGCATGTTGTGCGTGACGATGACGACGGTGACCTCACCGGCGAGTTCGCCGATCGTCTCCTCGACGCGCCGCGTCGACGTCGGGTCCAGCGCCGAGCAGGGCTCGTCCATCAGCAGCACGCGCGGGCGGACCGCGAGCGAGCGGGCGATGCACAGCCGCTGCTGCTGACCGCCGGAGAGCGCGCCGCCGGGCTGGCGCAGCCGGTCCTTGACCTCGTTCCACAGGCCCGCCTTGGTCAGGCAGTACCGGACGAGTTCGTCCTTCTCGCCCTTGCCCATCCGGACGCCCGTGAGCTTCAGGCCCGCGGTGACGTTGTCGTAGACGGACATCGCCGGGAACGGGTTCGGCTTCTGGAACACCATCCCGATCTGCTTCCGGGCATCGGTCAGGCGGCGTTCGGGCGCGTACACGTCGTCGCCCGCGAGCAGGACCTCGCCCGCGAGCGCGGCCGACGGGATCAGCTCGTGCATGCGGTTGAGGATGCGCAGGAACGTCGACTTGCCGCAGCCGGACGGGCCGATGAGCGCCGTGACCCGGCCGGCCGGCATCGTCAGCGACACCCGGTCGAGGACCTTGTGGTCACCGAACCACGCCGAGATCTGGCGGGCCTCCAGTTCGGCGGCGACGCCCGCGGCGGCGGCCGGGGACGGGGGTGCCGCGGCGGGCAGGGGGACGGTGTCGGCGGGGGACGCGGTCACGGTGATGTCCTTCGTACGGTGTCGTTGGTGGGGCTCACAGGAGGTGTCACGGGGGCGGTGTCACAGGAGGTTCGGGAGGAGGAGGGCCGCTTGGTCCGCGGTGAAGAAGGCGAGGGCGCCCAGGACCGGGACCCCGACCACCCACGCCTCGCGGCGGCCCGATCTGGCCCGTATCCACGTCAGCGCGGCGGCGGCGAGCGCGAGCGCCTGGCCCCAGAGGACCAGCGGCAGCCAGGCCCCGTTCTGGACGGCCATCGGCTTCTCGTCGTCGGGCAGCGACGCGGGCGTGTGCAGGGGGGCCGCGCCGGGCTGTACGGCGGAGACCAGGTCGGCGTCCACGCGGAGCAGTCCGGCGGGCAGGAACGCGGTCCCGTCGCCGGTGATCAGCGTGAGCCGGCCCTTCCCGGCCGCCGGAAGCGGCGGCTGGGGGTCTCCGGCGCGGCGGACGCCGAGCACCTTGTACGTGTGGCGGCCCTGTCCGGTGGTGACGGTGAACGTCTCGCCCGCTTCGAGCTGGTCGATGTGCGCGAACGGGCCGCCGTACGCGGCCTGCCGGCCCATCACGATGCTGACGCCCGGCTGGCCGGGCAGCACGGTGTCCCGGCGGTGGCCGGGCGCCGAGGCGAGCACTTCGGAGGTGGTGCCCTCCTCGACGACCTGCCGGAGGCCGAGCTGCCGGATCTCCAGGAGCGCCACGGGGGTGCCGGTCGGGTACGGGTTGCCCTTCGGGTCGCGGGGCCCCACGGGTGCGGTGGCGTTGGCGAGTTGGGCGCGGAGTTCGGAGTGCGCCACCTTCTGGTCGCGGCCGTGCCGCAGGTCGCCGAGCGGGCCCAGGTTGGCCACGAAGAGCAGGAGCAGGGCGGCCAGGATGGTCAGCGCGGTGCCGGTGGCGCGCAGCGCCGGGCCGGCCGGGCGCACCTCGCGCGCCCGGCCGGCCGGTGGGGCGCCGACCGCGCGCTCCAGGGTGTTCTGGACCACCGTCACCTCACCCGCACGGACTTGGTCGTGGCGGTGCCGTTGGCGTGACCTGCCCGCTTCGCGGTGACCGTGACGGTCAGCAGGTGGCCCTTGTCGGCCTTGACCGCCTTGTACGTGGTCTTGGTCGCGCCGCCGATGGTCCGGCCGTCGCGCTTCCACACATAGCTGTACGAGGTGGCGGCGGGCGTCCAGGTGCCGGACTTGACGGTGAGCGTCTTGCCCACGCTCGGAGTGCCCGTGATGGAGGGGGCCTTGACCACCTTGAGGGCGACACCGGTACCGACGGTCACGGCGGGGCTGGTCGCCGGGGTGCTGCCGCCGCTGTTCTTGCCGGTGGCCCGGCAGGAGACCTTGTGCGTGCGGTCGGTGGAGGAGAGGACCCGGGTCGACGCGGTCGCGCCGCTGATCGACGCGCCGTCCCGCAGCCACTGGTACGCGACGGAGGTGGCGTCCTTGAACGTCACCGCGCAGGTGACCTTGGAGCCGACCTTGGCGGTGCCGGTGACCTTCGGCGGCGAGGTGACCGTCGGCGGGCGGACGGTGACGGTGAACGGGACCGCCGCCGACGTCGAGCCGGTGTAGTCGGCCGTGTTCGCCGGGGCGAACTGCGCCTTCAGGGAGTGCGCGCCGACCGCCAGGGTGCTGGTGGTGAGCGTCGCCGTACCGGCGGAGACGGTGACCGGGGAGCCGACCTTCGCGGTGCCGTCGAGGAACTGCACGGTGCCGGGCGCCGTCGTGGGGGCGACCTTGGCGGTGAGCTTGACCGAGGTGCCCTGCGTGACGGGGCTGCCGGGCGAGGTCGTGAGCGTCGTCGCCGTGGTCTGGGCGACGGGGGGCGGGGTGTTGCGGTACGTCGTGTTCGAGGTGAACCAGACGGACCCCTTGAAGTCGCCGTAGGTGGCGGCGCCGAACGCCTTGCGGCAGGTCAGCGTGTACTCGTACTGACCCTCCAGCGTGGTGAACCCGGCGAGGCTCGCGTAGTCCCGCATGGTCGACGTCAGCGGCACCTCGAAGCCCGCGCCGGAGCCCGGGTACAGCTCGACCGGTGAGGTGCCGACGACGTTCTGGCCCTCCGCGGGGAAGCCCTTGCCGTTCACCTTGACGATGACGTGGTCGGCTTCGGCGGGGCAGGCGCCGGACGTCGTGAGGGACATGGACGTCGTGTCGGTGCCGGTGGCCGGGTTCGCGGTGAGCGTGCCCAGGGTGTCGGCGCGGGCGTCAGGGGCGCCCGCGCCGAGCAGCACGACCGCGCCGACGGCGGCGGACAGCACGGCGGCGAGCGTCCGGCGGGGCGCCGCCAGGATCGGGGCCGTCAAGGTCGGAGCGAGTCCCATCAGTTGCCTCCGGTGGGGAAGTTGAGCAGGCCGCGGCGGCGGGCCCAGCGGACGGTGAGCGCGCCGAGGCCGATCAGCGTCAGCGACAGGAGGGACAGCGCGGTCGCCTGCGCGCCGGTGCTGGCGAGAGCGCCGCCCTTGCCGGGGACCTCGGTCGCGATCTCGGTCGAGCCGCCCGTGGAGCCACCGGAGCTGTCGGAACCGTCCGTCGTACCGCCGTCCGTCCCCGTACCGCCGTCGGTCGTCCCCGGGTCGGTGGTCTCGCTGGGGACGGCCGTGTCGCTGGGCTCGGCGGTGTCGCTCGGCTCGGGCGAGTCCGACGGGGACTCCGACTCGGTGGGCGGGGTGGACTCGCCGGGCGACGACGGGGTGGGGCTGCCGGAGTCGGAGGGGCCGGGGCCCGCCGGGTCGGTGTCGCGGTACTCGGTGGGTGAGGTGAACCAGATCGAGCCCTTGAAGTCACCGAAGGTGGCCTCGCCGAACGCCTTGCGGCAGGTCACGGTGAACTCGTACTTGCCCTCAAGGGTCTTGAAGCCCGCGACGCTGGCGTAGTCCCGCATGGTCGACGTCAGCGGCACCTCGTAGCCCGCGCCCGCGACCGGGTACATCGCGGTGGGCGAGTTGCCGACGACGTTCTGGCCGTCGGCGGGGAAGCCCTTGCCGGAGACCTTGACGATCAGGTGGTCGCCGTCGGCGGGGCAGGCGCCGGACGTGGTGAGGGTCATCGGGCTGTCGTCGGCGCCGGTCTTCGGGGTCACCGCGACCGTGCCCAGGGTCTCGGCGTACGCCGGGGCCGCGCCGAGCAGCACGGTGCCGCCCGTGGCGGCGAGCAGGGACGCGGCGGCGACGAACGCCGGCCGCTGGAAACGCTTGGTGAGCATGGAGATCTTCTCTTTCCTGGCCTGTGAGGGAAGGGGAACGGATGCCGCCGCACGGGCGGCGCGGCGGGTGCGGCGCCGGCGCAGCAGCAGCCGCGCCGTCACCCCCGCGACGAGCAGGAGGAGCAGCGCGAGCAGCGCCCACGGCACGGTCCAGAAGTCGGTGGAGCGCGTGGCGCCCGGCAGCGCGGGATCGATGTCGCCGCCGACCGGGACGGGGTCGACGGTGACGGTCGCGGTCGACCGCACGGCCGGGAACACGTCGCGCACGGTCGCGGTGACCTTGAGGGACGCGCCCGGCAGCAGCTCCTTGACGGCGGGCACCTTGCGGGCGGTGCGCGGGCCGCTGACGAAGTTGCTCACCCGGACCGTCTGCCGTGCCCCGAGGCGGACGTTGCCGGTGTTGCGGAGGGTGTACGTGACGGTGGCGGAACCGCTGCCGACGGGGTTGGCGGTGCCGTGGTAGGTGGCGTGCAGGTCCTCCACGGTGAGCCGGGGCTTGAGTTCCCCAGCCACCCTGATGTGGACGCGCGCCCCGACGCGCTGCTCGACGGCGACCCGCTCGCCCTTGGCGCCGGTACGGGTCGACGCCAGCGCGGCGACGATGCCCGCCGCGTGATCACCCGGCGACGCCTTCGCCGGGATCGTGAGGGTGAACGGCACGATCGTGCGGGACCGGGCGGGGACGACGATCCGGCGCTTGGCGGGCGCGACCCACGTACCCGCGTCCTTCGACTTGCGGCCCCGGGCCAGCAGGTCGAACCCGCCGTCCTCGGTGGTGAACGCGTCGCTCGCGTACACCGAGAGGGTCAGCGGCCGGGCGCTGTGGTTGACGACGGCGAGGTGGTCGCGGACCGCCGCGCCGGGCGTCGCGCTGTACGAGAAGTCGCTGCGCCGGTCCGGCTTCTTCGGACCCGACGGCTGGACGCCGAAGGTGGCCCGGCCGTCTCCGGTCCCGGTACGGACCACCCCGCTGTCGGCACGGGCGGACGCCACGGCACCGGGGGCCGGGAGGAGGACGAGCAGGCAGGCGAGGAGCGCGGTGCCGAGGGCGAGGGCACGGGCGGCCATGGGGTTGCTGGTCATGTCAGGCGTCCGATCGGGGCGGGGCGCAGCGAGGAAGGGCGGCGGCAGGACGGGCGGTACGGGCATGTGCACCCGTACCGCCCACCCCGCGCTCAGTGGTGACGCACGATCAGTTCGCGAGGGGTTCGCGTCAGATCGCGGTCAGGGTGAGGGTGGCCGTGTAGGTGCCGGCCACCGTGGACGTCGGGACGGTGAGGGCCAGGTCGGCGCCGAGGTGCGCGGTGCCGAGACCGGTGCCGCCCGCGAGGGTGCGGGAGGACTTGAGACCGGCGGTGCCGGTGTCGCCGGGAGCGAGCGCCGCCGCCGGGCCGACCTTCGCGCCGGCCGTGACCTGCTGGGCCGAGACGTTGTCGACGACCTTGGGCGTCCAGCCGAGGTTCTGGCCGTTGA
This sequence comes from Streptomyces sp. NPDC091292, assembly GCF_044757265.1. Lineage (NCBI taxonomy): Bacteria > Bacillati > Actinomycetota > Actinomycetes > Kitasatosporales > Streptomycetaceae > Streptomyces > Streptomyces sp. NPDC091292. Next base: position 618,550 of record NZ_JBIVUQ010000003.1, on the reverse strand, counting down.
TGGTGTGCGTGGCGCCGTCGGAGAAGTCGGTCACCTGGCCGCTGACGGTCCAGCCGGGGTTGCCGGCGCGGGTGTCGGTGAGGGTGACCTGGTTGATGGCACCGGTCGTGGTAAGCATCTCGCCGTTCGCCTCAAGCTGGGGCGAGGGCAGGACGACGTGCGGGTCCTGGACGGAGATGACCAGGGCGCCCGCCTCCACGGTGGTGGTGATGTCCTGGGACGTGGAGACGCCCGCGAACGCACCGACCTTGAAGGGGATGTTGCCGGAGTCCGACGCGGCGTACGTGCCGTCACCGGGCACGAAGCTCGCCGTGAACGAGTGGTCGCCGGGGGCCAGCGCGCTGGTGGTGAGCGCCGCCTGACCGTCCGTCACCTTCACGGTGCCGAGGGTCGTCGTCGTACCGCCCACGGTGTCGGTGAACTTCACCGAACCGTTCGCACCGGCCGGCGCGACGGTCGCGGTGAGCGACACCGGGCTGTACTGCGCCGCGGTGTCCGCCGGGGACACGACGAGCGCGGTGGTGGTGGGCTTCGCGGCGACGGCCTTCACCTGGTGGGCGACGGCGGCGGACGCGGAGGCGTTGTAGCCGGAGCCACCGGGGGTGAACTCGGCGGTGAGCGAGTGGTTGCCCACCGTCAGGTTGCTGGTGGTCAGCGACGCGGTGCCGGAGGTGACGGCGACCGGGCTGCCCAGGGCGGTGGCGCCGTCACGGAACTGCACGGTGCCGGTGGCGCCCGCGGGGGCGACGGTGGCGGTCAGGGTGACCGCGTCGCCCTGGTCCGTGGAGCCCGACGGGGACACCGCGAGGGCGGTGGTGGTGTCGACCTTCACGGCCGGGTCGTTCGCCTGGTACGCCGTGTTCGACGTGAACCAGATCGCGCCGGTGAAGTCACCGAGGCTGGTCCCGTTGAACGCGGTGCGGCAGGTGACCGTGAAGTCGTAGCGGCCCTGGAGGGTGCTGAAGCCGGCGATGTTGGCGTAGTCCCTCATCGTCGACGTCAGGGGGATGTTCATCCCGCCGTCCGCCGTCGTGTTGAACGTCTCGATCGGCGCGTTGCCGACCACGTTCTGGCCCTCGGCGGGGAAGCCGGAGCCCTTGACCGACACGATGACGTTGGTCGCGTTGTCGGGGCAGGCGCCCGACGTGCTGAAGTCGATGCCCGAGTCGTCGGCACCGGTCTTCGGGTTGATGGCGATGGTGCCGATCTCGGCCGCCTGGGCGGACGGGGCGACGACCAGGCCGGCGCCCACGGCGGCGACGAGGGTCACGACACCGGCCGAGAGGTTCCGCAGGGGTCTCTTGGAGAACACGCTCAAAGCCCTTCTTCGATCAGGAAAAGCGCGTCGGGGTTACGGGGTCTGCTTGCTGGTGTCGCCGCAGTTCGGGTTGGTCGCGAAGCCGTAGTTGTTGATGACCTCGCCCTGCTTGCAGATCAGCGAGTCGGAGCCGGTGAAGACGGTGCTCCACGGGGCGGTGCCGATCTTGCTGGTCGGGATCACGTTGTAGACCTCGCGCTTGATGCCGAAGTCGCTGTTGAGGACCGTGGCCGACTTGCCGTCGATGGTGCCGAGGATGGCGCGGCCCCGGACGTCGGCGACGGTCGCGCCCTGCGCGATGTACTGGGCGGTGGAGAAGGGCACGATCGACTTGTCGTCGAGGACGCGGCCGTCGTGCTCCTGGATGGGCGTGGTGCCCTTCTTGTCCTTGATGCAGGGGTAGACACCGGCCGTGACGTCGGCCTCGGTGATGCCGACCTGCGAGATCCAGTAGCTGCGGGTACCCGAACCGGCCTGCGGGAGCAGGGCGTTGACGCTGAAGTTCGGGCCGGTCCCGACGTAGTTCGGGTCGCAGTGGTAGATCGCCTTGAGGTCGGCGAGGGTGAGCTTGCGCGGCAGCACGCTGGACGGCGTGATGGCGTAGGTCACCGAGTCGACGGCGAACGGGACGTAGGTGAGGCCGGGGGACGCGGCGGCCAGGTTCAGGCTGGACGAGCGCGCGAAGTCCAGGCAGCCGTCGCCCGCCTGGAGCGAGTTGACGAGCGCGGTGCGGCCGGCGCCCGAGCCGTTCGGCCGGGTGATGGCGCACTTGTTGTTGACGGCGGGGTCCTTGGTCGTGATCGTGGGCGCGCCCACGGCGTTGTAGGAGCCGAGGACCTTGGTGCCGTTGATGGTCACGGTCTGCGAGAGACCGTTCATCACGTCCTGGGTGGTGTCCGATCCGACGCCGGCGAGCTGGCGGTAGGTCGGCGTACCGGTCGGCTCGGCGTTCGCGGTGCTGCCGACGGTGACGGCGATGAGCGCCGCACCTGTCGCGGCCATCGCGATCTTCTTCATCTTCACCTTTGCGTTACCCCTCAGCTAGGCTCGTGCTGGTGTTGAGATCCGCGATCGCTCGCGGGTCGCCGGGTTCCGGCCGTTCCGGAACATCCGGCACCGGTCGGGGGTGGTGCCTCCGCCCCCGACCGGTCGCTCAGGTGCCGTCGTCGCGCCGCAGATCCCGCAGCCTGGCCGCGAGCACGGGCGCCACTCTGGGCAGGAGCGGGCCGCCTACGGCCGCCGCGACTCCGGTGATCAGGACGATCAGGACGACATAGCGCACCGCGCCGAGCACCCAGGCCGGTGTCAGCGACGACTCCGCCTCGGCCGCCGCCTTCTGCGGCGGCGAGGTGGCCGTGGCGCCGGGCGACGGGGAGCCGGACGGGGACGCGCTCGCCCCGCCGCCACCCGGTGCCGCACCGCCCGCCGCGCCGCCGGAGCCACCGCCCGTACCGGCGCCGGAGCCCGAGCCGTCGCCCGTACCCCCGGTGCCGCCGCCCGTCGTACCGCCGCTCCCCCCGGCCGAACCCCCGTCGCCCGACGGCTCCTTGCCCGCCTGCGCGGCGATGGTGGCCGCCGCCCGGACGGTCTGGTCGCGCAGCGCCTTCGGCAGCGGCGCGTAGCCCTCGGGCAGGGTGCCGGCCGCGACGCCGGGCGACTGCCCGGGGCCGGCCGCGTACCGCAGGAACTCGGCGTAGTCCTTGCCCTCGGCGGCGGTCAGCCGGGACGGGACGGTGGCCGCGTAGGTGAGCGAGGTCAGCGGGTACGCCTTCTTCGCCGTGGTGTTCGCGGGCACCGGTTCCAGGACGTCCTTCACCGCGCCCGGCTTCATCGCGGCCTGCCCGGCGACCAGCGCCGACGTGGTCGGGGCGATGTACTGCCCGGCCGCGTTGCGCAGTTTGGCCGGGGTCAGTCCGTAGCGGAGGGCCGACGAGGTGTCCGCGAGGGCGAGCATGGCGCGCTGCCCGGCGGGCTGCACCGGGTCCTTCTTGTAGCCGGGCGGGGTCGCCGTCTTGTCCCAGGTGGTCCGGGCCAGCGGGTCGCCGCGCCCGGCCGCGCGGGCGGCGCCGTGCAGGTCGGAGGTGTACGGGTGCTTGTCCTGGACGCACAGCGGGTTGTCCGGGTGGTCCTCGAACTGCTGGCAGAACGGGTCGCTCTTCGGGAAGTGGTCGAGCGGCAGCTTCAGCTTGCTGTAGTGCGGGTTGACCTTCATCCCGGAGTTCTTCGGGTCGCCGTACTTGCCCGCGTTGTCGGGGGTGCCGTCGAGGAATTCGCGAGCCGCCGGGTCCTGGTCGACCCAGCTCCACAGCAGGGCGGCCGTGTCCGCGAGCGCTTCGGGGACGACGACGTCACCGAGCTTGCCGCCGAAGTTGAGGTCGGCGTACTCCGGGTTGAGCCGCACGAACTCCGGATCGTGGCCCAGGTTGTACGGGTTCTTCTCGGTGCTCGGCGCGAACCGCGAGTTGCCGTCCTGGTACGACTCGGTCAGCAGCTTCGCCACCAGCCGCTGGCTGAGCTTGAGGCTCGTCATCCGGCGGCCGTTGCGGGCCTGGACGTCCTCGGGTGCCCAGCTCGGGGCCTGGCTCTCGATGAGGAAGCCGATGGTGAGCCCGGACAGGGCGACCGGCGCGTACACCGGGGTCTGGCCCTCGGGTATCTGCCCTGCGGCGGCGGGCCGGTTCATGAAGACCATGCCCGGATTGCCGGAGCCGAGCTTGGCGCGCGCGGTGTCGTCGGTGACCTGGGCGTACCCGAAGATCGTTTTGCCGCCGGTACGGCAGAGCGCGGGCTGCCAGCGGCTGACGGCCTCGGCGACCATCTCGTTGCCGAGGGTGGGGCGCTCGTCGGCGCCGAGCGGGCAGAACTGGCCGAGCGGTTCGAAGTGCAGCGGGACGACGAGGCGTGCGGCCCAGTTGGTGGCGGACAGCGGCGACGATTCGAGGAAGCCGCTGGCGCGTGCCGTGTACCGGGAGCCGTCCACCTCGGTCTGGCCGCGCGGCACGACGACCAGCCAGCAGCGGCGGCCCTCGCTCTGGTTCGCGCTGCCCGCCTCCGCCTCGCCGCAGCCGAGCCCCGGCGCCTCAAGGGCGGTCTGCGCCTCGAAGTACACCTCGCCCGCGCCGTCCGGGTTGGTGCGCGCGTAGGGGACCTCGTTGGTGGTGCTGGCGTCGAAGAAGTCGTTGGTGGCGCCCGTGGCGGTCTCGCCGGTCACCGAGCGGAACGGGGTGTACGAGACACCGCTGGGCGACGGCGGCGGCAGCTTCTGCTCGGGGTCGACCAGGTTGCCGCCGTAGTTGAGCTGACGGCTGTTGGTGTACGCGCCCGCGCCCTGACCGCCGACGCCGGGCCCGAACGCGGACGAGCCGCCGAACTGGCACTGCTCCGGGCTCGGGCCCTTCGCGTCGTCGCCCCAGCACTGCATGATCTGGAGGTAGTCGGCCGCGTAGGCGGTGTCCGAGACGGTGGGCTCGGCGCCCTTCCAGGAGACCTTGACGACCTGGTTGACGAGGTGCTGGGTCTGCTCGACGGTCACCTTGAGCGCGGCGAAGTCGCCCGTGCCGGAGACGGTGACCGGGGAGGGGCCGGTGCCGGACGACGCCTGCCGGACCGACCCGGCGGAAGCGGCGGAAGGGGCGGAACCGGCGGGTCCGGCGGCCAGGAAGGCGCCCGCACCGAGGGTGCAGCAGAGCGCGACGACGACCGCGGTGAGCGCCCGGTGGACGCGGCGGGCCCTCATGACCCGGACTTCCGTGCCGTCAGGAGCCGCGACAGCAGCGGGGGTCCGACCGTGACGACCACGAGGAGCAGCCCCGCGAGAACGGTCAGGACGATCCGCGCCGAGCCGCCGAGCGCCCCGGAGGTGGACACCGGTACGGCGAAGGCGTCGCCGCCGCCCGCTCCGGCCCCGGCCGCGTCACCCGTGCCGCCCGCGCCGAGCGGCTGCCCGGTGTCCGGGTCGATCGCCGTGCCGCCGTCCGCCGAGGCACCCGGGCTGGCGCTGCCGCCCGTCGCCCCGGCCCCGCCGCTCGCCGCCGCTCCCCCGGTACCGCCCGTACCCGCACCGCCGGTCGACCCGCCGCCCGACGCCGTACCACCACCGGTACCGCCGCCCGAGCCGGAGCCCGCGCCCGCGCTGCCGCCCTGGGGCACCGTCGGCTTCTTGTCGCCGCCGGTTCCGGTGGTGCACTGGGTCGCGCCCTGCTTGTCGCAGGCGGGCGGCATGGGGGCCGTCTTGGCGAGGGTGTTGGTGCCGTCCTCCGAGAAGGTGGGGTTGCGGCAGTTCTTGATGTTGACGTTCTCGACGTCGACGCCGGGGATCTTGCGGACCTGGTCGAGTCCGGCCTCGACCAGGTTCACCGGCAGCGGCGAGTAGCCGAGGTTGTCGACGTGCTGCTGGCCCTGGCAGAGGAAGTAGTACGAGAACGCGCCGAGCGTCTTGCCCTTCTGGGCGTTGAAGTTGGACTCCAGTTTCGTCGGCACGACCATGTAGCTGTAGCTGGACAGCGGGTAGTTGCGGGCGTCGTTGCGCTTGTTGCTGTAGACGCCGTCGAGGATCTGGGTGAGGTACTGGGGCGAGGAGCTGTTGTCGTTGATCCGCGCGTCGAGCAGCGACACGGCGACGTTCTGCGCGGTCGGCTCGGTGTAGTAGCCCGCCTTGTTGAGCACCTTGGCCACCGGGAATCCGGTGGTGTAGACGGCGTACGAGTACTCGACGTACGTGATCGTGCCGATGTTGCCCGCCTGGGCGACATACCCGGAGACACCGTTGGACCCGGACTGGGCGACGAAGCCCTTGCCGGGGACCAGCGGGTAGTTGGAGGTCGTGCCGCAGGGCGTGGACCGTCCGGCCTTGGCGCAGTAGTCGTCCCAGACCGACCCGTGCTCCTTCGCCATCCAGGCGGTGAGCTGCGCGGTGGTGCCGGAGCCGTCGGACCGGACCACCGGAACGATTCTGCGGGCGGGCAGCGACGCGGCGAGGCCCGGGTTGTCGGCCTTGATCGCGGGGTCGTTCCACAGCGTGATGCCGCCCGTGAAGATCTTGGCGATCACGGGCCCGGAGAGCCGCAGGTTGGTGACCCGCTGGTTGCCGATGCGCAGGTTGTACATGAACGAGGTGCCACCGGCCACGATCGGCATGTACGCGTACTTGCGCGAGGGCGGCGAGTCCACGACGCCGGAGTCCTTGACGCCGTACGGGATCTCGGAGACGCCGTAGTCGACGGTGCCGTTGCGGAACTGGTTGCGGCCGTCCGACGAGCCGGTGCCGTTGTAGTTGACCGTCATGCCGTACTGCTTGACGTTGGCCCGCCACTGGTCCAGCGCGTTCTGGCTCCAGGTGGAGCCCGCGCCGGAGATCGGGACGTACGACGCGGCGGCGGCCTGCTGGGCGGGCGGAAGCAGCCCGAGCAGCACCAGGGTGGCCACGGCGAGGGCGGCGAGCGCGGCTCGGACGCCTCGGCTGCGCCTGCTGGTACGGGGGTCTCCTGTACGGGGGCCTGGCGGCGCCGGAGGGGTTCCGGACATCGGAAAGCGACTCCTGTCGGTGGGGCGGGGCGGTTCTGGGGGTGCGGTGGATCAGCTGACGGGTGGCCCTGCGGGGTGACCGGCTGGTCCGGCACCGGGTGGCGGCGCGGGCTCGGCCGTACGGGCGCCTTCGGGGGCGGTCTCGTCGCGCATCCGTTCGCTGTCGCGGCGGGACGCCAGCACCCTGCGGTGGATCTGGCGCTTGGTCAGCTCGCCGGGTCCGCGCCCGCCGATGATCCGGGCGAGCACGAAGAGCAGCAGGACCAGGCCCATGAGCAGGGCGGCGGTGCCGAAGCCGCGGGCGATGAAGCTCGGCTGCGGCGACCGGACGAGTTCGAAGGTGGCGAGCGGCAGTGAGACCTGGGCGCCGCTGAACGCGTTGAGGTTGAGATCGCCGGTGGACCCGGCGGTGAGCAGTACCGGAGAGGTCTCGCCGATGCCGCGCGCGGTGCCGAGGATGACGGCGGTGGTCAGACCGGACCGCGCGGTCGGCAGGGTCACCGTCCAGATGGTGCGCCACTGGCTGGCGCCGAGCGCGAGGGACGCCTCCTTGAGCGATCCGGGCACCAGCCGGATCACCACGTCGGACGCCCGGATGATGATCGGCAGCATCATCACGCCGAGGGCGAGCGCGGCGGCGAAACCGGACTTCTGGTTGCCGAGCATCAGGATGAAGGTGGCGTAGATGAACAGGCCCGCGACGATCGACGGGAGCGCTGTCATCGCCTCCACGATGGTGCGGACGAACCGGGCGTAGGCGCCGGGGACTTCATTGAGGAACACGGCGCAGGCGAGGCCGAGCGGCACGGTGATCAGGAGCGCGATGGAGATCTGCTCCAGGGTGCCGACGATGGCGTGCAGCACGCCGCCCATGCTGAGCGGCTGCATCGGCCCGGTCCGCGACATGTCGTCGGTGAAGAAGTTGAGGTGCGGCAGCGCGGAGCGGCCCCGCCACAGGGTGTACGCGACGACGAAGACGAGGACCGAGACGACCAGCAGGGCGAGGCTGTAGGCGACCACCGCCGCCACCCGGTCCCGTACGGCGATGGCGTCTTCCTGGAAGGAGACCAGGACGGCGTACAGCCCAAGGAAGAAGACGTACGCGACGACGACGAAGCCGAGCGGCGCGTCGAAGGGCGCGATCCGCGTGAACAGCAGGACGGTCAGACCGATCGCGCCGGCCAAGGCGCCGGTCAACGCGCGTATATCGCCGGGCCGGAAGGCGGCGGCGGTGCGGCGGGTCTCGGGGTGGGCGGCGGGGTCCGTGGGTGCGGGGGTGACGGTACGGGGGGCTTCGGCGGGGGTTGCCTTGCCGGTGCCGGCGTGTTCCTGGCCGGCGGTCTGGCCGGCCTGTTGGGTCTGTTCGATCTGGTCGATGTGGTGCATGTCAGGCCTCCGCCCCCGCTCCGGAGCGGCTGCGGGCCACGATGGAGGAGGCGATGAAGTTGACGACGAGCGTCATGAGGAAGAGGGCGAGCCCGGCGGCCATCAGCGCCGACATGCCGAAGGTGCCGGCGGAGCCGTAGCGCAGGGCGATCAGCGAGGAGACGGAGTTGGAGCCGTTCTCCAGGATGTGCGGCTGGATCACGAACACCGGCGAGATGATCATGTACACGGCGATGGTCTCGCCGAGGGCGCGGCCGAGCCCGAGCATCGTGCCGCCGATCGCGCCGCCGCGCCCGAAGGGCAGGACGACGGAGCGGATCACGCCCCAGCGGGTCGCGCCGAGCGCGTAGGCGCCCTCGCGTTCGCCGGGCGGCGCCTGCGAGAACGTCTCGCGCATCACGGAACAGGTGATCGGCATGACCATCAGCGCGACGACGATCCCGGCGATGAGCGTGGACGAGGTGTAGACGGTGAGCGGTGCGAGCGGGTCGTCCGCCTGGGCGCCGTCCACCCGGAACAGCGGGATCCAGGAGAAGTAGGTGGCGAGCCAGCGCGACAGACCGACGACGTGCGACTGGAAGAAGAAGAACCCCCAGAGCCCGTAGACCACGCTGGGCACCGCCGCCATCAGGTCGATCAGGCTGACCATGGTGCGGCGGATGCGGCGCGGCGCGTACTCGGTGATGAACAGCGCCGTCCCGAGGGCGAGCGGCACGGCGACGCAGATCGCGACGAGTCCGATCAGCACGGTGCCGGTGAGGACGGCGGCGATACCGAAGTTCTTGGAGTCGGGCTCCCACGCCGAGGTGGTGACGAAGGACCAGCCCGCCACCCGCAGCGCCTCCCAGGCACGGAAGGTGAGGAACGTACCGACCAGCAGCATGATGACGAGCACGATGCCGCCGCTGCCCCGGGCGAGACCCCGGAACAGCCGGTCGGCGAACCCGGCGGAGCGCTTGATGGCGCGTGGCTCGTCGGGGGGTGCGGGCTGTGCGGGCTGCGGTGCGGCGGGATTGGGCGCGGTGAGCGTCATCGCGTGCGTGCTCCGGCGGAGTCGGCGACCGGGGGAAGGACGGGCGTACGGGGGGCGGGGTTCGCGAGGGTGGCGGTCCTGCCGGGCGCGGCGGGCGGCCAGGGGGGAGGGCGGTCGTCGCGCGGGTTCGAGAACCGGCGCCCGCCCAGGGCGACGAGACCGGCCGCCACCCGCGCCTCGGGCACCGCCCGCAGGAAGTTGGTGAGGCTGTACTGGCATTCGCGCTGGCGCTGGTAGGACCGGCTGGACACGGCGACCCGGCGGCCGTCGAGTTCGAGGCGCCAGACCCAGAGGCCCGACGTCTCGGAGACGGCGAGCACGGGGCGGGCCCGTACCACGTCCTCGCGGAGCGACTCCACGGCGGCACGGCAGGCCGCCAGGCCGGGATGGCTGTCCCAACCCTGCCCGAGTCCGCGGTTGTTGGCGCCGAGCAGCCTCCATCCGACGGAGACCACCGGAGCCGCCGCGACGGTGGTCGCGGCGCCGGCTCTCGGCAGAAACAGAAAGCGCGGGTGATTCATGGCCACCCCCCCTCCGGACACACGTCGGCGTCCGGTGATATTGGCCGATTCCCATCACCGGCCGACCTGACCCTCACGGTGTCGGGCGCCCGTGCGCTCACGCGTGCATGAACACCGGACATCGGCCAACTGAACGGGGTGTGCAAGCCCTTCACATCCCCAGCACGACGCCCCGCCCACCGGTCCCGGACGCCTAGCGCAATCGACTGTGCGAGCACCAGAGGGGTGACCGGATTCGACCCGGGAACGAACCATGCAAAAAGGGGCCGGGACCGGGCGTGGAGGTCACTTGGCGGACCGGTTCGACGGGGGCGGAGGCGGAGGCGGCGTCACCGTCCCACCCACCCCCACACCCCCGAAACCAGCGCCCTGATCCCCGTCGGCAGAGCGGTCTTCACGTCCGGGGCGAATTCCGGGGAGTGGTTCGCGGGGAGGGCGGCGAGCTTTTCGGCAGGGGTGCCAGGGGTGTTCGACCAGGTGGTGGGGGAGATCGTGCCGAGCATCCAGTACGCCAGCGGAATGCCGCTGTGGCCGTGGAGTTCGGTGCCCGCGTCGCCGTAGAGCGGGAAGTCCTCGGTGGCGAGGGACGGGGGCCAGGCGGAGACGCGTTCGGGGCCGTAGAGGGTGGTGTGGGCGGCGCGTACGCGGGCCGTCGCCTCCGGGTCGGGGTGCGTCACCGGGGAGCGGGAGGTGATCCGAACCTCCGGGTCCCGGGGGCAGCCCGAGGCCGCGCACTCGGCGCGCACGATCCGTTCCACGGCAGCCGTCATCCGGTCGAGCGCCGCATCGGACAGGGCCCGGACGGTGACGGAGAGTTCGGCCCGGTCGGGGATCAGGTTGCCCGCCGTACCGGCGTGGAAGGCACCCACGTTCAACACGACCTGCTCCCCCGGCGCGCACTCGCGGGACACCGCGCCCTGGAGCCGCAGTACGGCCGCCGACGCGGCGAGTACCGGGTCCACCGCCAGGTGCGGGGTGCCCGCGTGGCCCCCGCGCCCGTGCACCGTGATCTCGAAGCCGACGCTTCCGGCCAGCACCGGACCGTACCCGTGCGCGACCATCCCCGCCGGGAGCGGCACCGCGTGCTGCGCCATCACCACGTCGGGGCGCCCGAACCGCTCGTACAGCCCGTCCGCCAGCATCGCCCGCGCGCCGGTCAGCGTCTCCTCGGCGGGCTGGCCGACCACGACCAGCGTCCCGGACCAGTGGTCACGGGCGCGGGCTCCGGCGAGCAGCGAGGCCGCGCCCATCGCCGCCGCCATGTGCAGATCGTGCCCGCAGGCGTGTGCGACGGGGCCCTCACTGGCGTACGGGAGTCCGGTCCGTTCGGTCAGGGGCAGCGCGTCGAGTTCGGTACGGATCATGACGCGCGGGCCGTCACCGTTGCGCAGCACGCCGACGACACCGTGGCCGCCGACGGACTCGGTCACCTCGTACCCCGCATCGCCGAGCCACTTGCCCAGTTCGGCGGCCGTGCGGTGTTCGTCGCCGGAGAGTTCCGGGCGGTGGTGGAGGTCCACGTACAGCGCGACGGCGGGGCGGAGCACGTCGGCGAGTCCGGAGAGGGCGGGCCGGGGGTCCGGGGTGTCGGGGGTGGGCGGGCCGGCGTTCATCCGCGCCATCATCCCCGCCGCCCGCCGGTCCCCGCTGTCATCCCGCTGACGCGCGCCGTCAGTGGAACACCTGCCGATGTGCCAGCGGTGGCGGTTCCAATGGTCGGGTACGAGCACGGCTCTCCGGGCTGCCCTCGCGGGCCGCCCTCGTCCCCCAAGGAGTCACCATGGCCGACAAGAACACCCTCGCCTCGCTCGCCGACGAGATCATGGAGCTGGAGTCGGAGACCTTCGAGATCTCGGACTACTCGGACGCCAGCGAGGTCGTGCTCGCGGGTTCCACGTCGTGCAGCTCGACGTCGACGTGTTCCTCGACCACCAGCACCACCTCGTGCAGCGCCTGATCGCAGCGCACCCGGCATGAGGAGGGGGCGGCATCCGGGGGCATTCCCCCACGGATGCCGCCCCCTTCGCGCGCCCCTTCGTCCCGTCAATCCGGCTTCCTGCCCAGCCGCTTGATGAACCGCGCCCATTCCGCTAGGACCCTGCGGCGCAGCGCTTCGATCTCGGGGTCGCGCACATTCCACGAATGCTCGTGCGCGTGCCCCTGATAGAGCGTGCACGCATCGCCGTGCGGACCGCCCGGGGTCTCGCACCAGGGCAGGGACTCGAACCGTGGGGGCGCCTCAGTCGTCCACCGCGCCCACAGTGGCGGCGCCATTCCGTCCGGCCAGTCCCAGGCGTGCTCGTCCTGGTGCCCGAGGGCGAGTTCGCAGCGGACGCGCCGGGGCGCGTAGGCGAGATCACCGCCGTATAACCGCCCTTGCCCGGCGAGGATCGCGAAGACGAGGGCGGCGGGCCGCACATCGGCGGTGGCTTTGCATTGACGCATGTGTTGTCCAAGGGGGAGAGAGGAAGAGGCCCCGCCCGTAAGCCAAGGGGGCGTCACGAGGGTGGGGTTACGGCCGCGCGAAACACAGCGCGGTCGGCAAGGGTGAGAGCGCCGAACGGGGCGAATCAGCAGCCATTCCCGATCATGGTTAGCCGACCGACTGTCTGCATCAGCACGCCACACAGGGCCATAGCCTGGTGACACCCTGTCAGGCTTCGGGAGTTGGTCACCGTGGTTCAGTATCTCGTCGGCTCGCGCGCAAGCAATCTCGCCAAAGCTCAAGTGCGGGAATACCTGCGACCGCTCCGCGAACGCTTCCCGCACGTCACTTTCACGCATCGCGTGATTCTGGAAGGGGGCGACAAGGACCGTAAGTCGCCCTTGTCGAGCGTTTCCGCCGTCAGCGGCGGGTCTGCATTCAGCAGCGAGCAGGAAGCGGCTTTGTCGCGGGGTGACGTGGACGTGATCGTCCATTCTCTGAAAGACCTTCCGACGGCGAACCCGAGCGGGCTCACGTTGCTGCCCCCGCCTGGGCGCGAGGACGTGCGCGATGCTCTGTGCGGCTCGACCCTCGCGGGATTGCGTAAGGGCGCGCGGGTCGGCACGGGGGCTCCTCGGCGCATCGCGCAGCTACTCGCGGTACGCCCGGACCTTGAAATCGTTCCGATCCGAGGGAATGTCCCGCCCCGATTGAAGAAGATCGAGACCGAGGGGCTGGACGCGGTGGTTCTGGCCGCTGCGGGGCTCCGCCGGCTCGGCCTGGCTGACGCGATCGGCGAATTGCTGCCGCTCGACCTGTTCCCGCCGAGCCCCGGCCAGGGTGCATTGGGAATTCAGGTCCGGACGGACGAGCCCTCGGCCCCGTTGCGCGACATCCTGTCCACGGTCGGCGACGTGTCCGTCGATGCCGAAATCAGGTCGGAACGCGCGCTGCTCGCCGAGCTTCACGGAGGGTGCAGCGTTCCCGTGGGCGCATACGGCGAGACCCTGCCGGACGGCGAACTCAGGCTGTTCGGTCAGGTCAGTTCGCTGGACGGTACGGAGCAGGTTTCGGGAACCCTGACCGGCCCGTCCACCGAACCGGAAAAGCTCGGTGCGGCACTGGCCGCGACGCTCATCGACCAGGGCGCGCATGCGATCCTCGACGCGGTACGGGCCGCTCTCGCGGCTAGGTGAGCTGCCGGGCTATGTCGAGCGCCGCGTACGTGACGCTGCCGCTCGCCCCCGCCCTCTTGAGCATGGTGAACAGTTCGACCAACAGGCGCACATCGCGCCGTCCCGACTCGGGGTCCATCCGGGTCAGCGCCGTGTACTCACCGGACACGGAGAACGGGAACAGGGGCGCGCGGGTGACGCCCCGGAGCGTGGCGAGCACATCCGCCGTGAACTGCGCGGGCTCCAAAAGGATCATGTCGGCGCCCGCCGCTTCCATCCGTAAGGCAGTGTCGATGAATTGGTCGGCCTTCCCGGGGTTGATCTGAAACTCCCGGTCGACCCCCGCTTTCGGGGTGGCACCCATCGTGAGCCGGAATCCGTCGTACAGGTGGGACCAGAAGATCACGTGAGGCATGACGGACACCGCTTCGTGCCCCGCCTGGTCGAGTGCCCTACGCGCGCCCCCGACCGTGCCGAGCACCATGGACGCGGGGCCGACGATGTCCGCGCCCGCCTCCGCGTGAGCGACGGCCTGACGGGACGTGACCTCGACAGTGCCGCGTACGTCGGGCATTCCGTCGCGACTGGTCAGATAGCAGACGCCGTCGGCGGTGTACGAGCACAAGCACGTCTCCGTCATGACGGCGAGATCCGGGGCGGCGCTCTTGACTTCGCTCACAGCGCGAGCCATCAGCGAACCGGCGTGGACCGAGGCTTCCCCCGTGGCGTCCCGCCGGGTCGACTCGGCGAACAGCTTCACGGACGGGACACCGAGCCGCACAGCCTCGCGTGACACTGCGGGAATCTCCGCGAGGGTCACCGTGGGCATGGGGCGGTCGGCGGGCTCCTCGGTGACGAGTAGCACCATGGACAGATCGGCGGGGGTGAGCGCCCGCGGTTCCAGCAGCCTGCGCACCGCCCGTCGGCTCCGGAGCGGGCTCGTCGCCCTGGTCGTCGTTCGTGTGCGGTGGTCGGTGGTAGCGGTCACGGGTCGTCCCTCGTTTCAGTTGGTCGCGACGTGAACCGCCCCGAGCGGTGGGGCGTACTGGTCAGCGCTCGGGGTCGGTGGCGCTGCTCCTCGCCCGTCGGAACGGGCGGGGCGGGCTCGTCCGTGGGCAGGCGGATCGGGCAGGCGGAGAAGGTGTACGTGCAGTCCGTGTCCCGGAAAGTGGCGCACAGTGGGTGGCCCGCCTTGATGTGGTCGCGGGCGGCGCGTTGCCTGTCGGGGTCGGCGGCCCAGGCCCGTAACTCCGTCGGGCAGTCGGGTACGGGCGTGGTCGCCTTGCGCATGGTCGGGCGGACCCATGTCGCCTCAGTCGGATCGGGGTCCAGCCGGTCCGCGATGCGCCGCGCCTCGCCCCGAAGCCAACGGAGCGTCAATATCGGCGAGATGGATGCGAAGGTGCCCAAGACGTGCCGCACGGATTCGCCCGTCCCGTACACCGGTCCCTCGCCGCGCACCTCGGACCAGTAGCCCTCCGGCTCCGGTCGGCAGTTCACGCGGGGCCCTCCCGCCACAGCACCCAGGGCCGTTCGATGACTTCGGCGTAACTGGTGTGCTCGGGATGGGCGCGCAGGTGGGCGAACACCCAGGTCTGCGGCTCGGTCGGGTCGGTGCTCGGGGCCGACTTCGCGTCGCACTCGATGTCATCGTCGGTGAGCGTGAGGCACCGGAACGCGTATGTGTTCGGCGGGGCGTCATCATCCTGATCGGGCCGCAACCGCCATCTGACGAACCCGAACGTCCTGGTCCCCTCCGCCCCCCTCATGGCGACCACGTCCGCGGCGATGTCGCTGATCAGCCGGTCCACGTCAGCAGGCGAGGGTGTCAGGCCGTCGTCCGGTGCGACCGCTTCCGTTTCCACAGGGCGCTCCATACGGCGGTGCCCGCTCGGCAAGGTGCACCACCTGCGGACGCGGAGCCGCGCGCGCCGGCCGCGTAGTCGCCCGAGGGCGAGCACGCCGTCCGCCCACAGCCGCACGCGGTCGATACGGCTCGGGGGCGGCCCGTGGTCGGAGTCGCCGAAGATTCCGGCAAGCAGATCGATGTCGCGTTCCCGGCAGTACCTCGCCAGGGCCTCCGCCCGCGCCGCCGAGACCCGCCCCCGCCGGAACGGGAAACGTAAGCGGCTCACAACCGAAACCGCGCACGGTCCCGGTTCTCCGCCGCCGCCTTGGCCCGCAAACGCTCGGCGCTTCCCGGCGGCTCCACGTCACCCGGGGCCGCGTCCCACTCGACGCCGCCACCGGGCGGGCGCAGTAAGTAGCGTCCGTCGTTCTCGCCACGGAACTCGCCCACCTTGTCCGTGACGGTGTCGTACAGAACCGTGCCGACATCCGGCACGCCCGCCGCGGCGTCGTGCAGTCCACGGCGCCGCGCACGGTCGGCTTCGGTCCTTCGCGTGTTGCTGGTCATCGTGCCCCCGAGGCAGATCGGTTGGGACACGACGACCGTAGATGGTGACTGTCAGTCAAGCCATAAGCACCGTAGGTGACTTCGCCATCCCCGGTGTCGAAAGCCGTACAGCCCGTACGAGCTACCCGGCGACCCCCAAGTACGTGGCCATGTCGCGCATGTCCTGGGTCAACGTGCGCTTGCGCGTCTTGAGTACGTCCCCAACGACTCGCCGCGCCATGGGCTGATGACGCATCCAGGTTCCGCGCTTCTCCTTGATGCGCACCAGTTCTTCCATGGCTGCCTGGTGAGAGCCAAGGATGACGTGCGCCGACGCAACGTCCAGTTTGTGCCGCGACCAGTCGATGGCCGTCGGCTTCCCACGCGACTTCAACGCCTCGGGCGACAGAGCGTCGGTACCCGCTCGGCGCAGTAGCTCCCGTGCGTCCGACGCGTCCTGCCCCATGACCAAGCAGTCTTCGGCCGCCTTGATCGCTGCCGTAGCGGGCCCGAATCCGCCCCAGTGCGAGGGGAACATCTCGTCCTGGCGCCGCATGCCGCCCGCAGCACGCGCTGCCATACCCCTCGCCACCTCAGCGTCGTCGTAGCGACCGTCACGAACAGCCGCGGCAGCCGCGCGCAACCAGAGTTCTCCGTACAGGGAGATGCGCGCCGGGTCGGTCTCGGTCATACGGGGCTCGACCAGTTCGGCGGTGTCGATGGCAAGCCGGTAGCACTCGTCGAACCGGTTCTGCCGCAGCAGCAACCACAGCAGACCGACCACACCCACGGCGGCGGTGTGCTGGTCCCCCGCATCCCGCGCGGTGCGGATCGCGTCCGCGAGGGCGTGATAGGCCAAGTCGTACTGACGCAGTTGCGTGGTGAACTTTCCCGCCACCAGCAGGGCGAGGACCCGTACGGCTTCGGCCTCCACCCGGTCGTCGCCCTCGGCGGTCCGTACCGCTGCACCCGCCCGCACAAGCAGAGCGGGCAGTTGGGCGACCACACTGTCGTACCGGCCGGCCCGGTACAGCGTGTGCACATCCATGATCTGCCTGCGCAGCGCGCCGAGCCCCCCAATCTCCGGCGCCTCTGCCGGGGGCTCGACACCCGTGACGCCGATCGGCGGCATCAGAGCCATGCGCAGCGGTACGAGACGCCGCGACGTGTCCATGTCTCCGACAACAGGGGCAGGTGTCCCCCCGACGAACAGCCGTGACGTGGGCACATCGAGCGCTCGCGCGATCGTGTGCAACGTCTCGGTCCGGACCGGCTTCCCCTGCTCCGCCTTCTGGATCGTGAACACCGACAGGCCGGACGCTTCGGCCAACTGCTCTTGGCTCATCCCCGCCGTACGCCGCAACTGCTTGATGTGTTCCCGGACTTCGTTGCCTTCGGTCGTCATGTGGTTACCTCCTGCTACCACCGTACGCCGCGCCCTGTCGGCACTACCGATACCCGGTGCCACCACGGCCAAGCCCCGCTATGGAAACGGATGCGGCACCCTCCGTATCTCCGCCCCCCTCAGCGGAGCGTCCCGCAACCCTCCCTCGAACGCCGCCGTCCGCAGCCACGGCAGCAGCGGCGCCCGCTGCCGCGACCAACCAAGGCGACATCGTCGCATCGCGGATACGTCGTTCAGCTCCCTGGAAGCTGTCCGGTCGGCGCGCTACTGCGTCGTGTCTTGCCCGGTGATCGGTCGATATGGGCGCCCCATCCGGCGCGGCAGATCTCGTAGACCGGGTACGTCACCGGTGCACCGTCCGCCCGCCCCTGGAAGACGGCGGTGCGGGTGAACCCGGCCTTGCCCAGCACGCGGCCGGAGGCGGGGTTGTCGGGGTGATGCTTGGCGCTCAGCCGGTCCACATGGGTGGCGGTGAACGCGTACGCGATGACCTGCCGGACGGCGGCGGTACCGTACCCGCGCCCCCAGGTGTCTTCCCGCAAGATGTAGCTCAAGGTGGCGTGACCAGCGCCGCGGTCCCGGAACTTGATCACCCCGACCAGGTCATCACCAGCGGTGACACCGAAACACCACCGTTCGCGGGGGCTCGCCCGAGCCTGAGTGAGGGCGGTGGTGACATGAGCGGCGGCGTCTCCGATGGTCATGGGGTGGCGGCGAGTGAAGGTGAGGGAAGCGCCGCTGTAGATCCTCTGCACGGCCAGGACATCGCCGGGGACCAGGTCCCGCAGCGTGATCATTGGGTGTCCTCGATGAGGGTGACCAGGTCGGCGGCGGTGGGCCGCTCGGCGGCGACCGGTGCCATGCACGCGGTGATGATGTCCTCGAAGACGGGGAAGGACCATGGCCGGGCGTCATCGACGGAGAGGCGCTTCCCGGCGGCGATGGCCCTCAACTTGTCCGTCCGCGGGGTGTCGTCGGCGTAGGGCACGGGGCGGTGCCCGGTCCAGCACCAGAACAGGGATGCGCCCAACCCCCAGATGTCGGCCGGTGGTCGGGCCTGGATGTGGGTGTCCGTGGGGGTGGTCAGGAGGGCGTCGGCGATCTCGGGGGCGGTGGTGTGGGTCAAGGCTCCCCGGTACGGAAGACGATCAGTCGTCTCGGGCCCGCACGACAAGGCAAAGTCGAAGACGGCGGCGCGGTCGTCGGCGGTGATGAGGGTGTTGGTGGGCTGCACGTCGGCGTGGGTCCAACCGGCGGAGTGCAGCCGTTCGAGCTGCCCCGCCCAGGTTCGAGCGATGCCCAGAAGCCACGGCCGCACCGGGGGCCGATCGCCCTCGGGGCCGCGCGCCGGGGCCATGGCGTTCCACAGGGGGGTTCCGTCGATCCAACGGACCGCCAGCCACCGGCCGCCCTCCCATGGGCCGGCGTCGATCCGGTACCTGGGGCTGAGGGCGCCCGCGTCGGCGAGGGCGAGCAGGTGCCGGTCCTCCTGGGCCATCTCCGCGGCCTTGTCGCGTCCGGACGCGGCCTCGGGGTTGTTGGCCTTCAACGCCGCAGTGCCCCCGGAGCCGATGACCTTCCAGGCTCGGGAGCCTCGCCGATCACTGAGCAGATCGCAGGTGACGGGACCCAGCAACTGCTCCAGAGCTGCTACCGCCTCGACGGGAGGTGCTGCGCCCATAGTCTGATGTCCTTCCAGTCGTGCCCGATATCGCCGAATACGTCGCGGCCGTCGTCC
The DNA here is from genome assembly GCF_044757265.1 of Streptomyces sp. NPDC091292. Taxonomy (NCBI): domain Bacteria; kingdom Bacillati; phylum Actinomycetota; class Actinomycetes; order Kitasatosporales; family Streptomycetaceae; genus Streptomyces; species Streptomyces sp. NPDC091292. The sequence goes on along the minus strand of NZ_JBIVUQ010000003.1, from coordinate 599,631 downwards.
CTCGCGGACGCCACGACCGCCGCCAGGTTCGGGGTGCGGTGCAGGAACCGGCCGTCGCGGGGCCGAACAGCGACCCGTACCGGGAGGAACGAAACCGGTGGTGGCGAGATACTGCGGCCCCTGCCGTCGGTGCGCTCCTCTCCCGCAGCGAACTTGCCGATCATCAACCCCACCGGTCCGTAAAGGTGCTTCAGGGCCCAGTGCGGCCACTGCACTACTTCCCGTCCTGCGCCCAGAATGGCGACGTTCTCGCACACGAACGCGCCATGGGCGCGGGCCGCCAACGGCCGGACCCATTCGGCGGCCTGCACGGCGGCGTGGAACACTTCGGCCTCCACGTCCAGGGGGGCACCGACGGCTTCGTAGAGCGTCCAGCCGGTCAGGCCGCGATCGAGGGACGGGGCGAGGTAGGGGCAGTGGGTGGTCACGGCCTGCACATAGGCGGCGATGTCCGCGCTGGGTGTGGTGGTGCGGGGTGCGATGAGGCGGAGCGCCCCGGCACTGGGCCGGAGCGCTCCGCCAACGGGCTCAGCAGTCACGGGGTCGGTGTCGCCGTCTGCCGCTTGGGGGCGGCCTCGTCACCTGGGACCGGCGAGCAGTCCCATTCGGCGACCACGGTCCCGCTCTCGCGGTAGTGGGCTAACCCTTCGTGGTCCAGGCGCCCGTGCTGGTCGGTGAACCAGATTTCGGGCAGCGGCCCGAACAACTCCTCATAGGCACGGACCCAGGAGATTTCCCCGGCTCCCGCGTTTGCCGCGTGCCCGATCTGACGCCCGGCGTGCTCGGCACAGAACGCCTGATACCCCGATGAGTTGAGAAGCCGGTGCCATTCGCCGTCGATGGCCGGAGAGAACATCTCCGGGGCAGGACACCCGGCGTCGAACCGCCGGGCGGTGAGGTTCAGGAACCTGCCGAGTTCGACCTGTTCCACGGTTTTGGTGGTCATGATGCGCTCCTCTTCTTTGCTTCGAATGGCGCCGACGGTCGGGCGGCGCAGCCTTCTTCCCCGCCGGCCGCCGCGGTCGTCCGGCAAGGAGGCCACGGACCGCGCGCCGGGAATCCTGTGGCGACCGACAGTCGCAGGATGCCCACCGCAAAACAAAGGAAGTACCCCATGCCGGGGTACTTCCTGACTGCGACTCAGCTTGACGGCTACTTGCCGCCCCCGTCAGGCCACTGCTTGGCCCATCCATGCGGCAAGCGTCCGTACGTCCTGGCCAACACGGCGGTACTGCTGGGCGAGGAGCCGTACCGCCTCGCGGGCCATGGGGTGATAGCGGGTCTGTTGAGGCGCCACTTTGCGCGCATCCTGCAATGCTGTCAGGGCCTTGTCCCGATCGCCGACCGCAAGGAAAGCACGCGCGGCATCGATGTGGTGATGTCCCCGGCGGGTGCGCGGCAGCGACGAGGGCAGACGCAGAGCGCTCGCTTTCCTCGCGGCCTCATCGGCGTTCTTGAGTTCGACCTGCGCGGCGATGTTGTGTACGGCGACATTCCCCGGGCCGAACGTGAGGTGGTAGTGCACCCGGTCCATTCGGCCGGGGATCTGCTCGGCAAGCCGGGAAGCCTCGGTGAGGTGGTGTTCGGTGGCCTGCTCGTCCCGGGCCCGGGAAGCGAGTGTGGCCTCACGCAGGCGCAAGCTGCCCAGCAGCGTCACTGCTGACGACGAGGATGCTCCTGCCTCTTCCGTGAGTCGGTCGCGAGCGTGAGCAAGGAGCCGGAGTCCGGCACCGTACTCGCGGGCGGCTTGGAAGCCTCCGGCACGCGACCACTGGGCAAGCGCAACCGTCAACGCGTCACCGGAAAGGTCCGCCGCCCAACGCTGCCGGTCATCCAACTGGCCGGAGAGGTCCGCATATCCGAGCCGGTAGGTGAGGCAGTGCGCCATGTAGTAAGCGGAAGCCAACATCTTCGCGGCCTGACGCTTCCTGCCGCCTTCCAGTAGATGCACCGCAGCCGTCAGTTCCTCCAGCAGTTCGGGCAGTGCCAGGCCGAGACGGGTGTACCGGGCCGCAGCACGGTGGCGGGTCGCTTCTTCAAGGTCATCGGCAATCTCTCCCAGAAGGCGCGGTGTGGTGCGCCATTCCGGAGGAAGATCGAACGCACGCACCACGGTCCGGATGGCTGCTATGGGGGCGTGTGCCTTCTCGTCAGATCGTTGCTGTCCACGGTAGGGCTGGCCGGTCAACTCCTCCACGCTCACGGCAAGTGTTCGTGCTGCGGTGGCGAGAAAGCCGTGAGTGGGCAGGCGCTCGCCCCGCTCAACTTTGCGGATGTTCCCCAGGGAGAGGTGGGAGTGCTCGGCGAACTCACGCTGGGTGTAAGCCGCGAGGTTCCGGTAAGAGGCGATCCTCGCCCCGATGCTCTCGTCGTCATGAATGGGCATACTGGACTCCGTTTCGACTTCACCACTCGAAACGGTACTCGGCAGGCTTGGGCCTGGGATCCGGATACGGCCCGCTTCCACAGCATTCGGAAGCGGGCCGTACCGCGTACGGACTGCACATACTCCGCTGATCTGTGGCGCAGTCAGTGCCGGGTGGTTGACAGCAAGGGTGGCAACGGCCACGGCGGAAGCCCCGGCTACGGAAACGGATGCGGCACCCTCCGTATCTCCGCCCCCCTCAGCGGAGCGTCCCGCAACCCTCCCTCGAACGCCGCCGTCCGCAGCCTCGGCAGCAGCGGCGCCCGCTGCCGCGACCAGCCGAAGTCGATCGGCAGCAACCCCGGGACCAGCGTCGCGACCGTCCGCAGGCCGATGCGGTGCTGCTCCGGCGTCGTCTGGTCGACGACCACGACATCGTGGCCCGCGCTCACCAACTCGTCCCGCACGAAAGCGACGTCGTCGCGCAGGTCCCCCGTGCGTGGGCGGTCCAGCGTCTCCCAGTCCGCGTAGATCTCCCGCATCGGCCGTACGGACGACGGTTCCAGATAGGTGCGGACGTGTTCCGTCATCCGGGGGAGGCCGAAGAGCTGGGCGTGGTCCTTGAGGTGGAGGACCTTGGTGAAGTCGTCCGCCATGGCCTCCAGTTCGCCTCGGCGTTCCTCGACCTGCCGGGGCAGGTGCGGGATGTACGTGAGCACTTCGGACAGGGCGCCTTCCAGTGCCGCACCCGGGTCCAGGCTCGCGCCCGCGCCGAAGGAGTACGTCCCAGGGCCGCCGTCGCGCCGCACCGCGAGACCGGTGACGACGGGGACCGCCAGGTCGATCCGGTTGTCGAAGGCGTGCACCGCGTACCCCTGGAGCGCGGCGCGGTCGATCATCGTGCGGACCGTCGGGTCCGCCACCGTGTCCAGGTCGATCTCGGGGAGCGGCGTGGCGCCGTACCAAGCCGCCAGGAAAGCGTCCCGTTCGATGAGTTCCAGCAGGCCGCCGAGTACCGCCTCCTCCAGACAGCCGCCGATCGCGCAGCCGTTGGAGCACTCGAAGACGAAGTTGTCGGAGGCGAGTCCCGCGCTGTAGTGGACGAGCCGGGCCGGTACGAGGAGCGGGCGCTCGTCGCGCAGCGAGTAGCCCCACACCCACGGGATCGGCCGGTCGGGGTCGAAGGGGCTCACCATCGGGTCGTCGCGGTAGGTCTCCGGCGCGTAGAAACCGCAGGCGGCCGGGTCGACGGCCGGTGTCCCGGCGGCCACCAAGGCGCTGTACGCGGCCGAAACGGGCGCGGTACCCGTGCGGCGGTGGGTGCCCGCGTACCGTTCCAGACCCTCCAGGAAGGCGAGATTCCGGCTGGCGTCGAAACCGTTGGCCTGGCCGCTCCAGGTCACGTCGGTGAGGCCCGCGTACCCCCGCATGAAGACACTGCCCGCGACCGGCGCCGTCGTCGGCGAGGTGACATTGATCCAGGTCCCGGCGCCGAGCACCCCGGACACGGGGTTCGCGAGCGCGGCGACCGGGATCGGGTACGCGGACGCCTTCCGCAGCCGGTACGCGTCGGGAGCCGGCTTCGGCCGGCTCTCCAGGCGCAGGACCCCGCCGTCCACACCGTCAGCGCCGTCAGCGCTGTCCGCGCCGCGCGGGCCGCAGTGCGGGCAGAGCGGGTCGGCGAGCAGCGGGAAGGTCCGCACCTCCAGCGTGGCGAGGTCCAGCCGCGACACCTGCGGAAGGCTGCCGTCCGGTGTGCCGGGCCCGGCGGGCGGCCGGGCCGCGCCGGTCAGGACAGTCGCCCGGTACAGGGCGTGCACGGCGTCCAGCGCGTACGGGGTGAGGGCCGGCCACACGCCCGCCGCCCGGGTACGCACCCCCGTCTCCAAGGCATCCCGCTCGGTACGCGTCCGCAGCCTCTGCCACCGCATCGCCAGACACTGACCACAAGCAGAGCCGCCCCCGCCGCCCCCGCCCCAAGGGCCCACCAGCACGGCCTGCGCGGTGAGATGGACGGTGGCCGCCGGACGGACGGCCGCGTACGGGTCGGCGCCGCCGCGCCCGAGCACATCGGCAGCCCCTAGCGGCACGACGACCGGACCGCCCGGCTCACCCACATACGCGGCCAACGACCGCTCCAACAGCTCCCGCGCCTCCTCCAGCACATCGGTGCACGTCGTCGTCATGCCCGGTTGCTCCAGCGGAAGGTCTTCAGGGCCAGGGCGCCGAAGACGAGCGTGAAGACGGCCAGGCCCACGCAGCCCACCCCGATGTCACCGAGTCCGCCCCGGCCCGAAAGCGCCGCCGACACCGCGTCGTTGAGGTAGCGCAACGGCAGTACGCGGGAGACCGTCTGGAGCCAGGACGGCATCATGTCGAGCGGCAGGAACGAGCCGGACAGGAACGCCATCGGCACCATCAGGAAGTTGGCGATGGCCGCGACCGCCTCAGGGGTGTCGGCGTACGAGCCGATGACCACGCCGATCGTGAGGAACGCGGTGATCCCGAGCACCAGGACCGGCAGCGCGAGCGGCCAGCGGGCGTCCAGGGTCAGGCCGAAGACGGGCAGCATCGCGACGGCGACGAACACGACGGCCTGCACCGCGCCGACCACGAGGGCCAGGACGTAGCGGGACGCCAGGACGGTGGGAAGCCGGGTCGGGGTCATCCGGATCAGCCGCAGCAGATCGTCCCGCCGCCACTGCATCAGCGTGAACGCGACGCCGAACACGGCCGCGTTGGCGACGCCCCAGGACATGACGCCCGGCGCGATGTACGAGATGTACGGACGCCCGGTCTCCTCGACCTCCTGGCCCCGGAAGATCAGTCCGAACACGACCAGGAAGAGCAGCGGGAAGGCGAAGGTGAAGAAGAGGGTCGCCTTGTCCCGGACCTGCGCCCGGTAACCGGCGCCGGTCAGTGCCGCGTACGCGCTCATGCCTGGTGCTCCTGGTGTTCCTGGTGTTCCTGGTGTTCCTGGTGCTTCTGAGGAAGAGGGGATGGGGGGGCGCTCTGCGCGTCGGCGGCGCCGGTGAGTTCGAGATAGACGTCTTCGAGGGTCGCGGTCCGCGTCTGTACGCCGTCAAGGCCGGTGAGCGCGTCCACGGCCCGGAGGACCTTGCCCGACACCGTCGTCTCCAGGACGAGCGAGCCGCCCTGCACGGTGACCCGGTCGACGCCGGGGATGGCTTCCGCGTCCGCGACGCTCAGCCGCTCCTCGGGGATCAGCAGCCGGGTGGGCGCGCCGGCGGCGGTCACCAGGTGGTGCGGCGAGTCGAGGGCGACGACCGCGCCCGCGACGAGGATCGCGACCCGGTCGCACAGCGCCTCGGCCTCGTCCAGGTGGTGCGTGGTGTAGACGATGGTGCGGCCCGCGCTCTTCAGATCGCGGAGCACCTGCCACAACTCGCGGCGCGCCTGCGGGTCAAGGGCCGCCGTGGGCTCGTCCAGGAAGATCAGCTCGGGTCCGTGGACGAGCGCCGACGCGATGGCGAGCCGCTGGCGCTGGCCGCCGGACAGGTTCTCGACCAGGACGTCCCGCTGCTCGGTGAGCCCGACCGACTCCAGTGTCCGGTCGGCGTCGGCGGGCCCGGCCCCGTACAGCGCGGCGACCGTCCGCAGATGTTCGCGCGCCGTCTGGCGTACGAAGAACGCGGAGGTCTGGGTCTGCACGCCGAGCAGCGGGAGGAGGGCGACGTTCCGGGGCCAGGGCGACTGGCCGAGGACCGTGACGGTGCCGGAGTCGGCCTGGCGCAGGCCCTCCATGATCTCCACGAGGGTGGTCTTCCCCGCGCCGTTGGGGCCGAGGAGGCCGAAGAACTCTCCTCGCTGGACGGTCAGCGACACGCCGTCGACGGCCTGCCGGTCGCCGTACCGCTTGCGTATCGCGTCGACGACGACGGCCGCCTCGGTGGACGTCCTGTCCGGTACGGGCCGGTCCGGTACGGGCTCCATGGTGCTCGCCTCGCTCATGTGGTTGTGCGCCTCTTGGGGTCGTGGGGGTGGGGGAACTGGTGGGGTCAGTGAACTAGCTGGATGTAGAGGCCGGTTGCCAGGGCCGCGACGATCAGGGCGACCAGGGCCGCCGAGCCGATCCCGTAGGTGAGGTAGATGGTGCGGGCCCGGCGTGGGTAGTGGGCCGCCGCCTTGCGGTCGCGCAGGGCGAGCCGCAGATAGCGTCCGCTCTCCGGGGCGAGGTGGGTGGTGCGCAGGGCGTGGCTGAGCATCGTGTAGCCGTCGAGCGGGGGCAGCGGCAGCAGATTCACGAGGGCCTGGACGCTGCCGAGCAGCAGAAGCGCCGACAGGACGCGGCGGGTCGGATCGTCGCCGGGCAGCGCGGCCCACCAGCCGAGGAACGGCAGCAGGAAGAGGAGGTTGGCGAACGCGCCCGCCCCGGCGACCGCGAGCTGCGGCCAACGCCCTTTCAAATAACGGTAGTTGTCGACCGTGCAGTACATCACAGCCATCGGCAGCCGCCAGCGCAGCCCGATCTCGCCGACGGTGCCTCCGTGGTGGCGGGCCGCGATGCCGTGGGCGAGTTCGTGGACGGCGGTGCTCAGCCAGAGCAGGGTGAGGACGGCGACGAGCGGGGCGGGCCGGTGCAGCAACCACCAGGTGTCGTCCACGAGTTGCGGCAGCCCGAGGGCCAGCAGCACCTCCATGGCGACGAGGATCGCGGTGAGCGGGAGCAGGACGGGGGTCCGGAGTACGGGGCGCAGGAGGCGGTGGAGCCGGGTCGTGGTGGCGTTGGCGTCGGCCACCAGGCGGAGGGTGCCGTGGAGCAGGGTGCCTTGGAAGGGGGGTGTGGGGGTCGCCGGGGACGTCGGGGTCGGGGGCTCGGAGCCGGTCAGAAGGTGACGGGCGCCGAGCAGGCCCAGCAGCCGGTGCCAGTGCGCGTCGGCGAGACGCTTGCCGAAGGTGTCGGCGTACTCCGCGCCAATCTCCCCCAGACTGCGGTCACCGTCGAACCGCGAGATGAGGAAGTACTCCTTCGCCCCCACCTCGAACGCCGCTCCGCCCGCCGGATCCTTGAGGAGATGCACGGTGGCCGGACCGCGCAGGAGGGGCGGGCTGAGGAGGATGTCGGGGCGGAGGGCGGGGCGGTACGAGAGGAGGTCGCCCGGAGCCGCGGCGGGAGCGGGAGCCGAGGCCGACGCCGACTGGGGGTCGGTGCTCATCTCGCCCCCGCAGACGCCGGGTCCGCAGCTGCCGAAGCCGCCCCCGCCACCGGGGAATCCGTCCCTCCGGAGTCTCCCTCCCGCAGCACCCGCCCCAGCACATGCGACAAATACGCCTCGTCGCGGATCGTCACATGCAGCCGGTTGTTGGTCATGTGCATGTACGGGGAGAGGAGCAGCGGCAGGGCGACCGCCGGGTCCGTGACCTGTTCGTCGCGGGTGCCGTCCCAGGACCGGAACACCAGCTCGCCCCGCTCGGCCAGCTCGAAGGCGCGGGCCCGCAGGTCGAGGCAGTGTTCGGCCCAGCCGCGCAGGAAGACGGGGAGCCGGTCGAGTTCGCCGGCGTCGATCGCCGCCCGGACGGCCGCGAAACGGCGCCCGAGCCCGGGGGCGGTCTCCGCGTAGTTCTTGTCGTACTCCTTCGAGCCGATGAAACCGGTGCCGGGGAACGCCTTGTGCCAGAACTCGTAGTAACGGTCCAGATAGGCGCCCAGCTCGTCCCGGTCGGACAGGAAGCAGCTCGCCATCACCATCATGAGCTGGGCCGATGTGCCGAGGAGCACGGTCCGCAGATGGAGGTTCATGGTGCGGAAGGCGTCCATGACCAGATCGCTGGAGTGCGCGAAGTGCCATTCGGCGAGGGCGACCCCGGCCGGTCCCCCGTACTTGCCGTACTCCGGCTCGTACGGCTCGTACGAGAAGGAGTTGTTCGGCCGCAGGTTCATCCGGCCGTCGGTGTCCATGAACGCGGCGCGGTCGCCCTCGGGGAACTCGATCTCGAAGAGGGTGTTGTAGAAGTCGTTGAGGAAGCCGGAGTCGACCTCGTACAGCGCGGGACGCGTACGCAGGAAGCGGCCGATCGCCTCCTCCGCCCGCCGCCGGACCTCCTCGGTGGCGGCGGCGTCCGCCGGTCTGAGGCGGAGCCGGACGTGCGGGCCCTCCAGCCAGTAGTTGATGAAGAAGTGCCCGTCGAGCAGTCCGTCTGCGGTCAGTTCGGCGATCAGCGGCCGGACGCACTGCACGAGCATGGGCTGCGGATTGGCCGCGTAGAAGATGTGGAGGGCCTGCCAGTCGCCTGGTACGGGGGTCAGTTCCGGCATGTCGAGGGGGCCTCTCCTGTGCGGGTGGTGAAGGTTTCCACGGCGAGTTCGGCGACGTGGGTGCCGCGTGCGGAGCGGACGTGGGCGCCGTCGTCGGAGGGCAGCATCTCCCGCAGCACGACCCGGTCGTCCGGGTGCGCGGGCAGCGCCTCCAGGGCGGTGAGCGACAGTGCGCTGCGGAAGTCGACGTACTGCGGTTTGGCGCCCGCGCCGCCCCGGGGGCCGCCGGACACGGTCGCGAAGACCTGCTCGGGCAGCCGGTGCGCGCGCCGCCAGCGCCGCCAACCGAGGAACCAGTCCCGGTCGTCGGCGCCGGGCGCCCGCACGGGCAGGGCACCGGCCGTGGTGGTCCAGCTCCGCCGGCTGAGGACGACCTCGCCGTACCGCACCCGGGGCCGGACCGTCACCCCGTCGGTCGCGTCGCCCTCCGGGACACCGCCCCACACATCGACGGGCGCCATGGACGTCGGGGACAGCAGGAGGAGGGTGCGCGGGATCTCGGGCAGGGCGAGCGGTACGAGATAGCCGAGGTAGACGGGGATCACCTCACGACCGAGGCGCGCGGAACGGAGCACCAGCCGGTCGGTGTCGGCGTCGTGGTGCAGGGACAGGTCGTCCAGGTGGATCCGCCGGTCCTCGGGCACGGTGCTCGACTCGCCGGGGCAGACGATCTGGTACGCGGTGAGCGGGCTGTGCAGGTTCAGGTTGCTGGTGACGGCTCCGCCCGTGATCTCGGCGAGGACCGCTCCCCCGGGCGTGACGGTCTCGGCGTTCGCGCGCAGCTCACCGGAGAAGGACCCGGCACCGCCGGGGTCGCCGTCGTGCGCGGGGGTGTCGTAGACGTGCGTGAAGCGGCTGAAGGGGAAGGAGAGGCCGCCGTACGAGCGGTTGAGGACGATCAGGCGTTCGCCGCCCTCGCGGGCCAGTTGGACGTGGTGCGACTGAGGGACGAACTCGCCTGCTACGGGGGCCAGTTCGGCGGCCACCGGGTCGAGGTCGGCGTCACCGAGCCGTATCTCCTCCGCGTCCGTTCCCTCCTCCCAGGCCGCCCACGCCCCCCGCATCCGCTCGATGAACGTCCGCCGCGCCGCGTCGATCGCCCGGATGCCGGGCAGCCCGAGCCAGTTCTCCTCCGCCACATAGTCGCCCCGCTCGTCGAACGGCTTCCGGCGGGCCGCGAAGGACAGGTACTGGTCGAAGAAGTCCTCGTGGAAGTCGTGGACGAGTCCCAGGAGGTCGTCGCACCGGCCGCCGCGCCCGTAGCGGGCCAGGAAGAAGCCCTTGAACGTGACGCGCTGCGGCAGCGTGAGATCGAAGGCGGGCAGGATCCGTTCGACGGACCGCAGGGCGCCGCCGTCCCGTCCGGTCCAGGCGCCCAAACCGCAGGTCAGATCCCGGCCCGCGCTGACGTCCTCGTAGAGCAGGGTCTGCGGGAGGGTGGCTTCGGGGTCGCCGAGGAGGGCTTGGGCGGCGCGCAGTCCTGTCCTCAACTCCCTCAGCAGTTCCGCCCGTTCGGCACGTCCGGCCGCCGGATAACGGTCGACCACGGAGACCGGCCCGTCGAGCGCGTCCGCGAGTCCGTCGGCCCAGGGGCGGCCGAGTCCGCGCAGGGCGGTTTGGAAGGAGCGCGGTGGGTCGGGGCTGTGGACGTCGGTGTCCAGGCACGGCACGCGGACCATGCCGAGCTGGAGCAGCGCGGCGACGTAGGTCTCGCACTGCTCGGGCGAGGCGTCGTGCTCGGAGCGCAGCCAGTCGGTCAGGTCGCCGTAACGCAAAGGGGTTTCGCCGTCGAAGAGGGCGAGCAGCCGGTCCAGGGTGCCGCTGCGGCGCAGGAAGAACAGCCGGTCCTTGACCGCGTCGAAGGTGACGGCGGCCGAGTCGTCGCCCGTGCTGACCCACTGGCGCACATACCGGATCCGGTCGTCGTCCCGCTCCCAGCCGGAGGCGAGGCGTACGGGGAGGTCGGCGCGGCGGGCGGGGTCGGCGCGTATCAGCTCGGCGAGCCGCCCCAGCACCACGACGTTGAGCCGTACGTGGCTGGTCCACTCGTCGTCCAGGTGGAGCGCCGCCTCGGGGGAGCCGTCCCCCTCGAAAAATCCCGTCGCCACCCCCGTAAAGGTGCTGAACGGGCTCGTCTTGCACGCCGTCCGATAGAGGTACGACAGCACGGACCGCTCGATCTTCCGCATCCGCTTGTCGTACGGCGCCCCGGACCGGCCCTGGGCCACGAAGGCGTCGAGCCGGCTCTCCAGGGTCGGTGAGGCGAGCAGCAGACCGCAGCGCAGCCGGTCCTCGGTGAGCAGATCGCGCAGGGCGGCCCGGGTCCGGTCGAGATCGGCGGCGAGCAGCGGCGCGCCGTCGGCCCGCAGCGTCTCCAGGAGCCGCCGGTCACGCACCCACCGCTCGGTCAGATCGGCCGTCCGGAGGTCGAACCGCCCGGCCAGCCGGACCGCTTCCTCCGGGTCGGGCGGGAGCTGGTTGTTGAAGATCCTGCGGCGCAGCGCGAGCAGGGCGCGGCGCTGCTGCCCGCCGCTCCCGCCCGGTGCGGTGTCGGTGGCGCCGATCGCGTGGTGCAGCAGCTCGCTCAGTTCGGCGGCGCGGGCGCGGAGCCGGTCCTCGGCGGCGAGCACGTCGTCGGCCCAGCGTCCGCTGTCCTCGCAGCGCAGCGCGTGCACGGTCTCGATCGGCAGCCCGGCGACGCGCAGCATGAAGCGGCGCCCCGGCCGCCAGTCGGTGCGGTCCGGGCGGGCGTCGGGTCGTACGGGTGTGAAGGTGTCCGGTGTCATCGCGTTGTCCCCCTGTCCTTGGTGCCCGGTCAGGCGATCTCGTAGCGGAAGTCGGCCGGGTGGGGCCGTTCATGGCCGAGCAGCATGATCAGGAGCGGGTTCTCGCCGGTGCGGTCGAGGGCGAGTTCCTCGATGAAGGAGATGTTGTCGAAGCCGAGGGCCACGCCCGCGCCGAGGCCGAGTGCGGACGCCGCCGTGTAGAAGGTCTGCGCGACGGCGCCGACCGTGCCGTTGACCAGCCGGTAGCCCCGGTCGCCCACCGCGTCCAGAACGGCGGCGGTCCGCACGGTGGGGACGAGGACGGCGCCCGTCTGCTCCAGGTTGTAGTTGGAGAGGAAGTAGTTGCGCTGGAGGAAGGCTCCGGGCGGTCCCGGCACCAGCAGGCGCAGGGTGTGTGCGGCGGGGTCGTAGGCGTAGGCGCCGGGTTCGACGCCGTCGACGTGGTTGACGAACGCGTACAGCGTGACCAGGCCCGGCAGCGCCGGCAGATCCCAACCGGTATCCCCCGGACCGGTCGTGGGGGTTTCGGCGTCGCTGCCGAGTGAGGCGGCGGCGCAGGCGGCGAGGGTCGCGGCGAGCTGTGCGGAGGTGACGGGACGGGTCGCGTCGAACCGTCCGAAGCTGCTGCGGCGCTCGCGCAGCGCGGTCCGTACGTCCACCGGCGGCAGGTCGGCCGGGGGCAGCGGCACCGGCGTCCCGTTGCCTTCGGGCAGCGGGGTGCGGGCCGGGTCGAGCGCGCCGGGCGCGGGCCGTGCGGTGGCGGCGTCGGCGGTCGCGGTGTGGATGCGCTGAAGGGTGTCGAAGTGCAGGACCCGGCGGGAGCGTTCGGAGTCGTGGTGCGGGATCGCGGGGGGTGTGTCGCGGGCGGGGGCGGTGGGGCGCGCGCCCTCCCATCGCAGCGGTACGACGGCGAACACGCCCTCCTCGTCCGGGTCGACGCCGAGGACCCGGGCTACGCGCGCCTCGTCGAACCAGAGCGCGGGCTCGACGGTCAGGCCACGGGAGCGGGCCCAGATGCGCCACGTCTGGAGGATCGCACCGAGGTCCATGCTGACGGCGTGGAAGGAGAAGCTGTTGTACTTGAAGGCGTTCTGCCAGTACTTGATGCCCAGCACCAGGAACTGATCGCAGCCGCCGCCGACCTGGTGGTCGTCGCCGAGGGCGGCGCGCAGGTCGCCCGTCGCGTCCCCGGCGACCAGCCGCTGCATCGCGTGCCGGGGCGCCGAGTAGTAGTGGACGCCCGGCGGGTGGGGTCCGCTGGGCCCTGACACCCAGTAGACGCTGACGGGGTAGAGCCCGCCGCCGGACGCGGTGCCGCGTGACCAGTTGGCCTGGGCGTAGTGCGGGAGGGCCGCGAGGTCGGTGTTGGCCTGGACGCCGAGGCGGCGGCCGGTCAGCCCGTAGGAGTCGCGGAGCATACCGGCGAGCGCGTCGAGAGTGAACACCCCTTCTCCGGGGGCAAGTTCGGGCCCGGCGGACTCTGTGGGCAGACATCCGGCCGCCACGGTCGCGTCTGCCGGGAACGCCGGGTCCGGCAGCGGGAAGGTCTCGACGCCCGGGTAGTACTTCGCCTTCCTGGGCCGGTCCGCCCAGTCGGGGACGAAATCGGCGGGCTCCATCGGGATCCGGCCGCGCTGCATGATCGCTGCCGCGTAGTCATGGGCGTAACCCACGGGACGCTCCTCTCTGCGGGACGGTGGTCCTGGGCGGTGGTCAGGGGAAGGGGTGGGGTGCCGGATTCAGGTCGTCCGGGGTGAGGTCACGGTCACGCAGTCCGGCGGCGCGCAGGGCGGTGCGCAGCCGGGGCATGGTGCGGGCCCGCTGCCGGGACCAGCCGAAGTCGATGGGCAGCAGCCCGGGGACGACCACGCTCACCGTGTGCAGGCCGAGCGTGCGCTGCTCGGGCAGGGTCTGATCGACCACGACGACGTCGAACCCGGCCGCCGTGACGGCCCGCACGCAGCGCGACAGGTCTTCGCGGAGATCGGCGGCGGCCGGGTCGCCGGACGACGGATCGGGCCACCGCAGATCGGCGACCGCAGACAAGGGCCGCTCACCCCGGTCGCCGCGGTCACCCCTGAGCAGGAAGTCGGCGTGCACGCCCATCTCCGGGACGCCATAGACGAGCGGATGGTCGTGCAGGGCGGTGACCTGGTCGAAGTCGCCCGCCATGGCCCGCAGTCGGGCCTCGTCGCGCTCCGTACGCCCCTGGAGGTTCACCGCGTCGGTGGCGATCTCGCAGAGCGCCGAGTCGAGCGCCGACTCGGGGTCGAGCCCGGCGCCCGCGCCGAAACACATCCGGCCGGGGCCGCCGTCGTAGCGCTCGGCGACGGCCGTGACGACCGGTACGGGGAAGGTGATCCGGGTGTCGAAGAAGCGGGCCCGGTAGCCGTACATCGCGAGCCGGTCGACCATGTGCCGGGTGCTCGCGCGGGTGCTGGTGGCCGGGTCGATCTCGGGCAGCGGCTGCCGCCCGTACCAGGCGAGCAGGAAGGCGTCCCGCTCGATGACCTCCATGAGGCCGAAGTAGACGGCCTCCTCCAGGCAGCCCCCGGACGCGCAGCCGTTGGAACTCTCCTGCACGAACCGGTTCTCCAGACCCGGCGCGTGATAGTACGTCAGCACTTCCGGAACCAGGCGCGGCTTGTCGTCGCGCAGCGAGTAGCCCCAGACCCAGGGGATCTCACGGTCGGGCGCGAAGGGGCGTACGTGGGGATTCGCGCGGTAGAACTCCGGTGCGTACAGGCCGACTTCGCGCGGGTCGACGGCGTCCGGGCCGAAGCCGTCGAGGGTGCCGGTGACGCTGGTGGTCCGGGAGCGCGCCCGCATCCCCGCGTACCGCTCCATGCCTTCGAGGACGCCGATGCGGTTGCTGTGCCCGAAGGTGTCGGCGTGCCCGCCCCAGAAGGTCTCGCGCAGATACTCGCCCGAGCGCATCGAGAAGCAGCCGATGGTCGCCGATGTGGAGGTGGACGAGACGTCCTGCACCAGCGAGGGCCCGAGCGCCCCGCACACCGGGTTCGCGAACGCGGCCACCTCGACGGCGTACGCGTCGACGGGCCGCACCCGGAAGGTCCCGGGCCGGTACTTGGGCGCCGGACGCAGCACGATCCGGGCGCCGTCGGCCGTGTCGGCACGGGGTGTGGCGCAGCGCGGGCACTCGGGGTCGGGGACGAGCGGGTACGCGCGGGCGGTGAGGGTCCGCAGATCGACAAGGCGGATCAGCGGGAACGGGCCCTCTTCCCCGCGCCGATGGTCCTTCTGGTCCCGGAGTCCGGTGATGAGCGCGGCGAGCGCGTCCGCCACGAACGGTGTCGCGTACGGCCACTCCCCCGCCGCGCGGGTCGGCCCACCCAGCTCCAGCGCGTCCCGCAGCGCCACCGACCGCACAGCCTGCCAGCGCCGGGCAAGGCAGTGGGCGCAGCCGGTACCGTCCGGCCCCTCGGACGCGGGCATCGGTCCTATGACGACGTGCGCGCCGTACACCTGGACCGGAACAGCCGCCCGTGGCAGCTCGTCCCCGGTCTGGCCGAGCGCGAAGGCGTTACGGATGCCCAGCGCGCCGACGCTCACCCGGGGTCCGCCGAGCCGGGCGAGGGCAGGGGTGAGGAGGTCGTGGAGGGGGTGGCGTACGGGGCCCGGTGCCGGGGGGCCCGGCGGGTGTTCGGCGACCGTAGTAGGACTCGGACCAGGACTGGGACTAGGCGCCACGAACGTCCTCCGTGGTGAGCAGGACGCGCACGGTTCTGATGCCGGCGGCGGCCAGATCGGCGGAGCCGGTGGGGACGGCGAGGGCGTCGCGTCCGGCGGCCCCGAGCCGGTCGAGGACGTCGGCCCAGCCGGTCTCGGCCTCGTCACCGGACACACCCGGCGCGTCGGTGGCGTCCGTGACGTCGATCGTCTCCGCGTCGAGATCCCGCAGCAGCGGGTCCCCGGTGTCGTACGGGACGGCCGTGTCCTCGCCCGCGAGTTGCACCTGCCCGACGAGGTCCCGTACGGCGGCCACGGCCGCGCGCAGACGGTCGGTCTCGCTGCCGACGGCCCAGGTGCCGGCGCCCCGGGCGAGCAGCACATGGACGCCCGTGCGGTCGCTCTCGCCCAGGTCGAGCAGGTCGAGGTCCACGCCGAGTACGGCCGCCGAGCGGACGAGGAAGGTGAGTTCGGCGTCGGCACCCGGCGCATCGCCGGAGGGCTCGGGCTCGTCCGGCGCGGTGAGCGGCACCCGGCGCACCGGCCCCGCGCCGCGCAGGGCCCGCAGCAGCGCGTCGTGGGCGAGGGCCGAGAGCAGCCCGTCGGCCGCCGCGTCCGCGAGGGTCGCTCCGGCGCCGGTCCCGGCCCGGGTCGCCTCGAAGAGCCGGTCGGCGTTGTGGGGGCCGAAGGTCCGTACGGCGGCGGCCGGGACGAGGACCTGTTCCTTGCTGAGCAGCGAGGTGGCGGGGCGCCAGGCATCGGCGTGATCGGCGGCGAGGCCGAGTGCGGTGGTCAGGGTGGCGGGCGCCAGGGCCCTCGTACCGGCGGCCCGTGCGGCAGCGAGCTGATCCTCCGTCAGAATGTCGGCGTCGGGGACGACATGGTCGGCGTACACCTCGGCGGCTGCGTCGAGGGCGCGCAGCCGGGCACCGGCGACATGGTGCACGTCGAAGGCGGCGACCCGGCGGGACACGCCGTGTCCGGTGCCGAACTCGACAAGGGTGGCCTTGAGCGGGATCTGGGTGAGGGGTTCGTCGGCGAACCGGGTGAAGACCCCGGCGCGCGGCCGGACCAGGACCGAGCGGCGGTTCAACTCCTCGACCAGGGCGTCCGCTTCCCGGGCGGTGGCGAGGGTGGGCATCGGGAGGGTCCCGCTCCCCGCGGCGGTGAGGTCGATCACCGGGACGGCCACCGGGACAGCCACCGGGTCCACCACTCCCACGGGTACGCAGACCGTGCAGCGCGGATGCGGAAGCAGCGGTTCGGTGCTGACGTCGAGGGACCGCATGTCCTGGACGACGAGCTGCCCCGCGGTCTCGGCGGGCAGGGCGCCGGTGGTGAGGCGGAACACCTCGTAGCCGAGGAGGTTGCCGAGCATCGCGGACTGCGGCTGGTTCGGCCGCTCACCGACGGGCTCGGCGTCCGGCACGGCAACCGCGTGCCAGAGGTCGGCCGCCGCCGCTGCCGCGCCCTGGACCTCGCGCGGATCCCGGGAGCCGCGCGACCCGACGCGCAGCACCGCGCACGCCCAGCAGCCGGTGGACGTGGAGGTCGACAGCGGCCCCACGACGGCCTGGCCGCCGTAGGACCAGGCCGGCAGGAGCGTACGGCCCTCGGGCACCCCCGCGCCGAGCAGCGGGAACAGTCTGCGGGGCGCCGCCGCGCCGCCGGTCACCACGACGACGTCGTACCCGTCGAGGTCCGCCCAGCCGAGCGGGGCGCCGGGGCGTTCGGCGGGGAGCGTGGGCAGGTCCACCGGGCAGCCGTCGGCGGCGGCTTCGGCGGCCTCCGCCTCGACGGCCTCGCGGGACGCGGCGCCGAGGCCCGGCGAAGTCGCCACGGTGGCACAGCCGTTGCGGATCAGCCCGAGCGCGCACCAGCGGGCGACGAGGTCGTCCCCGAGGACGGCGACCCGGGTGGTACGGAAGCGCCGGAAGCGGGCCTCGGCATCGTCTGCGTAGTGCTCGGCGTAGGCGATCTGCGGGGCGTAGCGGCGGGCGACGGCGGCCGTGGTGCTGAGGGCGTCCGGGGCCGCCCCCTCCGTGCTCCCGGTGGGCTCCGGGTGCGCGACCGGGCGGGCGAAGTCCCTTTCGTACAGGCTCTTCACCAGCTCCCCGACCATGGCCCGCTGCCCGTCGCCCAGGCCCTCGCAGAGGTCGGATACCGCGTGTTCGCCCGTGAGGTGGGGGACGATCAGGGTGGCGAACCGGTAGGCGGACTTGGCGGTCAGCTGGAATCCGCCGTCGGCGTTGTGGAACAGCACTCCTTCCGCGATCTCGGTGAACAGGACGTCCCTGCGGATGCGCGGCCGGGTCGCGGCGACGGCTTCGTAGGCGGCTGAGCCCATGTGGATGACACCCCTGGATGCGTGGTCAAGGTGGCCGGATCGTGCGAGGTCGGGCGGGGTCGAACGGGTCGGGCGAGGTCGGACGGGGACGGGCGGGGGCCGCGGTTCAGCGGGGCGTGGGGGCCGCGGAGACGACAGGGGCGCTGTCGCTCCGCCCGGCCGCGTACGCGAGCTGACGCGCGTAGATTTTGAGCAAAAAATGCATGCGGTACGGGCCGGGCGGGCCTTCCTCCAGTAACCCGGCCTCCGCCAACCGCTCCAGCGCCTCATCGGCGTAGGCGTCAGCAGGGGCACCGGATTCGGCACCGGCATCGGCGAAGTCGCCGAGCGCCGACGAGGTGAACACCAGCCCGTCGTGGGTGCCGAGCCGCCGGAACGCCTCCTGCCAGCGCGGCTCCAGTCCGTGCAGGGCGCTGCCGAAGACGCGCGGGACGGACATGCCGGGCTCGTCGGCGAGGGTGAGCCGGGCGGGCAGGTTCTCGGCGAGCCAGGCGACGCAGTCCGCGATCCGCAGTCCGGGGCGGGTGAGCAGCCGCGCACCGGCGATCCGCAGGCTGAGCGGGAAGTGCCCGCATACACGTGCAAGTTCGTCCGCCGCGGCCGGTTCGGCGCCGACGCGTTCGGGCCCGAGGGTCGCGGCGAGCAGTTGCCGTGAGTCGGCGGGCTCCAGCGTGGACAGCCGGTGGACGCTGCCGCCGTGCGTGGCGACGAGCCCGGCGAGGCCGCGCCTGCTGGTGACGATCGCGGCGCCTCCGGCGGCGGCCGGCAGCAGGCGGCGCACCTGGTCGGCGCCGGAGACACCGTCGATGACGAGCAGCGCGCGACCGCGCGCCGTGCCGGGCGCGGGCAGGTCGGCGAGGACGTCGTCGTGGGTACGCGGGGTGCCGTCCGGCCGGTTCATCGGGAGCACGAAAACGCCGCCGGGGAAGCTGTGTTGGGTGTCGTACGCGGCCTGAAGCGCGAGGGCGGTCTTGCCGATGCCGGGGGCGCCGGAAATGAGGACGACGGTGGTGCCGGTGGTGTCGGGGGTGCCGGGGGTGCCCGGGGTTTCGGCGGTGAGGCGCCCGGTGATGGCGGCCCGCTCGACGGCGCGTCCGGTGAAGGTCGGCACGGGTTGGAGCGGCGGCGGAACCGGGACGGAGAGTGGGGGTGTTGGCAGAGGCCGGTCGGCGGCGGGGCCGAAAGGGGCGGGCGCGGTGGTCCCGGAGGCCATGGCCACGGGTGCGGATACGGGTACGGGTGCGGGTGCGGCGGTGAGGGCGGGCGCCGGGCGTTCCACGAGCTGTATCCGCTGGTCGGCGGTGGCGGGCCCGAGGTCGTCGCCGCGCAGGATCGCGAGTTCGAGCCGCTGGAGCGCGGGCCCGGGGTCGATGCCCAGCTCTTCCTTGAGGCGCCGCTTGACGGCCCGGTACTCGGAGAGGGCCTCGGTCTGCCGGCCGGTGCGATAGAGCGCTTCGATGAGTTGCTCGGAGAACCGTTCACGGCCCGGGTGTCTTCGCGCGGGCTCCCACACGTCCACGAGGACCTGACGGCAGCGGCCCAGGGCGAGTTCGATGTCGCAGGCGCGCTCCAGGGTGCGCAGCCGTTCCTCGGTGAGCGCGGGGACCTCGTCGCGGTGCAGCATCGGGGACGGCACGTTCGCCAGGAGGGAGCCCTGCCAGAGGGTCAGGGCCTCCTTGAGCCGGTAGAGCCTGCTCTCGGCGTCGGACGCGTCGTCGGCCGCGCGGACGAGCAGCCGGAACCGCACGAGGTCGAGCGTGGCCGCGTCGGCGTGCATGCGGTAGCCGCCGGGCACCGTCTCGATGGCATTACCGGTGATCCCGTATTTGGTGAAGATTCGGCGCAGCCTGAGTACACAGCTCTGCAGCGCGGCCCGCGCGGTCGCCGGTTGATTTTCGTCCCACAGCGCGCGCAGCAAGTAATCGGTCGAAACGACGGAACCCGGATGAATGAGGAGAGCCGCGAGCAGACTCGCCGGTTTGGAAGGTTTGAGAACGACGACTTCATGTCCCTCGGCAATGCCCAGGGGACCCAAAAGCTGGAAACGATACACTCCCGCCCCTATATCAGCATTCGTATCCGCGGCGTCCGAAACTGCGGAAATCGGACGGTGGGCCGGTCGTCGGAACACTCCCTGAACTGGTACAGACCTCTGGCAGGCGCACTGATTCCCTACTTCCCCGCAACAAAGTGCCGCCACCCGCAGTGGACCGCAGTGGACCGCAGTGGACCTTTACCGACTGCGTTCACCAAGACTCAACAAAGCAACTGCCAAGAACTCGTTGGGCATCCTAGTAACTCGTTGAACGAAAGTCGACCCTGCGGTCGAACCGCATTCCCGCGCCACCGGGAGAGCACATCGGGTGCAACGCGGCACGGAGTGGAACTGAATTCGCCGTGAAGTACGCGGCGCCCCATCTGAGGCGAGGTCGCACCTTTTCCGCCGGAAAAGGGAGGGTAATGACGGTGGGCCGGATTCGCGGCGGCGAGCGGCGGGGCGCGGTCGGCCCGCGCCCGCGATCACGGGGAGTGATCGATGAGTAACGCCCGACCGCGCCGGGAAGGTTCCCGGCCATGAATCCCGTAGAGGGCAAGGCCATCCGGCTGTCGGGTCTGCGGAAGTCGTTCGGCCGGACGGAAGCCGTCGCCGGAGTGGATCTGGAGATCGCCGACGGCGAGTTCTTCTCGCTCCTCGGCCCGTCCGGCTCGGGCAAGACGACGGTGCTCCGGATGATCGCCGGATTCGAACCGCCCACCGCCGGCACGGTCGAGCTGGCGGGCCGCGACGTCACCCGGCTCGCCCCCTTCGAGCGGGACGTCCACACCGTGTTCCAGGACTACGCGCTGTTCCCGCACATGACCGTCGAGCAGAACGTCGCGTACGGCCTCAAGGTCCGCAGGGTCCCCCGGGCCGCACGGCTGCGGCAGGCCCGGGAGGCTCTGGACGGTGTGGGGCTCGCGGACCTCGGGCCCCGCCGCCCCGCCCAGCTCTCCGGCGGCCAGCGCCAGCGCGTGGCGCTCGCCCGCGCCCTGGTCGACCGGCCCCGGGTGCTGCTGCTCGACGAACCCCTCGGCGCCCTCGACCTGAAGCTCCGCGAGCGGATGCAGGTCGAACTCAAGGCGCTCCAGCGGGAGGTGGGCATCACCTTCGTCCTCGTCACGCACGATCAGGAGGAGGCGCTGACGATGAGCGACCGTATCGCCGTCCTCCACGAGGGCCGGATCGCACAGGTCGGCACCCCGGCCGAGATCTACGAACGGCCCGCGACCGCCTTCGTCGCGGGCTTCGTCGGTACGTCGAACCTGCTGACCGGCGCCACCGCCGAGAAGATCGTCGGCCGCGCCGGTACGTACAGCGTGCGGCCCGAGAAGATCCGGGTGCTGAGCGGTACGGCGGCGGACGGCCCGCCGGAGCCGGACCACTCGACCACCACGGGGACCGTCACGGAGGTCGTCTACCTAGGCGACACGACCCGCTTCCTGGTCGGCCTCGATGCGGGCGGGCGGCTCACCGCGCTCCAGCAGAACCTGGAGACCTCGTCCGAGGACGTCGCCGCGCTGCGCGGCTCCCGGGTCGCGCTCCGCTGGCACCACCGCCACAACTTCCGCGTACCAGACGCGAATTGACGCCCACTCCCCATTGCCGGGCCCCCTTCCTCCCTCCACTCCGTCCCCCTCCCCAGGAGTCCCCGTGCGACTGAACCGAACCTCCCGTGCCGTGGCCGCCGCAGGAGTGCTGCTGCTCGCCGCCGCGTGCGGCTCGTCCGACACCCCGTCGAAGAACCCGGGCGGCAGCGGCTTCGAGCCGCCGAAGATGACCGCGCAGAAATCCCTCGGCGCGACGGAGGGGAAGGTGAACCTGATCGCCTGGGCCGGATACGCCGAGGACGGTTCCAACGACCCCGAGGTCGACTGGGTGACCCCGTTCGAGAAGAAGACCGGCTGTCAGGTCACCAGCAAGACGGCCGCCACGTCCGACGAAATGGTCAGCCTCATGAAGACGGGCGAGTACGACGCCGTGTCCGCGTCCGGCGACGCGGCCCTGCGCCTGATCGCCGCCGGAGACGCGGCCCCCGTCAACACCGATCTGGTGCCCAACTACGCCGATGTGTTCCCGGACTTGAAGAACCAGCAGTGGAACACCGTGAAGGGCGTCTCGTACGGCATCCCGCACGGCCGGGGCGCCAACCTGCTGATGTACAACACCGAGAAGGTCACCCCGGCGCCCACCTCCTGGTCGGCCGTCTTCGACAAGGGCTCGGCGTACAAGGGCAAGGTCACCGCGTACGACTCGCCGATCTACATCGCCGACGCCGCGCTCTATCTGATGAAGAGCGATCCGTCGCTCGGGATCAAGAACCCGTATGCCCTGGACCAGAAGCAGTTCGACGCGGCCGTGGACCTGCTGAAGGAGCAGCACGCCAACATCGGGGAGTACTGGAGCGACTATCTCAAGGAGGTCTCCGCGTTCAAGAGCGGTGACTCCGTGATCGGCACGACCTGGCAGGTCATCCTCAACACCGCGCAGGCCGAGAAGGTGCCCGTGAAGGCGGTGCTGCCGACCGAGGGGGCGACCGGCTGGTCCGACACGTGGATGCTCGCGGCCAAGGCCAAGAACCCCAACTGCGCGTACAAGTGGCTGGACTGGATCATCTCGCCGGAGGCGAACGCGCAGGTCGCCGAGTACTTCGGGGAGGCGCCGTCCAACGCCAAGGCGTGCGAGGCCACGGTGGACAAGAACCACTGCACCACCTTCCACGCGGCCGACGAGCCGTACTGGAAGCAGGTCCACTTCTGGACCACGCCGATCGCGCAGTGCGTCGACGGCCGCACCGACACGACCTGTGTGCCGTACGCGAAGTGGGTGCAGGCGTGGACCGAGATCAAGGGCTGACCTGTCGATGACGCCCACCGCGCCGGCCACCGCACCGCCCACGGAACCGGCACCACCCGCCCCACGAGCCGCCGGATCCGTCCGGCGGCTCGCCGGGGCGCTGCACCGGCGGCCCCGGCTGCGCCTCTCGCTGCTGCTCGGCGCGCCGCTCGCCTGGCTGGTCCTGGCCTATCTCGGCTCGCTCGCGGTGCTGTTCCTGTCCGCGTTCTGGGCGACGGACTCCTTCACGTCCGACGTGGTGCGGATCTGGAACACGGACAACTTCACCGCGCTGTTCACGACCGGTGTGTACCGCCAAGTCGCCCTGCGCAGCGTCGGCGTGGCCCTCGCGGTCACCGTCCTGTGCGTGCTGATCGCTTTCCCGATCGCCCTGTACACGGCGCGGATCGCGGCGCCGAAGTGGCGCCCGCTGCTGGTCGTCGCGATCCTCACGCCGCTGTGGGCGAGCTATCTGGTGAAGGCGTACGCGTGGCGGCTGATCCTCGCCGAAGGGGGGCTGCTCGACTGGGCGCTGGGGCCGCTGGGCGTGTCATCCCCCGGGTACGGGCTGACCGGCACCGTCATCGTGCTCACGTATCTCTGGCTGCCCTACATGATCCTGCCGATCCACGCGGGGCTCGAACAGGTCCCGTCCCCGCTGCTCGACGCGTCCGCCGACCTCGGGGCCGGGACCGGGCGGACCCTGTGGTCCGTGGTGCTGCCGCTGATCCTGCCGTCGGTGGCGGCGGGCTCCGTGTTCACGTTCTCGCTGAGCCTCGGGGACTACATCGCCGTGCAGATCGTCGGCGGCAAGACCCAGCTGATCGGCAACCTCATCTACGCGAACATCACGCTCGATCTGCCGCTGGCCGCCGCGCTCGGCACGGTGCCGGTGGTGATCATCGTGCTGTATCTGCTGGCGGTACGCCGGACCGGGGCGCTGAGCAACCTATGACACCTCCGACACCCGCCGCCCATCCCGCCGAACCCCGGGGGCCCCGATGATTCTCTCCCGTACCGCGCGGGTCCTACTGCGGGTCGCCGCCGGGCTCGGCTTCACCGTGATCTACGTTCCGCTGCTGCTCGTCCTGGTGAACTCCCTCAATCCGGACCGCAGTTCGGGATGGCCGCCGCCGGGGCTGACGTTCCGCTGGTGGCGGACGGCCTGGGAGAGTGCGGGCGCGCGTGACGCGCTGTGGACGTCGGTCAAGGCCGGGCTGGGCGCGACGGCGATCGCGCTGGTGCTCGGCACGCTGATCGCGTTCGCGGTCGCGCGGTACCGGTTCTTCGGGCGGGACGCGCTGTCGTTCGTGGTGGTGCTGCCGATCGCGCTGCCGGGCATCGTGACGGGCGTGGCGCTGAACACCGCGTTCCGTACGGTCCTCGAACCGCTCGGGGTGGGGCTCGGGATGTTCACGGTGGTCGTCGGCCACGCCACGTTCTGCGTCGTGGTCGTCTTCAACAATGTCGTGGCCCGGCTGCGCCGGACGCACGGGGCGCTGGAGGAGGCGGCGATGGATCTGGGCGCGCACAGCTTCCGGGCGTTCGCGGACATCACGTTCCCGATGGTGCGGTCGGCGCTGGTGGCGGGCGGGCTGCTCGCCTTCGCCCTGTCGTTCGACGAGATCGTGGTGACGACGTTCACGGCGGGCCCTGGGGTGCAGACGCTGCCGATCTGGATCTTCTCCAACATGGCCCGACCGCAGCAGGCCCCCGTCGTCAATGTGGTCGCCGCCGTGCTCGTCCTGCTGTCGGTGATCCCGATCTATCTGGCGCAGCGCCTGTCGTCGGACACGGCGTCCGGCGGGAAACTCTGACGCATGAGTCACCCTGCGAATCCCGCCCCCACCGCCCCCGTCATCCTCGGCAACGACCGCGACTCCTTCGCCTGGAGCGTGCTGCACAAGCGGCATCCGGCGCTGATCGAACGGGTCAGGGGCGCCACTCCGTATCCGCCCGCCGTACAGCGCGGCCTCGACGCGCTGCTCGCCGAGACCGCCGGGGGCGGCGCGGGCGGAGTGATGCGGGGCCTCGGCGACGACGAGGCGGACGCGGCGGACTGGTGGGGCTGGGGCGCGTCCGAACATGTGGGCCGCCCCTGGGCAGACGCCCCGTTCCTGTGGTCGGAGAGCTACTTCTACCGCCGCCTGCTCGGCGTCCTGGGCTATTTCGGTACGGGCCCCTTTCGCGCCGTCGACCCCTTCGCGCCGTTCAAGGCGGCCGAGCTGCACGGCGAGGGAGTGGCCGGCGAACTGGTGTCCCTGGACGAGGCGTCCCGGTCACCCGGCACCCGCGCCGAACGCGACACGGCACTCCTCCTGTCCTCCCTCTGGGGCAACCGCGCCGACCTCGGCTTCCGGATCTCGGCGGGCGGTGCCGGCGTGGTTGAGCGGGTGCACCGGCTGGTCCACGACGACAGCACGGCCCTCTGGGACGTACTCGACCGGGCCCCGTCCCCCGGCACGGTCTGCCTGGTCGCCGACAACGCCGGGCCCGAACTCCTCCCGGACCTCGTCCTCGCCGACGACCTTCTCACCACGGGCCGCGCCGCGACGGTCGTCCTGCACGTCAAGCCGCACCCGTACTACGTCTCCGACGCGACCGTCGACGACGTACTCGCCTGTCTGCGACGCATGACCGCCGGGCCGGGCGGGGCGGCGGAGACGGGGCGGCGCCTCGGGGACGCCGTCGCGGGCGGGAGGCTGCTCCTCCGCGCCCACCCCTTCTCCTGCGCACCCCTCCCCTACGCGGACATGCCCGACGACCTCCGCGAGGACTTCGCGTCGGCGACCCTCACCGTGATGAAGGGCGACCTCAACTACCGCCGCCTGGCCGGTGACCGGCTCTGGCCACCCACGACTCCGTTCGCGGAGGCGACCGGCTACTTCCCGGGCCCGGTGGCCGCGCTGCGAACCCTGAAGTCGGACGTGATCACGGGGCTGGAAGAGGAGACGGTGGCGGAGCTGGAGGCGGCGGCCGGGGGTAGTGACGAGGGCGGGGGCGGGGGCGGCTGGCGTACGAGTGGGCGGTACGGCTTGATCCAGGTGAGCGCGTAAGGAGTTCTTCGGACCTCGGGGTCAGGCGGAGCGGCGCTTGCGCGGGGTCGTCTTCTTGGCAGGCGTCTTCTTGGCAGGCGTCTTCGCGGCCGTCTCCTTCGCAGCGGCCGTCTTCTTCGCACTGGCGGTCTTCTTCGTGGCCGCCCTCTCCTCCGTAGCCGCCGTCTTCTTCGTGGCCGTCGTCTTCTTCGTGGCCGCCGTCTTCTTCGTGGCGGCCGTCTTCGCCGCGTCCACGGACTGCTGGAGGATCGCGACGAGGTCGATGACCTTGCCGCCGGTGGGTTCGGCCGCCGCCGGGTGCTCCTCCAGGGTGCCCGCGAGCTTCGCCGCGATCAGCTCTTCGAGCGCCGCGCGGTAGTCGTCGTGGAGCGTGGACAGGTCGACCTCGCCGAGCGTGTTCATCAGGGCGTCGGCCAGGTCCAGTTCGGCGTCCCGTACCTTCACCCGGGCGTCCGGGGCCGCGCTGTGCGGGACCCGGATCTCGTCCGGCCACAGCAGCGCGTGCATGGCGATCACGTCGTCGACCACGCGGAGCATGCCCAGCCGCTCACGGCCGCGCAGCGCGAACTTGGCGATGGCGACCCGGTCGGTGCGCTTCAATGCCTCGCGCAGCAGGGTGTACGGCTTGGTCGCGGGCACGCCGTTCGCCGCCAGGTAGTAGGCGGCGTCCATCTGGAGCGGGTCGATCCGGTCGGCCGGGACGATCGCGACGACCTCGATGGTCTTGGTCGTGTTCAGCGGCAGCGAGGCCAGGTCGGCGTCCGTGATCGGGATGATCGTGCCGTCCGGGCTCTGGTAGCCACGGCCGGTCTCGGCGGCGGTGACCTCGACATCCTCCAGCTCGCACACCTTCCGGTACCGGACCCGGCCGCCGTCCTCCGTATGGATCTGCCGGAAGGACACGGCGTGGTTCTCGGTGGCGCTCATGAGCTTGACGGGGATGTTGACCAGGCCGAAGGCGATGGAGCCGTTCCAGATGGATCGCACGTTCGTTCCCTACCTCTGAGGTCGCCGTCCCTTGCCATCCCAAAAGTCCCTTTACGTGGGATTCTCATGGTATGTCGCCTCGTACGCCGCCTCTCATCGAGGTGGAGGGGCGGCGGCTGGCGCTGAGCAATCTCGACAAGGTGCTGTATCCGGGGCCCGGCTTCACCAAGGGCGAGATGCTGCACCACTACGCGACCACCGCCGACCCGCTCCTCGCCCATCTCCGCGACCGTCCCGTGTCGTTCCTCCGCTTCCCCGACGGGGTCGAGGGGCAGCGCTTCTTCGCCAAGAACCTGCCGCCCGGAACACCCGACTGGGTGCGCACGGCCGAGGTCCCCCATACGGAGGGGGTTCAGCGGCAAGTGGTCGTACAGGATCTGGCGACGCTGATGTGGGCGGCGAATCTGGTGACCGAGTTCCACACGCCCCAGTGGCGGGACGGCTCCCCGGGGCAGGCCGACCGGCTCGTCCTGGACCTGGACCCGGGGCCGCCGGCGACGGTCGTGGACTGCTGCGAGGTCGCGCTCTGGCTGCGGGAGCGGCTGGCGGCCGACGGCCTGGACGCCTACGTGAAATCCTCCGGCGCGAAGGGGCTGCATCTGCTGGCGGCGCTGCGGCCGACGCCGTCCGGCGAGGTCACGGCATACGCGAAACGGCTCGCGGTCGCCGCGGAACGGGCGCTGCCGCAGCAGGTCACGCACCGCATGACACGGAGCCTGCGCCCCGGCAAGGTCTTCGTCGACTTCAGCCAGAACGCAGCCGCGAAAACAACGGCAACCCCATACACCCTCCGCGCCCAACCAACCCCCACGGTCTCGGCCCCCCTGACCTGGAACGAAATCGAGTCGTGCACGACCCCGACCGACGTGACGGTGGAGGCCCCGGACCTACCGTCCCGCCTGGAACGGTACGGAGATCTACTGGCACCGCTGCTGGACGAGAAAAGCGCGGGAACCCTTCCGTAGGGCCTGGCAGGCTGGAGGGATGCCCGAAACCCCGCTGCCCGGTGGCTTCGTGAACGACGTGGTGCGCGTCGGCGCGACGGTCCGCCGCCGCCCCTCGCCCCGCGCCGCGTTCACGCACGGCCTGCTCGGGTTTCTCGCGGAGCGGGGCTGGGAGGGGGCGCCGCGCTTCCTCGGCCTGGACGAGCGGGGGCGGGAGGTGCTCGGTCATATCGAGGGCGAGGTTCCGCTGCGGGACGGCGAGGCCGGGGCGGCGGCCTCGGACAGCGCGCTGGCGCGGGTCGCGCGGATGGTCCGGGAGTTCCACGACCTGACGGCCGACTCGCCGCTGTCCGGCGACCAGGAGGTGGTCTGCCACAACGACCTCTCCCCGAGGAACACGGTCTACGCCACCGGGGACGGCGCCTGGCGCCCCGTCGCCTTCATCGACTGGGACCTCGCGGCCCCCGGCGCCCGCGTCCACGACGTGGCCCATGTGTGCTGGCAGTACCTCGACCTGGGCCCCACCGTGACGGACCTGCCCGCCACGGCCCGCCGCCTCCGCCTGATCTGCGACGCGTACGGCCTCACGGAACGGACGGACCTGATCCCGACGATCCTGTGGTGGCAGGACCGCTGCGCCCGGGGTATCGAGGCAGCGGCGGACCGGGGCGACCCGGCGATGACAGCACTACGGTCCCGGGACGTCCCCACGAAGATCCGCGCGGCCTCCCACTGGCTGACCGCCCACACCACAGCCCTCTCCGCCTCCCTGTAACCCTGGGTGACCCTCCGCACAGGGGCGGGTCCGGGACCGGAGAGGGTCGTGGACCGGCGGGACGTGCGGGAGTTCCAGTTCAGCCGAGAGATCCGCCCGGCGGGGAAGGACCGTCGCAAGCCGGTGCTGGGGGCCGGCCTATGCGGTGCGGGTGCCCACGGGGGCGGCGGTGTCCGACGGGGTTGGGCGAAGGGCCCGCCCCTTCACTTCACATCCGCCGCAGCGGCACTTTCCGACGCCACCAAACCCACCCAACCGGGTTGGGCGAAGGGCCCCGCCCTTCGCTTCACATCCGCCGCAGCGGCGCTCAACCACCACACCCCTCACCGGCGGTGCCGAGCCCGCCCCAGGCCGGAGGCCGAGCACACCCACACCACACCGGAAAACACCCGCACACAGCACCACCCAACCGGATCGCATGAAGGGCCCGCCCCTTCACTTCACATCCACCGCACCAGCACTCACCGACGCCACCAAACCCACCCCACACGCCCACCCGACCGGGTTGGATGAAGGGCCCCGCCCTTCACATCCGCCGCAGCGGCGCTCAGCCACCGCGCCCCTCACCGGCGGTGCCGAGCCCATCCCAGCCCCCAAGAGCCAGGCGCAGCCATACCGCGCCGGAAGGCGCCCGGAGCCGACAAGGGTGGGTGGGTGGGAACACCGTTCACCAAAAGCGGTCACCGATTCACAGGCGGAGCCACGTCTGCCGGTCCCGTGCGACCCCGTACGCCGCCTCCACATCCGCCGTCTTCAGGACGCCCCCCTCCCGGGCGAGGCCCCCGAGGTCGGTGTCGCGGAGGATCCGTATGTCCCGTACCCCCGGCGACACCAGGATCTCAGTCGCCCCGACCACCACGAGGACCGGTCGGACATCGGCGGTGAGTGCGTAGGACGCCCGGTCGGCGAGCCCCCGTACCAGCCGGATCAGCGGCGCCGCCGTCCGGCCCGCGCTCACCACCGGGTCCCCGACCCGGACCCGGCGGCGCCGTGCGTGCAGGGAGTGCAGGGCGAAGATCCCGCCGGGGCCGATCAGCAGGTGCGGGATGCGGTCGCCGCCGGGAAGCGGGATCGAATGCAGGGTGCGCCAGCCCGCGCCCTCGAACCCGTCCAGCGCCCCGCCGACCGCCTCTTCCGCCTCCAGGGCGAGCCGCCGGGGATCGGCGCGCAGGAACCGGCCCCCGGCGACGCGGCCGGGTTCGCGTTCGATGGCGATCTGAAGGGCCTCGCCGGGCCGGTTCGGGGCGAGGTCGTCGTCGGGGTGGAGGGTGAGGCGGGCCAGCTCGGCGGCGTTCGGTACGGGCGGCGGACCCACCGTGACGTCCCCGCTCAGGAAGGGGGCGAGCGCGTCGAGGGCCCCCTCGCCGTACTGCCGGTGCACCACACTGACCCGGGCCGCGTCGCGGTCGTACCACGCGACGTTCCTGCCGTCGGGCAGACAGACGTAGAGCCGTTCCCGGCCGTGGCGCCAGGTCGGTATGACGCGCAGTGCGGTCATGCACCATCACCCCATGACCATGGGAACAGCCCGTCTGCCCGAGAGCAAGCAGAAGACGGGAAGTCACCCCGACCGATGGCCGGCCGTGGTGCCCCGTCCCATCACGGCCCCATCACGGCCCCACCACCGGGCGAACAAAAAGGAAATCCTTACTAATAAGGTGTACGAGGTCCGCCCCCCACGCACACGGACCACCGACAGCCCGATACCCATACCCGTACCCCCACAGGAGCAGCCCCGTGTCCCCCCGCCACCCCGTCCGAGCGCGCCGCAAGGCGACCGTCACCGCCCTGCTGCTGGCGTCCTGCGGCGGCGCGGTCCTGACCGGGTGCGGTGACAGCGGTGGCCTGGAGGCGGCGGGCGCCACCCCGACGGCCGTCGGCCCCGCCAGGCTCTGGCCGGACCTGACCCCGGCGTCGACCCCCGCCTACGACTACGACGAGGCGCACACCGAGACCATCAAGGGCCTCACGGCACCGGGCGACGACATCCGCAAGCTGGACCCGCTGACCGTCCTGCGCACCCAGGCCAAGGAGCACCCGGACACCTTCACCGGCGACGACGCGCTCGACGCGGACACCGCGCGGAAGATCACCGAGTGCGGCGACGAGGACGGCGGCGAGGACGCCGCCGGGAGCGGGAACTGCCCGGTACTGCGGGCCTACTACCGGGACCTCACCGGCGACGGCAGGGACGACCTGGTGATCGGCATCCGCATGCACGACGGACAGCTCGCCGTCCGCGTCTACGCCTTCGAGCAGCACACGCTCACCCAGATCATGGGCACGTCGGACGCGGTGATCGGCGTGGAGGTGGCAGGGCGCGACCTGGTGATCCGGGCGGTGTCGGGCATCGCAGGGTACGAGTACCGGACGGTATGGGCCTGGGACCGGCACCAGCACGCGATGCTGCCGACGAAGGACGAGATCCTGCGCGTGGGCGGGTCGTCGACGAAGCCGGTCCGCCCCCGGGTGACCCCGCCGCCCCTGACCACTCCCACCCCCTCCCCCTCCGCCACCCCCAACGCCTCTCAGAGCGCCCCATGAGAAACCCGCTCCCCGGCCTCCGCACCCGCCTCCGCTCCCGCACCGCAACCCTGACCTGGAAGGCGGCGGCCTTCATCACGGTGATGTGCTGCGCACTCGCCGCGCTGCTCGGGCTGCTCGTGCACACGGCGGTGACCAAGCAGACCGCGGGCCAGGCCCGCGACCGGGCGCTGACCCGGCTCACCGAGGCCACGCGGGCGTTCGAGGACGGGGACAGGTTCGGTCCCGGCGCCGGCCTGGACCCGGCGGGGCTGCCGGGCCCGCTGCGGGAGCTGGCGCTCGACGGGCGGCGCGGCACGATGGTCGGCGCGTCCCCGCACCCGACGATGTGGGCGGCCGGCCCGGCGGACGGCCACCGGGTGCTGGCCGTGCAGGTCGACTACGCCCAGGGCGTCCGTACCATCGACGGCCTCGACCGGGCCATCCTCGGCTCGTCGGCGCTCGCGATCGGGGCGACCCTCCTGGTGGGCGCCTTCGCGGTGACCCGGGTGACCCGGCGCCTGCACACGACGGCGCAGGTGGCGCGGCGGATCAGCGCGGGCGACCTGGACGCGCGCGTGGACGATCCGCGCACCAAGGACCCGGCGCGCCCGCAGGACGAGGTGGCGGCGGTCGCGGGGGCGCTGGACTCGATGGCGTCGTCGCTCCAGCGCAAGTTGCAGAGCGAGCAGCGGTTCACGGCGGACGTGGCGCACGAGCTGCGCACCCCGCTGACCGGTCTGCACGCGGCGGCCGAACTGCTCCCGCCGGGCCGCCCGACCGAGCTGGTACGGGACCGGGTCGCCACGCTCCGCACGCTCACCGAGGACCTTCTGGAGATCTCCCGCCTTGACGCGCGCAGCGAACGCGTCGACCTCGGGGCGCATCTGCTGGGACCGCTGGCGGAGCGGGTGGTACGGGCGTCGGGGGCGCCGGTCGACGTACGGATCGGGCGGGACGTGTGCGTGGAGACGGACCGGCGCCGCCTGGAGCGGGTCCTCGGCAATCTGGTGGCGAACGCGCACAAACACGGGCGTGCGCCGGTGGAGGTGTCCGTGGACGGCCCGGTGGTGACGGTCCGCGACCACGGGGACGGATATCCGGAGTATCTGGTGGAGCACGGGCCGCAGCGGTTCCGTACCGAGGGCGGCGCCAAGGGGCACGGTCTCGGGCTGACGATCGCGGCGGGGCAGGCCGAGGTGCTGGGCGCCCGGCTGACGTTCGCGAACGCGCCGGACGGCGGCGGCGCGGTGGCGACACTGACCCTGCCGCACCGGCCGGACGGATCCTCGTAGACAGTCCCCTTCAAGCATCCCCGTGGAGCGTCCCCGTGGAGCGCGGCCTCCTATGGCGCAGTGCGACGGGCGCGGCACCGGACCCCCTCTTACGGTGAGAGCGCACCCCCTCCCCGAGGAGACCCCATGCCCCTGGCCCCGCGCTCCCTCCGCACCCTCGCCACCCGGCTCGGCACGGTCGCGGCCGGCGGTGCGCTCGCCGCGGTCACCGTGCTCGCCGGGGCCGGTGGCGCGACGGCCGCCGAACCCGGCCCCGACCCCCGCCCCGGCGCCGACGGCGAGCACGGACAGGGCTACGGGAACGGGGGCCGCGAGCACGACCGGTACCCGATCTACAAGGGCCGTGTGACGGCGGACGGCGGGCTCATCCTGCGGGACCGGCCCGACCGGGGCGCCCGGATCCTCCGGGTCGAGCCACGGGGGGCGATCGTGTCGATCTTCTGCAAGTCGAACGGTGAGCGCGTCGAGGGCACCCGCCTCTGGTACCTCCTGACGGACGGCACCTGGGCATGGGGCTCGGCCCGCTACATCGACAACATCGGCAAGGTCCCGCGCTGGTGCTGACACGCCTGCACTGACAGGCCGACTATCACGACATAACGGGACATCAGGCACACCGCTTGCTACGTTCCCGCCATGACCGGAACGACGGCATGACCGGAACGACGGCGAAGGCACCGGCGGCGTCCGCCCCCGCCGTACGCGCCCCCCGGCGCCGCGGCACCGAGCTGACCCTCATCGTCCTCGCCGTACTGCTCTCGGTCTTCGGCTACTGCGCGGTCGGGTTCGGCAAGAGCGGCTCCGTACCGCCCGACGCCGCCGGTTACGGCGCCGGGCTCGGCGTACTCGCGCTGGTCGCGCACGGCGCGGTCCGGCTCCGCGCCCCGTACGCCGATCCGCTGCTGCTGCCGATCGCGGTCCTGCTGAACGGCGTCGGCCTCGTCCTGATCTACCGGCTCGACCTGGAGACCCCGCGCGACCAGGCGGCGCCGGCCCAGTTGATCTGGTCGACGCTGGGCGTGGGCCTGTTCATCGCGGTCGTCACGCTGCTGCGGGACCACCGGGTGCTCCAGCGGTACGCGTATCTGTCGGTGGTCGCCGCGCTGGTGCTGATGATCGTGCCGATCTTCTTCCCGGCCGTGAACGGCGCCCGGATCTGGATCCGCTTCGGCGGATTCTCCCTTCAGCCGGGCGAGTTCGCGAAGGTGCTGCTCGCGGTGTTCTTCGCCACCTATCTCGCGGCGAACCGGAACGCCCTCGCGTACACGGGCCGCCGGATCTGGCGGCTCCAGTTGCCGACGGGCCGGGTGCTCGGGCCGATCGTGGCGATCTGGCTGCTGAGCGTCGTCGTCCTGGTCCTGGAACGGGACCTCGGGACCTCGCTGCTGTTCTTCGGCCTGTTCGTGATCCTGCTGTACGTGGCGACCGGCCGGACCGGCTGGATCGCGGTGGGTCTGCTGCTCGCGGCGGTGGGCGCGTTCGCGGTGGGCTGGCTGGAGCCGCACGTCCACGTGCGGGTGCAGGACTGGCTGCACCCCATGGCGTCGATCGACGCGGGCCAGGGCCCGAACCAGATCGCGCAGTCGCTGTTCGCGTTCGCGGCGGGCGGCATGTTCGGCACCGGTCTCGGCCTCGGCCACTCGATCCTCATCGGCTTCGCCGCGAAGTCGGACTTCATCCTGGCGACGGCGGGCGAGGAGTTGGGGCTCGCGGGCCTGTCGGCGCTGTTCCTGCTGTACGGACTGCTCGTGGAGCGGGGGTTCCGGGCGGGCCTGTCGCTGCGGGACCCGTTCGGGCGGCTGCTGGCGATCGGGCTCGCGTCGATCGTGGCGTTCCAGGTGTTCGTGATCGCAGGCGGGGTGACCGGGCTGATCCCGCTGACGGGCATGGCGATGCCGTTCCTGGCGCAGGGCGGCTCGTCGGTGGTGACCAACTGGATCATCGTGGCGCTGCTGATCCGGCTCAGCGACTCCTCGCGCCGACCGTACGAGGAGGGGGCTTCCGAGTGACCCGTCACATCCGGCACGCGGCGGTGTTCTGCGCGCTGCTGCTCGCCGCGCTGCTGGTGAACGCGGCCCGGGTCCAGGTCGTCCAGTCGGCCGCGCTGGACGACAACCCGGCCAACCGCCGCCAGGCCATCGCCCGGTACGGGGTGCCGCGCGGGGACGTCGTCGTCGGCGGGAGCCCGGTCACCGGCTCCACGGACACCCGGGAGCAGTTGCGGTACGAACGCACGTACGCGGACGGCCCGTTGTACGCGCCGGTGACAGGTTTCTCGTCGCAGGTGTACGGAACGACGTTCCTGGAGCACACGGAGGACGCGGTCCTGTCGGGCACCGATCCGATGCTGGCGCCGCTGCCGCTGTGGAACGACGTGACGCGGGGGCGCAGTCCGGCGGGCAAGGTCGTCACGACGATCGACGCGGACGCCCAGCGGGCCGCGTACACGGGCCTCGCCGGGCGGCGGGGCGCGGTGGCGGCGATCGAACCGACGACGGGGAGGATCCTGGCGCTGGTGTCGGCGCCCTCCTACGACCCGCAGCGGCTGTCCGGAACGGGCCAGGCGGTGGAGGGCGAGTGGGCCCGCCTGAACGCGGACCCGGAGAAACCGATGCTGAACCGGGCGATCCGGCAGACGTATCCGCCGGGTTCGACGTTCAAGGTGGTCACGGCGGCGGCGGCGCTGGAGTCGGGCGCGGTACGGAATCCGGACGATCCGACGGTGTCACCGGACCCGTTCCGGCTGCCCGGCACGTCCACCTCGCTCAGCAACGAGGTGGACGGCTGCGAGGACGCCCCGCTGCGGTACGCGTTCTCCTGGTCGTGCAACACGGTGTTCGCGAAGCTCGGCGCGGACGTGGGTCTGAAGGCGATGGTGGACACCGCGCGGAGGTTCGGGTTCAACGACCCCGGGCTGCGGATCCCGTTCTCGGTGGCGTCGAGCAGCTTCGACCAGCACATGGACCAGGCACAGTTGGCGCTCTCCTCGGTGGGCCAGTACGACACCCGGGCGACACCGCTCCAGATGGCGATGGTCGCGTCGGCAGTGGCGAACGGCGGCACCGTCAAGTCCCCCTACCTGGTGGCCCGTACGACCACGCCCGATGGGATCACGCTCCGGTCCACGAGCCCGAAGACCCTGCACCAGGCGATGAGCGCGCGCACCGCGTCCCAGTTGCGGGACATGATGACGGACGCCGTCGAGGAGGGCACGGGCGCCAACGCGGCCATCCCCGGCGCCACGGTAGGCGGCAAGACAGGCACGGCCCAGCACGGCATCGGCAACGCCGGCACGCCCTACGCCTGGTTCATCGCCTGGGCCAGACCCGACCGCGCGACGGACCCGGCGGTGGCGGTGGCGGTGGTGGTGGAGGACGCGTCGGCGATCCGGGGAGAAATCAGCGGCGGCGGCACAGCGGCCCCCGTCGCGAAGGCGGTGATGGAGGCGGTCCTCAAACGCCCTGAGAACCGGGACGATCGCGACGACCGCTCGCCCTGAGGTCGATCCCGATCGGGAACGGGACCGACAGCTTGAGCTGGTCGTGATGGATGCCGTTGACGGCGTAGGTGCCGGTGGCGGGGTCCAGTTCGTACACGTAGACGACGGGGAGCCCGTCCTTCTGCTCGACACGCCAGTAGTGGGGGATGCCGGCGCCCGCGTACTTACGGGGTTTGACCTCGCGGTCGCGGTCCACGGAGTCCTCCGACACGACCTCGACCGCCAGCAGGACGTCCGCCGGATCGAACCAGGTCTGGGACGGTCCGGTGACGGCATCCGTCCGGACCACGAGGACGTCCGGCTCCGGCCGGTTCCTGCTGTCCAGCCGGACCGTCATCTCCCGGAGCACGGTCAGATGGTCGGGCGCCTGCCCCAGCAGTTCGTTCTCCAGCAGACGCATGGCGAGCGCGTGGAACAGGGTCTGCGGACTCACGAGGACGAGGCTCCCGTCGATCAGCTCCGTGTGCGGAGGGAGATTGGGGAGCCTGTCGAGATCGTCCGCCGTCCAGCCGCCGGCGGGCGGGCGGGCCCAGACATGGTTGTCGTCCAGCCCGTAGTCCCGCCCGGCGCTCGTCATGATCGCTCCCATGCGTCGGAGCCTGCCTCGTAAAGCCAGCGTACCCAGCGGGAATGGCGAAGCGTCGCCCGAACGGGTGATGGCGTCGGCCCGGAGGGCCCGTGTGGGTCGGGTAACAAGTGCCGTACAAGGGATTGACGGGCTTGCTGACGCGGAGTCTCATAAGGGGTAACCGCCGGTAACTCGTGCGTCTTTTCCCGGGCGTGCGGTGATGACGACAGGGGGACACCCATGACGACCCTCAGGGAACCGGGGATGCTGCGGGACTCGCTCGGGCTTCTCAAGGACCGGGAGCAGGTGGCCGGGCGGCTGCTCGAATCCTCCGCCAAGCACTCCTTCGACCCGGACAAGGAGCTGGACTGGGACGCTCCGGTCGAGGTCGGCAAGTGGTTCCTGCCGCCGGAGCTGGCCTCGCTCTACGACACCCCGCTGTGGAAGAAGATGTCCGAGGAGCAGCGCCAGGACCTGGCACGGCACGAGGCCGCCTCGCTCGCCTCGCTCGGCATCTGGTTCGAGATCATCCTGATGCAGCTCCTGGTACGGCACATCTACGACAAGTCCGCGACCAGCGCCCATGTGCGGTACGCGCTCACGGAGATCGCGGACGAGTGCCGGCACTCCATGATGTTCGCCCGCCTGGTCGAGAAGACCGGCGCACCCGCGTACCCCGTCTCGCGGCTGAACCACAATCTGGGGCGGGTCCTCAAGACGGTGTCGACCACGCCCGGCTCGTTCGCGGCCACGCTGCTCGGTGAGGAGATCCTCGACTGGATGCAGCGGCTGACCTTTCCGGACGAGCGCGTCCAGACCCTGGTGCGCGGTGTGACCCGCATCCATGTCGTGGAGGAGGCCCGCCATGTGCGGTACGCGCGCGAGGAGTTGCGGCGCCAGATGGTCACCGCGCCCCGCTGGGAGCGCGAACTGACCCGGCTGAGCTGCGGCGAGGCGGCCCGCGTCTTCTCCATCGCCTTCGTCAACCCGCGGGTGTACTCGGACGTCGGCCTGGACCGCCGCGAAGCCGTCGCCCAGGTCAAGGCGAGCGGCCACCGCCGCGAGGTCATGCAGACCGGCGCCAAGCGCCTCACCGACTTCCTGGACGACATAGGCGTCCTCCAAGGCGTCGGCCGGCGGCTGTGGCGGTCGTCGGGGCTGCTCGCGTGACGCGTCCGCGGGCCCGGCCCCGGCGGCCAGGACCGCAACCGGGCATATATGTCCGGTACGGCAAGCGGGTTACGCTGCGGTATGACCTCGGCAGCCGGCACCCGCGCGTACCGACGCCTCAGCGTGGAGGAGCGGCGCGGCCAGCTCCTCGAAGCGGCCTTGGGCCTCTTCGCGCAGCGCGCGCCCGAGGAGGTCGCGCTCGATGATGTCGCGGAGGCGGCGGGCGTCTCCCGGCCCCTGGTCTACCGCTACTTCCCGGGCGGCAAGCAGCAGCTCTACGAGGCGGCACTGCGCTCGGCCGCGCACGACCTGCGGCAGTGCTTCGCCGAGCCCCAGGACGGCCCGCTCACCCGCCGCCTCTCCCGTGCCCTCGACCGCTATCTCGCCTTCGTCGACGAGCACGACGCCGGATTCAGCGCCCTGCTCCAGGGCGGCAGCGTCGTGGAGACCTCCCGTACCACCGCGATCGTGGACGAGGTACGCCGCTCGGCCGCCGACCACATCCTCGCCCACCTCGGCGCGGACGACCCCGGCCCCCGGCTGCGGATGACCGTACGGATGTGGATCACGGCCGTCGAGGCGGCCTCGCTGATCTGGCTGGACGAGGAGAAGCAGCCGCCGCTGGACGAGCTGCGGGACGGCCTGGTCGAGCAGTTCGTGATGGCGCTCGCGGCGACGGCGACGCGCGACGAGCGGGCCGCGGAGGTCGTCCGGTACGCGCTGTCCCTGGAGACCCCCGACGGCCCGCTCGGCGCCCTGCTCCGCGGGCTGCTGCCGCTGGCGGGCGACGCGGCGCACCTGCTGTGAGACGGGTGCGCCGGGCCTCCGGCCGTCAGGTGGGTGTCAGCTCAGCACCCGCACCAACTGGTCGCTGAGTTCGTAGCGCGCGCCCACCACGCCGAGCTTGCCCGAGGCGATCAGCGGGGCGAGATCGGGTTCGGCGGCGAGCCGGGAGCGTACGAGCCGGGTCTGTGCGGTGATCGTCGCGTCGATCCGCGCGCTCCCGGTCTGGCTGTGGTCTATGGCCGGCCGTATCTGGTCCGCCAGGTACTGGATGTGCGCGGGCAGATGCGTACCGGACTCGTCCGCCTCGACGGCCGCCTTGACCGCCCCGCAGGACTGGTGGCCGAGTACGAGGACGAGCGGAATCCCCAGTTCGAGCACCCCGTACGCGACGCTGCCCAGGACCGCCTCGTCCAGGACCTCGCCCGCCGAGCGGACCGTCAGCAGGTCGCCGAGCCCCTGGTCGAAGACCAGCTCGGGCGGTACCCGTGAGTCGACGCAGCTCAGCACCACCGCGAACGGGTGCTGTCCCGCTATCAGTTCCTGCCGGGTCACCCCGTTCTCGTGCGGGTGGCGCTGCCGGAAGTCGTGCCAGCGCTGGTTGCCCCTGACGAGTTCCCGCAGCGCGCCCTGAGGTGTGCTGACGTCCCCGGACGTGGGCCGGGGCGCCGCGGTGGCGGTGCCGGTCCCGAGGGCGGTGGCGGCGCCCACGGCGGCGGTTCCGCCGAGTGCGGCGCGCAGAAGAGTACGGCGCTTGGTGTCGCCGGAGCCGGAGAGGGCGGCGGATCGGCCGCCGCTCCGGAAGAGTTCACGGTTGAGGATCACGGCCGGGAAATTAGTCCTGGCGCCCCGGCCCCGATCCGACTTTGCGCACTGATGGAGAATGTTTCACCAACGCCTTACGGCATGGCGTCTGGACAGGCCGAATTTGACCCGGTATGCGACGCGTGGCGCCGATGTCATCGGGGCGGGTGGGTCCGGGTGACACTGGAGAGGTGAAGAGCGAAGACACCCCGTTCGTCGGCGGGCCCCTGGACGGCCGTGTCCTGCCCGTCCTGCTCGGCCCGACCGGCCACCCGCCGAAGGTGTACCGGGTCCCGGTCCCCGACGCGACCGGCGGCCCGCCGACCGTACTCGTCTACCGGCGGGTCGCCGTCACCGCGGGCCGGCGATTCGCCCTGCACCGGGGCTGGACGTACGAGTACGACGCCGAGGGTGAGTCGGGTGGGGGGCTGCGGTGGCCGTGGTCAAAGCGGGGTCCTGGCGGACGGCTCACGTAGGCGCTCGGTCGGTGGGGTGCGGTGCGGTGCGGTCGTCCGCGGCGCCGTCGTGGCCGGTCGCGCAGTTCCCCGCGCCCCTGCGGTTGGGCTGCCGCCCGATCGATCGGCAGTGGGGCGCAGTGTGGTCCATCGTCCGCAGCCTCGTCGTGGCTAGTCGCGCAGTTCCCCACGCCCCTGCGGGGGCGCTGCCGCCGCCCGATCGGCCGGTAGTGGGGCGCAGTGTGGTCCATCGTCCGCAGCGCCGTCGTGGCTAGTCGCGCAGTTCCCCGCGCCCCTGCGGGGGCGCTGCCGCCGCCCGATCGATCGGCAGTGGGACGCAATGCAGTCCATCGTCCGCAGCGCCATCGTGGCTCCCCGCGCCCCTGCGGGGGCGCTGTCCCGATCCGAAAATCTGCCCACCGTGTACCCGGACGAGTGACCTCCTTGGGCCGGATCGCCCTGCGGCAGGAATGGTTCGGGGGCGGTGCGGCCGATGCTCACCCTGCGGGGTTCGTGCGGTGCCCTCTCGGTGGAGGTGACGGTATGTCAGGCAGGCTGGTGCGCAGGGCGGGTACGGCGGTCGTGGTGGCGCTGGTGGCGGGTGCGCTCCTTGCTCCGGGGTCGGCTGTGGCGGCGCCCGGACCCGAAGGGCGGTCCGTACCCAAGCTTCTGACCGATCTTCAGAAGCTGTTCCGGCAGACCGAGGAGGCCACCGAGCGGTACAACGGCACCGAGGAGAAGCTCAAGCAGCAGCGGGACCAGACGAACCGGCTGAACGCCCGGCTGGCCAAGGCGCGGGCCGCCCTCCACGACAGCCGGGGCGCCGCCGGGCGCCTCGCGCGCCAGCAGTATCAGGGCAGCAGCGACTTCTCGCCCTATGTACGGCTGCTGCTCGCCCGCGACCCGCAGCAGGCCCTCGACCAGACGCACGTCCTCCAGCGGGTCTCGCTGGAACGCGTCGAGACCGTCGACCGGCTGGCCGACGGCGCGAGGCAGGCCGACGACCTGGCGGCGTCGGCCCGCAAGGCGCTGGACGACCAACTCGTCCTGGCCGAACGGCAGAAGAAGGAGCGGGACGACGTCCAGAACAAACTCAAGGACGTCGAGAAGCTGCTCGCGTCCCTGACCGCCGGCCAGCTCGCCGAACTCGCCCGCCTGGAGGCCGACGGCGCCGCCGACGCCCAGCGGAAGTTCGTCGCGTCCGGCGCCCTGAGCAGCGCCCGGCCACCGTCCGAGGCCGGGAACCGGGCGCTGCGGTTCGCGGTGGAGCAGATCGGCAAGCCGTACGAGTGGGGGGCCGAGGGGCCCGGCTCGTACGACTGCTCCGGGCTCACCTCACAGGCGTGGGCGCATGCGGGGCGGGAGATTCCGCGGACCAGTCAGGAGCAGTGGGAGTCGCTGGAGCGGGTGCCGTTGGGGGAGCTTCGGCCCGGGGATCTGGTGCTCTACTTCCCCGGGGCGACGCATGTCGGGATCTATCTGGGGGACGGGATGGTGGTGCAGGCGCCGAGGCCGGGGGCGGTGGTGAAGGTGTCGCCCGTCGCGGCGAATCCCGTACTGGGCGCGGTGCGACCTGACCCGTCGGCCGAGGGGATGTCGGGGTACCGGCCGCCCGTGTTGCCCGACGGCGCTCGGGAAGGGTCCGACACCGGGTACGGGTTGGATGCGGCACCGTCTTCCTAGCCGTACCCGGCACCCCGACGGGAGCGGTCAGCCGGAGACCCCGGCCAAGTACTTCTCCGTCTTCTCCGGGTCATAGAAGAAGTTCTCGAAGTCCGACGGGTCGTTGAAGCCGTTGGCGAAGCGGTCGGCCACCGGCTGGAGGGCGCCTGCCGCGCCGATCAGGTTGAGGACGTGCTCCGGCGGGACGCCCAGCATCGCGTTGGTCCACTTGGTGACGTGCTGCGCCGTCTCCCAGTAGCCGTCGAACGTGGCCTGCATCCACGCCTCGTCGAAGGGCTGGTCACCGTGCGCGACGATCGACTCCAGATACGCGGCGGCACACTTCGACGCCGAGTTGGAACCCTGCCCGGTGATCGGGTCGTTGGCGACGACGACGTCCGCGACACCGAGGACCGCTCCCCCGCCGGGCAGCCGCCCGACCGGATTGCGGACGGTCGGCGCGTACCGCCCGGAGAGCGTCGCGTGGGCATCGGTCAGCTCGACCTTCGTGGCGCGCGCGTACTCCCACGGAGTGAACCGCTCCATCAGCTCCAGCGTCAGCGACAGATGCTCCGCCGGGTCCTTGACGCCCTGGAAGGCGTCGAGGGGGCCGCCGGGGACGCCCTCCCAGAAGAGGATGTCGGCGCGGCCCGACGTGGTGAGCGTCGGCATCACGAACAGCTCGCCGACCCCGGGCACCAGATTGCAGCGGACCGCGTCGAAGTCGGGGTGCTCGGGCCGTACGCCCAGCCCGTGGACGTAGGCGACGGCGAGCGCGCGCTGCGGCTCCGCGTACGGGGAGCGGGAGGCGTCGCGGCCGAACATCGACACCAGTTCGCCCTTGCCCGCCGAGACGAGCACCAGGTCGTAGGTGCGGGAGAAGAAGTCCAGGTCGGAGACGGCCGCGCCGTGGATGACGAGCTGGCCGCCGCGCTGCGCGAACGTGTCCATCCAGCCGGCCA
This sequence comes from Streptomyces sp. NPDC091292, assembly GCF_044757265.1. NCBI lineage: Bacteria > Bacillati > Actinomycetota > Actinomycetes > Kitasatosporales > Streptomycetaceae > Streptomyces > Streptomyces sp. NPDC091292. The sequence continues at coordinate 557,810 of NZ_JBIVUQ010000003.1, read as the reverse complement.
TCTTCACCCGCTGGTCGACGGACTGCGCGAAGCCGTCGAGCCGGCCGACCCAGTCGATGACCCGCTGCGACTCGGGCCCCGCGACGGAGACGCCGAGCCCTTCGATCCTCGGGGCCTGCGACTCCCAGAAGTTGATCTGAAGGTCCCGCTCGTGCTGGAGCGCGGTGTGGAACATGCACTGGGTCGACATGACGCGGCCGGACCGGATCTCGTCGGCCGTGCGGTTGGACATCAGGGTGACCTCGTACCCCCGCGACTGGAGGCCGAGGGCGAGCTGGAGCCCGGACTGACCGGCTCCGACGATGAGTATCTTCCGCATGCGGGTGCTCTCCTGTGGACTTATTCGGGACTGGCGTCGAGCGCGTGGCCGACCAGGGCGAGCAGCGACTCGACCACCGAGATCCGCCGGCGCGCGTCCATGATCAGCACGGGGACGTGCGGCGGGACCGTCAGGGCCTCGCGTACGTCCTCGGTCTCGAACCGCTCGCTGCCGTCGAAGTGGTTGACGCCCACCACGTAGGGCAGCCCGCAGCTCTCGAAGTAGTCCAGGGCCGGGAAGCAGTCGTCCAGGCGGCGGGTGTCCGCGAGCACGACGGCGCCTATCGCGCCCCGCACCAGGTCGTCCCACATGAACCAGAACCGCTGCTGGCCCGGCGTACCGAAGAGATACAGGACCAGGTCGTCGTCCAGGGTGATCCGGCCGTAGTCCATGGCGACCGTGGTGGTCGTCTTCTCCGGGGTCGCCGTCAGATCGTCGGTGCCCTCGCTCGCCTCGGTCATCAGCGCCTCCGTCTGGAGGGGCTCGATCTCCGAGACGGTGGCGACGAGCGTGGTCTTGCCGACGCCGAAGCCGCCCGCGACCACGATCTTCGTGGCGATCGGCGCGCGCGTCCGGTCGAGCTGCCAGGGCTGGAGCCGTTCTCCTGTCCCGACGGACGGCAGTGGTTCAGAGACGACGGAGTCCACTCAGCACCCTTTCCAGCAGCGCGCGGTCCGGCTGTCCCGGGCCGTGACCGGTTCCGTATACACGGATCTTTCCCTGGTCCGCCAGGTCACTGAGGAGTACGCGGACCACGCCGAGCGGCATCTTCAGCAGCGCGGCGATCTCGGCCACCGTGCGCATACGGCGGCAGAGTTCGACAATGGCCCGCATCTCGGGCATCACCCGGGTCGAGAGCGAGCCTCCCCCAAAGCCGAAAGCCTGGGAGGTACCCCCAGGCAGCTCAAGGCGCTCGTCGGGGGCCTCCAGGGCGGCGACGAACGTCTCGACCAGCAGGACGTGCCCGAACCGGGTGCGTCCGCCGGTGAGCGAATAGGGCCTGACCCGGGCGGGTTTTCGGTCGCCGCCGCGCACCGGCAGCTTCGCCGCGCCGGAGGGGGGCTGGGCGTTCGGCGTACTCACTGGGCGCTCTCCATCGACTGGCGCAGCTCGCTGCGGAGTTCGGGGGTGAGGACATGTCCGGCGCGGCCGACGAAGAGGGCCATGTGGTACGCGACGACGCTCATGTCGCAGTCGGGCGTGGCGTGCACGCCGAGGAGGGAGCCGTCACTGATCGACATGATGAAGAGGGCACCTTCCGCCATGGCGACCATGGTCTGCTTGACACCGCCGCCGTCCATGAGTTTGGCGGCGCCGATGGTGAGGCTGCCGATCCCGGAGACGATGGTGGCGAGGTCGGCCGCCGATCCCTTGGGGCCGGTGGTCCGTCCGGCGGGGCGCTCCGCTCTTCTCCCGGGGTCGGAGGAGAGCAGCAGCAGTCCGTCGGAGGAGACGACCGCGACCGAGAGCAGGCCGGGCACCTCCTCGACGAGGTTCGTCAACAGCCAGTGCAGATTGCGGGCTTCACTGCTCAGTCCATAAGTACTGGGCGCAGTCAACTGCTTGCCTCCTCGACAATGTCCCCCTCGACTTCCGCGGTGAGTTCGGCTTCCACATCGCGCCGTCCCGCCTTGGCCCCCTGATGAAACCCACCGAGCTTACGCCGCAGCGCCTCGGCGTCGACACCACCGCCCTGCGGTACGGGCGCGCCGCCGGTCTCACTGATCTTGGGCGTCCGCTTGGGCAGCCCCTTCCCGGTGACGCGCGGAGCCTCGTCGGCGGCACGATGATGGGCGTCGGCGTCGGGGACTCCGGCTGCGACTACGGGTCCGGGTACGGGCTCGGGCGCCGGTCTATCAGGGGGAACGGGCGCCGTGAATTCGAGCGTCGTCTCGGACTCCCGCGCGTGCACGGCACGCTCCGCCGCGGCGATCAGCGGATCATGGCCTCTGCGTACGGGGAGGACATTGGAGTTGGCCTCGGCCTCGGACCCGGGAAGGGCGACCGAGGGGGCCGCCCCCGCGACCGGCGGGGCGCTCCGCTGCCGGGGCGCCACCGCGGCGGCCGGCTCGGCGGCGAGGAGCGCCTTGGGCAGCACGGCGACCGCCGCGACCCCGCCCTGCTTCTGCTCCCGCAACTGCACCCGCACGCCGTGCCGGTGCGCGAGCCGCGCGACCACGTACAGGCCGAGCCCGAGCCCGCTCCCGTCGTCCTGCGCCCCGTGCTCGGAACCGGCGTCCTCGGGGTCGAAATCGGACAGCCGTACGTTCAGCTCGCGCAGCCGCTCCGAGGTCATCCCTATGCCCTCGTCCTGCACGGAGAGCATCACCTCACCGTTCTCCAGGAGCCACCCGGAGACCTCGACGGTCGCGTCCGGCGGCGAGAAGGAGGTGGCGTTCTCCAGGAGTTCGGCGACGAGATGGCTGAGGTCGTCGGCGGCGAACCCCGCGACATGCGCGTGCTGCGGCAGCGAGGTGATACGGACCCGCTCGTACCGCTCGATCTCGCTGACGGCGGCGCGCGCGACATCCACGAGCGGTACGGGACCGGGGTGCTGGTGCACATGCTCGGCGCCGGCGAGTACCAGCAGGTTCTCGCTGTGCCTGCGCATGACGGTCGCGAAGTGGTCCAGCTTGAACAGGGTGGCGAGCCGGTCCGGGTCCTGCTCGCGGTCCTCCAGGTTCTCGATGACGGCGAGCTGCCGCTCGACCAGTCCGAGGGTGCGCAGGGCGAGGTTCACGAACGTGCCCTGGATGGAGCCGCGCGCCCGCTCAAGCCGCTCGGCGGCGTCGGCGAGTTCGGCCTGTGTCCGGGCGCGCTCGTCGGCCATGGACTCGCGCTGGCCGACGAGGTGCCTGCGGTCGGACTCCAGCGTGGTGAGCCGCTCGTGCAGCGCGAGGGCGTGCGCGTGCAGGGCGTTGACGGAGCGGACGACCTCGGCGAACTCGTCGTTGCGCCCGGTGAAGCGGATCGGCTCGTCGGTGGCCGGGTCGGCGGCGAGGCGCGCGGAGCCCCGGCGCAGGACGGAGAGCGGGCGGGTCAGCGAGCGGGCCATGCCCATGGACACACCGACGGCGAGCAGGAGCAGCACTCCGGTGACCGCGACCCGGATCTCCAGGGCGGTGACCTCGTCGTCGCGTAGCTGTTCGAGCTGCTTGACGCGGGCGGTGCCGAAGGACGCCTCGACGCCGCGCATCAGGTCGACGCGGGCGGTGAGCGCGGCGTCGATCTTCTTCGCGCTCAGCTTCAGATCGCCGTCGCTGAGGGTGGGCTGGTCGGTGAGGTCGGCGAGGTACTTCTCGGCGGCGGTGACCGAGGGGCCGTTGACGGTGGAGTCGTACGAGGAGGCGTCGGCGGCGGGCGCCGAATCGTGGAAGTCGGCGAGCGCGGCCCGCTCGCGGACGTGCGCCTCCTGGGCGGCGGCGCTGAGCAGCCCGCGCGCGCGGGTGTCGGCCTCGGACTCGTTGGGGACGGTGACCGCGAGGCCGGTGACCGGGTCGATGGTGGTGGTGCTGCCGGTCGCGTGCGGTACGGCGTAGGCGGCGAGGAGCAGCCCTCGGGCGGCGGAAGCCTGTTCGACGGCCCGGTCGAGGTCGCCGAACGCGCGGAGCCCGGAGCCTGCGTCCGGCGGGGTCTGCTCGGCCAGGTCCTCGGTGAGCAGGTGGAGCGCGCTGATGACCTTCGCGTACGCCTGGTGGGCCGCCAGGGCGGTGTCCTTGCCGGTGAGGGCGGCGCGGCGGGCGGCGGCGACGGCGTCTAGGTCGTCGCGCAGCGGCGCGGGCGCCTCGGCGCGGAGTTCCTGGACGCGGCGGTCGACCCGGGCGCTGCGCTGCTCGGAGAGGCCCTTGCCTTCGGGGCGTCCGGCGGCGATCCAGGCGGTGACCTCGTCGCGTTCGTCGGCGAGCGCGTTCGCGAGGGTGACGGCCTGCTGGGTGCGCTCGGCGAGTACCACCAGGTTCTGGGCGTCGTTGGCGTCCGCGGAAGCGGCCACGACCGCCGGGGCGCCGGCGCCCGCGATGGCGGCGGCCACGACGGCGACGGAGATGATCAGACGGCTGCGTACCCGCTTGCGGCGGCCCCGGGGCCCCGGCTGAGGTGGCCCACCGGACCCGCCGGACCCGCCCGGCGCGGCCGGTGTCCCCTCCGCTGCCCCTTGTGCCCCTTGCGCCCCTTGAGAGGCCGACTTCCCGCCCTTGCGCCGAGGCCGCAGTTTCTGCACCGGTGCTCGCATTCCTGACTCGTCATACCCATGGGCCCGGGTGACGATCCGTCAACTCAGGCGTCCCACCCGGTACGGCTCCAGACCATTCCAGTGCCGGTGAGCAGTGGTCGCGCATCGCCTCGCCCGCCACCCGAAGGAGTGAACATCGACGGGGAGTTGGGCGGCAAGTTCCCGTGGCACGGGCAAAGCGGCCGTACGGGGAGCCGGTTGGACGTGATCGTCAGGCTTTGGCAGGATGCCCCGCCACGCCTCCCCCGGAGTTGATCATTACCGCCCAAAACCGGCGGGTGACCAGCAGGTACGGTCCAATGCCGGGAGGTCGACCCGGGTCCACGGGGAGGCCCGGGGGCTCAGGCAGACTGGCGGTATGCGCATCGACATCGCCACCGCTCCCGGTGACCCCGGCCGCCCCAACGAGGACTTCGCATCGGTGGCGGTTCCGGCCTCCGGACAAGGGGGATCCCTGGTCGTCCTGGACGGCGTGACTCCGCCGCGTGACGGGGACGACGGCTGCCGCCATTCGGTTCCGTGGTTCACGGCACACCTGGGGGGCGCGCTCGGGGAACTGTCCGTTTCGCGGCGAGATCTGACGCTGCGGGACGTCCTTTCCGAGGCGATTGTGCGTACGGCCGATACACATCGCGCCACATGTGACCTTTCTCACCCGAGGACGCCTCAGGCGACGGTGGTCCTGGCGCGGTGGGACGCGGAGCGCGTGGAGCATCTGGTCCTGTCCGACTCGGCGCTGCTCCTGGAGCGCCCGGACGGCTCCGTGGACGCGGTGCTCGACGACCGGCTGGCACGGGTGCCGAGGGCGGCGCTGGGGTCGGCGGCGCACGTGGACGCGGTACTGCGCAACCGCGAGGGCGGCTTCTTCACGGCGGCGGCGGATCCGACGGTGGCGGGGCGGGCCGTGGCGGGCGCTTCGGCCCGGGACGAGGTCCGGTCCTTGCTCGCCCTGACGGACGGCGCGACACGCTGGGTGGACCGCTTCACAGCAGGCGACTGGCACGCCTGCCACACGATCGTCCGCAAGGAGGGCACCCAGTCCTTGATCGACAGAGTCAGAGACCTGGAACGCTCAAGGGAGGGGCGGGCAGCCTTGGGCCACAGCAAGCCGCACGACGACGCGGCGGCGGTGTACGCAGAGCTGTAGGGGGCGGAATGTACGGGGGCGGGTCTGTAGGGGGGCGCCCCGCAGGGGCGCCTTTAAGGGGCGCGGGGAACTGCGCACCCAGCCACGGCGGACCCGCACACCGCCAACCACCCCAGCCCCCACTCTCTACCCGGCCCTCGAAAAAACACTTATGTGGCGGACCGCGCATTCAGATGGTGGAGAAGCCGCGCCAACTCCGCCACCTCCCCCCGATCCCAGTCCGCCAATTGGCGGACATACCGCGCCCGCCGAGCATCCCGCACCGCCCGGAACCGCGTACGCCCCTCCTCCGTAAGGTGGATCAGATAGGCACGCCCATCCGCCGGATCAGGCTCACGGGCGACCAGCCCGAGATCTTCGAGCGCCCGCAACTGCCGACTCATCGTGGCCTTGCCGACCCCGATGTACGCGGCGAGTTCGGTGGCCCGCTGCCGCCCGTGCTCCTCCAGCCGGACCAACAGTCCGTAAGCGGCCGGTTCCAGGTCCGGATGGACTTCGCGGGCGATCTCCCCCGAGGAGGCCCGAGCCCTCCGCAGAAGGACCGTCAGCTCGCGTTCAAGGGCGAGGAATTCGTGGTCCACACCATTTCCCGACGCGTTGATTTCGGCGGCCCGCCGCTCTCCGTTCCCGCCCTCGTGCACGTCAGCAGCCATGACCCGGTTTCCCACCTCTGAAAGTTTCTTTCATACGCGGCCATCGCCGCAGCTCCGCCAGTATTTCGCAGGAGTAGACCAACGGCAGCCACCGAACCCTCTTCCCACCCGCCCTTTTACGTGCGTAGCTTCAGTATCAGTGACATGCAACCGACAAGGTGGCACTTGGTCGGGCGCGCCCACACCGCGCACCGTCACCGCACACGGCCGTCCCGGCCCCCGCACTCCTCGCACCTGATCCCCCACCCAGCCACATCAGGCCATCGGAGGCACGATATGCCCGTGCACAGATCCTTAACCGCCAATCGCTCCCGACTGTCCGTCATCGGCATCCTTCTCGCGGCGCTCAGCCTGCTGTTGACCCTCCCCTCGGCCGCGCAGGCCGCCGACAGCGACGCGACCGCTCCCCCCGCATATCCGCCGCGCGGCTCGGCCCACCTGGGCATGGGCGTCGTCGAACACGACGGCCAGGGTGGCCTTCCCCGTGACACCCGCGCCGTCCAGACCGAGGGCGTGGACGTGAGCAGCCATCAGGGCAACGTCGCCTGGTCGACGTTGTGGAACAGCGGAGTCAAGTGGGCCTATACGAAGGCCAGCGAGGGGACGTACTACACGAACCCCTACTTCGCGCAGCAGTACAACGGCTCGTACAACATCGGCATGATCCGTGGCGCGTACCACTTCGCCACCCCCGACACCACGAGTGGCGCAACGCAGGCCAACTACTTCGTGGACCACGGCGGCGGCTGGTCGCGCGACGGCAAGACCCTGCCGGGCGCGCTGGACATAGAGTGGAATCCGTACGGCGCCGCGTGCTACGGCCTCTCGCAGAGCGCGATGGTGAACTGGATCCGCGACTTCACGAACCAGTACCGCGCCCGCACCGGCCGTGACGCCGTCATCTACACGGCGACGAGCTGGTGGACGCAGTGCACCGGCAACTCGTCGGCGTTCGGCGCGACCAACCCGCTGTGGGTGGCCCGGTACGCCGCCGACCCGGGCGCCCTCCCGGCCGGCTGGGGCTTCTACACGATGTGGCAGTACACCTCGTCGGGCCCGACGGTCGGCGACCACAACAAGTTCAACGGCGCCCTGGACCGCGTCCAGGCACTGGCCAACGGCTGACCCCACCGCCGCGGGCACTCCTCCACGCGGAAGGCCCGGCACCCACGAGGGGTGCCGGGCCCTTCCTCATCTCCCGTCCGCGTCCGTCACGCCGCGACCGGAAGTCCCGCGCCGTTCGTCGCCGGGGCGAGGGCGATGTCCAGGACCTGCCGGACGTCCGTCACGGGGTGGACGGCCAGCTTGTCCAGGACCTCGGCCGGTACGTCGTCCAGGTCGGCCTCGTTCCGCTTCGGGATCACGACCGTCGTGATCCCGGCCCGGTGGGCGGCGAGCAGCTTCTGCTTCAGACCACCGATCGGCAGCACCCGTCCGGTCAGCGAGACCTCACCGGTCATCGCCACATCCGTACGGACCAGGCGTCCGCTCAGCAGCGAGGCGAGGGCGGTCGTCATGGTGATGCCCGCGCTCGGCCCGTCCTTGGGGACCGCGCCCGCCGGGAAGTGGATGTGCGCTCCCCGGTCCTTCAGATCGCCGACCGGCAGCTCCAGTTCGGCGCCGTGCGAGCGGAGGAAGCTCAGCGCGATCTGCGCCGACTCCTTCATCACGTCGCCCAGCTGACCGGTCAGGGTCAGTCCGGCCGCGCCGGTCTCCGGGTCGGCGAGGGACGCCTCCACATAGAGGACGTCTCCGCCCGCGCCGGTGACCGCGAGCCCGGTGGCGACACCGGGGACGGCGGTGCGCCGCTCGGCGGGGTCCTGCGCGGCCTCCGGCACATGGTGCGGCCGGCCGATCAGCCCGCGCAGATCGTCGTCCGTGACGGTGTACGGCAGGTCCCGCTCGCCCAGTTCGTGCTGGGCCGCGATCTTGCGCAGCAGCCGGGCGATGCCCCGCTCCAGGTTCCGTACGCCCGCTTCCCGGGTGTACTCGCCCGCGAGCTTGCGCAGCGCGCTCTCGGCGAGGGTGACCTCGTCCTTCTCCAGACCGGCCCGCTCCAGTTGGCGCGGCAGCAGGTGGTCCCGGGCGATGACGACCTTCTCGTCCTCGGTGTAGCCGTCGAGGCGGACCAGCTCCATACGGTCGAGCAGGGCCTCCGGGATGGCTTCCAGGACGTTCGCCGTCGCCAGGAAGACGACGTCGGACAGGTCGAGTTCGACCTCCAGGTAGTGGTCGCGGAAGGTGTGGTTCTGCGCGGGGTCGAGGACTTCGAGCAGGGCAGCGGCGGGGTCGCCGCGGAAGTCGGAGCCGACCTTGTCGATCTCGTCCAGCAGGACCACCGGGTTCATGGACCCGGCCTCCTTGATCGCGCGGACGATCCGGCCGGGCAGCGCGCCGACGTACGTACGCCGGTGGCCGCGGATCTCCGCCTCGTCCCGGACACCGCCGAGCGCGACGCGGACGAACTTGCGGCCCATGGCGTGCGCCACGGACTCGCCCAGCGAGGTCTTGCCGACGCCGGGCGGGCCGACCAGCGCGAGCACCGCGCCGCCGCGCCGTCCGCCGACGACTCCGAGGCCCCGCTCGGCGCGCCGCTTGCGCACCGCCAGGTACTCGGTGATCCGTTCCTTCACATCGTCCAGGCCCGCGTGCTCGGCGTCGAGCACGGCACGGGCGCCCTGGATGTCGTAGCGGTCCTCGGTCCTCTCCTGCCACGGCAGTTCGAGGACGGTGTCGAGCCAGGTGCGGATCCAGGAGCCCTCGGGCGACTGGTCGCTCGCGCGCTCCAGCTTCTCGACCTCCTTGAGCGCGGCCTCACGGACGTTCTCGGGAAGGTCGGCGGCCTCGACACGGGTCCAGTAATCGTCGGACTCGTCCTCGTCACCCTTCTCGCCGTTCAGCTCCCGAAGCTCCTTGCGGACGGCTTCGAGCTGGCGGCGCAGCAGGAATTCGCGCTGTTGCTTGTCGACGCCCTCCTGGACGTCCTTGGCGATGGACTCGGCGACGTCCTGCTCGGCGAGGTGTTCGCGGAGCTGATCGGTGGCGAGCTTCAGCCGGGCCACCGGGTCGGCGGTCTCCAGCAGGGTGACCTTCTGGGCGAGGGACAGGAACGGTGAGTAACCGGAATTGTCGGCGAGCTGCGACACGTCCTCGATCGCCTGGACGCGGTCCACGACCTGCCAGGCGCCGCGCTTGCGCAGCCAGCTCGTCGCGAGGGCCTTGTACTCCTTCATCAGTTCGGTGACGGCACCGGGCAGCGGCTCGGGCACCGTTTCGTCGACCGGGGTGCCCTCCACCCAGAGGGCGGCACCCGGTCCGGTCGTACCGGCACCGATCCGCACGCGGCCACGGCCCCGGATCAGGGCGCCCGGGTCGCCGTCGGCGAGCCGGCCCACCTGCTCCACGGTGCCGATCACGCCGGTGCCCGCGTACGTCCCATCGATACGGGGGACGAGCAGCACCCGCGGCTTGCCGGGCGCCGAAAGGGCGGCGGCCTGGGCAGCCTCCACCGCGGCGCGTACATCGGTGTCGTTGAGGTCGAGCGGAACCACCATTCCGGGCAGCACGACCTCGTCATCGAGCGGCAGCACGGGCAGGGCGAGCGGAGTGGACTCAGCAGCCATGATCTCCCCTTCGGCAATCAAGTTGAGCTATACCGACTCAATGCAGAACGCCCCGCGAATGTTCCCGGCCCCTTGTTCGCCCACAGCGATAGCCCCCGGCGGCAGACCGGGCACCCCCCACGACCTGCCTGCTCTGTCACGGGAACAAGCCCAAGGCCGTCCCCCATTCCGCCGAACACTGACCGCCGTGGCGGAGCACCGCTGCGGCGGGAAGAAATGCGCCTGCGGCGCGGCGCCACCTGGCAGGGGGAGGGGTGCCGGACCCGCCACCAGCCGTCGGAGGCGGGAGGCCACGGCCCGCCGCCGGGCGGACGGAGGTCTGGGGCGGGTGGCGGCGGGATGCGGAGGGGGTCGCGGACTTCCGCCGGACACGCACCGTCGTGGCGAAGCACCGTTGCGCCGGGAAGTACTCCACCGGAGATTCGGGGCAGCGGCAGCGAGCGCTCCCCGCCGACGGAACACTCCCCGCCAGAACGGCGCATCGCCACAGCGGTGCCGCGACCCCCTCCGCCCGGCAGCCCGCCGCCGCAGGCAGTGCTCGCCGCAGCCGGTCAGGGGCCGCACTGCCGCCTGCCCCAGACCTCCTCCCCCTCCGGCAGAACACTCCCCGCCACAACGGCGCATCGCCACAACGGTGCATGACCGGCGAAATCCACAACCCCCTCCACACCCAGCCGCCACAGCCGATGCTCGCCGCAGGCGGTCAGGGGGCCGCCGACCTTGCTGTGCCTGCCCCAGACCTCCTCCCGCCTCCAGCCGAACACTCCCTGCCGCAACGGCGCGTCGCCACGACGGTGCATGACCGGCGAAATCCACAACCCTCTCCACACCCCCACAGCCCACCGCCACAGGCAGTGCTCGCCGCGGGCGGTCAGGGGCCGCCGACCTCGCTGCCGCCTGCCCCAGCCCCCCTCCCGTCTCCGCAGAACACTTCTCGCCGCAACGGCGCTACGCCACAGCGGCGCGTGTCTGGCGGAATCCGCGACCCCCTCCCCCCCCAGCCCGCCGCAGGCTGAGTTCGCGCGGCCGGTCAGGGGTCGCCCATTTCCGGCGGAACACTTCCCGCCGCAACGGCGCATCGCCACGACGGTGCGCGTCCGGCGAAATCCGAGCCCGCCGCCAGCCGCCACAGCCGGTGCTCGCCGCAGGCGAAACTTCCCGCCGCAACGGCGCTACGCCACGACGGCGCGTGTCCGGCGGAATCCGCGCCCCCCTCCACACCCCCCAGCCCACCGCCACAGGCACTGCTCGCCGCAGGCGGTCAGGGACCGCCGACCTCACTGCCGCCAGCCCCAGACCTCCCCCGCCCCCGGCGAAACACTCCCCGCCGCAACCGCGCACCGCCACAGCGGCCCGTAACCGGCGGAACCCGCAACCCCCTCCACACCCCACCGCAGACACTGCTCGCCGCAGGCGGTCAAGGGCCGCCGACCTCACTGCCGCCAGCCCCAGACCTCCCCCGCCCCCGGCGAAACACTCCCCGCCGCAACCGCGCACCGCCACGACGGCGCGTGTCCGGCGGAATCCGCGACCCCCTCCACACCCCCCAGCCCGCCGCAGGCGAAGTTCGCGGTGGCCGGTCAGGGGCCGCCGAATGCCGGTCACCGGCCCCCCGTACTCGTCAGGACCGGTAGTCCGGAGCCACCCGGTCCAAGAGGCGGAGCATCGCCGACCACGCCAGGTCGTAGGCGTCCGCGTCCTCCAGGTCCGTTTCCGCTTCGCCCGTGAGCTGGCGGGCCGTGTAGTCGCAGATCTCGGCCGGAGGGATCACCAGTGCGCTGCCGCCCGCCTGTGCCGTGACCTGGATTTCGCAGGCCTTCTCCAGGTAGTACATCCGCAGGAACGCCTGCGCCGCGCTCTCCCCGACCGTCAGCAGCCCGTGGTTGCGCAGGATCAGCGCCGGATGCCCCCCGATGTCCGCGACCAGCCGCTTCTGCTCGTCCAGGTTGAGGGCGACCCCCTCGTAGTCGTGGTAGCCGACGCGGTCGTAGAACTCCATCGACATCTGGTTGAGCGGCAGCAGCCCGCCCTCCTGCGCGGCGACCGCGCACCCGGCCTTGGTGTGCGTGTGCAGCACGCACTGGGCGTCCTCCCGCGCGCGGTGGATGGCGCTGTGGATCACGAACCCCGCCGGATTCACCGGATACGGGCTCGGCTCCACCGCCTTCCCGTCGAGGTCGATCTTGACCAGATTGGACGCGGTGATCTCCTCGAAGAGGAGCCCGTACGGGTTGATCAGGAAGTGATGGTCCGGCCCCGGCAGCCGCAGCGAGATGTGCGTGAAGATGAGGTCGGTCATCCGGAAGTGCGCCACCAGCCGGTACACGGCGGCCAGTTGACACCGCAGCTCCCACTCGGCGGCGCTCACCGAGACGGTCTTCTCCACGGCGGTCTTCTCTGCCGTACTCGTCATGCTCGTACTCCTCACTCAGGTCGGATCACTCAGGTCGAGTCGCTCAGGTCGGGTCGACGACGGGGGTCAGCGGTCGGCCCGTGCGCTGCCAGGCCAGGATGTTCTCCGCCGGGCCCGTGACATAAGCCCGGATCGAGGCATCGGAGAGGAACGCGCTGTGCGGGGACAGCTGGATACGCGGATGGGTGAGCAGCGGATCACCGGCGGGCGGCGGCTCGACCGGCAGCACGTCGAGCGCCGCACCGGCGAGCCGCCCCTCGTCCAGCGCGGCGAGCAGCGCACCGGGGTCGACCAGTTCGCCCCGCGACACGTTGACCAGGAAGCCGCCCGGCCGCAGCCGGCCGAGGAAGGCGGCGTCGACAAGTCCCCGGGTCTCGTCGGTGAGCGGCACATGCAGCGAGAGCACATCGGTGCGGGGCAGCAACGCGTCCAGCGAGTCGGCGCGTTCGACGCCGTCGGGCCAGTCGGCGGCGCGCGGGTCGTAGGCCACGACGGTCCCGAAGACGGGCGCGGCGAGGCGGGCCAGCGTACGGGCGATCCGGCCCATGCCGACCAGGCCGAGTGTCACCTCGCCCGCCCGGCGCGGCACTTCCCGGAAGTCGGTGCTCCAGCCCCCGCCGCGTACGACGGCGTCGGCCTGCGGCAGCCGGCGGACCAGCGACAGCGCCGACGCGAGGGCGTGCACGGCGACGTCCTCGGTCGCCGCGCCCGGCAGATTGGCGAGCCAGCAGCCCCGGTCGCGCACCGCGCGCGGGTCGACCATGTCGTGGCCCGCGGACATGGTCGCGATCATGCGCACCCGGGGCAGCCGGTCGAGGAGGGCGGCGTCCACGCGCGCGTACCCGACGATCAGCGCGTCCGCGTCGTACGCGACGGACGCGATCACGTCCGGGTCGACGCTGTGCGCGACCCGCACCTCGAACCCGGCGTCCTGGAGCAGCCGGACACCGGGACCCGGATCCAGCTCCGCCGGATCCGTGAACACCACCACCGGACGACCCACAGCAACCACCCCCACCTTCTTCGATAGACGATTCCTCGACGGACGATTCGTCCGTGAACAGTATCCTGAACTTACGTTTCGACCGTACAGCCCGTACCGCCCGCCCGTACTGCCCTACGCGAGGAGACCCGTCCGGTGGATCTGGACCAGACCGATCTGTCCGTCGTCCGCGAACTCCAGGAGGACGGCAGGCTCACGTACGAGACGCTGGCGCAGCGCGTGGGCCTGTCCCGGCCCGCGACCCGCGCGCGGGTGCAGCGGCTGCTCGCGACCGGCGCGGTCCGGGTGGTCGCGATCGTGCACCCGGCGGTACGCGGACTGACCGCGTCCGCCCATCTGTCGATCGACGTCGAGGGCGCGGCAGCCCCGGTCGCACGGGCCGTCGCGGCGCTCCCGCAGGCCCCGTTCGTGACGCTCACGGCGGGGCAGCGCCCGGTCATGGCCGAGCTGCGGACGGCGGGCTTCGGCGCCCTGGACGAGGCGATCGAGCGGGTACGGAGCCTGCCCGGGGTGACCGTGGTCGACCCGCTCCTGTCCACCGGCCAGATCAAGGACCCGTACCTCCTGCCCGACGAACCGGACGCGCTCGACCTCGACGCCACGGACCACCGGATCCTGGCGGAGCTGGAGCACGACGGGCGGCTGCCGTTCGCGGAGCTGGCCGAGCGGGTCGGCCTCTCCCCCGGCGCCACCCGCTCCCGCACCCTGCGCCTCCTGGACGCCGGGGTCGCCAAGGTCGTCGCGCTGGTCCGCCCCGAGGTACTGGGGCTCGGCCACCTGTGCGGCTTCGCGGTCCGCGTGGACGGCCCGGCCGCACCGGTCGCCCGGCGCCTCGCGCGCTGGGAGCGGGTGTCGTTCCTGTCGACGTGCATCGGCCGCGCACAGCTCGTCGGCACGATCACGGCGGAGTCGCTGGGCGCGGTCCTGGAGACCCAGGAGCGGATGCGGGACGTGGCGGGGGTACGGGGCGTGGAGAGCTGGCTGCACATGGAGCTGGTGAAGGAGCGGTACGACATGGGCACACCACCCACCGACCTCTCGGACGATACGTAGGCAGATAGCTCGCTCGACTTGTCGAAAAATTTAAGAGCGCATCATCTGGCGCACCTGGCGTTCGTGTTTTACCTTCATCGCGAACGAATCAGTTGCACAGACAGGAACGCCATGCGCCAGAGCACCGCCGCCCCCGAGCGGACCCTCCTCGTCACCGGGGCCGAGGTCGCCGCCGCCGGCACCCCCGTCCGCGCCGAGGCCCTCGCCGTACGCGGCGACCGGATCGTGCACGTCGGGACCGCCGCCGACGCCCGCGCCGCACTCGGCGGACGCGCCGACGAGACCCTGACGCTCGACGGCGGCCTGGTGCACCCCGGCTTCGTCGACGCGCACTGCCACCCGGTGATGTACGGGCAGGCCCTCGCCTGGGTGGACTGCCGCCCCGAGCGCGTCCCCGACATCGACACGCTCGTCACGGTCCTCACCGAGGCCGCCCGCGACCTGCCCGCGGGCGTCCCGGTACGCGGCTTCGGCTACGAGCACCGGCGGCTCGCCGAGCGCCGCCACCCCACCTGCCACGACCTCGACCGCGTCGCGACCGACCGCGAGGTGTACGTCATGAACGCCTCCGGCCACGGCGGTGTCGTCAACTCCCGCACCCTGCGGACCTGCGGCATCACCGCCGGAACCGCCGACCCCGAGGGCGGCAGCATCGGCCGCACCGCCGCCGGTGAGCCCGACGGACAGCTGTGGGACGCGGCCTGCGACCTGCTCACCGGGCCAGCCGGCGTGAAGATCGGCAACCACGGCCCGAACTTCCACCTCTCCGAGCCCGACGCGATCATGGCCGACCATCTGGCCCGCGCCCAGGAGGTGTTCCTCGCGGCCGGTGTCACCACGGTCGGCGACGCGCAGGTCTCCCGGCGCGAGATGGAGACGTATCTGCGGGCGTACGCGGACGGGTCGCTGCGGATGCGGGTCTCCGCGTATCTGACATCGGCGCTCCTGGACACCGCGCTCGACCTCGGTGTCGTGCACGGCTTCGGCGACGACCTGTTCCGGGTGCAGGGCGTGAAGTTCTACGCGGACGGCACCCTCGGCGGCTGGACCGCGTACTTCCCGGAGGGGTACGCGGCGGACTGCTGCCACCACGGGCAGCTGTACCACTCGGCCGACGAGTACGCGGAACTCCTCGGCCGCGCCCATCGCGCGGGGCTCCAGACCGCGACGCACGCACAGTCCCCGTACGCCATCGGCATGGTCCTCGACGCGGTCGAGAAGGCGCGGGCCGACCGGGACCGGCCGGGGATGCGGCACCGGATCGAGCACTGCGGGCTGCCGACCGACGAGCAGATCACCCGGATGGGTGAATTGGGGGTCGTGCCCGTGATGCAGCCGCAGCACCATCTGCGGACGGGTGACGGCACGGTGACGGCGCTCGGTGACCTCGGGCACCGGTACAACCCGGCGGGGCGGTGCGCCGCGGCGGGCGTGCCGGTGGTCTTCAGCTCGGACGCGCCCGTCGCGCCGCCCGCGCCGCTGGAGGCGGTCGCCGCCGCCGCGCACCGGCGGACCGTACTCGGCACGGTCCTCGGCGACGCCTCACTGCGGCTGCCGGTCGCCGACGGGCTGCACGCGCACACCGCCGCCGCCGCGCGCGCCCTGCACGCCGAACACTCCGTCGGCGCCCTCGCGCCCGGCATGCTCGCCGACTTCGTCGTCCTCGACGCGGACCCGCTGCGGACACCCGCCGACGCGCTCCCCGGGATCACGGTCGAGCAGACGTGGATCGCCGGCACCCGCGCGTGGACGCGCACGCCCCACTGAGACCCACCTCTCACTCTCCGCCCGCTCCGTCCCCCTTATCCTCTTATCTTCCCTCCGGAGACTCGCCATGACCGACCGCACCAGCGCACGAAAGAGCCAGAGCCCGAGACGGGCCGCGGCGGCGGCCCTCGCCGGTACCTCGATCGAGTGGTACGACTTCTACGCCTTCGCCACGGCGGCGGCGATCGTCTTCGACGACGTGTTCTTCCCGTCGGACATGCCGCCGCTGATGAAGACCCTGGCGGCGTTCGGCACGTTCGCCGTCGGGTTCCTGCTGCGCCCGCTGGGCGGCATCATCTTCGGGCACATCGGCGACCGGGTGGGCCGCAAGAAGACGCTCGTGGTGACGCTGATGATGATGGGCATCGCGTCGTTCGCGATCGGTCTGCTGCCGACGTACGAGCAGGTCGGCGTGTTGGCTCCGATCCTGCTGATCGTGCTGCGGCTGATCCAGGGGCTGGCGATCGGCGGGGAGTGGGGCGGCGCCGTACTGATCGCGGTGGAGAGCGCGCCGCCGGGGAAGGCGGCGTTCTGGGGGTCGTTCGCGCAGCTCGGGTCGTCGGTGGGGGCGCTGCTCTCGACGGGGGCGTTCGCGCTGATGAACCTCTTCGGGAGCGCGGCGTTCACCAGCTGGGGGTGGCGGGTGCCGTTCCTGGCGTCGGCGGTGCTGGTCGTGGTGGGGCTGCTGATCCGGACCCGGCTTGAGGACTCGCCGGTGACGGCGGGGCGGACGGCGGAGGAGAAGGCGGCGGCCGAGGCGGCGCCGCTGCCGGTGGTCGAGGTGTTCCGTACGGCCTGGCGCACGGTCCTGACCGGCGTCTTCGCGCTGGCCACGGCGACCGGCGGCTACTACGTGGTGACGAGCTACCTGCTGTCGTACGGCACCGGCGAACTACACCTGTCCGAGTCGATGCTCCTGAACGGCCTGACACTGGCCGCGTTCCTGGAACTCGTCGTGACCCCCGGTCTGTCGTGGCTGGCGGACAAGGTGGGGGCGCACAAGGTGGTGATCTTCGGCCTGGCGGGGGTGATCGTCCTGTCGATCCCGCAGTTCCTGATCCTGCGGACGGAGAGCATTGCCCTCATCTGGCTGATGATGCTGGCGATGCGGTTCGTGATGTCGGCGCTGTACGGGCCGATCGCGTCGATCCTGGCCGAAGGCTTCGAACCGCACGTCCGCTATACGGGAATCTCCCTGTCGTACCAGGTCTGCAACATGATCTTCGCGGGCCTCGGCCCGATGGCGGCGGTCGCCCTGTCGGCGTGGGCGGGCGGCTCGTACTGGCCGGCGGCGGCCATGCTCATGGCGACATCGGCGGTGGGCATCTTCTGCACGAGCCGCTTGGCACGGGCCCGAACCCGAATCCCGAGCCTCCGGCTCGACGACTCTCCGACCCGAATCCCGGCAGGTAGCTGACCCAAGCACGTACCACCGACGGCGGAAGGCGCCAGAGCCGCCATCGCGGCACCCCGCAGGAAGCGCGGCCTCACAAGGGGCGCGGGGAACGGCGCACCCACCCCCGGACAACCCGCAGATCCCCACCGCCCCCAAGCCCCACAAAGGGGCGCGGGGAACTGCGCACCCACCCCCACACAACCCACAGATCCCCACCGCCCCCAAGCCCCACAAAGGGGCGCGGGGAACTGCGCACCCACCCCCGGACAACCCGCAGATCCCCACCAGCCGCAAGCCTCACAAGGGGCGCGGGGAACGGCGCAAAGCCGGCGAGAGTTGGCTTCATCCACGACCGCCCCGATCAAGCCGCCCGCAGGGCACGTTCCTCCCGGTCCGCCGGGGTCCCACCCCTCAGCAGCGGCCACGTACAGATGCCCAATGCCAGGGCCAGCGGATGCCCCCAGTTGGAGATCGGGTCCGAGAGGGTCAGGAGGTCGGTCAGCAGGTACCAGCCGGTAGCCGCCAGTACCAGCCACCGCAGCCAGGGCCGGAGCAAGCCCGCGAGGGCGCCGACGCCCGCCGCGACGCCGAAACTTATGCCGTAGTCGAGGCGGTGCAGCGAGGTGTCGGGCAGATCTCCGAGGAGGACCGACGCTCCGACCGGCAACTCCGTCGCAAGCGTCGCGACCACGTGTCCCAGCAGGAAGACACCGGCCGTCCGCCACGCCCCCACCCGCCGTTCGAGCGCCGTGAGCACCACCAGGAAGCCGATCGTGTAAGGCGAGGTGATCCCCCCGGCGATCCACAGCGCGCTGGCCATCAGGACGAGTCCCGGCCGCGCCGCCAGATGGGCGACATCCGTACTGGAGCCGTGCAGCAGCGCCGACACCAGCGACGGTTCCGCGTACTGCGCGAAGAGGGAGGTCAGGGCCAGCACCAGCCCGTAGAAGAAGGTGAAAGGGGTGCCGGTGGGGGTCGGGAGGAGGCGGACGGCCGCGCGGGCCAGGACCAGGGCCGGGGCGGGCCTCGGCTCGGGCGCCCGGACCGCAACCGCGCCCGGCTGTCCCGGAATGCCGTCGAGCACCGGCACGGAACCCTCCGTCTCACCGTCGGGTCCGGTCGCCGTGTCCGCAGCAGAGGCCGTCGTCACCGTGGAGGACTCCTTCCGTTCCGGCCCACCCTTCGCCCCCGCACCACCCGGTGTCTATGACCGGCACCACGCTCGGGCCGATTCACAGAAACCTCATGGCGCACGTCCACACCGCTCCCCCAGGATGAACCCCATGCCCACCCCGTACGACATCGAAAAGAACAGTCGGGAGAGCGCCGGACCCGTGGTGCTCGACCGGCGCGACGGGCCCTACGGCGAGGTCGTGCTCCGGCGCCACGGCGACCTCCTCCAGATCATCGCCAACGGCTGTTTCCTCATGGACACGTCCGACGGCCGCTCCGAGCGGCTGCTCGTGGACGCCGCGCTGACCACCCTCGACGACCGGGCGGAGCCGTCGCTCCTGCTCGGCGGCCTGGGCGTCGGATTCTCGCTCGCACACGCCACCGCGAACCCCCGCTGGGGCCGCGTCACCGTCGTGGAGCGCGAGGCCGCCGTCATCGACTGGCACCGCGAGGGCCCCCTGTCCGCGCTCTCCGCCGACGCCCTCGCCGACCCCCGTACCGCCATCGCGCACACCGACCTCCTGACCCACCTCCGCGACCCGGCACACCGCTACGACGCGCTCTGTCTGGACATCGACAACGGCCCCGACTGGACGGTCACCGACGACAACGGCGGCCTGTACACCCCGGAAGGCATCGCGGCCTGCCGGGCAAGGCTCACCCCGGGCGGTGTCCTCGCGGTCTGGTCCGCGCAGCCCTCGTCTCTTTTCGAAAGAACATTGCGGAATGCCGGTTTCCAAGGGGTCCGTACCGAAGAGATCGCGGTTGCCCGGGGCGTACCGGACGTCGTGCATCTCGCGGTAAGACCTGGATAGCCTCCGCACGCTCCCTGCCCTTACGCTGCTGACCGGCGCGCGGATCACTCCCGTGCCGTGCGCAGCCATGGGATCACCCCACGGATTCCGGACAGCACAGTAGGGGCGGGGCGATGGAGCAGACACACACCAGTACGTCTACGGCGACGGCGGGCGCGCAACGGCGGGTCCTGGTGGTCGAGGACGACCCGACGATCGTGGACGCCATCGCGGCCCGGCTGCGCGCCGAGGGATTCCTGGTGCAAACGGCCGGAGACGGCCCCGCGGCCGTCGACACCGCCGAGGCGTGGCAGCCCGATCTGCTCATCCTCGACGTGATGCTGCCGGGCTTCGACGGCCTGGAGGTCTGCCGCCGCGTCCAGGCACAGCGCCCGGTCCCGGTCCTGATGCTGACGGCCCGCGACGACGAGACGGACATGCTGGTCGGCCTCGGTGTCGGCGCCGACGACTACATGACGAAGCCGTTCTCGATGCGGGAGCTGGCGGCCCGGGTGCACGTCCTGCTGCGCCGCGTGGAGCGCGCCGCGCTCGCCGCCACGACCCCGCGCAGCGGCATCCTCCGCCTCGGCGAGCTGGAGATCGACCACGCGCAGCGCCGGGTACGGGTGCGCAGCGAGGACGTACACCTGACGCCGACCGAGTTCGACCTCCTGGTGTGCCTGGCGAACACCCCGCGCGCGGTGCTCTCGCGTGAGCAGCTCCTCGCCGAGGTGTGGGACTGGGCGGACGCGTCCGGCACCCGGACCGTCGACAGCCACATCAAGGCCCTGCGCAGGAAGATCGGCGCCGAGCGGATCCGTACCGTCCACGGTGTCGGGTACGCGCTGGAGACACCGACGCCATGAGCGGGCAGGGCGCCGGGCCCGACGGCACCCGGAACACGACCGGCGCCTGGGGACCCCCCGGTGCGCGCGCCGGCACACCCCCGCCCGGCCGCCCGCACGGTCTGCGGCCGTTCTCCGTGAAGACGAAGCTCGGCACGCTCGTCGTGGTGTCCGTCTTCATCACCACGGGCCTGCTGATGATCGCGTTGCGCACCGAGACGGAGCTGCGGTTCATCACCGTGTTCTCGGTGATCGCGACCCTCCTGATCACGCAGTTCGTCGCGCACTCGCTGACGGCGCCGCTGGACGAGATGACCACGGTGGCGCGCTCCATCTCGCACGGCGACTACACGCGCCGGGTGCTCGGCGCCGACCGCCGCGACGAGCTGGGCGACCTGGCGATCACGATCAACCGCATGGCCGACGACCTGGAGGCGCAGGACCGGCAGCGCAAGGAACTGGTCGCGAACGTCTCGCACGAGCTGCGCACCCCCATCGCGGCGCTGCGGGCGGTCCTGGAGAACGTCGTGGACGGAGTCTCCGCCGCCGATCCGGAGACCATGCGGACCGCGCTGAAGCAGACGGAGCGCCTGGGCCGCCTGGTCGAGACCCTGCTCGACCTGTCCCGCCTCGACAACGGTGTGGTGCCCCTGAAGGCGCGCCGCTTCGAGGTGTGGCCGTATCTGTCGGGCGTCCTGAAGGAGGCCAACATGGTCGCCTCCGCGCGCGCGGGGATGGCGTCGGGCTCCGGCAGCCACACCCGTACGGACGTCCATCTGCATCTGGACGTGTCGCCGCCCGAGCTGACCGCGCACGCCGACCCGGAGCGCATCCACCAGGTCGTCGCGAACCTCATCGACAACGCCGTCAAGCACAGCCCTCCGCACGGCCGCGTCACCGTGAAGGCGCGCCGGGGCGCCCACCCGGAATCGCTGGACCTGGAGATCCTGGACGAGGGTCCCGGCATCCCGGAGTCGGAGTGGCACCGGGTCTTCGAGCGGTTCAACCGCGGCACCCATTCGAACACGGCACCGGGCGCCGCCCAGTATCCGCACGGCCCCGGCAGCGACGGCGGTACGGGACTCGGCCTCGCCATCGCGCGGTGGGCGGTCGACCTGCACGGCGGCCACATCGGCGTGGCCGAATCACCCAAGGGGTGCCGGATCCAGGTACTCCTGCCCGGCCTGGCGCGTCTGCCGCGCACACAAGGTTGACCGCGCACACGAGGTTGACCGCGTACACAAGGTTGACGCCGGGCCGACACCCGGTGGCCGTAGGGTGCCCGTGGACGGTCCGTGAACCCACGTCCGGCGGTGTCCTGGCACGCCCCGACGCGCCCGAGTGACACGGAACCCCGCTTGTTTCCCGCCAATTCCCGGCGCGAAACACGGGATCCGATGTGACTTACGCGACGGATGACCGGCCCGGTCTGCATCCGCAGGCCAGGTGGGCGTAGCCTTGATTCCCGCTGTCCATCACCTTGTGAAGCGGAAGAGGGCGGTTGCCGCCGTGTCGCCACAGTCCCCCAGTAATTCGAGCGTCTCCACCGACCGAGCGGGCCAGGGCCACGATCCTGCCGCCGCCTTCGGTCCCAACGAGTGGCTCGTCGACGAGATCTATCAGCAGTACCTCCAGGACCCGAATTCGGTAGACCGCGCCTGGTGGGACTTCTTCGCCGACTACAAGCCGGGCGGCGCGGTCGCCCCCGCCAAGCCGGGTGCCGCAGCCGCGGGGGCCGCGGACACCACGGGCACCACTACGGGCGCCTCGGCGAACGGCGGGGCCACCACGGCCCCCGCCGCCCCTCCGACCCCCCAGGCCCCACCGGCCGCACCGGCCGCACCGGCCCCGGCGAGCACCCCCGCACCCGCGGCCCCCGCCGCGCGCGCCACCGCACCCGCGGCCCCGGCCGCCCCCGCGGCGCCCGCACGCCCGGCCGCGCCCGCCAAGCCCGCCGCGAAGGCCGCCCCGGCCACCGCGCCGGCCGTCGCGACCGAGCCCGCCGCGGGCCCGGAGTACGTGACGCTGCGCGGCCCGTCCGCGGCCGTCGCGAAGAACATGAACGCCTCGCTCGAACTGCCCACGGCGACGTCCGTGCGCGCGGTCCCGGTGAAGCTGCTGTTCGACAACCGCATCGTCATCAACAACCACCTCAAGCGCGCCCGGGGCGGGAAGATCTCCTTCACGCACCTCATCGGGTACGCGATGGTGCAGGCCATCAAGGCCATGCCGTCGATGAACCACTCCTTCGCGGAGAGGGACGGCAAGCCGACCCTGGTCAAGCCGGAGCACATCAACTTCGGTCTCGCGATCGACCTGGTGAAGCCCAACGGTGACCGCCAGCTCGTCGTGGCGGGCATCAAGCAGGCCGAGACGCTGAACTTCTTCGAGTTCTGGCAGGCGTACGAGGACATCGTCCGCCGCGCCCGCGACAACAAGCTGACGATGGACGACTTCACGGGCGTCACCGTCTCGCTGACCAACCCCGGCGGCCTCGGCACCGTCCACTCGGTCCCGCGTCTGATGCCCGGTCAGTCGGTCATCATGGGCGTCGGCTCGATGGACTACCCGGCGGAGTTCCAGGGCACCTCGCAGGACACCCTGAACAAGCTCGGCATCTCCAAGGTCATGACGCTCACGTCGACGTACGACCACCGCGTCATCCAGGGCGCCGCGTCCGGCGAGTTCCTGCGCGTCGTGGCGAACCTCCTGCTCGGCCAGGACGGGTTCTACGACGAGATCTTCGAGGCGCTGCGCATCCCCTACGAGCCGGTCCGCTGGTTCAAGGACATCGACGCCTCGCACGACGACGACGTCACCAAGGCCGCCCGCGTCTTCGAGCTGATCCACTCCTACCGGGTGCGCGGCCATGTCATGGCCGACACGGACCCGCTGGAGTACCGCCAGCGCAAGCACCCCGACCTGGACATCACCGAGCACGGGCTCACCCTGTGGGACCTGGAGCGCGAGTTCGCCGTCGGCGGTTTCGCCGGCAAGGCGATGATGAAGCTGCGCGACATCCTCGGTGTGCTGCGCGACTCGTACTGCCGCACCACGGGCATCGAGTTCATGCACATCCAGGACCCGAAGCAGCGCAAGTGGATCCAGGACCGCGTGGAGCGTTCGCACGCGAAGCCGGAGCGCGAGGAGCAACTGCGCATCCTCCGCAGGCTGAATGCCGCTGAGGCGTTCGAAACGTTCCTCCAGACGAAGTACGTCGGCCAGAAGCGGTTCTCGCTGGAGGGCGGCGAGTCCGTCATCCCGCTGCTCGACGCGGTCATCGACTCGGCGGCCGAGTCCCGCCTCGACGAGGTCGTCATCGGCATGGCCCACCGAGGCCGGCTGAACGTCCTGGCCAACATCGTCGGCAAGTCGTACGCGCAGATCTTCCGCGAGTTCGAGGGCAACCTCGACCCGAAGTCGATGCACGGCTCCGGCGACGTCAAGTACCACCTGGGCGCCGAAGGCACCTTCACGGGCCTGGACGGCGAGCAGATCAAGGTCTCCCTGGCGGCGAACCCGTCGCACCTGGAGGCCGTCGACCCGATCCTCGAAGGCATCGCCCGCGCCAAGCAGGACATCATCAACAAGGGCGGCACCGATTTCACGGTCCTGCCGGTCGCCCTGCACGGTGACGCGGCCTTCGCGGGCCAGGGTGTCGTCGCCGAGACGCTGAACATGTCGCAGCTGCGCGGCTACCGCACCGGCGGCACGGTCCACATCGTCATCAACAATCAGGTCGGCTTCACGGCGGCGCCCGAGTCGTCGCGTTCGTCGATGTACGCGACCGATGTGGCCCGCATGATCGAGGCGCCGATCTTCCACGTCAACGGCGACGACCCCGAGGCCGTCGTACGCGTGGCACGCCTCGCGTTCGAGTTCCGTCAGGCGTTCAACAAGGACGTCGTGATCGACCTCATCTGCTACCGCCGCCGAGGGCACAACGAGTCGGACAACCCGGCGTTCACGCAGCCGCTGATGTACGACCTGATCGACAAGAAGCGCTCCGTGCGCAAGCTGTACACCGAGTCCCTGATCGGTCGCGGCGACATCACCCTGGAAGAGGCGGAGCAGGCGCTCCAGGACTACCAGGGCCAGTTGGAGAAGGTCTTCACGGAGGTCCGTGAGGCCACCTCGCAGCCGTCCGAGGTGCACAGCCCGGACCCGCAGGCCGAGTTCCCCGTCGCGGTGACCACGGCGGTCTCGCAGGAGGTCGTCAAGCGGATCGCCGAGTCCCAGGTGAACATCCCCGAGCGGGTCACCGTGCACCCGAGGCTGCTGCCGCAGCTCCAGCGGCGCGCGGCCATGGTCGAGGACAACACCATCGACTGGGGCATGGGCGAGACCCTCGCCATCGGCTCGCTGCTGATGGAGGGCACCCCGGTCCGGCTGTCCGGGCAGGACTCGCGCCGAGGCACCTTCGGCCAGCGGCACGCGGTCCTCATCGACCGCAAGACCGGCGAGGACTACACCCCGCTGCTGTACCTGTCCGACGACCAGGCCCGCTACAACGTCTACGACTCGCTGCTCTCGGAGTACGCGGCGATGGGCTTCGAGTACGGCTACTCGCTGGCCCGTCCCGAGTCGCTGGTGATGTGGGAGGCGCAGTTCGGCGACTTCGTCAACGGCGCGCAGACGGTCGTGGACGAGTTCATCTCGTCGGCCGAGCAGAAGTGGGGCCAGACGTCCGGCGTCACGCTGCTGCTCCCGCACGGCTACGAGGGCCAGGGCCCGGACCACTCGTCCGCCCGCCCGGAGCGGTTCCTCCAGCTCTGCGCGCAGAACAACATGACGGTCGCCATGCCGACCCTGCCGTCGAACTACTTCCACCTGCTGCGCTGGCAGGTCCACAACCCGCACCACAAGCCGCTGGTCGTCTTCACGCCGAAGTCGATGCTGCGTCTGAAGGCGGCGGCGTCGAGGGCCGAGGAGTTCACCACCGGCGGCTTCCGCCCCGTGATCGGCGACGACAGCGTGGACGCGGCGGCGGTCCGCAAGGTCGTCTTCTGCGCGGGCAAGGTCTACTACGACCTGGACGCCGAGCGGAAGAAGCGCGGCATCACGGACACGGCGATCATCCGCATCGAGCGCCTGTACCCGCTGCCGGGTGCGGAGCTGCAGACGGAGATCTCCAAGTACCCGAACGCCGAGAAGTACCTGTGGGCGCAGGAGGAGCCGGCGAACCAGGGTGCCTGGCCGTTCATCGCGCTCAACCTGATCGACCACCTGGACCTGGCGGTCGGCGCCGACATCCCGCACGGCGAGCGGCTGCGGCGCATCTCGCGCCCGCACGGCTCGTCCCCGGCGGTCGGCTCGGCCAAGCGCCACCAGGCGGAGCAGGAACAGCTTCTCAACGAGGTGTTCGAGGCGTAAGGCGTCCCCCGCGCGCGGGGGTCGTCGTCCTGCGTCGTCCTACGGAGGCCCGGTGCCCTCTCCTCTCGGGAGGGTGCCGGGCCTCCGGCGTTTCGGCCTACCCTGAGGGGAAGATCCGTCGCGTATCAGGAGCGAGAGTTGTACTTCACCGACCGTGGCATCGAGGAGCTGGAGAAGCGGCGCGGCCAGGAGGAGGTCACCTTCGAGTGGCTTGCCGAGCAGTTGCGCACCTTCGTCGACCTCAACCCGGACTTCGAGGTCCCGGTGGAACGGCTCGCCACCTGGCTGGCACGGCTGGACGACGAGGACGACGAGGAGTAGCGCGTACGACGGTCAGCGCGCGGGCGCGTGGGTGACGCGTAGGTGAGGTGTCAGCCGCGTCGCTCGCGGAACCTGTCGTAGGCGAGACCGAGCACCCCTTGGGCGACGAGGACGAGCCCTGCGACCGCCCAGCCGGGGCTGCGGCGGCGGGCGCCCCACACGGTGAGCGGCAGCCCCACGGCGAGCTGGGCGGCGGACAGGGCGCGGACCCGGGGGCCGCACAGCCAGGGGCCGAGCGTGGTACGGGCCACGGCGTCGAAGTCCGCGCGGACGCTGTCCCGCCGGCCGGACCGTTCGACCTGGCGTACGTGCGCGTGCGTGCGTGCGGCCTCGCGCATCCGCCCGGCCGGTTCGCCGGGCGCCAGTCCGGGCGGCAGGAGCAGGCCCGTACGGGCGAGGACGGCGAGCAGGGCCACCAGCCGGGCGCGCGCGTCGGCGTCCGGGTCGGGCCGGGTCAGCGCGTCCAGGGACTGCATGTCGAGTACGGGGTCCAGGCCGAGGCGGGCCGCGAAGGTCCGCATGGCCTCGTCCTCGCCGACAGGGGTGCCGTTCGCCAGCCATACGTAGCCGACGGTGCGGCGGAAGCCGGAGGCGAGCGTGTAGCCGCTGTGGCCGGTGTCCCACCACAGGGCGAGTACGGGCCAGGAGGCGCCGACGGCGAGCGCGGTGGCCCAGCCGGTGAGGACGCGGTCGACCGGTTCGCCGTCGTCCAGCCAGGGCCTGCCCTCGGGGACGAGCGCGGTCCACTCGGGGCCCGCCGGCGCGACCAGCATCCGCTCCCGCAGAAGATGCGCGGCGGGTGTGACCGTCGCGGGGGTCGCGCGGCACAGCAGCAGTGCGCCGGCGTTACGCGCCGATGCGCTGCGGGAGGTGGCGGTGGCGTCGGACGACATGGCCCCACGCTAGGACAAATCGGCACGATCGGCGCGCAGATCAGGTCCACGGCGGGCACCAGGGGGGCGTGGGTGGGGCGCGAGTGGGGCGCGGGTCCCGGATATGTCTTGACTTCCCGTATCCGCGATATATCGTGTATCTCAGGAGACGCGATATGCCGCGTCGCCCGGCCGACCCGATCCCGATCCCGTCCCGATCCGTCAGCCGTTTCGACACGCCATCCAGGCCGCACAGGGAGGTCGCACCATGTCCGAGTGGTCCGTCGCAGAGCCGAGGAAGCTCACCTTCGACGCCCCGGTGACGGCACTCCATGTGCGCATCGTCAACGGAACGGTGAACGTGGTGGGTACGGACGAGAGTTCCGCCCGGCTGGAGATCTCGCAGATCGAGGGCCCGCCCCTGATCGTGACCCAGGAGGACGGCAGTCTGACCGTGGCTTATGAGGACCTGCCCTGGAAGGGCTTCCTCAAGTGGCTGGACCGCAAGGGCTGGCGCCGCAGCGCGGTGGTCTCGCTGGCCGTTCCGGCGGACACACGCGTCGAGGTCGGCGTGGTGGGCGCGGGCGCCATGCTCTCGGGCATCGAGGGCCGCGCGGAGGTCAAGGGCGTCACCGGGGACACGACCCTGGTCGGCCTCTCGGGCCCGGTCCGCGCCGACACGGTCTCGGGCAACATCGAGGCACAGGCGGTCATGGGCGATCTGCGGTTCAACTCCGTGTCCGGGGATCTCACGGTCGTCGAGGGCTCGGGCTCGTCCGTGCGGGCCGACTCGGTGAGCGGATCGATGATCGTCGACCTGGACCCGACGATCGGCCCCACCGACATCAGCCTGACCAGCGTCTCCGGTGAGATCGCGATCCGGCTGCCGCACCCGGCGGACGCCGAGGTGGAGGCGAACACCGCGAGCGGCAGCGTCTCGAACGCCTTCGAGGACCTGCGGGTGAGCGGCCAGTGGGGCGCCAAGCGGATCACGGGCCGCCTCGGCTCGGGAAACGGCAAGCTGAAGGCCACCACGGTCTCCGGCTCGATCGCGCTCCTGCGCAGGCCGCAGACCGATCCGTACGACGCCCCGCCATCCGAGCCGCCCACGACCACGGACGCCCCGACCGGCCCGTCCGACAGGAAGGTGCTCTGACATGCCTCCCGTCTTCGCCCACGGCCGCCTCCGCCTCTACCTCCTGAAGCTCCTGGAGGAGGCCCCCCGCCATGGGTACGAGGTGATCCGTCTCCTGGAGGAGCGCTTCCAGGGGCTCTACGCACCCTCGGCCGGCACCGTCTACCCCCGGCTCGCGAAGCTGGAGGCGGAAGGTCTGGTCACCCACACCACCGAGGGCGGCCGGAAGGTCTATTCGATCACCGACGCGGGCCGCGCCGAACTGGCCGACCGCAGCGGTGAACTGGCCGATCTGGAGCTGGAGATCCGCGAGTCCGTGGCGGAGCTGGCCGCCGAGATCCGGGACGACGTGCGCGGAGCGGCCGGCGATCTTCGCCGCGACATGCGGGCGGCGGCCCAGGCGGCACGCACCCGGTCCGGAGCAGGCGCCGGCGCGGACACTCCGTACCCGGACGCCTCGGACTACGTCGACGGGAGCTGGACCGACAAGGAGTCGTGGCGCCAGGCCAAGGAGGAGCTGAAGCGCGCCAAGCAGGAGTGGAAGGAGCAGGCCCGGCGGGCGAAGGACGAGAGCCGCCGCGCCCGCGAGGAGGCCCAGCGGGCCCGCCGCCAGGCCAAGGAGGCCACGGAGAACGCCCGGGTCCAGGCCCAGGCCGAGATGCAGCGCATCGCCAAGCAGGTCCAGGACCAGGTGCAGGACCACTTCCAGCGCGGCGACTGGCCGACGGGCGTCCGGGAGGGCCTGTCCGAACTGGCCAAGGAGTTCGGCGACTTCGGCAAGTTCTTCGGCAAGGACACCCCCAAGGACACATCCGCATCCACGGACACGTCCAAGGGGAGCGAGCGGCCGGCTCCGGCGCCGGAGTTCACGGTCACCCGGGACGACTTCCCCGCGAGCTATGAGCCGTCATGGGCCCATGAGGACTCCACCGGCAACCCGTCGCGCGACCTGGACCGACTCCTGGACCGGTTCCGCGACGACATCAGGGACGCGGCGCGGGACGGCGGTGTCACGGAAGACCAGTTGCGGGAGACGCGGCGCCGTCTGTCGGAGGCGGCGGCCCATATCGGCGTGGTCCTCCGTATGCCGAGGCACTGAGCCTCGACCGGACAGCCCTCGACCGGACAGGCCTGGGTGGGTCTCGCGGGGGGAGACCCACCCAGGGCCTGTCGTCGAAGTGCGGTCAGCTCGCCGCCCGGCCCTCGCCCGGGGTGCCGTGCAGCACCCGGTCCACCGAGGCCACGGTCACGCCGTGATCGGCCAGGATCTCGGCGACCACTCCCCCGCGCGAGGCCAGCGCCAGCAGCAGATGCTCGTCGCCGATGGAGCGGTGGCGCCGGCCGATGGCCATCCGCAGCGATGCCGACAGGGTGTCCTTGGCCTCACGCGAGAAGGGCACCCCGCCACCCCACCGCCCGCGCCCCTTGGCGCCCCCGACCCCGGCTCCGGCTCCGACCCCGGCCATCGCCCCGACACCGTGCGCCTCCTCCACCCGGGACACGATCTCCGTGAGGTCGATACCGAGCCCGGCGAGGGCGTCGGAGTCGGCCCGCGACATCCCACCGCGCCGCCGGGCCTCCTCAAGCGCCCGCTCCACGGACTCACGGCGATCCGCGGCCCCCAGGGAAGCCAGGGCGAAGGACCCTCTGGTCCCTTCCTGATCGAACAGGGCGAGCAGTAGATGCCCCTCGTCCACCGCATCGGCGCCGAGCCGACCGGCATGCACCACCGCGCCCTTCACCACCGCGCGGGCCCCCTGTGTGAACCGTTCGAACATCACTGCCTCCCGTACTTCTTGTGCACGGCCTGCCTGCTCACGCCCAGTTCGGCGGCGATCTCCTGCCACGACCAGCCCTGCACGCGCGCACTGCGCACCTGCACGGCCTCAAGCTGCTCCAGCAGCCGCCGCAAAGCGGCGACGGCCCGCAGCCCGATCCGTGGATCACGATCACCCGCACGCTCGGCGAGATCCGTTGCCTCGGTCATGCATGTCAATGTACGTTGACACCTCCCTCATGTCAACCACGGTTGACATGAGGTGACATGAGGGAGGCGGAAGCAGGTCAGACGGTGAGCACGATCTTCCCGAACTGCCCCCCGGCCTCCATCCGTTCGAACCCTTCGCGGGCCCGGTCCAGCGGCAGCACCTTGTCGATCACGGGCCGCACACCGGTCGCGGCACAGAAGGAGAGCAGGTCCTCCAGTTCGTCCTTGGACCCCATGGTCGAGCCGACGATCTTCAGTTCGAGGAAGAAGACGCGGGTGAGTTCGGCGTGCGAGGGCCGGTCGCCGCTGGTCGCACCGGAGATCACGACGGTGCCGCCGGGCCGCAGCGACTTGATGGAGTGCGACCAGGTGGCCGCACCCACGGTCTCGATGACGGCGTCGACCCGCTGCGGCAGCCGCGCACCCGACTCGACGGCCTCCACGGCACCGAGTTCCAGGGCCCGCTTCCGCTTGGCCTCGTCACGACTGGTCGCGAAGACCCGCAGCCCCGCGGCCTTGCCGAGCACGATCGCCGCGGTGGCCACGCCCCCGCCGGCGCCCTGCACGAGGACGGAGTCGCCGGGCCGCACCCCGGCGTTGGTGAACAGCATGCGGTACGCCGTGAGCCAGGCGGTCGGCAGACAGGCGGCCTCCTCGAAGGACAGCTCGGGGGGCTTGGGCAGCACGTTCCAGGCGGGCACGGTGACCTGCTCGGCGAAGGTGCCCTGGTACTTCTCGGTGAGGATGGACCGGCCCTCGCGTGGACCGACGCCGTAGCCGGTCTGGCCGATGACGGAGTGGAGGACGACCTCGTTGCCGTCCTCGTCGACTCCGGCGGCGTCACAGCCGAGGATCATCGGCAGCTTGTCCTCACCGAGCCCGACCCCGCGCAGGGACCAGAGGTCGTGATGGTTGAGGGATGCGGCCTTGACGTTCACGGTCGTCCATCCGTCCCGCACCTGAGGAGAGGGCCGCTCCCCCAACTCAAGTGCGTTCAGCGGCTGGTCAGGGGAGATATGGGCAGCGTAGGCAGCGAACATGGCTTTGACGATAGGCGCTGGACGGAGATGGCGCCCCGGTGGCACCCCTGAAGGGGCGCGGGGAACTGCGCAATTGGTGACGGATACCCGGCAACGAACCGCGACGGGCGGGCGGGCGGGAAAACGGCGGGACCCCGCCTTGAAGGCGGGGCCCCGTGGGCAAGGCGCGTCAGCGCCGAGCAACACCTTCGGCCCGAGCAGCCGCAGCCACAGCCACAGTCACCGCCGGCGCAACCCGCTCATCAAAGGGCGACGGAATCACATAGTCGGCGGCCAACTGATCCCCCACGACATCCGCAAGCGCATTCGCCGCCGCGATCTTCATCCCCTCGGTGATCCGGGACGCCCGCACCTGAAGGGCACCGGCGAAGATCCCGGGGAACGCGAGGACGTTGTTGATCTGGTTCGGGAAGTCCGAACGCCCGGTCGCCACGACGGCCGCGTACTTGTGGGCGACGTCGGGGTGGACCTCCGGGTCCGGGTTGGCCATGGCGAACACGAAGGACCGGGGAGCCATCGAGGCGATGGCCGGCTCGGGCACCGTACCGCCGGAGACGCCGATGAAGACGTCCGCGCCGGCGAGGGCCGACTCCAGGGAGCCGCTGACCCCGGCCCGGTTGGTGATCTCGGCGAGTTCCCGCTTGACGGAGTTCAGGTCGTCGCGGTCACGGCTGACGATGCCCTTGCGGTCGGCGACCGCGACATCGCCGATACCGGCCTCAAGGAGGAACTTGGCGATGGCGACCCCGGCCGCCCCGGCCCCGGAGATCACGGCCCGCAGATCGCCCAGGGTCCGCCCGGTCAGCCGCGCCGCGTTCCGCAGCGCGGCGAGGGTGACCACGGCGGTGCCGTGCTGGTCGTCGTGGAAGACGGGGATGTCCAGGCGCTCCTGGAGCTTGCGCTCGATCTCGAAGCAGCGGGGCGCCGAGATGTCCTCCAGGTTGACCCCGCCGAAGGAGGGCGCGAGCCGGACGACCGTCTCGACGATCTCGTCGGTGTCGGTGGTCGCGAGCGCGATCGGCACCGCGTCGACGCCGCCGAACTGCTTGAAGAGGATCGCCTTGCCCTCCATCACGGGCAGCGACGCCTCGGGGCCGATGTCGCCGAGCCCGAGGACCGCGGTCCCGTCGGTCACGACGGCGACGACCTGCGACTTCCAGGTGTAGTCGTGCACGAGGTCGGGCTGTTCGGCGATGGCGCTGCACACCTTGGCGACACCGGGTGTGTAGGCGAGGGACAGGTCGTCCTTGTCACGGACGGGCACGGTGGCCTGGACGGCCATCTTGCCGCCCCGGTGCAGCGCGAACGCCGGGTCGAAGGAATCGAGAGGCTCGGCGTCCGTAGCACTGCTGTCGCCGCGAGGATTGACGATCTCCGCTGCCACTGGTTTACCCCTTAAATCTTAAAACGGTTGAGGGTGACCACTCCTGGTTGAGGGGTGGGCGGGCACCGCGCGGGTCCCTGGGGTCCGGTACATGGCGGATCCTCGCGCGACGGGCGCGCCGCACACGCGCCCTGAGCCCCGGATGAGGGGTGTGAGGAACCTTCTTACCGGACGGACGGCTCCGCGGACGAGTCCGTATCGCCTCGGTGACATGACTCATAGCCGAATATCTGGACAAGTCACGGACAAATCCATGGAACGCCCGGCGTATACGACTTAAAGCGCCCGCATCCTGAGACTCACCGTAGATCTTCCGGCACGCGGCGCCTCACCCCGCAGAAGATCCGGCCCAGAGGGGTCGGCGTGTCGAGGTCCGGGGATCACCCGTTATCCGATTTTGACATAGAAGCCCCACTGATTGCGTCCGTCCGAATGGCAAGATGCCGTAATCACACGTGGTCGCGACACCCGATGGTGTGTGCCCGCCGACCACCGGCATTTCCCTTACCCGCCGGAGGAACCCACCATGACCGCACGCTCCACCCGACGCTCGTTCGCCGCGAAGTCCGCGCAGTCCCGGCTCGCCGCGATCGGCGCCGTCGCGGTCGCCGGCTCCCTGCTGCTGGCCGGCTGTGGTGACCAGACGAAGAAGGACACCGGCAGCGGTGATTCCAGTTCCTCGGGTGCCCCGCTCGCGAGCAAGCTGCCCGCGGACATCCGCGACAAGGGCACGATCAAGGTCGGTTCGGACATCGCGTACGCACCGGTCGAATTCAAGGACAAGTCCGGCAAGACCGTGGGCATCGACCCCGATATCGCGGACGCCATGGGCAAGCAGCTCGGCGTCACCTTCGAGTTCGAGAACGGCACCTTCGACACCCTGATCACCGGCCTGCGTTCGAAGCGCTACGACATCGCGATGTCGGCGATGACGGACACCAAGAACCGCCAGGACGGTGTCGACCCCGATACCGGCAAGAAGGTCGGCGAGGGCGTCGACTTCGTCGACTACTTCAACGCGGGCGTCTCGATCTACACGCAGAAGGGCAAGACCCAGAACATCAAGACCTGGGACGACCTCTGCGGCAAGAAGATCGTGGTGCAGCGCGGCACGGTCTCCGACGACCTCGCCAAGGCGCAGGCGAAGAAGTGTCCGGCGGGCAAGAAGCTGTCCATCGAGGCGTTCGACAACGACCAGCAGGCCCAGACCCGGCTGCGCTCCGGCGGCGCGGACGCCGGTTCGTCGGACTTCCCGGTCGCCGCGTACGCGGTGCAGACCTCGGGCGGCGGCAACGACTTCGAGATCGTCGGCGAGCAGGTCGAGGCCGCGCCGTACGGGATCGCGGTCGCCAAGGGCAACACCGAGCTGCGGGACGCCCTGAAGGCCGCGCTCGACGCGATCATCAAGGACGGCACGTACGGCAAGATCATCACCAAGTGGGGCGTCGACGCGGGCGCCGTGACGTCGGCGACGGTCAACGGCGGCAAGTGATCCGCAGACACCCGGTACGGCCCGTCCGCCCCGCGCGGCGGACGGGCCCCGGACTTCGACTTCACAGCCGTTGAAAGGCAACACCCGTGTCCGTTGACATCGAGAAGACGGCCGGCGGCCCGCAGGACACCCCGCCGTCCGCACGACCGGAGGCCATCAAGGCCGTGCCGGTCCGGCACTACGGGCGGTATCTCGCCGCGCTGATCGCGATCGCGGTCCTGGTCGCCATCGTCTACGCCTTCGCCCAGGGCAAGATCAACTGGGGTGCGATCCCCGACTACTTCTTCGACGACCGCATCCTCAAGGGCGTCGGGTACACCCTCCTGCTGACGGTCATCTCCATGGCGATCGGCATCCTGGGCGGTGTGCTGCTCGCCGTGATGCGGCTGTCGCGCAACCCGGTCACGTCGTCCATCGCGTGGTTCTACATCTGGTTCTTCCGGGGTACGCCGGTCCTGGTCCAGCTCTTCGTCTGGTTCAACCTCGGCCTGGTCTTCGAGTACATCAACCTCGGCCCGATCTACAAGGACTACTGGTCCTCGTTCATGACGCCGTTCCTGACGGCGCTGCTCGGTCTCGGCCTGAACGAGGCCGCGTACATGGCGGAGATCTGCCGCGCCGGTCTGCTCTCGGTCGACGAGGGCCAGACCGAGGCGTCCCACGCGCTCGGCATGAGCCACCAGAAGACGCTGCGCCGCATCGTCATCCCGCAGGCCATGCGCGTGATCGTGCCCCCGACGGGCAACGAGGTCATCAACATGCTGAAGACGACCTCGCTGGTGTCGGCGGTGCAGTTCGCGGAACTCTTCAGATACGCCCAGGACATCGGACAGACATCGGGCGCACCCGTGGAGATGTACTTCCTGGCCGCCGCCTGGTACCTGATCATGACGTCGGTCCTGAGCGTGGGCCAGTACTACATCGAGCGGTACTACGCGCGTGGCTCCAGCCGCCAACTGCCGCCCACGCCCTGGCAGAAGGTCCTAAGGAACGTGCTCTCCCTGTCGAGCCGCAAGGGGGCCACGGCATGACCGCGATGGTGAAGTCCGAGGGCGTCCACAAGTCCTTCGGTCCGGTCGAGGTCCTCAAGGGCATCGACCTGGAGGTCCAGCAGGGCGAGGTGTTCTGCCTGATCGGCCCGTCCGGCTCCGGCAAGTCGACGTTCCTGCGCTGCATCAACCACCTGGAGAAGATCAACGCCGGGCGGCTGTACGTGGACGGGGAGCTGGTCGGCTACCGGCAGAAGGGCGACAAGCTGTACGAGCTGAAGGACAGCGAGGTTGCGTTCAAGCGCCGGGACATCGGCATGGTGTTCCAGCGGTTCAACCTGTTCCCGCATCTGACGGCCGTCGAGAACGTGATGGAGGCGCCGGTCCAGGTCAAGGGCGTCAGCCGGGCGGCGGCGCGCGAGCGGGCGGCGCAGCTCCTCGACCGGGTGGGCCTCGCCGACAAGGCGGGCAGCTACCCCTCGCAGCTCTCCGGCGGGCAGCAGCAGCGGGTGGCGATCGCCCGCGCGCTGGCGATGGACCCGAAGCTGATGCTCTTCGACGAGCCGACGTCGGCCCTGGACCCGGAGCTGGTCGGTGACGTCCTGGACGTCATGCGGGACCTCGCCGAGTCCGGTATGACGATGATCGTCGTCACCCATGAGATGGGTTTCGCGCGGGAGGTCGGTGACTCGCTGGTCTTCATGGACGGCGGTGTGGTCGTCGAATCCGGCCATCCTCGCGAGGTCCTGACGAACCCTCAGCACGAGCGGACGCAGTCCTTCCTGTCGAAGGTGCTGTAGGGCGGGGCGCGGGGTCCGGGACACGCCGGATGCACGCGGTGGGGCGGTACGGAAGATTCCGTACCGCCCCACCGGCCTGCTGGGGGTCACTTCAGGGCCAGGACCAGCGCGTCCGACGGGGAGCGCCAGACCGGGCGGGCCTCGGCGAAGCCGTGCTCGCGCAGGACGCCGGCGTGCCAGTCGGCCGAGGGGGTGTCGCCGTCGGCGTGCTCGCCGTAGATCTCGAAGCGGCGGGCCGTGGGCGCGGCGAGTACCGGGTCCTGGGCGGCCAGCTCCCACCATTCGGCCCAGTCGAGCGCGCCGGCCGCCTTGGCCCGATCCATCTGGAGGTGCCGGTGCGCGCGCTCGGCGGCATTGATCCGGGGCGTCGACTCGTCGATCATGTGATCGGCGTTCATGAAGACCCCGCCGTCCCGGACCACGGTGGCGATCCGCCCGTACAGCGCGGCGAGCGGTTCCCGGTGCAGCCAGTGGAGGGCGGTGGCGGTGAGGACGGCGTCGTACGTGGGATACGGCAGCCGGTCCGTCCAGTCCGGGTCCTTGAGGTCGACGGTCACGAAGGAGACACGGTCATCCCCCGCGAAGGTGCCCTCGGCGATGGTCAGCAGCGCCGGGTCGAGGTCGACGCCGGTACTGACGGCGTCCGGGAACCGCCGCAGAAGGCGGTCCGTGATGCTTCCCGTACCGCAGGCGAGATCCAGTACGCGGGGTGCGGGGCCCACGGTCGCCTCGACCATGTCCAGCATGACCCGGAACCGCTCCTCGCGGTCGGGCATGTACCACTCCTGCTGCCGGTCCCAGCTCTCCTGCCAGGCCCGCCAGTCGCTGCCTCCGTCGGCGCCAACGGCTTGCGCCGCCCCCGCCATCTCCGCCATGTCCGTCATCGACACTCCTCACCGCCGCCGTGGGACCCGCTCGCCGGGCCGCTCCCCGTACTACGCTTGGTAATACCCTGGCCGCACAGGCGGCCATTACTCACTGTTCGCACGACGATAGACCGCCCCGGTAAGGACTACAAGTGGAACTGGCCTATTACTCGGACTACGCCGTACGTCTGGTCAACAGCGAGGAGCCGGGGCGGGGCAAGGACGCGCTGACGTCGGTCGACGCGGTACGTGGCCTGTTCGGCGCCAACCAGTCGGCGGCGCGGCGCACCACCGACGCCGACGTGACCCGCTTCCGCTCGGTGCGGGGACGGCTGCGGTCGGTCTTCGAGGCGGCCGACGGCGGCGACGAGACGCTCGCCGTGGACCTCCTCAACTCACTCCTCCTGGAGTTCCCGGTCAGCCCGCAGATCTCGGGGCACGACCACCGGGACGACGACGGGCGCCCGCTGTGGCACATGCACCTGGCGGACCACCCGTCGAACGCGACCGCGGGGTACGCCGCCATCGCCGCGATGGGGCTCGCCTTCCACCTCACCGAGTACGGCGTGGACCGGCTCGGCCTGTGCGAGGCAGCGCCGTGCCGCAACGCCTATCTCGACACCTCGACCAACCGGTCGCGGCGGTACTGCTCGGACCGCTGTGCGACCCGCGCCAATGTGGCCGCCTACCGCGCGCGCAAGCGCCTGGAGGCCGACCGGGCGGACCGCGACGACCGGGGTGACCGGGCGGGGAGCAAGGGCCGGACGGCCGACACCGCCCAGGTGACGACGCCGGCCCAGGGCCGCTGATCCGGCTCCCGGCGGCGCGGCCGGTAGCGGCCCAGGACCCGGCCGAGTACGAACTCCTCGGGCACGGAGCCGTACACCGTGCTGTCCGCGCCCGCGCCCGGATTGTCGGCGAGCACCCACCAGCCGCCGTCCCTGCGCTCCACCGCACGCTTGACGATGAGCAGATTCTGCTGAAGCGGATGACGCAGGACGACCACGTCTCCGGGCTTCACCCGGGCGCCGTATCGCACGAGTACCCGGTCTCCCTGGTACAGCGTGGGCACCATGGACGGCCCCTCCACCTCAGCGATCCCGAACAGCGCGCGGACCTCCTGGTCTTCCGCTGTTTCCGGCATCAGCCACCTCCCGGTCCGTTCCTCCACCAGTCCCAGTCTCACCCTGGACTTTTGTCCTAAGCCCATGGGGGCACTCGCGAAAACCCGCCTCTCACGGAGTAATGTCCCACCTGAGAAGACGATCACGAGGAAGGACAGCTCCATGCTCTCCCGCCTGTTTGCCCCCAAGGTCAAGGTCAGCGCGCACTGCGACCTGCCCTGCGGTGTCTACGACCCGGCCCAGGCCCGCATCGAGGCGGAGTCGGTGAAGGCCGTGCAGGAAAAGATGGCCGCCAATGACGACCCGCACTTCCAGGCCCGCGCCACGGTGATCAAGGAACAGCGCGCCGAACTGGCCAAGCACCATGTCTCGGTGCTCTGGAGCGACTACTTCAAGCCCCCGCACTTCGAGAAGTACCCGGAGCTGCACCAGCTGGTCAACGACACCCTCAAGGCCCTCTCGGCCGCAAAGGCGTCCACAGACCCGGCAACGGGCCAGAAGGCCCTGGACCACATCGCCCAGATCGACAAGATCTTCTGGGAGACGAAGAAGGCTTGATCTATGGCTAGGCCGTCTGACCTGCGGTTACGCGGGTTGTATCGCCTACCGGTCCGCACCCGGTCCGCAGGCCGCCGAGAACGGCGTCCCTGACGGTCCGGGTGCGGTCTTCTTCGCCCGGCCACAAGTGGGCGTAGATCCGCAGTGTGATGACGGCGGAGGCGTGGCCGAGGACCAGCTGAACCTGCTTGACGCTCGCTCCGCCGGCGATGAGCGCGGAGGCGTAGAAGTGCCGCAGGTCGTGGGTCACCATGTACGGCAGCTCGACGGGCTTGCGGCCCTCGCGCTCGGCTGCCTCGTTCTCCGCCGCCTGGAGCGCCCTGCGAGCGCGGTTCCACTCCGTCTTCCAGCGGCGGTAGTTGAGCGGCTCGCGCTCCTCCATCGTGAACAGCCACTCCTTGGAGGGGCGTGCGGCGAGATGCGTGACGGCATCGATAGATCAAGCAGTTGGCTGTCTGCCGGTGCTGACGTCCTGCTCTGTGATCGCGTCAGGCTGCTTCGGTCCGGACGCAGGAGAGGGATCGCTGGCTCGCAGGTCGGAAAGCCGACCAACCCATCCCATGACCTCAGCCAGGTGCTCGGTCAACAACCCGACGTGGGGATGGGGCTGGATCAGGAGAGTCGCCACTCCACGCGCCCTCCGCTCTGCTGCCCAGGCGTGGTCGAGGGCGGTGAAGTCATCGTCGACCCAAGCAACGGGTGTGTCGCCCAACCAGACATCGACATGGTCTCGTTTCCAGAGATAGCCGTTGGGGTGGCTGGTCGTGATCTGCGGACGTGGGAGATCGACGTAGGGCAGAGGCGGGAGACCTAGGAGCGGTCCGATCAGCGTGGTGGCGTCCTGGCGCCAGCTGGTGCACCAGACGGGGGTGGCCAGGCCGGTTCGGATCACGTGCACGAGCAGGGGGCCGTGTGCGGGGTTGAGCCAGATGGTGACCGGGTTGTCGGCGCTGCGGCCGGCAGGAACGACATCGTGGCGGTCGTGGGTGGCCGGGGTGGTCCCATCGGCGGCGGGGAAGGGTATGAGGACGCCGTCGACGTCGAGAAGCAAATAGGGCTGGCGCATGGGTTCTCCCTGTGGGTGGGGTGGGGGTCAGAGCTTGCGCGCGGTGATCAGCAGGGTGGTGGGCCAGAGGCAGCGACGGGCGTCGTGGAACTCCTGTGCCGAGGTAAGCCAGAGGTCGGCGCGGTCGAGGTGTTTCTCCCAGCGGATGACGTCGAAGTCCCAGCGGGCGATGGGCAGTCGGGTGCGGTCAGGGAGGGTGACGTAGTCCCGGCGGGGCCGGTCGTCGGTGGTGGGGCGCAGGCCGCCGCGCTGGGGGTGGGGGACGGAGAAGGCGAGGGTGCGCCCGGGTTTGAGGTGCTGGGCGATGGCCGGGAGCAGAAGCTCGGGGGCTAGCAGGCCGATGGCTCCGAAGACGGAGTAGATGGCGTCGAAGTGTTCGTCGGAGGCTTGCAGGTAGTGCAGAGCGTGGCCGGCGACGAAGGTCAGGTTGTTCAGCCGGCCGTAGTGCGAGCGGGCTCGGCGGACCTGAAGACCGACCAGGTCGACGCCGGTGACCTGAGCGCCGTAGCGGGTGGCGAGATGGGCGGCGTTGTGGCCGGGGCCGCAGCCGAGTTCCAGCAGCCGCTTGCGGCGCAGGTCCGTGCCGAGGATCTCGGCTCCGGGCCCGCTGCCGGGCCGCGTGGTCCATTCCATCCGCGCGGGTACCGACAGCGGCTCGGCGGGGCTGGCCGTGGTGCGCTGAAGGGCGTGGACGTGCCAGGGGGATGCCTGGGCGAGCACGTCAGACCTCCAGGAGGTGGAGGACGTCGGTGAGATGGCGGCGTACGGCTTTGATGTAGGCGGGGTCGGTGGCCGGGTCGTTGATCCAGCGGACGGACTGCTCCATGAACCACTCGACGGCCCACACGCGATGCCAGCCCAGAGCCCAGTTCTCGGCGGTCAGTCCACCGCGCCGGGTGAGGACATCGGGGGTGCCGCCGGCGGTGACGTACTGCTCCAGGAAGACCCGCAGGCGTACGGGGTCGGGGGTTTCGAGGGTGCCGTGCCAGCTGGCGAGGTCGAGCAGGCCGGGGCCAGTGAAGGCGCGGGCAAAGTCCAGCAGCCGCCAACCGTGTTGGCCGATGTGAAGGCTGGTGGGGTGGAACTCGGAGTGCACCCAGCCGAACGGGGCCACGGTCGTACCGGCCGAGCGCGCCTCGGCGGCCTGGGCGATCCGGTCGAGCGCGTCCTCGATGTCGTCCGCGTCCTGCCAGCGCTCGGCCTTGCGGAGCAGCGCGAGGTGTTCCAGGGCCCGGTTCGGCAGCGTGCGGAGGCGGGCCTGATCGAGGATCGGCAAGGCGGGAGCCGTCCGCGTACCGTGCAGGACCACGGCCGCGGTGGTGCCGTCGAGGTCGTCGGCGTCGCGGACGGCGGGGCCGAGGTCTTCCATGAGCATGCTGAGCCAGCCGTCCAGCACGGCGGAGGCGTGGACCTGTGGGACGGGGACGCCGAGCGTGTGCGCCAGACGGAGGGCCTGGTCCTCTCTGTCGAAGGGCCGCTTCGCGTACTTGAAGATCGCGGTGGTGGCGTCGGGAAAGGTCAGGCGCTCGACACCGGACATGGACCACACGCGCACTTCCTCGCGCACGGCGGTGGTCCGGCCGGCCATGGTGAGCAGGTTGTCGAGGAGTTCGGCGCTTGGGTTCACGGTCACGTGGGGGCTCCAGAGAGGTTGAAGGCATCCGGGGCGGGCGAGAGGTGCCGGCCCTCCCCGGAGCCTGGCGTGCGGTGTGGTGCTACGCGGCAGGGCTCACGCGGTGGGCATAGACCCGCTCGATCCAGCCGGACTTCAAGGCCGCGAGGTCGTCGCGGAAGGTGGTCATCGAGGCACCGTAGGGTGCGATGACGCCGCCGGACTGGTCCGGCACGGACTGGCAGCCGTGCACGAGCCGGCCGCCGAGGGCGGCGTGGGCCTTGATGGACTCGATGCGGCGGTGCTCGTTGAACCAGCCGCCGTGGTACACCCCGTCGAGCATGCCGCCCATCTCGTCGTCCAGGTCGAAGACGACGGAGGTGGCGGCGGGGAAGAACCAGCACGGGCCGACGTTGGAGATGTGCCCGTCCAGCTCCACCTTGTTGAGCGCCATGAGCGTGGCCGCCTCGCGCAGCATGCGCAGGTGGTCGGCGGTGATCTGCGCCAGGCCGAGGCCAGCGAGGTGCTCGTCGCGGAACAGGTAGGCGTACACCTCGTAGGCGGTGGCGAGCACGCGGGCGGCGTCCGAGGTGGACTCGGCGCGGGTCTTGATGAAGTCCAGCGCCAGCTGCTCGACCGCACTCTCGGTGGTCTCCTCCACGCCCAAGAGCTGGGACTTGACCAGCTCCCAGTCGGCGACGAGCCAGGTGTTGGACTCGAAGCGGAAGAAGTACTCGGCCGGGTCGATGGTGAGGCGCCGGCCGTCGACGTGGATGCCGGGCAGGCGGCTCCAGCGCTCGTCGAACGCCTCGGGCAGTACGACCGTGATGGCCGCGGTGTCGATGGTGGTCACCGTGTCTCCGTCTCTGATCGGCCGGGCGCAGGCATAGGAATGCCCGAAC
This sequence comes from Streptomyces sp. NPDC091292, assembly GCF_044757265.1. Taxonomy (NCBI): domain Bacteria; kingdom Bacillati; phylum Actinomycetota; class Actinomycetes; order Kitasatosporales; family Streptomycetaceae; genus Streptomyces; species Streptomyces sp. NPDC091292. The sequence continues at coordinate 515,872 of NZ_JBIVUQ010000003.1, read as the reverse complement.
CCGGTGTAGGCGTACGGAACTTCGGGGGCCGCCCGGCAGAAGGGGGAGCCTGGTCACGGTGTCGGACCGGGACTGGGCGGCTGATGTTTAGTGAACCCTCCGTCACGCACAGTGGGTACGGTGAGAGGCAGTTGAAGCGGTATACGCGGTTTACAGCTCCTGAGTGGAGGCGATCGTGGCAGCAGCGCCGAGGGGTCCCAACTCCCGTCTGCGTGACGTCATCGAGGCGATCGGCTGCACGTACGAGGCGCTGGCGAAGGACATCCGGCGTATCGCGGCCGAGAACGGCGAGATCCTCCAGACCAACAAGTCGGCCGTCTCGCACTGGGCGAACGGCACACGCCGGCCGACCGGACGGACCGGGCAGTACCTCGCTGAGGCGCTGTCCCGACGAGCAGGCCGCACCATCACCTTGGGCGAGATCGGCCTTCGCGCACCGGAAGCAGCGGTGGCTGAGGAGCCCGATCCGGTTCTGGCTGCCACCGATCTGGGCCGTGCCGACGTCGAGCACCGCCGTTTCCTCGCCGTGGCGGCCTTCACTACGGCCGGCGTGGCTATGCCACTCTTCTACGATCACGAGGCCACCGCCCGCATGTTGCGGGCCCGCACCGGCAGCGCGCTGGTCGGAATGGAGGACGCGGAGGTCGTACGGCAGATCACCGCAGCCTTCAGTGCGGCTGACGAACGCCTCGGCGGCGGCCATGGCCTGACCACGGTCACCGCCTACCTCGCCGACACCGCCGCTCCCATGCTTCGCGGTCGATTCCCGAACGAAGCCCTACGGCAGGCGGCCTTCGGCGCGGTCGCTGAACTCGCCTACCTCGCCGGGTGGAAGCACCACGACCTCGGCCAGGAAGGCGCCGCGCAGCGCTACTACCAGGTCGGCTACCAACTCGCCTGCGAAGCCGACCCGCGCGGCCACGCCTCCTGGATGATGCGCGCCCTCGCCCATCAGTCCCTCAGCCTCAAACAGCCCCACCACTGCGTCGACCTGGTCGAAGGAGCCCTCACTCGCGGCCTGGGCCACGTCGACGGCCAGACCGAAGCCCTGCTCCACATCACCCACGCCGCGCCTACGCCGCCGTAGGCGCGAAGCCCGCAGCGGCCCGCGCCCTGCTGGCCGCCGAAAACGCCCTCCTGCGCGACGACGGCCTCCAGCCCAGCTACTCCCGCGTCAGCGGCCCGGCCGCCGGCACCGTCGCCAGCCACACCGCCCGCACCCTGACCGACCTCGCCGATCACGTCGGCACCGAGCAACAACACCGCGACGCTCTGGTGCGCTGGGACCCAGTGAAGTACAAGCGCGTCCACGCCCTCACTTACGCCGACCTCGGCGACAGCCTCGCAGCTCAGGCCCGCGCCGACGAAGCCATCGCCGCCTGGACGCAAACCCTGGTCCTCATGGAAGGCATGACCTCCGACCGCACGCGCAAGGCGATCACCTCGATCCGCTCAACCCTCGCGGTCTACCAGCGCCGCAAAGTGCCCGGCGCCGCCGATCTCGCCCGTCGCGCCCGCGAGGCCCTCGCCTAACATGCCCAACAACCCGCCCGACGAAGGGAACACCGTGGCCCAGCAGACCGACGACCAGCCGAAGGCCCTCAAGCCTGCGCTCGAATCCATGACCCTGCTGGTCGCCGCCGTCATCGTCCACGACACGGCTACCAACCGCGTCGTCCTCCTCCAGCGCAGCGAGAACGCCAAGTTCGCCCAGGGCCTGTGGGACCTCCCCGTCGGCAAGAGCGAACCGGGCGAGCCCATCACGGAGACGGCGGTCCGCGAGCTGTACGAAGAGACCGGCCTGACGGTGAAGCCGGAAGCCCTCAAGGTCGCCCACATCATCCACGGCGCCTGGGGCGTCGAAGCCCCCAACGGCTTCCTCACGGTCGTGTTCGCCGCCCACGACTGGACCGGCGAACCCCAGAATCGCGAGCCGCGCAAGCACTCCCAGGTCCGCTGGGCCGACGCCGACGCCATCCCCGAGGAGTTTGTGGAGACCACCTACAGCGCACTCCACCGGTATCTCGCGGGAGGCCCACAGGTCTCCTTCGATGGCTGGACATAAGAGATGTCGACTGCGACCGACCACGGTGCCCGGAATGGAAACCAGTCGCCCACCGCATGAGCAAGGAAGGAAATCTCAACTCGCTCAAATGAGAGGCCGACATTGTCCGTGAACGAAGACGTCATCAAGGCAGGTGTGGCGAGAGATGCCGACTATGTTGGCCGATTGTTTCGCGACTTGCAGGCAGGGGACGCTGCCGGTATATCGTGGATCATATCTCTATGCATGACTCCGTATCTTTCAATAGTGCTTCACGAAGCAAGAAGGAAGCCTCAGGCAGTCAGTCCTGCGGTGTTTGACGGATTCTCTGCGGAAGCCAAGGAAGTCTGTGCTCGGGCTAGGCATAGCCTGAAGCTCTTCGAAGATACACAGCGGCACATCGAGGGCCAGTTGCTATTGGTCACCTTGTATCAAGTATTGCTGAGCCTAAAAATTCTCAAAGAGGACTCCCGTTATCCACTGTCACCTTCATCTAACGCGGCACTGGAGACCATTCTCAATAAAGATGCCGCGGGTGTCATCACGGATGGTGCGGTGCGAGAGTTCCGGAACACCTTGATGCACTACAACTTGCTGAGCGGGGCTGATACCGCGAAGGTAGATTTGGAGCAGCCGGTCTTTGGCCTAGTGCCTCAGTACTTCCCTTCCTACGACTTCGGTGAGCTAAGCGAGTTGGTCGATATCAGTGTTCGCGAAACGGCCTACTCCCTGAATGACTGGGCGACCGGCGTGTAGTCAACGTCGTGCAGAGCAGGAAGCCGGGCAGTAAAAGGCCAGGCTCCGAAAGTCGGATAACCGTCGGTGCTTGGCGGCCACCATCCCCGCAGGTCACCGACCCACCCATTACCAGGAGACCAAGAAGCGTGACCCCGACCGGGTGCCCTGGCCGGACCAACCCCGGCCCACCTCGCCCGCCAGCCCGCATCCGCCCCCGTACCTCGCGGGTAGGTGCGGGCTTTTCCTCTTAGGTGTCAGGTCACTCGTCCCCATACGGCTCGTACGTGAGGAGTGCTCTGTTGGCCCGGGTCAGGAAGCGGGTTGCCGTTGTGCGGACTTCCTCGGGGGTGATGTCGAGGACGTTGGCGAGGGCGCCCTTCGTCAGTTGGGCGTCGTCGAAGAGGACGGCGTAGCGGCAGAGTTCGTCGGCGCGGCCGGCGACCGTGCCCAGGCGGTCCAGCCATTCGCGTTCCAGTTGCGCCTGGGCGCGGTCCATCTCCGCGGGGGTGGGGCCCTCGGTGGCGAAGCGGGTCAGTTCCTCGTCGACGGCGGCCTCGATGGCGTCCAGGGTCTCGGCGCCCGCGTGGCCGGCGGCCTTGATGTCCAGCCAGCCGAGCGACGGCGCGCCGACGAGCCGCAGCAGACCGAAGGAGGCGGTGACGGCGAGGCGTTCGCGGCGCACGAGGCGGTTGTGGAGGCGGCTGGACTCACCGCCGCCGAGGACGGTGAGCGCCAGGTCCGCCGCGTCCGCCGCGCGGGTGCCGTCGTGCGGCAGCAGATACGCGGCCGTCAGGGCGCGGGCCGGCACGTCGTCGACCAGGTGCTCGCGCTGCTCCCCGGTCATCATCCGCCCGGCCGGTTCGCCGGGGCGCCGTACGGGCCGCTCCCCGCTCGCCGGGATGGAGCCGAAGTACTTCTCCACCCAGGCGAGTGTCTGTTCGGGGTCGATGTCCCCGACCACGGAGAGCACGGCGTTGTCGGGCGTGTAGTAGGTACGGAAGAACGCACGCGCCTCTTCCAGCGTGACCGCGTCCCGGTCGGCGTTCGAACCGATGGGCGTGTGGTGGTACGGGCTGCCCTCCGGGTAGGCCATCTCGACCAGCCGCTCGAACGCGTTGCCGTAGGGGACGTTGTCGTACCGCTGTCTGCGTTCGTTCCGCACGATGTCGCGTGCCCAGTCCAGGGTCTGTTCGTCCATGGTGTCGAGCAGCGAGCCCATGCGGTCGGCCTCCAGCCAGAGGACCAGCTCGACCTGGTGGGCGGGGACGGTCTGGAAGTAGTTGGCGCGCTCGAAGCTGGTGGTGCCGTTGAGCGAGCCGCCGGCGTTCTGCACCAGCTCGAAGTGGCCGTTCCCCTTGACCTGGCGGGAGCCCTGGTACATCAGCATGCAGAAGAGGTGCGCCAGGCCGGTGCGGCCCTCGGGGTCGTGCTGGGAGCCCGCGTCGTACCAGACGTTCACGGCGGCGACCGGCGTGTTGTGGTCCTCCGAGAGCACCACGCGCAGGCCGTTGGCGAGACGGTGCTCGGTGATGTCGATGCCCAGGACCGTGGAGACCGGGGACCGCTCGGCGACGTCCTTGCGCAGCTCCACGACGGCCTGCTCACGCGCGGCGTGGGCGGCGTCCTGAGCGGCCGTGGCGCCTTCCAGCTCGCTCTCGGCGGTACGGAGCTGCTCGGCGCCCGATCCGCTCCGGGCCCGGCCGACCTGCTCCCGCAGCAGTTGGACCTCGCGGTTCCGCTCGTCGGCCTCCGCCCGCAGGGCGAGTTCCCTGGCCTCGATCTCGGCGACCCGCCGCCGCAGCCGGGCCAGCTCCTCCTCGGGGTCGAGGATCGTGTCCTGCGGCGCCGCATTGCGGGCGAACACGAAGTCGCGGGCCGCGTCGACGCTGCGCTCCTGCGGGACGGGCCGCCCGTCGCGTACGAGGTCGTCGTGCAGCCGGGTGAAGAGCGGATGCAGCCTCAGCCCGGCCGGCTGACCCGGAATCCCGGCCTCCACCAGGTCCGCGAGGTACTTCGTGAAGTACGTCTGCGGTGCGGTCAGGTGGTCGGCGGTCTCGTACCAGGCGGTGGTGTCGGCGCTGCTGGCGGTCATCGTGTACGCGCCGGTCCGCGACGCCCGTTCCAGGACGTCCGCGGCCGATCCGGCGAGGGTGTGCTCGCGGTGGGTGGCGAGGCCGGAGAAGCAGCAGTCCAGCATCACCACTTTGGTGGCGGCGGCGCAGTGCACGAGGGACCGGCGTACGGCGGTGAACGGCAGGCTGGTGGTCGCACGGCGGTGCGGTTCGGTACGGGAGCCGACCAGGCCCAGGCACAACTGGTCCTCGTCGTCGATCTGACCGTGCCCGACGTAGTAGAACAGCGCCACGTCGGTGGTGTCCTCGAACAGGTCGAGCAGCCGGTCGGGCAGGTCGCCGGGGCCCGGCTCGTTGGGCACCACGGTCACCCGCTGGGGCGGCCAGCCGCAGCGCGGGCCGGTGAGCAGCCGGTACATACGGTGCAGGCTGTGTTCCGCGGCGCGCACCGCGGGGAGGTGGTCGTAGGCCCAGGTGCCGATCAGTACGGCCCGGGACCGCGCGTAGTCGTGCAGCGGCCGGTCGGCCGGGCGATCGGTGGGGGGACCGGTGGGGGGATCTGTGGGGCGATCGGCCATGCCGTCAGTCATCGAGGAGCCGCTCCAGGATCGGCATGACCTCCTCGACATTGCGGGCGTCCACGGTCAGCTTCTTGCCGCCCACCTCGACGGTGACGGACACATCGCTGCGCTTCGCCCGCAGATACTGCGGCAGGATCTTGATCGCGGCGACCACTCCGGTACTCGCCGCCAGCACGCTCAGCACATCGAACGCGCCCTGCTCCCCGGGGCCCGGCGTACCGGGAGTCCGCCGGATCTCCCCCTCCGGAACCCCGGCCAGTACCAGCCACTTCCGCAGCGAGCCCAGCTCGCCCCCCGGATGAACCGCCAGCTCCACGCCCCGCGCGCCTTCGGTGCCCATGATGCCCCCGCATCCCCTACCGATACCGATACCGGTGCCGGTGCCGGCACCAGGTATCGCAGTCAAGTCGATCAGCGTACAGGAGGAGTACGGCGGCGGTACGGGGGTAATTAGCGGGTTTCGCAGGTGAGTTGAGGTTAGCCTCGGGTCCCATGAGCAGCTTGCGGACGGTCCATGACGTGCCGGTTCTGATGTGCCCTGCCGACGGTGAGCCTATCGGCGGTGAGCGGGACGCACTGGATCTCATCGGTGACGCCGGGTATCAGGGGGCGCGGTGGGTCGCCGTTCCCGTCGAACGGTTCGACCCGGCGTTCTTCCAACTGCGTACGCGGATCGCCGGCGACATCATCCAGAAGTTCGCCAACTACCGGTTGGGGCTCGCGATCATCGGCGACATCTCCTCGCACACGGAGGCCAGTTCGGCGCTGCGTGACTTCGTGCGTGAGTGCAATCGGGGGCAGCAGATGTGGTTCCTCACGGATGAGGACGAGTTGGCGGAACGGTTGAAGGGCTGACGAACGGCAGGTCGCGGTCCGGTACGTCCTCGCGGGGGCCCGCCGCGCGCAGGACCGCGTCCAGGGCCCGGTCCGGCTCGGCGGCGTAACAGGTGCTGAACCACGCCATGTTCGCCTCCACGACCGCCCAGTTGTCGCCGGTGCCGTGGTCCGGCGTCGACAGGAGCCCTATGTCGACGACGACGGCGCCGGGCAGCGTGGCGCCCTGGTCGGCGAGGAGTCGGTCCGCGAACTCCAGGGCGGCGGCCCGGTGCCGGTGCCCGTCGAGCGGCACCGCGTCCAGGTGGCCGAAGGTCGCGTACTGCGAGCCGGTCCGGACCTCCCCGTCCACGACGAACAACCGGAACTCCGCCGCCCAGCCGACCACTTCACTGACCTGCACGGGGAGGCGGGGCGGGAGGTCGGGCGGGAGGCCAGGGGGGAGGCCGGGTGAGGGGTCGCGAGGGAGACCGGCGGCTCCCCCACCCCCGTAGACCCCCGCCGGAAAGCTCTTGTCGCTCGGCGGTTTGATGAAGGCCGGGCCGGTGAGCGCGCGGGCCGTGGCCACGTCCGTGGTGACGACGCGGCGGCCCGTGTACCGCGTCGGCAGCGCGGAGAGCCAGGTGTCGGACGGTTCCAGGAGCGCGATCCCGAGGTCCCCGACGACTCCGGACGCGAACCCGGGTCCCCCGTAGTAGTGCCCGCCGCGCCGCCCCCGCAGCTCCCCCGCTCCGCCGCGCGCGGGCAGCACCTCGACCTCCAGGCCCCGCCGTCGCGCCGCCGCCGACAGCAGGTCCCGGGTCGGGGTGTACTGCGGGGCAACGGCCAGGAACGCTCGTCTGTTCGGTGCGGTCACGCGCGCCGACGATACCGGCCGGACCCCGACCCCCTCACCTGGTCCGGTTGTACGTCCGTACCAGCACCCCGTTGCCGAACGTCCGTGCCGAGTCGAGGGTGAACGCGTCGGCCGACAGCGGTGAGGCGAACATCGGCATGCCCGAACCGAGGATCATCGGATACGTCTTGAGGACGAGTGCGTCGACCTCGCCGACCAGTTCGCCCGCGATCTCCGAGCCGCCGCACAGCCAGATGTCGAACTCACCGTCCTCCGCCTTGAGTTCACGGACCTTGCCGACCAGGTCGTCCGAGACGATCTCGACATTCGGGTCGGGCGACTTCTCCAGGGTGCGCGAGGCGACGTACTCGCGCAGATGCCCGTACGGGCTGGTGATGTCGCGGGCCAGGGCCAGGTCATAGCTGCGGCGACCCTGGACGACGGTGTCGAAGCGGCGGTGCCTCAGGTCCTGGAGGCCGAGCATCCGGCGGCCCTCGGCGGAGATCGTCTCCGGGTACTCCCCCTTGAGGAACTCCAGGAACTCCTCGTCCACGAACGGCATGAACATCTCCGCGTCTCCGTCGGGACCCCCGATGAACCCGTCGATCGACACCGCCACGAAATAGGTCAACTTACGCAAACCGGTTCCCTTCATGAACCCGACGCCCTCACTCGGACACGTACCACTGCATTTATAGTGGTACAGGTGCAGTGGTTACAAGGGAATCAGCGGCGTCCCGGCCGCGGGTCCCGCCACATCGGCCACATGTGCGGCCCGTCCGGCAGGTCCACGGTCCGGCCCATGAAACGGAAGCCGAGCTTCTCGTACAGCGACCGGCTGCGCTCATTGCTCGCCTCCAGATACGCGGCCACCCCGTCCCGGTCGCACCGGTCGAGCACCGGCCGCATCAGCGCGCTGCCCAATCCGTCGCCCTGCCGGTCCGGGTGGACCGCGATGAGCAGCAGATACTCGTGCGCGGCGCCCTCCGGGTGGATCTCGCCGGTCAACCGGGCCACGAGTTCGACGCGTTCGTTGTCCGGGTCGACCGCCTCCCGCAGCTGCACCGCCTCGTCGGCATCGGCGCCCTCCGCACCGGCCTCCCCTCCGGAGTCCGGTACCGACAGCCACAGCGCCACCGCGTCGCCGTCCTCCGTGAGGTCGACCCGCCCCTCGGTCAGCGCGACATGGAGGAACGCCCCCATCAGGGCCCGGTGTGTCGTGCGCCGGTACTCCGGGTCCGGGAAGACCCAACTGCTCACCGGGTCGTCCTGGAACGTCACGTCCAGGAGCCTGGTCACGGCCTCCCGGTCGCTCTCCCCCGCCGTCCGGATCGCCACGTCCATGCCGCCCACCCCTCGGTACCCGGACCTCGACCCTGCCGCCTCGGCCCCGCGGCGGCCGAGCCTAGGGCCTGTCGTCACCTTCCCGCCCCGAGCCGCGCACGCCGAGTGGGCGGGACGGCTGGTTGCCGCCCCGCCCACTCACCCCCCGACACCGGGGCCCGAAGCCAGTCCCCCCGACTCCGAATCCGGCGCCCACGCACCGGAGTCCGTCCCTCCGGAACCCGCACGCCCCGGAGTCCGGACCCCCGGAACTCGTACCCCCTAGTTCGTGCGGCGCGTCACGAACTCCGCGAGGGCGAGGAGCCCGCCCGCCGCCTCCGGATCCGGGACCGCGCGGGACAGTTGGTGCAAGGCGCGCGCCATCCGGTCGGCGGCGTGGAGCTGGGCCCAGTCCCGGCCGCCGGCCGCCTCCACGGCCTGCACGGTGCGTTCGAGATCGGCCTCGTCCGCCGGCGCCTCGTACAGCGCGGCGAGTTCGGCCGCCGCCGGGGTGCCCGAGGCCAGCGCGGCGACCACGGGCAGGGACTTCTTACGGGCCAGCAGATCGGCCCCCGCCGGCTTGCCGGTGCGGCGCGGGTCCCCCCAGATGCCGATCACGTCGTCGATGAGCTGGAACGCGAGCCCCGCCTCCCGGCCGAACGCGTCCAGCGCTTCCACCTCCTCCTCTCCCGAGCCCGCGTACAGCGCGCCCAGGGCACAGGCGCAGCCGAGCAGCGCCCCTGTCTTCGCCTCGGCCATGGCGAGGCTGTCGTCGAGCGTCACCTCGTACGGACTGCGACGCTCCATGGCGGTGTCGGCCTGTTGTCCCGCGCACAGTTCGATCACGCAGGAGGCCAGCCGGGCAGCCGCCGCAGGGGCGGCCGGGTGCGGGTCCTCGGCCAGCAGGCGGTACGCGAGTGCCTGGAGCGCGTCCCCAGCGAGGATGGCGTCCGCGTCACCGAACACGGACCACGCGGTGGGGCGGTGCCTGCGGGTGGCGTCGCGGTCCATCACGTCGTCGTGCAGCAGGGTGAAGTTGTGGGTCAACTCCACGGCCGCGGCGGCCCGTACGGCCGTCGCGGGCTGCCCGCCGAGCGCGCGGACCGCGGTGAGGACGAGCGCGGGCCGGATCGCCTTGCCCGCGTTGCCCGTGGCCGGGGTGCCGTCGGCGTGCTCCCAGCCGAAGTGGTAGCGCGCGATGCGGCGTAGCGGGCCCGGCATGCTCCCCACGGCCCGCCGCAGCTCCGGATCCACACCGGTCCTGGCCCCCTCCAGGATCGCCATGGCCTCGGCGTTACCCACGTCCGCCCCGGCGCCGGGATCCGCGCCCGCCCCGATTCCGGCACCCGCATCCGCATCCGCCCGGGACGGCTTCCGCTCGATGGGATCGCGCCTTTCGGTCGGCGTCCGCGGGGCCACCACGCCCGGCCCCGCGTCCGTGTAGGTCACTGCCAGCGGCCGATCTCAACGTTCTCCAGGACGCCCAGCGCGTCGGGCACGAGGACGGCGGCCGAGTAGTACGTCGACACGAGGTACGAGATGATCGCCTGCTCGCTGATGCCCATGAAGCGGACGGACAGGCTCGGCTCGATCTCGTCCGGGATGCCCGTCTGCTGGAGGCCGATGACGCCCTGCTCGTCCTCGCCCGTACGCATGCAGATGATCGACGTCGTACGGGCGTCGGAGATCGGGATCTTGTTGCTCGGGAAGATCGGCACCCCGCGCCAGGTCGGGATGCGGCTGCCCGCGACCTCGACGCTCTCCGGGACCAGACCCCGCTTGTTGCACTCGCGGCCGAACGCGGCGATCGCCTTCGGGTGGGCCAGGAAGAGTTTGGATCCCCGGCGACGGCTGAGGAGTTCGTCCAGGTCGTCGGGGGTCGGCGCGCCGTCGTGCGGCTGGATCCGCTGCTCGTACTCGCAGTTGTTGAGCAGGCCGAACTCCCGGTTGTTGATCAGCTCGTGCTCCTGGCGCTCCTTCAGCGCCTCGACGGTGAGCCGCAACTGGTGCTCGGTCTGGTTCATCGGCTGGTTGTAGAGGTCGGCCACGCGCGTGTGGATGCGCAGGACCGTCTGGGCGACGCTCAGTTCGTACTCGCGCGGCGCCGCCTCGTAGTCCACGAAGGTGCCCGGCAGGACCGCCTCACCGACATGGCCCGCCGAGAGGTCGATCTCCTTCTCGCCGTACTTGTTCGCGCGCTGCGCCGGCACCGAGAGGAGCTGCTGGAGGTGGTCACGGAGCGATTCGCTGCGCTCGGCGACCTCCTCCAGGTCCTGCCGGGGCAGGGCCAGCACGGTGCACGCGGTGGCCGCGCGCGCGGTGTACTCCCAGATCGCGTCCGGGTCGATGAGGGCCTGCTCACCGAAGTACGCGCCGTCGGCGAGTACGCCCAGGACGGCGTCGTCGCCGTACGGCCCGGTGCCGATCTTCTCGACCCTGCCGTGCGCCAGCAGGAGCACCTCGTCGGACGGGCTGCCGAACGAGGTGATCACATCCCCCGCCGCATACTCCCGCTGGACGCAGCGCTCGGCGAGCCGGCCCAGCACCTCCTGGTCCCCGAAGTCGCGCAGCACGGGCAGTTCGCCCAGCTCCGCGGGGATGACGCGCACGTCGTCACCGGTCTTCACGAACGTCACCCGGCCGTCGCCTACGGAGTAGCTCAGCCTCCGGTTCACTCGGTATGTGCCGCCCTGGACATTCACCCAGGGCAGCATCCGCAGCAGCCAGCGCGAGCTGATCTCCTGCATCTGCGGTGCCGACTTGGTGGTGGTGGCCAGATTCCGCGCGGCCGACGTGGCAAGACTCTGCTGAGGCTTCGACTGCTCTGTGCGGATCTCTTCGCCTACCGACATGACTTTTGCCCTCCCGATGGTGCAGCTGACCTGCGAGCAGAAGCCTTTCAGCACGGACCGTGCGGCTGCCATTACACAAACGAGGGGGAATGGAAGCCCCCGGACGGGGCAGAGTGACGATTTCTTTCGGCGCGGCGTACGGATTCCGTTCGAGGGAACTCCATGATCTGTCCGTCCGTTCACCGGGTACGCGCATCCGCCGTACACCCCGTCACCCAGTCGCGAATGCCCGGCAGTCGCGGCGGCAGCGAAACCGAACTCGCACCATCGACAGGAGTCGTTCCCATGGCAGGTTTTCTGGACCGCGCGAAGGAGCAGGCCCAGCGGGGCCTCACGCAGGGCAAGCAGAAGCTCGACGACGTGCAGGCGCAGCGCGCGGGCGGCGATCTGCTGAAGAAGCTGGGCGCCGCGTACTACGCGGAGCGGCGGGGCAGCGGTTCGCCGGACGCCACCGCGCAGGCGCTCCAGGCCCTGGAGAGCCACATCGCGACGCACGGCGACGGCTTCCTGCGCGGCTGACCCACTCCTCCGCGTCCTCCGCGCGCGGCTGACCCGCCCCTCCGGCCGCCTTCGCTGACCGGATCAGCTCGCACGCCTGCCCGAACACGGCCTGAACACGTGTCGCGGGCACGGGCGTTGCGGTATGAGAGCGGAAGGAGGCGGTCCGCATCCGGCGGCCGTCGCGCTCCGCGAAGGAGGCGGTCATGGCCACTCCCCTGACCGCGAGCAGTTTCCTGGACGCGTTGAAGGACGAGGGGCTGACAGTCGTTCAGGTGGGCGACTGGCGCCATCACCACCGCAATCACCAGGGCAAGTGGGGCCCGGTGCACGGTGTGATGATCCATCACACCGTGACATCGGGCACCGCCCGCACGGTCGACCTCTGCCGCGACGGGCACGCGTCACTGCCGGGCCCCCTGTGCCACGGCGTCATCACCAAGGACGGCCGCGTCCACCTCGTCGGGTACGGACGGGCCAACCACGCGGGCCTCGGCGACGACGACGTCCTGCGCGCCGTCATCGCCGAGACCCCGCTCCCCAAGGACAACGAGGCCAACACCGACGGCAACGCCCGCTTCTACGGCTTCGAGTGCGAGAACCTGGGCAACGGCAAGGACCCCTGGCCGGCCGCCCAGCTCGAAGCCATCGAGCGCGCCGCCGCCGCGGTCTGCCGCCGCCACGGCTGGACGGAACGCTCCGTGATCGGCCACCTGGAGTGGCAGCCGGGGAAGATCGACCCCAAGGGCTTCACGATGACCTCCATGCGCGGACGGATCCGCGACCGGCTGGGGTAGGCGTGCGGCTGGGGTAGGTGTGCGGTGCCGGCCGCAGCGGGGTTTCAATGGGGCGGTGAGCACACTCCACCCCCGGCTGCCCTCGCCCCTGCACCCCGTGGACGATCCCCGGTGGACCGCGCGCGGGGTCCGGCTCGTGCTCAAGCGGGACGACCTCATCCACCCGGACATCGGCGGCAACAAGTGGCGCAAGCTCGCCCCCAACCTCGCCGCCGCCCAGGGCCGCGCGCTCGTCACGTTCGGCGGGGCCTACTCGAACCACCTGCGGGCCACGGCCGCCGCCGGACGGCTGCTCGGCGTGCCCACGATCGGCGTCGTCCGGGGTGACGAACTGGCCGGACGCCCGCTCAACCCTTCACTCGCGCGGTGCGTGGCCGACGGGATGCGGCTCTGTTTCGTCGATAGATCGACGTATCGCCGCAAGAACGAGCCTGAGGTACTGGCCGGGCTGCTGCGCCGGGTCGGCGCCGAGGACGCGTACGCCGTCCCGGAAGGCGGCAGCAACATCCTCGCGGTACGGGGCTGCACGGCGCTCGGCGCCGAACTACGCGACGCCGTGGACACGGTGGACACCGACGGCTCCGGCCCCACCGCCCCCACCGACCCGACCGTCCCCGCCGTAGACGTGGCCGCGGTCGCCGTCGGCACCGGAGGCACCCTCGCCGGACTCGCCGCTGGCCTCGGCCCCGGTCAGCGCGCCCTCGGTGTCCCCGTGGTCGCGGGCGGCTTCCTCGGCGAGGAGATACGGGCCCTGCAACAGGCGGCGTTCGGCGGTCGGCGCGGCGACTGGTGGCTGGACGACCGGTTCCACGGCGGTGGCTACGGCCGTACGGATCCCGCCCTGGACGCGTTCGCCGACGACTTCGAGCAGCGCCACGGACTGCCCGTGGAACGTCTCTATGTCGCCAAAATGCTCAAGGCACTCCTCACGCTCACCGAGGAGGGAGCCTTCGCCCCCGGCACCCGGCTGGCCGCCGTCATCACCGGCCGCCCCTTCCCCACGGCCGCCGGAGAGACGGTCACCGGTCAGGCCGACTCCTCGCGATAGGCAGCCGCCTCCTCCAGATCCAGCCGGCGCAACAGCGTCCGCATCAGCTCGTCGTCGATGACCCGGGCGTCCCGCAGCCGGACGAACACCTCACGCTCGGACGCGATCATCTCCCGCGTGAGCCTGCGGTAGGTGTCGTCGGCGGACTCCCCGGTCACCGGGTTCGACTGCCCCAGCCGCTCCCAGACGGCGTTGCGGCGCCGCTCCAGGACGTTCTTGAGCCGGTCCACGAGCGGTTCGGGCAAGGCGTTGCGCTCGTCCTGGAGGAGTTCGTCCAGGCGCTGGTCGGCGGCCCGGGACGCGGCGGCCTGGGCCTGCGCCTCGGCAAGGGTCTCGGCCTGCGGGTCGCGCCCCGGCATCTTCAGCAGCCGGATCAGACCGGGCAGCGAAAGCCCCTGCACGACGAGGGTCCCGATGACGGTCGTGAAGGTCAGGAAGAGCACCAGGTTGCGGGCGGGGAAGTCCGTGCCGTCGTGCAGGGTGAGCGGGATCGAGAAGGCGACGGCCAGCGACACCACGCCCCGCATGCCCGCCCAACTGATGACGAGGGGCCGCCGCCAGTCCACGATCCCCTCGCGCTCCCTGATCCGTCTGGACATCCACAGCGGCAGATAGGTGGCCGGATACGACCACACGAAACGGACCGCCACCACGATCACGAACAGGGCGATGGCGTACCAGATGACATCCGTCCCGCCGTAGGCCCCCAGCCCCTTGAGGACGACCGGCAGTTGCAGGCCGATCAGGGCGAACACCGACGACTCCAGGATGAAGGACACCATCTTCCAGACAGCGGCCTCCTGGAGTCTCGTCTCGAAATCGACCTGCCAGGAGCGGTGACCGAGGTAGAGGGCGACGACGACCACGGCGAGCACACCGGACGCCCCGACCTGCTCGGCGGCGGCATACGCGGCGAACGGCACGAGCAGCGACAGCGTGTTCTGGAGCAGCGCCTCCTTCAGGTGGGTGCGCAGCCAGTGGATCGGCACCATGAGGAGCAGCCCCATGCCGACCCCGCCGAGCGCCGCCACCAGGAACTCCCGGATACCGCCCGCCCAGCTCGCGCCCTCACCGATCGCGGCGGCCAGGGCGACCTTGTACGCGGTGATCGCGGTCGCGTCGTTCACCAGCGACTCACCCTGAAGGATGGTGGTGATCCGCGACGGCAGCCCCGAACGGCGGGCGATGGCGGTCGCGGCCACGGCGTCCGGCGGCGCGATCACCGCACCGAGCACGAGCGCGGCGGTCAGCGGCAGCCCCGGGATGATCAGATACGCGAGCCAGCCGACGGCGACGGTCGCGAACAGCACGTACCCGACGGACAGCAGCGCCACCGGCCGGATGTTCGCGCGCAGATCGAGGTACGAACTCTCCATGGCGGCCGTCTGGAGCAGCGGCGGCAGGATCAGCGGCAGCACGATGTGCGGGTCGAGCGTGTACTGCGGAACCCCGGGGATGTACGACGCGATCAGGCCGACCGCGACCAGCAGCAGCGGGGCGGGTACGGGGGTCCTGCGCGCGGCACCGGCCACGGCGGCGCTCGCCGCGATCAGTGCCACCAGTGACAGCGCGTCCATGGGACCCGCCCTCCTGTATCTCGTCGTGCTCCGTCGACCGACGGAGCGTCGCGCGCGGACGTAACCTGGCCATCATGAAGGAGTGCTCGCACGTCTTCGTGCTTCCGGAACCCGAGCCCACCGCGCAGAGCGACACCTGCCTCGAATGCGTGGCCGCGGGCACCCACCCCGTACAGCTGCGGATGTGCCTGGAGTGCGGGCACGTCGGCTGCTGCGACTCGTCGCCGCTGCGGCACGCGACGGGGCACTTCAAGGACACCGGACATCCGATCATGCGGACGTTCGAGCCCGGCGAGAGTTGGCGCTGGTGCTTCGCGGACACGGTGCTGGTCTGAGGGCCACCGGCCCGGAGGCGCCGCGGGCTTTCGTCCGGCCGCCGCGATCAGGACGGTTCGGCCTTACAGTGCCTGGGTACGTCATCCCGGCGCGCGGACTTCCGGTAGGGACCCGCAGACCCCTGGCCACCGTCCGTACTCATGGGCATACGATGAGTGACAGCGAGGGGCGGGGCCCCCGGGACAGGCCCGTCGTGAGCGCGATAGCGTCACCGCTGAACCATGTTTCGCGTTACCCGGGGGACGACCCCCGGGGCCCCGAAAGAGCATGTACCACCTTGGAGGTGAGGGTGTCCCAGATCGCAGGCGAGCCCGGGACCCAGGACTTCGTGGAAGTCCGGCTGCCCGCTGCGGGTGCCTACCTGTCGGTGCTGCGGACGGCCACGGCCGGACTCGCGGCGCGTTTGGACTTCACCCTCGACGAGATCGAGGACCTCCGCATCGCGGTGGACGAGGCATGCGCGATCCTGCTCCAGCAAGCCGTTCCGGGGTCGGTGCTCAGCTGCGTCTTCCGGCTCGTCGACGACTCACTCGAAGTCACGGTCGCGGCCCCGACCACCGACGGCCGCGCACCCGAGCGGGACACCTTCGCCTGGACCGTCCTGTCGGCCCTCGCCGGCAAGGTCGACTCCACCGTCGCCGAGGACAAGACCGTCTCGATCAGCCTCTACAAACAGCGCGGCGCGGGACCCGGGCCGGCGTGAGGAACGGGGAAGGGCCGGTGCGGGACGAAGAGCGCGGCAACCGCGGCACACCACATCTTCCCGCCGACGGCACCGAAGGCCGGGGCGGTTCACGACGCACACCCCGCGGCATCCCCGGACAGCAGGCCAGGCCGCACCCCGAGGACACCTCCGGGGAAGCGGCCGGTGCGGCCGAAGCGTCGGAGCAGGCAGAGCCGAGTGAGCCGAGGAACCCCGGGCACGGACGCGAGACGGCGTCCGGCCGGGGCGACGGGCCGGGGGCACCTCCCAGCGGTGGCTGGGGGAGGGCGGGATACATGACTGAGCACGAGCGATCCGGCGAGCGGGCGGAGCAGCGGTCCGGCGGCCCCGAAGCGGGCGCGCGGGACGGCCAGGGCACGCCGGACACCCGGACGGGCGGTGCCGTGCCGGGGCAGGCGGACGCGTCCGGGCACGGTGACGAGCCCGAACACGCCGACGTACCCGGCGCGTCCGACGTGGCCGACGTGCCCGAGGACCTGGTCGTGCCCGAGCGTCAGCGCGGCGGGCCGGACCGGACGGCCGCGCGGGCGATGTTCGTCGAGCTGCGCAAACTGCCCGACGGCAGCACGGAGTACGCGGAGCTGCGCAACCAGCTCGTCCGGATGCACCTCCCGCTCGTGGAGCATCTGGCCCGCCGTTTCCGTAACCGCGGTGAGCCGCTGGACGATCTGACCCAGGTCGCCACCATCGGTCTGATCAAGTCCGTGGACCGCTTCGACCCGGAGCGCGGGGTCGAGTTCTCCACGTACGCGACTCCGACCGTCGTCGGCGAGATCAAACGGCACTTCCGGGACAAGGGCTGGGCGGTACGGGTGCCGCGCCGGCTCCAGGAGCTGCGGCTCGCGCTGACCACGGCGACGGCCGAGCTGTCGCAGCAGCACGGCCGCTCCCCCACGGTCCACGAACTCGCCGAGAAGCTGGCGATCTCCGAGGAGGAGGTCCTGGAGGGCCTGGAGTCGGCGAACGCCTACTCGACGCTGTCCCTGGACGTCCCCGACACGGACGACGAGTCACCGGCCGTCGCGGACACCCTCGGCGCGGAGGACGAGGCGCTGGAAGGCGTCGAGTACCGCGAGTCCCTGAAGCCGCTCCTGGAGGATCTGCCGCCCCGGGAGAAGCGGATTCTGCTGCTGCGGTTCTTCGGGAACATGACGCAGTCGCAGATCGCGCAGGAGGTCGGCATCTCGCAGATGCATGTGTCCCGGCTGCTGGCGCGGACGCTCGCACAACTGCGCGAGAAGCTGCTCGTGGAGGAGTAGAGCCGGCCGTGGAGGAGCGAGGCGGGGGTTCCGGTTACGGCTTCGGGTCGCTGCCCGGTCCGCGGATGCCCAGCGCCTCGGTGGTCGTCGGATTGACCAGCAGGACCAGGGCCGTCACGGCGACCACCGCCAGGGCGATCCCGCCGGGGATGAGCATGCTGTCCGCCTGGAGCAGCGTCCACGCCACGGGCAGCGCCATGATCTGCGTGATGATCGCGGGGCCCCGGCTCCAGCTCCGCCGCTTCAGCAGTCCGCGCGCGGCGAGCAGCGGCAGCAGCGCAAGCACGATGAGCGTCACCCCGCCGGTCTCCGCCTGCTGGGCGTTGTCCGGGTTGCCCGCGAGGCCCATCACCAGCATGTAGACACCGGCCGCGGCGAGCGCCAGGCCCTCCAGGGCGGCGAGCGCGGCGGCGGCCGTCAGCCGACCGGGGCGCGGGCCCTCGGGGGCGTCCGATGCTGTGTTCTGGGCGGACTGAGCGGTCTGTGCGGTCTCTGCGGGGGCGGGGGTCCGGTCGGAAGTCACCCCAGCAGGGTAGCCCTCGCCCTGTCACCGGGAGCCGCCCGGATCCCTACCCGCTTCCTACCGTGCCCTTACCCAGGGCTGGGATCGGTACCGCCCGGTAGGTACTCTGCATCGCATGCGCGCTCTCCTCGTGGTCAATCCGGCAGCAACCACCACGAGTGCGCGTACGCGTGACGTCCTGATCCACGCACTGGCCAGCGAGATGAAGCTCGAAGTGGTCACGACCGAGTACCGCGGCCACGCCCGGGACCTCGCCTGGCAGGCGGCGGAGAGTGACGACGTCGAGCTGGTCGTCGCACTCGGCGGCGACGGCACGGTCAACGAGGTCGTGAACGGCCTGCTGCACCAGGGCCCCGACCCGGAGCGACGCCCCCGGCTCGCCGTGGTCCCCGGCGGCTCGACCAATGTCTTCGCACGGGCGCTCGGACTGCCGAACGACGCAGTGGAAGCGACCGGCGCCCTCCTTGACGCGCTGCGTGAGGGACGCGAACGCACGGTCGGCCTCGGATTCGCGGCCGGAACCCCGGGCACCGACGACGAATCGGTGCCCTCGCGCTGGTTCACGTTCTGCGCGGGCCTCGGATTCGACGCGGGCGTAGTAGGCCGGGTGGAGCAACAGCGGGAACGGGGCAAACGTTCGACACATGCCCTGTATGTACGTCAGGTGATGCGGCAGTTCCTCGACGAACCGAACCGCCGGCACGGTGCGATCACTTTGGAACGGCCGGGTGAGGACCCGGTGGAGGATCTGGTCCTGTCCATAATCTGCAATACCGCACCCTGGACCTACCTGGGAAACCGGCCGGTCTACGCCTCGCCCCGCGCTTCGTTCGATTCCGGCCTCGACGTGCTCGGGCTGAAGAAGCTCTCGACCCCCGCAGTCGCCCGGTATGCCACACAATTGCTCACTTCGTCCCCCGAGCGGGGACCCCATGGGAAGCATGCCTTGGCCCTGCACGACCTGAGTGACTTCACCTTGCATTCGAAGGTTCCGCTCCCCCTCCAGATGGACGGCGACCACCTCGGACTGCGCAAGAGCGTGACGTTCACAGGCGTACGCCGTGCACTGCGTGTGATTGTGTGAGCGGAAGGGGCAAAAGTCCTTTCACTCGAACGTTTAGGCAAGGGTCCACCCCATGGAAGTACGGCTGTGACCTAGTCGACACCGAGGAATCAAAAAAAACTTTCCAGAAGGGGTTGTATCCGCAGCCGAGGTTTGCGAATCTCTATGTGGCGCTCGGGACGGCCCGCGACATCGGCCCCCACGGAGAGCCCGAACCCCTCCTCAATCCACAGGACCACCCCAGAGAGATCTGGGTGTAGGCCCTTCACTTGTTGAGGGATTCGTGAAAGCGTTCACATTCACAAGCAATCCCGATGTAACACCAAGAGAGGTAGCAGCCATGGACTGGCGTCACAACGCCGTTTGCCGCGAGGAAGACCCCGAGCTGTTCTTCCCCATCGGCAACACTGGTCCTGCGCTGCTGCAGATCGAGGAAGCCAAGGCCGTCTGCCGCCGCTGCCCGGTTGTCGAGCAGTGCTTGCAGTGGGCGCTTGAGTCCGGTCAGGACTCCGGCGTCTGGGGTGGCCTCAGCGAGGACGAGCGCCGCGCGATGAAGCGTCGCGCCGCCCGCAACCGGGCGCGCCAGGCCACCGCCTGACGCCTCCGCCCCACAGCCTGAGCCCGGCGGCGCGTACAGCGAGTACGCATCTTCCCGCCCCCGAGCCGCAGCGCGCAGTACCCCCGAAGTGCTCAGCGGAGTGAACGAAGAGCCCCGGACCACCAGGTCCGGGGCTCTTCGCCGTGCCCTCAACTCCCGGCCGGGGAAGGCGGGTCGACGCCCCCGAGGCTCCCGTACCGGTGGCTACTTGTCGGCGCGGACCGGCAGGTCCAGGACGACCTGTGTCCCCCGCTCCGGCGCCCTGACCATGTCGAAGGTGCCGCCCAACTCGCCCTCCACCAGCGTCCGGACGATCTGGAGACCCAGATTCCCCGAGCGGTGCGCGTCGAAGCCCTCCGGCAGACCGACACCGTCGTCCGTGACGGTGACAAGGAGCCGGGTCGCCTGACTCGTGCCACCGCGCACGGCCGACACCTCCACGGTGCCGGTGTCACCGGGGCCGAAGCCGTGCTCCAGGGCGTTCTGGAGGATCTCCGTGAGGACCATCGACAGCGGGGTCGCGACCTCGGCGTCCAGGATGCCGAAGCGCCCGATGCGCCGGCCCGCGACCTTGCCCGGCGAGATCTCCGCCACCATCGCAAGGACCCGGTCGGCGATCTCGTCGAACTCCACGCGCTCGTCCAGAGTCTGGGACAACGTCTCATGGACGATGGCGATGGAGCCGACCCGCCGTACCGCCTCCTCCAGCGCCTCCCTGCCCCGCTCCGACTCGATGCGGCGGGCCTGGAGCCGCAGCAGCGCGGCGACCGTCTGGAGGTTGTTCTTCACCCGGTGGTGGATCTCCCGGATGGTGGCGTCCTTGGTGATCAACTCCCTTTCGCGGCGCCGCAGTTCCGTCACGTCCCGCAGCAGCACCAGCGAACCGATCCGGGTCCCCTTCGGCTTCAGCGGGATCGCCCGGAGCTGGATCACCCCGTCATTGCCCTCGATCTCGAACTCGCGCGGCGCCCACCCGCTGGCCACCTTCGCCAGGGCCTCGTCCACGGGCCCGCGCGAGGGCGCCAGTTCGGCCGTCGTCACGCCCAGGTGGTGTCCGACCAGGTCGGCGGCGAGACCGAGCCGGTGGTACGCCGACAGGGCGTTCGGCGAGGCGTACTGGACGACCCCGTCCGCGTCGAGCCGGATCAGCCCGTCCCCCACCCGCGGCGAGGCGTCCATGTCGACCTGCTGGTCCGGGAACGGGAACGAACCGGCCGCGATCATCTGCGCCAGATCGGACGCGCTCTGCAAGTACGTGAGTTCGAGCCGGGACGGCGTACGGACCGTCAGCAGGTTGGTGTTGCGTGCGATGACCCCGAGGACCCGGCCGTCCCGGCGCACCGGGATGGACTCGACCCGGACCGGCACCTCCTCGCGCCACTCCGGGTCGCCCTCGCGCACGATCCGGCCCTCGTCGTGCGCGATGTCCAGCATGGGGCGCCGGCCGCGCGGCACGAGATGGCCGACCATGTCGTCCTGGTACGAGGTGGGTCCGGTGTTGGGGCGCATCTGGGCGACGGACACGAAGCGGGTGCCGTCGCGCGTGGGGACCCAGAGGACCAGATCGGCGAAGGAGAGGTCGGAGAGCAACTGCCACTCCGACACCAGCAGATGCAGCCACTCCAGATCGGTGTCCGAGAGAGCGGTGTGCTGGCGTACGAGATCGTTCATGGAGGGCACGCTGCCGAGCGTACCCGCGGGCCGCGGCGCCTGGGAGGGACCCTCAACCCTGCCCGGCACCGCAGCCCGGAGTTGCATCGGCCTCGGGGTGTGCGGTCCCGGTCGGCCGAGGGGAGGAGCCGGAGCAGTCAGGGCAGAGAGCGCCGGTTCCTCGGACCGTCCTCCTGTGCGGGGAGGACGGAGCCGTGTCCCCGGGAGCGACCCGGGGAAGCCCAACGCTTGACATTGTGGACTAGACCATTCTCCGTGTCCATGCGTTGGCCGAACTTGTTGAAACGGCGCCGTCAGTGGGTCTCCGTTACCTTGGCGAGGGCGCGTGGGGCGTCCGGGTCCTGACCTCGGGCGATGGTGACCTCGTACGCCAAAAGCTGGAGCGGGATGATCTCCAGGATCGGCTGGACCTCCTCGGCGACGTCGTCCGTCGGCAGGACGAAGCCCGCCGACGCCTGGTCGACCTGGGCGCGGGGGCCGATCACGACGAGGTCGGCGCCGCGTCCGCGCAGCCGGTCGAGCACCGGTTGCAGGGCTTCGCCGCCCTTGCCCGCCGTGACGACGGCGATCACCGGCGAGATGTTGTCGACCATGGCGAGCGGACCGTGCAGGAGGTCGGCGCCCGAGTACGACAGGGCCGGGATGTAGCTGGTCTCCATCAGCTTCAGGGCGGCCTCCTTCGCGGTCGGGTAGCCGTAGCCGCGCGAGGTGATGACCATGCGCTCGGCGAAGCGGTAGCGGGCGGCGAGCGCCCTGATCTCGTCCTGGCGCCCCAGGAGCCGGGCCGCCAGTTCGGGCAGCGCCATCGCCGCGCCGCCGTCGCCGCCCGCCAGGCCCTCCACGAAGAGGTAGAGGGCGAGCAGCGACGCCGTGTACGTCTTGGTGGCGGGCAGCGCCTTCTCGGGGCCCGCCATGATGTCGATGTGGTACTCGGACACGGCCGCGAGCGGGGAGTCCGGGTTGTTGGTGACGGCGACCGTGATCGCGCCGGCGTCGCGGGCCGCCCGGGTCGAGGCCACCAGGTCGGGCGAGCCACCGGACTGGCTGACCGTGATCACCAGGACGTCCCGCAGGTCGGGGCGGGCGCCGTACGCCGTGGTCGTGGACATCGACGTCAGCCCGCAGGGCAGGCCGAGGCGGATCTCCAGGAGGTACTTGGCGTACAGCGCGGCGTTGTCGGAGGTGCCGCGCGCCGTCAGCAGCACGAAACGGGGTGCGCGCGCGGCGACCTGCTCGGCGACCGCGCGGATGCGAGGAGCGCCGGTGTCCAGGATGCGGCGCAGCACCACGGGCTGCTCGGCCATCTCCTGCGACATGATCCGGCCCGGCCACTCGCTCTGCGGGTCGGGGGTGGTGGCGGTCATGCGGTTCCTCCTGGGTCGCCGTCGCGTCTGGCGGGCCTTCGCCGGGTCCATTCCACCCTCCCGCGCCGCTGTGCGCCCGTCCGGGGTCGCGGATACCGGGGATATCGGCTTCCAGGGATACCGGGGTCCCGAAGGTCCCGTTCGAGAGGCGCTCTGCTAGATTGGTCTATACCACATGTCGGACAGGTGTCCGACGCGTGTACCGCAGGTGCCCCCGCGTAGCTCCTCCTCCCGTCCCGTCTCCAGATCGGCAGGCCCAGCGTGGAAGTTGTGATCGTCCCGGACGCCAAGGCAGGCGGCGAACTCGTCGCCGAGGCCATGGCCGAGCTGCTCCGCCGCAAGCCCGACGCGGTGCTCGGTGTCGCCACCGGATCGACCCCGCTGCCCGTCTACGAGGCGCTGACGGCCAAGGTCAGGGCCGGTGCCGTGGAGGTGTCGCGGGCGCGGATAGCGCAGCTCGACGAGTACGTGGGGCTGCCCGCCGACCACCCGGAGTCCTACCGGTCCGTGCTCCGGCGCGAGGTGCTGGCGCCGCTCGGGATCGGTGAGGAGGCGTTCATGGGGCCGGACGGTGCCGCGTCCGACATCGTGGCGGCCTGCCAGGCGTACGACGCCGCGCTCGCCGGCGCCGGAGGGGTGGACCTTCAGCTCCTCGGGATCGGGACCGACGGGCACATCGGGTTCAACGAGCCGTGCTCCTCGCTCGCCTCGCGCACCCGGATCAAGACGCTCACCGAGCAGACCCGTGTCGACAACGCGCGGTTCTTCGACGACGACATCACGCAGGTGCCGCACCATGTGATCACCCAGGGCATCGGGACGATCCTGGAGGCCCGGCATCTCGTGCTGCTCGCCTCGGGCGAGGGCAAGGCCGACGCGGTCGCGGCGAGCGTCGAGGGGCCGGTCGCCTCGGTGTGTCCCGCGTCCGCGCTCCAGCTCCATCCGCACGCCACGGTCGTCGTGGACGAGGGGGCCGCTTCGAAGCTGAAGCTCGGCGACTACTTCCGGTACACCTTCGCCAACAAGCCTTCGTGGCAGGGGATTTAGCCCTCACGGGGGCGCGGGTGGCCGACCGGCGGTCAGGGGAGCAGGCGCTGTTCCTTCGCCACGGCCACCGCGCCCGCCCGGGTGTCGACGCCGAGTTTGTCGTAGATACGGCCCAGATGGGTCTTCACCGTCGCCTCGCTGATGGACAGGGCGCGGGCGATGTCACGGTTGCCGAGCCCCCGTGAGAGCTGGCCGAGAATGTCCCGTTCCCGGTCGGTGAGGGTCGGCTGCGGGCGGCGCATTCTGGCCATCACCCGCCCGGCGACCGGCGCCGAGAGCGCCGTACGCCCCTCGGCCGCCGCGTGGATCGCGGCGAACAGCTCCTCCGGGCGCTCGGCCTTCAGCAGATAGCCCGTGGCGCCCGCCTCGATGGCGCGGGTGATGTCGGCGTCCGTGTCGTACGTGGTGAGCACCAGGACCCGGGCGGTGCCGTCGGCCACGATCCGGCGGGTGGCCTCCACGCCGTCGATGCCCGCGCCGAGCTGGAGGTCCATCAGGACGACGTCCGGGGTCAGCCGGGCCGCCTGGGCGACGGCCTCCGCGCCGCTGCCCGCCTCACCGACGACCTCGATGTCCGGCTCGCTGCCGATCAGGGCGAGCAGTCCGGCCCGTACGACGGTGTGGTCGTCGCAGAGCAGGATCCGCACGCGGGCGGGCGGGGGCGGGGTGGTCACGAGGGGGCCTCCGGGGGCGGGTACGGGGTGTGCGGTGGGGGCGTGTTCGGGGTCTGGGGCGGGGGCAGCGGGACCGTCGCCGATACGACCGTGCCCTCGCCGGGCGCCGACTCGACCGTGAGCGTGCCGCCGAGCTGGCGTACCCGGGCGCGCATCGCCGGGAGGCCGTGGCCGCGTACGCCACGCGCGCCCGGGGCCGGGCGGGACTCCTCGTCGGGCGGGGTGAAGCCGTGGCCGTCGTCGGCGATGTCGAGGACGACCCGGTCGTCCAGATGCGTCAGGGTCAGCGTGGCGGTGGTCGCTCCGGCGTGTTCGGTGACATTCGCGAGCGCCCCCTGCGCGATCCTCAGCAGCGCCGACCGCGCCCGGTCCGGCAGGTCCCCGTACGCCGTGCCCTCGGCGGCGCCCTCGACATGGACGCGGACCGTCAGCCCGCCCTCCGCCTGGGCCGTCTCGCGCGTGGCGAGCGTGCGCAGCGCCGCCTCCAGGCCGCCGCCGTCGGCCAGGTCGGCCGGGGCCAGGTCGTGGACGAAGCGGCGGGCCTCGGCGAGGCTGCGCTCCGCGATGCCCGTCGCCGTCAGGATGTGCCGGTGGGCCGTGTCCGGGTCGCTGTGCCAGGTGCGGTCGGCCGCCTGAAGGAGCATCTGCTGACTGGACAGGCCCTGCGCGAGGCTGTCGTGGATCTCCATGGAGAGCCGCTGGCGCTCGGCGAGTGTGCCCGCGCGGCGTTCGGTGGCGGCCAGTTCACGCCGGGTACGGAGCAGGTCCTCGATCAGCTCGGCCTGCCGCGCGGCCTGGCGCCGCATATGGAGGAAGACGGCGGTCGCGACGGCCGCCACGGCGGGCGGGACCAGCACGAGGTACGCGTCGAAGCCGCCGGCGAGGCGCAGTTGGGCGGCGACGACGAACGCCGTCAGCACGGTGACCAGGGCCAGCGCCGCGCGCGGCGGCAGAATCCGCAGCCCTGTGTAGAACAGCGGTACCGCGCACCACGCGAAGCTCGGCGCCAGGACCACCAGGACCGTCCAGACGGCGACGAGGACGCCGAGCCAGATCGTCGCGCGGGGCGTGGGGCGGGGCGTGGGACGGGAGCCGAAGACCGGTCCGAGGAGATAGAGCACGGCCAGCGTGATCGACAGGGCGATGATCCACGGAGTGCGGGCCTCGCCCGGATGTCTCGTCAGGAAACGGGTGAGCGAGGCACCGAGCAGCAGGAAGAACGCGGCGTGCATCAGGAGGGCGAGCCACCGGGTGTCGGGATCGCCGGGCGCGGACCCACTGCGGTGCTGCACCTCGTACTCCCTGCGGATGTCGTACCCCTGTGCATGGTCGTCGACCGGGACGCCGGACCGTTCCATGGTCACCCCGGTTCAGGCGGCGCGCATCAACCGATCGGCTGACGGGACCGTCCGCCGATGCGCGCGCCGGATCGAGCCGCTACGCCGACCGTACGGGCCCGGAGGCGACCGGAGGATGGGCAGCGGAGCGAGACGGCGGCGCCGCGAAGGGCCCGCCCGCTCCTGATTCCACCAGCGTTCCGCTCAGGCCAAGGAGATCCCGTGAGGACCATGAAGACCCTCAAGTCGACGGCCCCCCGCACCCGCACCCGTCCCCGCACCCGCGTCCTCACCGGAGCCGTCGCCGTCGCCGTCCTGGGCGCCGGAGGCTTCGGCGTGGTGGCCGCGAACGCCTCGACCCCGGAGTCCGCCACCGCCGCGCCCGCCAAGTCCGGCCCCGCCGACCGGAACCTCCGGCAGTCGACGCACCTGACCCTGGCCGCCGCGACCGACGCCGCGCAGGCCGCGCTCGACGCCGCGAAGAAGGAGAACCAGCGGGTCTCCGTCGCCGTGGTCGACCGTGACGGCAACACTCTGGTGACGCTGCGGGGCGACGGCGCGGGGCCGCAGTCCTTCGCGTCGGCCGAGAAGAAGGCGTACACCGCCGTGTCCTGGAACGCCCCCACGTCCGAGCTGGTCAAGCGGCTGGAGGGGGCGCCTACGCTGAAGGACATTCCCGGCACACTCTTCCTGGCGGGCGGTGCCCCTGTGCAGGTCAAGGGCGCGCCGGTGGCCGCGGTCGGAGTGGCCGGGGCGCCCTCGGGCGACCTGGACGAGAAGTTCGCGGCGGCCGGGGTGGCCGCCCTTGCCAAAGGGCGCGGCTAGCGGCGAACGGCCGCGTGAGACGAGGGAGCCCACCATGTCCGACCTGAAGGCGCTCGACGGCCGGCTGCTCGACGCGGCCCGTACCGGCGACACCGAAGGGGTGCGGGCCGCGCTCGGCGGCGGTGCCCGCGTGGAGGCGCGTGACGAGGAGCGCCGTACCCCGCTGCTCCTCGCCGCCCTCGGCGACCATGTCGGCGCCGCCCGGCTCCTCGTGGAGGCGGGCGCGGACCCGGACGCGCAGGACCGGCGGGACGACAGCGCGTGGCTCGTCACGGGGGTCACCGGCAGCGTGGAGATGCTGCGCGTCCTGCTGCCGGCCGGGCCGGATCTGACGCTGCGCAACAGGTTCGGCGGCATCTCGGTCATCCCGGCCGCCGAGCGGGGGCATGTGGCGTACGTACGGGAGGTGCTGCGCGCCACCGACATCGACGTCGACCATGTCAACGCACTCGGCTGGACGGCTCTGCTGGAGGCGGTGATCCTCGGCGACGGAGGGCGGGCGCATCAGGAGGTCGTCGAGCTGTTGCTGGCGGCCGGGGCGGCGCGGGAGCTGCCGGACCGTGACGGGGTCACCGCGCTGGAGCACGCCGAGCGGCGCGGGTTCGCCGAGATCGCGGCGCTGCTCCGGGCAAAGCGGTAGCCGGAGTACGGCGAAGGGCGCCGGGCACTCCCCCCGTGGGGTGCCCGGCGCCCTTGCCACAGAACGGGTCAGGACCTGGTCAGGACCTGGTCAGAGCCTCCGCCGCCGCCGTCCCGCACACCCGGGCCGCCCCGTGCGTGGCGATGTGCACGGCGCCCTGCGGAGCCGACTGGGGCACCCCCATCTCGACCACCAGCGTGTCGGGGCGGGCGGCCAGCAGCGTGGTGAGGGCGTCCGCCATCCACGGGTGCCGGTGGACGTCACGTACCACCGCGACGATCCGCCGGTCACCGGCCGCCTTCAGGACCTGCTCGCCCGCCTCCGGACCCGTGAAGCTCGCGGTCTCGGTGCCGGGGAGCAGCCGGCGCAGCTCGGCGGCGACACCCCACGGGGTCTCGTCGCCGACGGCGATGTTCGCGACGGGGGTGAGGGCGGCGACGAACGGTGCGCTGGTCAGCGGTGTGGCGGCCGGGTCCACGCGCGTCACGCGCAACGCGCGGCGCGCCGCGACCAGACCGATCCCCGTGTCGGCGTCGACCGCCGCACTCCCCCGCGGCGCCGTGGCCGTCCAGGCCGCGAGCGACCGGACCCGGGCCGCCGCGTCGGCGAGCCGTTCCTCGGGCAGCTCCCCGTCCCGTACCGCCGAGACGAGGGCGTCGCGCAGCCGCAGTACCGTGCCGTCGTCGGCGAGTCCGCCGCCCACGCAGATCGCGTCGGCGCCCGCGGCGATGGCGAGGACGCTGCCCCGCTCGATGCCGTACGTCGCGGCGATGGCCTGCATCTCCATGCCGTCCGTGACGATGAGCCCGGTGAAGCCGAGCGTCCCGCGCAGCAGGTCGGTGAGGATACGGCGGGACAGGGTGGCGGGCAGCTCCGGATCGAGCGCCGGTACGAGGATGTGGGCGCTCATCACGGCCCGCGTACCGGAGGCGATGGCGGCGCTGAACGGGGCGAGTTCGCGGGCGTACAGCGTCTCGGTGTCCGCGTCTATCCGGGGCATCGCGTGGTGCGAGTCGACGGCCGTGTCGCCGTGCCCGGGGAAGTGCTTGGTGCAGGCGGCGACGCCCGCGGCCTGGAGCCCTTCGACATAGGCGGCGGTGTGCCGGGCGACGAGGTCGGTGTCGGCGCCGAAGGAGCGGACGCCGATGACCGGGTTGCCGGGGTTGGAGTTGACGTCGGCGGACGGTGCCCAGTTGAGGTTCACTCCGCACTCGGCGAGCCTGCGGCCGAGTTCGCGGGCGACGGCGCGCGTCAGGTCGGTGTCGTCGACGGCGCCGAGGGCGTGGTTGCCGGGGAACGAGGAGCCGGTGCGCACTTCGAGCCGGGTGACGTCGCCGCCCTCCTCGTCGATGGCGACCAGGACGTCGTCGCGCTCGGCCCTGAGCTGGGCGGTGAGCGCGGAGACCTGCTCCGGTGAGGCGATGTTGCGGCCGAACAGTCCGACGGACGCGAGTCCTTCGCCGAGTCGGCGCAGCAGCCAGTCGGGGGCGCTGGTGCCGGTGAATCCGGGCTGGAGGACGGTGAGCGCGTCGCGGGTGAGGGTGTCGATGCCGCGGGCCAGAGTCGTCATCGGGTGGCGTTATCCCTTCACGGCGCCTGCGGTGAGGCCGCTGACGGCCCGGCGTTGCAGGAAGACGAAGACGATGAGGATCGGTACGGCGAAGATGGACGCTGCCGCCATGGTGGCACCCCAGTCGTCGCCGAAGGCCGTTTGGAAGCTGGACAGCCACAGCGGCAGCGTCTGGGCTCCGATGTCCTTGTTGAGGATGAGGACGAGCGGGAACTCGTTCCAGGCGGTGACGAAGCCGAAGAGCGAGGTGGCCATCAGGCCGGGCGCGAGCAGCGGGAAGATCACCTTGATGAACGCCTGCGGACGGGTGCAGCCGTCGACCATGGCGGACTCCTCCAGCTCCTTCGGCACGGCGGCGACATAGCCGCGCAGCGTCAGGATCGTGAAGGGCAGCACCATGATCATGTAGAAGGCGGTGAGCGGGATCAGGCTGTTGAGCATGTCCGCGTCGCGCACCAGCATGTAGATCGCGATGACCATGACCTCCCAGGGGGCCATCTGCGCGATCATGAAGACGATGATGAAGCCGCGCCGCCCCTTGAACCGCATCCGCGCCAGGGCGAAGGACGCGATGAGGGCGATGATCAGCGAGAAGGCCACCGACAGGACGGTCACTGTCAGGGAGTTGCCGACCAGGGTCCAGAACTGGTCGACAGCGATCACCTTCTTGAAGTGGGCGAAGGTGGCGTCGGTCGGGAACCAGACCGGGTCCTCGGAGATGATGTCGCCGGTCGGCTTGAAGGCCGTGGAGAACATCCAGTAGACGGGGAAGACGAACACGACGAAGAGGGCGACGGCCGTCGCGTTGGGCCAGAACCTGGCGAACAGGGAGCGCTTCACAGCTCGTCCTCCTCCTGCTTGATCACGGTGCGCAGGTAGTAGGCGGTCAGGGCCAGCAGGATGAGGATGGTGAGGAACGAGATCGCCGCTCCCATGCCGAAGTGCTGGTTGCCGACACCTTCCACGAAGGCGTAGACGGGCAGGGTCTCGGTCAGGCGGTTGGGGCCGCCCTGGTTCATCGCGAAGAGCTGCGCGAAGGACTTGAAGACCCAGATGACCTCAAGGAAGGTCGTCGCCCACAGGAAGGGCCGCAGGAAGGGGAACGTCACCGAGGAGAAGCTCTTCCAGGCACCGGCGCCGTCCAGTGAGGCGGCCTCGTACAACTCCTTGGGGATCGTCGTACTGGCCGCGTAGAGGTTGATCGCGACGAAGGGTATGGACTGCCAGACGATCAGCAGGGTGACCACGGAGAAGGTGGAGAACTGGGTGGCGAGCCAGTTGTGGTCGGCCATCGAGTGCCAGCCGAGTTTGTCCAGGACCCAGTTGATGACGCCGAAGCGCTGGGCGAACAGCCACTGGTAGACGGTGGTCGCGGCGATGACGGGCATGGCCCAGGCGAGGACGAGTCCCAGCAGGAGCAGCAGCCGCATCCGGCGGGCGAGCCGGGCGAGGAGCAGTCCGATGAGGGTGCCGAGCACCATGATCAGGACGACGTTGGCGGCGGTGAAGACGACCGACCGGCCCGCGACCTTCCAGAAGTCGCTGCTGCCGAGGACTTCCTTGTAGTTGTCGATCCCGTTCCACTCGGTGAGGTGGAGGA
The DNA here is from genome assembly GCF_044757265.1 of Streptomyces sp. NPDC091292. Classification (NCBI taxonomy): domain Bacteria; kingdom Bacillati; phylum Actinomycetota; class Actinomycetes; order Kitasatosporales; family Streptomycetaceae; genus Streptomyces; species Streptomyces sp. NPDC091292. The sequence goes on along the minus strand of NZ_JBIVUQ010000003.1, from coordinate 485,442 downwards.
TCAACTGCCGCGGGTTGAGGTTCTGGAACGACAGGATGCCGTTCTTCACCAGCGGCCAGCCGAGCAGCACCGCGGTGGCGAGCAGCGCGGGCAGCAGGAGCAGATACGGGGCCGACCTGCCGCCCGCTCTTCTCCCTCGGCTCACCACATCGCGGGGCGGGGGCGCCCCGGTCTTCCGGACGTCGGACGCCCGCGCCGGGTCCGTGCGTTCTGTCTGCACTGACATGCTCGTCATCTCTTCCGTGGTGTAACGGTAGGACGCACGGGGTCTGTCGTCTGGGTCAGGCCGGATCAGGGAGCGGGGCCTGGCGCCGTGCATCGCAAGGCGGAGGAGGGAGTCAGGGCGGCGCCCTGGCGACCGACGACAACGCGGCGAGGTGCGGTGCCAGGCCCCGCGAGCCCGGCATGACCCAGACGACAGACCCCTCGCGCCGGGGGACGGCGGCGTACCGTCCCCCGGCGCTTGGTGATCAGCTCGTCTGGGCGAGGCGCTTGTTGATCTCCGCCTCGACGTCCTTGGCCGCGTCGGCCGGGGACTTACCGTTCAGCACCGCGGTCATGTAGCTCTTGATCGGGTTCGGGTTGTTCTCCACCGCGGCCCACTCGGGGATCAGCGGCGTGGTGCCACCGCCGGCCGCGGCGGGAGCGGCGGCCTCGGCCGCGCCGTTGCCCGCCAGGTTGGACTGGAGCGACTCCTTGTTCGGGATGACGCCGTTCTCCTTGGCGAGCGCGCCCTCGAACTTGTCGGACAGCGCCAGCTTCAGGAACTCCTTGGCCAGTTCCTGCTTCTTGCTGCCCGCGGCGACCGCGAAGTTCGAGCCACCGAGGAACACGCCCTCGGGCTTGTCGGCGGTCTCACCCGGGATGGTGAAGTAGCCGATGTCCTTCTCGATCTTCTTGTTGGCCGCGATGGCCGTGCCGGCCTCCCAGCCCATGCCGATGAAGGCGCCGACGTTGCCCTTGGCGAAGACCTCGGCCTGCTGCGGGGTCGCCTCGTCCTTGTCCTTGGGGGCCTTGGAGTACGACTGGTACTTCTTGTAGATCTCCATGGCCGCGCCCACCTTGGGGTCGGCGAGGTTGGAGACGTACTTGTCGCCTTCCTGCTTCACGAGGTCGGCGCCCTGGCCGATGGTGATGCCGTCGAAGAAGTACCAGTTCTGACCCGGCAGGTAGATCGGCTCGTTCTTGGTCTTCTTGCCGATGGTGTCGAGCGCCTTGTAGAACTCGTCACGCGTCTTCGGGGTGTCCTTCAGGCCGGCGTCGGCCCACACCTTCTTGTTGTAGATGACGACGCGGTTCGCGAAGTACCACGGGGCGGCGTACTGCTTGCCGTCGAAGACGGACGATTTGTTGAGTGCCTCGGTCCAGTCGGTGCCGATCTCCGCCTTGAGGTCGGTCAGATCGGCGAGACCGCCGGTGGACGCGTACGCGGGGGTCTGCGTGTTGCCGACCTCGATGACGTCCGGCGGGGTCGACTCGGAGAGCGCCGTGGTGATCTTCTGCTGGATGCCGTCCCACTTCTGGGTCTCGAACTTCAGCGTCGCGCCGGTCTTCTTCTCGAACTCGGCGGTGAGGTCCTTGGTCCAGTTGGGCGGCGTGGAACCGTCCATGGCCCAGACGGTCAGGGTCTGGCCCTTGAAGCCGTCCGCCCCGGCCTTCTTGTCCTTGGTGTCGTCCCCGCTGTCGTCCCCACCGCACGCCGCGATCGAGAACAACATTCCCGCGACGCCAATGGCCGCAATGAGCTTGCGCTTCACGTCACCCTCCTCAGGATGCCTGCAACCCCCCACCCACAGCGCTGCCTACGACGAGAAACTGCTCGTGGGACTGGGACCTGGTCTTTAATGGTGTAGACCAGTACCCGGAGCTTGGCCTAGACCTTTAGGGGTGTCAAGGGTGTATAAGAAGGGCTGTCACGTCCGTTATCGGACCGACACCTGAGGGGGCACGGCCCGCTCAGTTCGCGCCGTGCCACGATGTGAGCCGCGACAGACGGAGGAGCCGGTGACGGCAGCAGCACAGGAGCCGGGAAGGCGGACGATGGCCGGCGAGACGACCGAGGTGGGCACGTCCGCGACGGCGGAAGCGGCGACAGCGGGCCGCACCGCGCGCGTACCCAAGTACTACCGGCTCAAGCGGCATTTGCTCGACATGACCGAAACTCTGCCCCCGGGCACACCTGTACCACCCGAGCGCACTCTCGCCGCCGAGTTCGACACCTCGCGTACGACGGTCCGCCAGGCGCTCCAGGAACTGGTGGTCGAGGGCCGGCTCGAAAGGATCCAGGGCAAGGGCACCTTCGTGGCCAAGCCGAAGGTGTCCCAGGCGCTCCAACTCACCTCGTACACCGAGGACATGAGGGCGCAGGGCCTGGAGCCGACCTCGCAGCTCCTGGACATCGGGTACATCACGGCCGACGACACGCTGGCCGGGCTGCTCGACATCTCGGCGGGCGGGCGGGTGCTGCGGATCGAGCGGCTGCGCCTGGCGAGCGGGGAGCCGATGGCGATCGAGACCACCCACCTTTCGGCCAAGCGCTTCCCCGCGCTGCGCCGCTCGCTGGTGAAGTACACCTCCCTCTACACGGCGCTCGCCGAGGTCTACGACGTGCATCTCGCGGAGGCCGAGGAGACCATCGAGACCTCGCTCGCGACCCCCCGCGAGGCGGGCCTGCTCGGTACGGACGTGGGGCTGCCGATGCTGATGCTGTCGCGGCACTCGCTGGACGGCGAGGACCGCCCGGTGGAGTGGGTGCGGTCGGTGTACCGGGGCGACCGGTACAAGTTCGTGGCGCGGCTCAAGAGGCCCACCGACTGACCGGACCGGCCACCGACTGACCGAACCGGCCACCGGCCAATCGCCCTTCGGGTGAAGCCGGTTCGGTGCGCGGTGTAGCGCGGGTCCTCTTCCTGTCCTACGGTCCTTCCGTCTCATCTTGGACGGGAGGACCCCCACCGTGCGCAGCACTTCTCCCCGGACCGTAGTCGTCTGGATCCTCGTCGCCCTGGTCGGTGCCACCGGCTGGGCCGTACTCGCGCTGTCCCGGGGCGAGGAGGTGTCGGCCGTCTGGATGGTGGCGGCGGCACTCGGCTCGTACGCCATCGCCTACCGCTTCTACGCGAAGTTCATCGCGCGCCGCGTGCTGAAGGTCGACAGAACGCGGGCGACGCCCGCCGAACGGCTCGACAACGGCATCGACTACCACCCCACGGACCGGCGCGTCCTGCTCGGTCACCACTTCGCCGCCATCGCGGGCGCCGGGCCGCTGGTCGGGCCCGTACTCGCCGCGCAGATGGGGTACTTGCCCGGCACCATCTGGATCGTCGCGGGGGTGATCTTCGCGGGGGCCGTGCAGGACATGGTCGTGCTGTTCTTCTCGACGCGGCGCGACGGGCGTTCGCTCGGGCAGATGGCCCGCGAGGAGATCGGCCCGTTCGGCGGCGCCGCCGCGCTGCTCGCCGCCTTCGCCATCATGATCATCCTGCTCGGGGTGCTGGCCCTGGTGATCGTGAACGCGCTCGCCGAGTCGCCCTGGGGCACCTTCTCCATCGCGATGACCGTACCGATCGCCCTGCTGATGGGCTTCTACCTGCGGGTCCTGCGCCCCGGGCGGGTCAGCGAGGTCTCGCTGATCGGGATCGCGCTGCTGCTCCTCGCGCTCGTCGCGGGCCGCTGGGTCGCCGAGTCGTCCTGGGCCGAGGCGTTCACGCTGGCCCCGTCGACGCTGGTGATCTGGCTGGTCGTGTACGGGTTCGTCGCCTCGGTGCTGCCGGTGTGGATGCTGCTCGCGCCCCGCGACTACCTCTCCACCTTCATGAAGATCGGCACGATCGCGCTGCTCGCGCTCGGCGTGGTCTTCACGCTGCCGACGCTGAAGATGGACGCGGTCACCGACTTCGCCTCGCGCGGTGACGGCCCGGTCTTCGCCGGCTCGCTGTTCCCGTTCGTCTTCATCACCATCGCCTGCGGCGCCCTGTCGGGCTTCCACGCGCTGATCTCCTCGGGCACCACACCGAAGATGATCCAGAAGGAGTCCCAGATCCGGATGATCGGATACGGGTCGATGCTGATGGAGTCCTCGGTGGCCGTGATGGCGCTCATCGCGGCCAGCGTCATCGACCCGGGCCTGTACTTCGCGATGAACGCGCCCGCGGGCGTCATCGGCGACTCCGTGCAGTCCGCGTCCCAGGCGGTGGCCGGATTCGGCTACTCGATCTCGCCGGAGGACCTGGCAGCCGCCGCCAAGGCCGTCGAGGAGCAGTCGCTGCTGTCCCGTACCGGCGGCGCCCCGACGCTCGCCGTCGGCGTCTCGGAGATCTTCTCGAAGGTCACCGGGGACGGGCTGCGCGCCTTCTGGTACCACTTCGCCATCATGTTCGAGGCGCTCTTCATCCTGACCGCCCTGGACGCCGGTACCCGCGTGGGCCGCTTCATGCTCCAGGACATGCTCGGCAACGTCTACAAGCCGTTCCGCAACATCAGCTGGAAGCCGGGGCTCGCCCTGACCAGCGCGGTCGTCGTGGCGCTGTGGGGCTACTTCCTGTGGGTCGGCGTGCACGAGCCGCTGGGCGGGATCAACCAGCTCTTCCCGGTCTTCGGCATCGCCAACCAGCTCCTCGCGGCCGTCGCGCTCGCCGTCTGCACGACCCTCCTGGTGAAGTCCGGGCGGCTCAAGTGGGCGTGGGTGACCGGGGTCCCGCTGATCTGGGACGCGACGGTGACGCTCACCGCGAGCTGGCAGAAGGTGTTCTCCAGCGACCCGCGCGTGGGCTTCTTCCAGCAGCGCGCGAACTACCAGGACGGCATCGACGCGGGCAAGGTCCTGCCGCCCGCCAAGAGCATGGACGACATGCACACGGTGGTCCTCAACTCCACCGTGGACGGCGTCCTCACGGCCGTCCTCGCACTGCTCATCGTGATCGTGATCGCCGACTCGGCCCGGGTCTGCGTCCGGCACCTCCGGAACCCCGGGGCGAGCACGCTGAGCGAGACGCCGTACGTCGAGTCGAAACTCGTCGCCCCGGACGGCCTGTTCGCCACCCCGCAGGAGAAGCTGGAACTGGCAGCCGACGCCGAGCGGGTGCCGTGATGCTGGTGCGGGGGGTGCGCGTCCTGCGCTGGATGCGGTGGTACGTACGCGAGTTGACGGACGAGTCGGCGTACGAGCGGTACGTGGCGCACGTACGGAAACAGCATCCGGACGCGCCCGTACCGTCCCGGCGGGCCTTCGAAAAGGAGCGGACCGACCGCCAGGAGACCGATCCCCGGCAGGGGTTCCGCTGCTGCTGAACCCCGAAAATCATGACGTCCGACACAACATGTGGGGGTGCTTCCCCGGGCCGACACAAGATGTATGCTCGTGCTCGTTGTCGCCGCAGGGGAATCCGGTGCAAGTCCGGAACTGTCCCGCAACGGTGTACTGGTCCGCATTCGCGTGCCCGTGAGTCCGATGACCTGCCGACGGCGTACCCGGTCCGACCGGTCCGGGTACCGACACGACGTCCGGGCCCCGTGGAATGGGTCGGTGGACGCGGCGCACCGCCGTACGCGGGTACGCCCGCGTGCCCCGCCCCCGCTTCCGAGGCCCAGAGCCGAGCGAGGGAGAGCTTCACGTGACCATCGCGCCAGCCGATCCGGCCTCAGCGACCGTTTTGGCGAATGCGACTGTTCCGGCCACCGCGACCGGGGCGGACGACGGTCCCGGTGCCGCGCTGCTGCGGACCCTGACCGCCCTGACGGCCGACCTTCCCGGCGCCGACCCGGGACGCGTCGCGGCCGGTGCGCTGCGGGGGCGCTCCGCCCGCGCGGACGGAGCCGAACTGCGGGAGCTGGCGACGGAGTCGGCCGCCGGTCTCATCTCCGAGGACCCGGTCTACTCCCGGCTCGCGGCCCGGCTGCTCACCATCGCCATCGCCGAGGAGGCCGCCTCGCAGGGCGTGCGCTCCTTCTCGGACTCGGTCGCGACCGGTCACCGCGAGGGCCTGATCGCGGACCGCACGGCGGCGTTCGTCACCCTCCACGCGAAGCGTCTCGACGCGCTGGTCGACCAGCACACCGAAGCGGCCGACGACCGCTTCGGCTACTTCGGGCTGCGCACCCTGCACAGCCGCTATCTGCTGCGGCACCCGATCACCCGCAAGGTCGTGGAGACCCCGCAGCACTTCATGCTGCGCGTCGCGTCCGGCCTCGCGGAGGACGACAGCGCCCGCGCCGTGGACGAGGTCGCCGCGCTGTACGGCCTGATGAGCCGCCTCGACTACCTGCCCTCGTCCCCCACGCTCTTCAACTCCGGCACCCGCCACCCGCAGATGTCGTCCTGCTACCTCCTGGACTCCCCGCTGGACGAGCTGGACTCGATCTACGACCGCTACCACCAGGTGGCCCGCCTGTCGAAGCACGCGGGCGGTATCGGGCTCTCCTACTCCCGGGTGCGCGCCCGGGGTTCGCTGATCCGCGGCACCAACGGCCACTCGAACGGCATCGTCCCGTTCCTGAAGACCCTCGACGCGTCGGTGGCCGCCGTGAACCAGGGCGGCCGGCGCAAGGGCGCCGCCGCGGTCTACCTGGAGACCTGGCACTCCGACATCGAGGAGTTCCTGGAGCTGCGGGACAACACCGGCGAGGACGCCCGGCGCACCCACAACCTCAACCTCGCGCACTGGATCCCCGACGAGTTCATGCGCCGGGTCGCCGCCGACGCCGACTGGTCGCTGTTCTCGCCGGCCGACGTACCCGACCTCGTCGACCTGTGGGGCGACGCGTTCGACACCGCGTACAAGGCCGCCGAGGCCGCGGGCCTGGCGAGGAAGACGATCCCCGCGCGGGACCTGTACGGCCGCATGATGCGCACCCTCGCGCAGACCGGCAACGGCTGGATGACGTTCAAGGACGCCGCCAACCGCACCGCGAACCAGACCGCCGAACCCGGCCACACCGTGCACTCCTCGAACCTGTGCACGGAGATCCTGGAGGTCACCGACGACGGCGAGACGGCCGTCTGCAACCTCGGCTCGGTCAACCTGGCCGCGTTCGTCACGCCCGGCACCGGCGACGGCATCGACTGGGAGCGCCTGGACGACGCCGTACGGACCGCCGTGACCTTCCTCGACCGGGTCGTGGACATCAACTACTACCCGACCGAGCAGGCCGGCCGCTCCAACGCCAAGTGGCGCCCGGTGGGTCTCGGCGCGATGGGCCTTCAGGACGTCTTCTTCCGGCTGCGGCTGCCCTTCGACTCGGCCGCGGCACGCGCCCTGTCCACGCGGATCGCCGAGCGGATCATGCTCGCCGCGTACGAGGCGTCGACGGACCTCGCCGAGCGCAGCGGCCCCCTCCCCGCCTGGGAGAAGACCCGGACCGCGCGCGGCGTGCTGCACCCCGACCACTACGGCGCCGAGCTGACCTGGCCCGAGCGCTGGGCGGCCCTGCGGGAACGTATCGCCACGACCGGTATGCGCAACTCGCTCCTGCTCGCCATCGCGCCGACCGCGACCATCGCGTCGATCGCCGGGGTGTACGAGTGCATCGAGCCGCAGGTCTCCAACCTCTTCAAGCGCGAGACGCTGAGCGGGGAGTTCCTCCAGGTCAACGCCTATCTGGTGGAGGACCTGAAGCGGCTCGGGGTGTGGGACGCGCGCACCCGTGAGGCGCTGCGCGACGCCAGCGGCTCGGTGCAGGGCTTCGCGTGGATCCCCGCCGAGGTCCGGGAGCTGTACCGCACGGCGTGGGAGATCCCGCAGCGCGGCCTCATCGACATGGCGGCGGACCGCACGCCGTTCCTCGACCAGTCGCAGTCCCTGAACCTGTTCCTGGAGACGCCGACCATCGGGAAGCTCAGCTCGATGTACGCGTATGCCTGGCAGCGGGGCCTGAAGACGACGTACTACCTGCGCTCGCGCCCGGCGACCCGGATCGCCCGCGCCGCCCAGGCCACCGCCCCCGTCCCCGTGCAGCAGGCGCCCGACGCGGACGCCGTCGCCTGCTCCCTGGAGAACCCCGAGTCCTGCGAGGCATGCCAGTGATGACCACCGAGAAGAACCTGCTGGACCCGGGGTTCGAACTGACGCTCAGGCCCATGCGGTACCCGGACTTCTACGAGCGCTACCGGGACGCGATCAAGAACACGTGGACCGTCGAGGAGGTCGACCTCCACTCGGACGTCGCCGACCTCGCGAAGCTGTCGCCGGGCGAGCAGCACATGATCGGCCGCCTCGTCGCGTTCTTCGCGACGGGCGACTCGATCGTGGCGAACAACCTGGTGCTCACGCTGTACAAGCACATCAACTCCCCCGAGGCGCGGCTGTACTTGAGCCGTCAGCTGTTCGAGGAGGCCGTGCACGTCCAGTTCTATCTGACGCTCCTGGACACCTATCTGCCCGACCCGGAGGACCGGACGGCGGCCTTCGCGGCGGTCGAGAACATCCCGTCGATCCGTGAGAAGGCCGAGTTCTGCTTCAAGTGGATGGACTCGGTCGAGAAGCTGGACCAGTTGGAGTCGCAGGCGGACCGGCGCCGGTTCCTGCTCAACCTGATCTGCTTCGCGGCCTGCATCGAGGGCCTGTTCTTCTACGGGGCCTTCGCCTACGTCTACTGGTTCCGCTCGCGCGGGCTGCTGCACGGTCTGGCGACGGGCACCAACTGGGTGTTCCGTGACGAGACGATGCACATGTCGTTCGCGTTCGAGGTGGTCGACACCGTACGCAAGGAGGAGCCGGAGCTGTTCGACGACCGGCTCCAGGAGCAGGTCACGGCGATGCTCAAGGAGGCGGTCGAGGCCGAGTTGCAGTTCGGCCGCGACCTGTGCGGCGAGGGCCTGCCGGGCATGAACACGGAGTCGATGCGGCAGTACCTGGAGTGCGTCGCGGACCAGCGCCTCCAGCGACTCGGCTTCGCCCCGGTGTACGGCTCCCAGAACCCGTTCTCGTTCATGGAACTCCAGGGAGTCCAGGAACTGACGAACTTCTTCGAACGCCGCCCTTCGGCGTACCAGGTGGCGGTGGAGGGCTCGGTTTCGTTCGACGACGAGTTCTAAGCACCGTTCGAGGAGACGCCCCTTAAGGGGCGCGGGGCTGTGACACGTGCGGCTCCGCCGCGTGGGCGCGACGAGCCACCCACGACCCGCACCTTCCGGTGGTGGGTTCGGTGTCGTTCGACGACGAGTTCCAAGCACCGTTCGAGGAGACGCCCCTCAAGGGGCGCGGGGAACTGCGCGACCAGCCACCCACGGCCCGCACCTTCCCCACCGGTCCACCAGCGGAGCGTTCAGGCGGCCAGGTGGAGGGAGCGGTCCGGTGCTTCGGTGCCGGACCGCTCCGCGATTCTGAGCTGGCGGTCTATTCGGCGTTCGTGCAGGTGGCCGTACGCGGACGGTGCGAGCATGAGGACGAAGACGGCGGCGACGGTCAGGTAGTCCAGGAGTGCGTTCATGGCTCCACTGTGCCGCGCCCCCGACCCCACCGGCAGTGGCAGAATTGCCGTAGACCCTCGAATTACTGCCATGCGTGCGGCACACTGTCCGGCATGCTGAAGAACGTGGTCGCGGTACTGCTCGACGGGGTGCATCCCTTCGAGCTCGGTGTGGTGTGCGAGGTGTTCGGGCTCGACCGCAGCGACCAGGGGCTGCCGGTGTACGACTTCGCGGTGGCGTCGGCCGAGGGCCCGGTCCTGTCGACCCACGCCGGGTTCAGCCTGACCGTGCCGCACGGTCTCGAACGGCTGGAGACGGCCGACCTGATCGCGGTCACCCCGGCGGGCACGGACACCGCCCGTACGTATCCGCCGGAGCTGCTCGACGCGCTGCGGCGGGCGACCGAGCGGGGCGCGCGGGTGATGTCGGTGTGCTCCGGCGTCTTCGTGCTCGGCGCGGCCGGACTCCTCGACGGCCGGCGCTGCGCCGTGCACTGGCGGCACGCGGACGAACTCGCCGTACGGCATCCGCGCGCCCGGGTGGAGCGCGATGTGCTGTACGTGGACGAGGGCACCGTCATCACATCGGCGGGGTCGGCCGCCGGGATCGACTCGTGCCTGCACATCATCCGGCAGGAGCACGGGTCCGAGGTGGCCAACGCGCTCGCCCGGCGGATGGTGGTGCCGCCGCACCGGGACGGCGGGCAGGCCCAGTACATCGAGCGCCCGGTGCCGGAGGGACCGTGCGACACCGTCGGCGAGGTCCTGGCCTGGATGGGGCGCCACCTCGACCGGGCGATCACGGTGGAGGACCTGGCGGAGCGGGCGCACATGGCGCCCCGGACCTTCGCGCGCCGCTTCCAGCAGGAGACCGGGACGACCCCGTACCGCTGGCTCCTGCGTCAACGGGTGCTGCTGGCCCAGGAGTTGCTGGAGGGGACCGACGAGACGGTGGACGCGATCGCCGGTCGCGCCGGGTTCGGCAACGCGGCTACGCTGCGTCACCACTTCCTCAGAGTGCTGGACACCACCCCGCACACCTACCGGCGCACCTTCCGGGGCCCGACCGCCGGGACCGCCGCCGCGACCGCCCACTGATCCCGTCCCGCATTCCGCCGGACCCCCGCCGGCTCACGTACCGCGCGCGGGGGTCCGGCGGAATCGGGGACGGGATCAGACAGGCCCTGTCACCTGGGGTTCGGCGCGGAGCCTCAGCCTCTTTGGCTGAAGGGTGATGCCTATGCGGGGAGCCGCGTCGGATTCCGGAAGCACCCGCAGCCGCCAGCGCCGGACCACGGTCGCCAGGATGATCGCCATCTCCGCGAGGCTGAAGTGGTCACCGGGGCACTTGCGGTTGCCGACGCTGAACGGCATCATCGCCGACTGCCCCACGTCACCTGCCCGTTCGGGCAGCCAGCGGTCCGGATCGAAGTCCAGATGCCGTGCGAATGCACGTGGATCCCGCTGCATCGCATAGGGGCTGTAGACGATGTCCGCCCCGGCCGGAATGCGATACCCACCCAGTTCGGTATCGGCCATCGCGCGCCGCGTCAGAATCCATACGCCGGGCCGTATCCGCATCGCCTCGGTGATGACATTGCGCGCGTGGGTCAGCTTCGGCAGGGAGCCGAAAGTGACCGGTCCGTCACCGGCGACGGCCGCCACCTCCGCGCAGAGCCGGTTTTCCTCTTCCGGGTGCTCACTGAGCAACTGGAAGGTCCACGTGAGGGACGAGGCAACGTTTTCCGCGCCCGCGACGAGGAGCGAGACCGCTTGGTCGTGAACCTCTTGTTCGTTGAGCGTTTCACCATTCTCGTCCTTTGCCGCCAGCAATGCCGACAGCAGATCCCCGGGATCGGCGCCCGAAGCGCGCCGTTCGGCGATGATCTCGTCCACAAGGCGGTGCAGATCGGCCAACGCGCGCTCGAAACGCCGATTGGCGGGAAGCGGCAGTTTGTAGAACGGCCCGATGGAAAGGATCATCCGCCGGTACAGCCCGCCGAACACCTCGTGCAGCGAGCTGCTGAGCCGGTCCGCGCGCTCGTCGATCGAGTCGACCTGGAGCAGCGACCGCGCCACGATCCGCACCGCCGTACGGAACACCTCGTCGGCGATGTCGACGGTGTCGCCGGCGCCCCAGCGGCCCGCCATGGCCTGCGCCTCCTCCTCCATGACGGTCGCGTACTCGGCGATCCGGTCCGGCCGGAAAGCCGGCTGGATCATGCGGCGCTGGCGCCGGTGCAGCGCCCCGTTACTGGTCGCCACGCCCTTCCCCAGAAGGATTTCCATGGTGTCCCACAGGGCCCCGCCGACCGCGAAATCGGGGCTCTTGAGGAGCGTCGCGACCAAGTCCGGATCGCATACGGCGTACGCCGTCCTGGGGCCCAGCTTGATCCGGACCAGATCGCCGCTGTCGCGCAGCGCGGCCACGAAGGCGAGCGGGTCGCGGGCCAGGTTCCAGGCGTGCCCGAGCAGCGGGGCGCCGCCCCGGGCGTACGGCGGTGGCGGGGGCTCCCGGTCGGGGCCGGCCGTGGTGGAGAGGCCGGGTTCGACGCTCATTCGTCACCTGCTTGATCGCTTGCCTGATCGCTGATGTAGGGCGGTGTGGACCGGTCGGCCCAGCTGTCGACCCGGTAACGGCCGGACTCGTGGTGGAACCAGTACACGGAGCTGAACCAGTTCCGCATATTGGAGACGTTCAGCCGGACGGCTTGCGCCAGGGCGTCGCCGCGCTGTGTTCCGTCCGCCAACTCATCGGCGAGACGGCCCACCTCCTGCTCCGCGGCGAGGAATTCGGTAATGCATTCCGTGACCCTGCGGTAAACCTCGGCGACCGCTTCCTCCAGCGTCATTCCCTCGTGCTGAATGAGACTGATTCCGAGATTGTGGTATTCGTCGCCCGCGAGTTCCTTGGGCAGCGAACAGAGGTCGTTGTACCAGGCCGCGAAATCCTGGCAGGTGATTCCGGCCCGCCGGTACGCGGAATGTTCGCGGACGCTCGCCGGTATTTCGTACCGCGCGGTCGGCTCAAGGAGGTCGAGCCATATCCAGTGCGCGAACGTCAGCCTGCGCAGCTCCAGATATTCGTCGACCGCGGGCACCCGACCGGTCGTCCGGTTGTGGAACTCCTGGTCGTACGCGTCGATCACGTCGTGGAAGTGCTGTGCGAAACGGGCGTTCCAGCTCTCGCCGAGGAACGAGTAGAGCCGCACCATGCTGTCCGCGAAGGCCGCGACCAGGGGATCTTCGTGGTACAGGTGGCGCCCGGGTGACTCAAGGGCCGCGTGCAGCAGGACACACAGGCTCTGCCACGCCTCGGCGCGGCCGTGCACCACGTCACGGTCGTGCCGGTCGTCCCAGACGAAAAACCACGCACTGTAGTCGGCGATGGCCTGGAGGACGTCGTCCGGAGCGCCCATGTAGTACCCGGCCATCAGGTCCGTGTAGCGCAGGTTGTCCGCGTACCGCGCGACCTTGTCGGGCGGCATCAAACGTTTTTCGAGCAGCCACTCCCTCGTGTTCTCCTGAAGTTTGGGCCAATACGGATGCAGTTGGCGAGGAAAGGCACCCTCGATCACCGGAAGCGAGAGCGCCGGTGGGACCGCAGTCTGTGTCGGTGTGGTGCTGTATGGGAAAGCAGGCACGAACAAACCCCTCTCAGCTGCCTGATGCGGCTGCCTGATGCGCGGACACCCCTTCCGCTGTGCCGGGCGCGCGCCGTTGCGTATCCCCGCGCTTTCTATTCAGCACTACAACTGACCGTTCAGGGAACAGATTTGCTCCCTTCACTACCCCAAGGTGCCTGGAAAATCCCCTTACGTGACTGATTTTGGATCACTGGTGGTCCGATCCTTCCCCGCGCATGACGGCGGCGCCCCTCCGGATGCCGTTCCCGGAGGGGCGCCGCCATGGTGTCACAGGGGTGCGCCCGCGCAACTACCGCGCCACGAAGCGCAGTTGTCGCTCCGTCAGACGCCCGTGCGCGGTCTCACTCGTTGGGGACCACGGGGTACCGAGGGGTGCCTTCGGCCATCTGCCGCAGCGCGTCCTTGCGGTCCCGCTTGGAGAGCCGGTCGATGTAGAGGTAGCCGTAGAGGTGGTCCGTCTCGTGCTGGAGGCAGCGGGCGAAGTACCCCGTGCCGCGTACCTTGACCGGGTTGCCCTTCTCGTCCTGCCCGGTCACCTCGGCGTAGTCGGGCCGGGCCAGCTCGGCGTACGCGGTCGGTACGGACAGGCAGCCCTCGTTCGAGTCGTCGAGGCGGCGCTGGTCGGCGGGCAGCTCGGTCAGCACCGGGTTGCACACCACGCCCACGTGCCGTACGCCCTCGTCGTCCCCGCAGTCGTACACGAAGACCTTCAGGTCGACGCCGATCTGGTTGGCGGCCAGGCCCACGCCCTCGGCGGTCCGCTGGCTGGCGAACATGTCGGCGACCAGCTGCTCCAGCTCGCCGTCGAAGACCGTGACGTCCCGGCACTCCTTGTGCAGCACCGGGTTGCCCACGACGGTGATCGGTCGCGAGGTGCCGCGCTCCACGTAGGCCGCCTCGCGCTCCTCGCCGTCCTGCGTGTCGATGACGAAGCCCTCGTCGTCCACGGGGAGCACCCCGGCCGGTGCCTGTTCGGTGTCCTGCTGCGCCATCGCCGCCGTATGCCTTCCTGGAAACCTTCGAATCGTGATGCCCGTACACCTTACGGCGCCGGGCACGCGGCCCCCGCCGGTTCCCCGGCCATCGGACCCCTGACCGGATTCAGCAGACCTCTTCGAGATCGCGCCAGTCCCGGGTGTCCGGGCTGTCCGCGACCCAGCTGTCGAGCAGACCGCGTACCAGGGACGCGGGCGCCGCGATCCCGCACTCGCGCTCCGGCACCCACTGCTGCCCGTCCGTGCGGTGGCCGAGCGGCCCGGGGTGACCCGGCTCGCTGTGGTCGTGCGGGTCGAGGTGCTCCCCGTCGCCCTCGTCGCTGGGCATCCGGCTCTCGGAGCACATCCGGCACAGCAGCCGCACGGACGACGACCAGTCCTCGGCGGCGAAACCGGCGTCGGCGGCCAGCGTCTCCAGGGCGTCCCGGTCCTCCTCGTCGTCGGCTTCCAGGAGGACGACCCAGGTGGGCACGGGCGAGGGGGCCCACAGCTCGATCTCGTCGAAGACGGGGTAGGCGTGCCCGGCGGCCGTGGTCCGCTCGCCGTGCGGGACGCCGTCGTGCAGGACGACCTCGCCCCAGCGGCGGCCCGACGAGGGCAGCGGGATGGACAGGACCTCGATCCGGGCCGGGTCCAGGCGCCGGCCCCAGACCACCTCGGCCTCGCCCTCGGGCGAAAGCCGCACGGCCGCGCTGCCCAGCTCCATCCCGGTCGGTTCGCCCAGGGACCCGCCCTGGCTCGGCCGGCCGCCGGGCACCCGCAGGCCGTACGCCTGCCAGGCGCGGCGGGCCAGCGGCCAGTCCTGGAGCGCGGTGGCCGCGATCCCCACGTTCCACCAGTCGGGAGCGCCGGTCTCGCGGTCGAGCAGCGCGACGGCCCGCAGGCCCGCGGCGCGCGCCTGCTCCCAGTCGTGCCGGAACTTGTGCAGCAGCGCGAGATTGAACCAGGACTCCGACAGCCAGGGTTCGAGATCGGCGGCCCGGGTCAGGAGCGCGCCCGCGTCCTCGTACCGTCCGTCGCCGATGAGCGTGAACGCGCGGTCCGTGGCCTGCCGCCATGAGGCGGAGGGCCGGTGCCGTCCCTTGCCGAAGATCCTCACGATTCCCGCCTGCCGTCCTCACCGGGGGGCACGGATTCCTTCCCCGCCCCGACACCGCCAAGGCCTGTGTCCCCGGACACCCTTCTCACTCTCTCGCCGAACCGCTCGCCGATCCGCTCGCCGAAGCGCCTGTCGAACCGTTCCTTCGCATCCAACCACGGACGGTCGGACGGCCGCTCATTACCCATGGGTTACCCAGCGGAGGGCAGCATAAGACCGCCGCGCGCCAGTACGCGGGCCAGCGACTCGACCACCTCGGGCTGGTAGTCGCGGCCGGTGGCCAGGCGCAGCCGTTCCAGGGCCGTGAGCGGGCCTCCCGGTCCCTCGTCGCGCACCATCTCGTCGTACGCGTTCGCCGCCCGCACGATACGGGCGGTCAGCGGCTGCTCGCGATAGGGGTCCGCCTGGTGTTCCACGACGACGGCGACGGCGGCGTCCACGCCGGTCTGCCGGACGACGGCACCGCCGAGCAGCGCGATGCGCCGCTGCTCGGCCTCGGGCAGGAGGGCGGTGGCGCCGGAGGGCACCGGGTCGACGAGCGAGAGCTGTCCGATGTCGTGCATGAGGGCCGCGTACTCCAGGACGGTCAGATCGGGCTCCGACAGGCCCAGCTCACGGCCGACGGCCCGGCTGAGCACGGCGACCCTGCGGGCATGCCCCTGGGGGGTGTATCCGGCGATCTCGGTGGCGCGGGCCAGCGAGGTGATGGTCTGCCGGTAGGTGGTGCGCACGGCCGCGTACCGGCGGAACGAGAGGTGCGTGAGCAGCAGCGGCAGCGAGAAGACGGGCAGCGCCCACAGGCCCGCGACGGCGACGGCGAGCGCCATGACCACGCCGGACGCGCACACCGCGGACCCGACGCCGAGCATGGCGCGCAGCTCGTCCCGCAGCAGCGGTCCGAACGGCCAGCCGGTACGGGCGCGGGCCAGCGCGGCGGCGAGCACGCCGTCGCACAGCGCGGTGAGGACGAGCACGCAGACGAGCCACAGGGCGTATCCGGGCCCGGGGCTGAGGAGTCCGTACAACGTGCCCTCGTTGTAGAGGGGTTGGAAGAGGGCGGCGGCGAATCCGACGGTGAGGACGCGGCGCGTCATGTGGTCGAGCGAGGGGCCCCGCCCGGTGGCCACGTGCGGGACGGAGCCGACGAGACCGCCGGCGACGGCGACGGCGATCACCTGGAGGACGCCGTGGTGCGTGGGCAGGCCCGCGTTCTCGCCGAGCAGGGCGTACGCGAGGGCGCCGGCGGCGGCCAGCGGCGCGGGTTCGCGTTCGCCGTCCCCGGGGCCGCCCCAGCGGGCCAGCTCGCCGACCGCGATGAGCAGCCCGAAGGCGAGAGCGGTGCCGCGCTGGTCGACGCCGTGCCAGAGGGTCGAGGCGACGGCGAGCGCGCTGAGGACGCCGGCGCCGCAGTGCACGAGGGCGAGGGTGGCCCGGCCGGTGCGGCAGCGTTTTCGCGGGCGCGGTCTCATGAGGGGCTTCCGGCGCGCGGCGCCCCGGACCGCGCGGCCGGCACGCCGTACGCGTCACCGTTCGCGTCACCGCACGCATCGCCGTCCGGACGGCGTTCCGGATCGTGTTTCGCACCGCCTTCCCGACTGCCCTCCCGGCCGCCTTCCGGATCGTCGGCGGTGACCGTCGGATGCCAGCCGTGCCGGTCGAGCGCGCGGACCAGCGCCTGCACCATCCGCGGGTCGAACTGCGTACCCGCGCACCGCTCCAGCTCGCCGACGGCCGTCGCCACCGGGCGGGCGCGCCGGTAGGAGCGGGTCGACGTCATCGCGTCGAACGCGTCCGCGACCGCCACCACCCGGGCGAACTCGGGGATCTGACGGCCCACCAGGCCATACGGATAACCGGTGCCGTCGAGACGTTCGTGGTGGTGCAGGATCGCGGCGCGCGCCTCGCCGAGGAAGCCGATGCCGCGCACCATCTCGTGCCCGTACTCGGGGTGCAGCTCGATGACCCGGCGCTCCTCGGGGGTGAGCGGTCCGTCCTTGCGCAACAGCCGGGTGGGGACGCCGAGTTTGCCGACGTCGTGCAGGATGCCCGCGAAGCGCAGCGCCTCCACGCGCTCGTCGGCCAGGCCGAGTTCACGGGCGATCAGCACGGAGGCTCGGCCGACGCGTTCGCTGTGGCCGCGCGTGTAGCCGTCCTTGAGGTCGACGGCCTGCACCAGCGCGCGGATGGTGGCCTGGTGGGCGGCGCGCTCGCGGTGGTACTGCGCGAACACCCAGCAGGAGAGGTACATCGGCAGCAGGACGAGCAGCGCGGCGAACGGCCCGTACGGGCTGCGCCACAGCACCGCCATCATCAGCCCGGCGAGCCCGTGCACGACGACGGGCGCGAGGGAGCGCGCGAAGAGTCCGCGCCAGGCCGTACGCGCGGGCACCCGCTCGGCGAGCGCGAGGATGCCGCCGTCGAGGAGGGTGAGCACCGCGCAGAACACCAGCACGGCGGCCCCGGCGGGCACGAGGGCGTACGGGAAGTCGGGCGCCGCGTGCGGGCCGCCGCCCGCGAGGTCGTCCCGGGCGAGCGCGGCGGGCCCGCCGGCCAGCCGGTACGCGTGGGCCGCCGCCCAGGTGGCGAGGGCGAGCTGGGCGGCGTGCCAGCCGCGCCGGAGCCAGGCGGGCGCCCGGTCGATCCGGGCGAGGAGGGCGCCGGGCACGGCGACCAGGGCCGCGGCGCCCGGCGACAGGAGGAACGCTCCTGCGAGCAGGACGGGGAAGAAGGTGCCCATGCCCTGGGGCGCGTGGCGGCCGAGGAACCGGCAGCGGGGCACCTGCTCGCAGCCCGCGTAGAGCGCGGCGAGCAGGGCGACGGCCGGCCAGGGGGTGTGCGGGGTGAGGGCGGGGGCGGCGCAGAGCAGGGCTCCGAGGCCGGCGCAGAGGATGTACGCGCGGGCCCGCACCGGAACCGACCGCATGCGCTCTCCTCCCCTGGGCTCCCCTGGCCCGGCCAACTCGGGGGCCGGGCGCGCCCGTTCAGGCTCCGGAGAATAGAACGGGCGGGGTGGCGCGGGGGTGGCATCGGCGGATTCGCCGGGTTTCAGCGGGGCGGATTAGCACCTTCGGGTGACGGTGCGCGCGCGCCGGTTGGCGCCGAGGCCCGCGGCGCGTGCGGCGGGGAGAGTCAGGCGCCCTCGGCGGACACCGTGCTGCCCTGGACCGTGCTGCCCGGGGCGGTGATGTCCTCGTCGGACACGCTCTGCCCGGACCGGATCATGTCGATCCGGCCCATCACCTTGGCGCGCAGGTCGCTCGGTACGTCGTCATGGCCGCAGCACCGCTTGACCAGCTTCTTCACGGCCTGTTCGAGGCCGTACTTCTCCAGGCACGGGGAGCACTCCTCGAAGTGCGTCTCGAACTTGGTGCAGTCGCTGTCGGGCATCTCACGGTCCAGGAACTCGTAGAGATGATCGAGTACTTCCGCGCAGTCCGTCTCGTGCGCATCGCCGCAGCTCATGACCCCGAGCCTTTCGCTTCGTTCGACTCTCCGGCACCGGCCGGGACGAGTCCGCGGTCACGCGCGTAGTCCTCAAGCATGCCGCGCAGTTGACGGCGGCCCCGGTGCAGCCGGGACATCACCGTGCCGATGGGTGTACCCATGATGTCCGCGATCTCCTTGTACGCAAAGCCCTCTACGTCCGCGAGATAGACCGCGATACGGAACTCCTCGGGGATCGCCTGGAGCGCGGACTTCACATCCGAGTCGGGCAGGTGGTCGAGCGCCTGCGACTCGGCGGAGCGCAGCCCGGTCGACATGTGCGACTCGGCGCGCGCGAGCTGCCAGTCCTCGATCTCCTCGGCGGCACTGCGCTGCGGCTCGCGCTGCTTCTTGCGGTACGAGTTGATGAAGGTGTTCGTGAGGATCCGGTAGAGCCACGCCTTGAGGTTGGTGCCCTCACGGAACTGGTGGAACGAGCCGTACGCCTTCGCGTAGGTCTCCTGCACCAGGTCCTCGGCGTCGGCGGGGTTGCGCGTCATGCGCAGCGCCGCCGAGTACATCTGGTCCAGGAAGCCCAGGGCGTCCCGCTCGAAGCGGGCGTTGCGCTCGGACGTCGTCTCCTCCGGTGTCTCCTCGGGCTGCTCCGCCTGGCCGTGTTCGGTCCCTGCGTCGGTCCCAGTGACCGGACCCACCTCCTCCAGCGACGCGGCAGGACCGAAACCGGTCCCACTCGAATCGGAGGATAGTCGACCATGCGTGGTCAGGGCCGGTCGATCAGCCCCGCCCGCCGCACGCAGCACCGTCCACTCCAGTGCGCTGGAGCTGCTACGGCTCGGGCAGATGGTCGAACCCATGCGGCGGTCTCCCTTTCGTACGAACGTCTGTACCGCCCACAACACCGACACCGCGCCGGGCATTCCCCCTCGGGCGGGCACCGGCGGACGGGTGTGATCGACCGGTCACAGTGCGTTCGGAACAGGCCAGAACAGGCCAGAACAGATCAGAACAGGGTCGACTCCTCCGGGCCCTCCAGTTCCTTCAGGAGTTCCGCCCCGTTGTTGCGGACATTGCTCACGGCCGTCGACACCGGGTACGCCCGCATCAGGCCCTCAGGTGGTGGGGCCAGCAGGTCGCGCAGGTCGTCGGGGTCCGTGCGGGACGGGTCGAGCCAGGTGTCCCAGCGGTCCGGGGTGAGCATCAGCGGCATCCGGGGGTGGATCTCGGACAGGGTGTACGGGCCGTCGGCCGGGGCGACGGCCAGCGGGGTGGTCTCCGCCTCCGTCGTGATCACCGAGCACGTCACCCACCAGGCCAGCGGATGGTCGTCGGGGAGTGTGCGGTCCCGCCAGAACTCGTAGAGGCCCGCCATCGCGAACACCGAACCGTCCGCCGGAGTGACGAAGTACGGCTGCTTGCGCGGGCGCTTCTTCTTGCCCTCGACCTCCAGGTCCCGCTCGCCGGCGCCGGTCACCCACTCGTAATAGCCGTCCGCCGGGATGATGCAGCGCCGTGTGGCGAAGGCCCTGCGGTACGACGGCTTCTCGTGGACGGTCTCCGCGCGCGCGTTGATCATCCGGGCCGCGCCCTCGGGGCTCTTCGCCCAGGACGGGACCAGGCCCCACTTGAGTTTCCGCAGCTGGCGAACCGGACGCGGGTCGTCGACGTCTTTCACGGGACGGTCGAGGACGGCGTAGACCTCCTTCGTCGGTGCCACGTTCCAGTCCGGGGCCAGGGTCTCCTCCGGCTCCCACTTCTCGATCTCAAAGATTCCTGCGAGATCCTCGGGCCTACGACTTGCCGCATACCGTCCGCACATACGTGCCACACTGCCAGACCCCCACCCCCTTGAGGGAGCCGCCCGCCCCATGAACACCCTCGCCGACGCCAGCCTCACCGACCTCTGGGACCGTGTCTTCGGCACCCAGCCCGACCCGGACACCTGGGTGGTGATCGCCACCGCGGTCGCCGCGCTCGCCGTGACCGTCCCGCACGTCGTCTGGCGGCTGTCCCGCAACGCCATCACCATCGCCCACGAGGGCGGGCACGGGCTCATAGCCCTGGTCACCGGGCGCCGTCTCGACGGCATACGGCTGCACTCGGACACCTCGGGCCTGACGGTCAGCCGGGGCAAGCCGACCGGCATCGGCATGATCCTCACGGCCGCCGCCGGCTACACCGCGCCCCCGCTGCTCGGCCTCGGCGGCGCCGCGCTGCTCGCCGCCGGGCACATCACCGCGCTGCTGTGGCTGGCGACGCTGCTGCTCGTCGCGATGCTGGTGATGATCCGCAACGCGTACGGCGTCCTCACCGTCGTCGTCGCGGGCGGCAGCTTCCTGCTGGTGTCCTGGCTCGCCGGACCCCAGGTGCAGGCGGCCTTCGCGTACGCCGTGGTCTGGTTCCTGCTGCTCGGCGGAGTGCGGCCCGCCTTCGAACTCCAGCGCAAGCGGCGCCGTGGCGGCGCGGGCGACTCCGACGCGGACCAGCTGTCCCGGCTCACCCATGTGCCCGCCGCGATGTGGTTCTTCCTCTTCCACGCGGTGTCCCTGTGCTCGCTGATAGGCGGCGGGCGCTGGCTGCTCGGTCTCTGAGGGCCGGGGACCCGGTCGCACGGCAGGATGGGTACGTGACCCGTACCCAGACCCCCACGACCCGTACCGAGAGCGTCGACACCGAGGCCGGAGCGGCACGTATCACCTGGCACCCGGCGCGCACGGCCCGTCTCGTGCTCGCCCTCGGCCATGGCGCGGGCGGCGGCATCGAGGCCCGCGACCTGGCGGCCCTGGCCGCCGCGCTACCCGCGCACGGCGTGACCGTCGCCCTCGTCGAGCAGCCCTGGCGGGTCGCGGGCAAGCGGCTCGCGCCCGCCCCGAAGACGCTGGACACCGGCTGGCGTGGAGTGTGGCCCGCGCTGGCGGAGGCCGGGGTGCCGGTGGTCGCCGGCGGTCGCAGCGCCGGGGCCCGCGTCGCCTGCCGTACCGCGTCCGAGCTGGGCGCGCATGCCGTACTCGCGCTCGCCTTCCCTCTGCATCCGCCGGGCAGGCCCGAGAAGTCCCGCGCCGACGAACTGCTCGGCGCCGGGGTCCCCACCCTCGTCGTCCAGGGCGGCAACGACTCCTTCGGCCGTCCGTCCGAATTCCCCCCGGGCCCATACGACCTGACCGAGGTGCCGGAGGCCGACCACTCCTTCTCCGTCCCGAAGCGGGCGGCCCTGACGCAGGACGAGGCGCTGCGGCACCTCACGGACGCGGTCACGCACTGGACGGCTTCCCTGACCTGACCACCCGTCCCGGACCCGACCGCCCGACCCGGCCAACCCCCGCAGGCCCCTGTTTCGACAGGGTTTCGCCGTATTTGATCAAGATCGGGGCCCCTACTGAGCCACTAAGGTAAAGAACATGACCGTGAACCCAGCCCACGCCTCCCTCTGGCCCGCCCCGCACGCGAGCGGCGCCGTCGCCGCGACGGTCCAGGTGCCCGGATCGAAGTCGGTCACCAACCGGGCCCTGGTGCTCTCCGCGCTCGCGGCCGAGCCGGGCTGGCTGCGCCGCCCGCTGCGCTCGCGCGACACCTTGCTGATGGCGGGCGCGCTGCGCGCGATGGGCGTGGGCATCGAGGAGACGGTGTCCTCCAGTTCGGCGGGGGCGGGCGCCCCGGGCGTCGCGGGTGAGGCGTGGCGGGTCATCCCGGCGGGGCTGCACGGCCCGGCGACGGTCGACGTGGGCAACGCGGGCACGGTCATGCGCTTCCTGCCGCCGGTCGCCGCGCTGGCCGACGGCCCGGTCCGTTTCGACGGCGACCCCCGCTCGTACGAGCGACCGCTGAACGGAGTGATCGACGCGCTGCGGGTGCTGGGCGCCCGGATCGACGACGACGGGCGGGGCGCGCTGCCGATGACCGTGCACGGCGGCGGCGCGCTGGACGGCGGGACCGTCGAGATCGACGCGTCGTCGTCCTCGCAGTTCGTGAGCGCGCTGCTGCTGTCCGGGCCGCGCTTCAACCAGGGCGTGGAGGTACGGCACATCGGGGGCACGCTGCCGTCGATGCCGCACATCCGGATGACGGTCGACATGCTGCGCGCGGCCGGGGCGCAGGTGGACACCCCCGAGTCGGGCGGCGAGCCGAACGTGTGGCGGGTCACCCCGGGCGCC
Source organism: Streptomyces sp. NPDC091292 (assembly GCF_044757265.1). NCBI lineage: Bacteria > Bacillati > Actinomycetota > Actinomycetes > Kitasatosporales > Streptomycetaceae > Streptomyces > Streptomyces sp. NPDC091292. The sequence goes on along the minus strand of NZ_JBIVUQ010000003.1, from coordinate 462,704 downwards.
CTGCTCGGCATGGACGTGACGGTGGAGCCGGATCTGTCGAACGCGCAGCCGTTCCTGGCGGCGGCGCTGGTGACCGGCGGCCGGGTCGTGATCCCGGACTGGCCCGAGCGCACCACACAGCCGGGTGACCGGCTGCGGGAGATCTTCACCGCGATGGGCGGCTCCTGCGAGCTGACGGCACACGGTCTGGTGTTCACCGGGTCGGGCAAGGTGCAGGGCATCGACGTCGACCTCGGCGAGGTCGGTGAGCTGACCCCCGGTATCGCGGCGGTCGCGGCCCTCGCGGACTCCCCGTCGACGCTGCGCGGTGTGTCGCATCTGCGGCTGCACGAGACGGACCGCCTCGCCGCGCTGACCAAGGAGATCAACGAGCTGGGCGGCGATGTCACCGAGACCGCCGACGGCCTGCACATCCGCCCGCGCCCGCTGCACGGCGGAACCTTCCACACGTACGACGACCACCGGATGGCGACGGCGGGTGCCCTGATCGGTCTGGTGGTGGACGGAGTGGTGATCGAGAACGTGGGGACGACCGCGAAGACCCTGCCCGACTTCCCCGATCTGTGGACCGGGATGCTCGGGAACTGACGGGCCGACCGACGATGCGCCGCTACGGCAAGAACCCCGACGAGGACGACATCCGGGTCCGCCCCAACCGCAAGGGCAACCGGCCGCGTACGAGCATCCGGCCGAAGCACGAGGACGCGGCCGACGGCATGGTCCTGACCGTCGACCGGGGCCGGCTGACGTGCCTCGTCGACGGCCGCGTCGTCATGGCGATGAAGGCCCGCGAACTGGGCCGCAAGGCCGCCGTGGTGGGCGACCAGGTCGCGCTCGTCGGTGATCTGTCAGGCAAGAAGGACACCCTCGCGCGGATCGTCCGCATCGAGCCCCGCACCTCGGTCCTGCGCCGCACGGCCGACGACGACGACCCCTACGAGCGGGTCATCGTCGCCAACGCGGACCAGCTCGCCATCGTCACCGCACTCGCCGACCCGGAGCCCCGGCCGCGCCTGATCGACCGCTGTCTGGTCGCCGCGTACGACGCCGGTCTCGATCCGCTCCTGGTGCTCACCAAGTCGGACCTCGCCCCGCCGGACAAGCTCCTGGAGACGTACGACGCGCTGGGCATGCCCTATGTGGTGACGTCACGTCAGGAGCTGGAGGACGGCACGGCGACGGGCCGCGTCATGGAGTTGCTGGCGGGCCGGATCACGGCGTTCGTCGGGCACTCGGGCGTCGGCAAGACGACGCTGGTGAACACCCTGGTGCCCGAGGAGCGGCGCCGGACCACCGGGCACGTCAACGCGGTCACGGGCCGCGGCCGGCACACCACCACGTCCGCGCTGGCCCTGCCGCTGAGCGGGGCGGACGGCTGGGTCATCGACACCCCGGGCGTACGGTCGTTCGGGCTCGCGCACATCGATCCGTCCCGCGTCATCAAGGCGTTCCCCGATCTGGAGCCGGGCACGGAGGGGTGCCCGCGCGCGTGCAGCCACGACGAGCCGGACTGCGCGCTGGACGCGTGGGTGGCCGAGGGGCACGCGGATCCGGCGCGCCTGTACTCGCTGCGGCGTCTGCTGGCGTCGCGGGAGGGTCACGACGTGGACTGAAAACCCCGCCCCTATCCTGATGTTTGCGTATCCGCCACCAAGGTAAGTGCATAATCGCACCAAGCTCGTACCAAAGCGCGCACCAAGCCGGGACGAAGTGGCCACGGGACGTGGGGACTCGGGAGGACATTCACATGGCGTGGCTGCTGGTCATCGTGGCCGGGATTCTGGAGACGGGATTCGCGGTCTGTCTGAAGCTGTCGCACGGCTTCACACGGCTGTGGCCGACGGTCGCGTTCGCGTCGTTCGCCCTCGGCAGCTTCGGTCTGCTGACGCTCGCGCTGAAGCGCCTGGACGTCGGCCCCGCGTACGCGGTGTGGACGGGCATCGGCGCGGCGGGCACCGCGATCTACGGGATGATCTTCCTCGGCGACCTGGTGTCGACCCTGAAGATCGTGTCGATCTCGTTCGTCATCATCGGCGTGGTCGGCCTGCAACTGTCCGGCTCGGCGCACTGACCCGACCGAACTGCCCCCCGACCCGTACGGCTCACGCCCTGGGTGACGCCGTGAGGTTCGGCAGCGCGGCCAGGGTCTCCCGTACGAGCGCGGCCACTCCCCCGGCGCCGACGGGCGCGAGGATGCTCGACAGGGCCAGGCGCAGGGCGAGTTCGGCGCGCCGGGCGAGGTCCGTGGCGTGCGAGCGGGGGGTGCCGGGAGCCATCAGCGCGCCGACCGCCTGGTCGCGGACCAGGGTGAGCAGATCGGCGGGCGAGGGCAGCGGCCCGTCGGCGCGGCGCTGGGCGGGGATGGCGACGGACGACGGTACGGCGGTGAGGACCGGCGTCGGCAGCCGCTCGCTCCACAGTCCGGTGAGCGCCGCGCGGATCAGCGGATTGCTGCGGGCGGCGGTCACGGTCCACTCGGCGACGGCGGCGAGCCGTTCCCGGGGTTCGGGGTGGCCTCTGAGGGCGCGCTCGGCGCCCAGCAGGTAGCTGTCGATCTCGCGGCGGACCAGCGCGCGGGCCAGCCCTTCCTTGCTGCCGAACTCGTTGTAGAGGGTCTGCCGGGAGACCCCGGCGACGGCGGCCACGTCGACCATCCGCACGGCGGACCACGGGCGGCGGGCCAGCGCCGTGAAGGCCGCGTCCAGCAACGACTCCCGCGCCAAAGGCATCGTCGCCTCCCCTGCCGAACGGCCCCGGTGCCATCCCGCTGCCAGAGTTGACGCGGGCATCGGCACTGTCAAGGCCCGCCGCAGGACATTCCCCCGAGTGCCGGAGCGCGTCAGGGGGCGTTCCGGGGGTCCGGGGAGGCGTCCGGGGAGGCATCCGCGGCGCGAGACCCCGTGGCCCGTGCGGCGAGCGGATGGATACTGTTCGCCCATGCCCGACTATCACGATGACCTGCGTCTCGCCCATGTCCTCGCCGACGCCGCGGACGCCGTCACGATGGACCGGTTCAAGGCGCTCGACCTCAAGGTCGAGACCAAGCCGGACATGACGCCGGTGAGTGAGGCGGACAAGGCGGCCGAGGAGCTGATCCGGGGCCAGTTGCAGCGGGCACGGCCACGGGACGCCGTCCTGGGCGAGGAGTACGGGATCGAGGGCACGGGTCCCCGGCGCTGGGTGATCGACCCGATCGACGGCACGAAGAACTACGTACGCGGAGTGCCCGTGTGGGCCACGCTGATCTCCCTGATGGAGGCCGGCGAGGGCGGCTACCAGCCGGTGGTCGGTCTGGTGTCGGCGCCCGCGCTCGGTCGCCGCTGGTGGGCCGCGCTGGACCGCGGGGCGTTCACCGGGCGCAGTCTGACGTCCGCGTCCCGGCTGCGGGTCTCGAAGGTGCCCCTGCTGTCCGACGCGTCGTTCGCGTACTCGTCGCTGACCGGCTGGGAGGAGCAGGGCCGCCTCGACGGGTTCCTCGATCTGACCCGTGCGGTGTGGCGGACGCGGGGTTACGGGGATTTCTGGCCGTACATGATGGTCGCCGAGGGATCGATCGACCTGTGCGCCGAGCCGGAACTCTCGCTGTGGGACATGGCGGCGAACGCGATCATCGTGACGGAGGCCGGCGGCACCTTCACGGGCCTGGACGGCCGCCCGGGTCCCCACAGCGGCAACGCGGTGGCGTCGAACGGGCTGATGCACGACGAGGCGCTGGGTTATCTCAACGAGCGCTACTGAGCGCTACTGAGTACTACCGACCCGGCCCGCGGCATTTGTCACCGCAGGTTACTTATTCCCCCCACCCCTTGACCCCTTGTTGACTCGCGCTTGGGCTGTCACTCTGGAACTCCCCTCACTTGTGAACTTGTGAAACCCTCACCGGGAGGTGGCTCCGACCATGCTCGTCCGCGACGCCATGAGCACGGTGGTCCTCACCATCGGCCCCGCACACACACTCCGCCAGGCCGCCCGCCTGATGGCGGCCCGCCGTATCGGCGCGGCCGTCGTCCTCGACCCCGACGCCGGTGGACTAGGCATCCTCACCGAGCGCGACATCCTGAACTCGCTGGGCACCGGACAGAGCCCCGACGAGGAGACCGCCCACGCCCACACCACGACCGACGTCGTCTTCGCCGCGCCCTCCTGGACGCTGGACGAGGCCGCCCGCGCGATGACCCACGGCGGCTTCCGGCACCTCATCGTCATGGACCACGGCGAGCCCATCGGCATCGTCTCGGTCCGCGACATCATCCGCTGCTGGGCACCCGCCCGGCGTCCGACCCCGACGCTGGTCGGCTGAGGACGGAGGCCGGTACGGCGACGGCGCCCGCGCAAGAAGGATCCGCGAGGGCGCCGTACCGCGCACGGGGGTGTGTCAGGCGCGCAGGGCCTGCACCGCCGCCTCCAGCCGCTTGCCGAAGTCGCCGTCCGCCTGGCGGAAGTTGGCGACGGCACGCTCGGCGATCTCGTCGCGCGAGACCTGCGCGATGAACCCGGCGAGGTTGTCGATCAAGCGGGACTTCTCGTCGTCCGACATCAGCCGGTAGAGGTCGCCGGCCTGCACGAAGTCGTTGTCCTCGGGGTGGCTCGGCGCCTCGTGGTTACCGGTGGCGCCGGATACCGCCGACTCCACCCAGAGCGGGCGGTCCGTCTGGGCGGGGCCGCCGAAGCTGTTCGGCTCGTAGTTCTTCGCACCCTTGTGCCGGCCGTCGTACAGGTTGCCGTCGCGCCCGTAGGTGCGCGCTTCGGTGGCGTGCGGCCGGTTCACCGGCAGGTGGTCGGCGTTGATGCCCACGCGGTACCGGTGGGCGTCCCCGTACGCGAAGAGGCGGCCCTGGAGCATCTTGTCCGGCGAGGGTCCGATGCCCGGCACGAAGTGGGCGGGGCTGAAGATGGACTGCTCGACCTCGGCGAAGATGTTCTCCGGGTTGCGGTTCAGCTCCAGCCTGCCGATCTCGATCGGCGGGTAGTCCGCGTGCGGCCAGACCTTGGTCAGGTCGAACGGGTTGAAGCGGTAGGCCGCCGCGTCGGCCGCCGGCATGATCTGCACCTGCACGGTCCAGGACGGGAAGTCACCGCGCTCGATGGACTCGCGCAGATCGCGCTGGTGCGAGTCCGGGTCCTCGCCCGCGAGCACCGCGGCCTCGGCCGACGTCAGGTTCTTGATGCCCTGGTCGGTCTTGAAGTGGTACTTGACCCAGAAGACCTCTCCGGCCTCGTTGTTCCACTGGTACGTGTGCGAGCCGTACCCGTTCATGTGGCGCAGCGTCGCCGGGATGCCGCGGTCGCCGAACAGCCAGGTCACCTGATGGGTGCTCTCGGGGCTCAGCCCCCAGAAGTCCCATACGTTGTCGGCCTCCTGGGAGCCCGTGTACGGGTCGCGCTTCTGCGTGTGGATGAAGTCGGGGAACTTGATGCCGTCCTTGATGAAGAACACCGGCGTGTTGTTCCCGACGAGGTCGTAGTTGCCGTCCTCGGTGTAGAACTTCAGCGCGAAACCGCGCGGGTCGCGCACGGCGTCGGCCGAGCCGAGGCTGCCCGCGACGGTGGAGAACCGGAGGAAGGTCTCGGTCTGCTTGCCCACCTCCGAGAGGAACCGGGCGCGCGTCCACCGGGACACGTCCCGGGTCACCGTGAAGGTGCCGTACGCACCCGCACCGCGCGCGTGGACGATGCGCTCCGGAATGCGTTCACGGTTGAAGTGCGCCAGCTTCTCCAGCAGCGCCTGGTCCTGCAGCAGTACGGGGCCGCCGACGCCGGCGGTCTCGCTGTTCTGGTTGTCGGCGACCGGAGCGCCGGCCTCCGTGGTGAGCGGTCCCTGCGACGTCACGTGCGCCTCCTGCGTCCTGTCGGGCAAGCCCTGTCCCTTGCCCAAGGTCATACCTGATCCTACGATGGACAATGTCTAAGTCAAGTGAAGGTCCAAAGTCACACCCGTTCGGGATCTAGTTTCCCGGCTGTTAGGCTGGTTCGTATGAGTGACCTGTTGGAACGACTGCGCGGACGCGGATGGCGGATGACCGCGCAGCGCCGCGTGGTGGCCGAGGTGCTCGACGGCGACCACGTCCATCTGACGGCCGACGAGGTGCACGCGCGCGCCGTGGCCAAGCTGCCCGAGATCTCCCGGGCCACCGTCTACAACACGCTCGGTGAGCTGGTCTCGCTGGGCGAGGTGCTGGAAGTCGCGACGGACAAGCGCGCGAAGCGCTATGACCCGAACGCCCATCGCCCGCACCATCACCTGGTCTGCGCGCGCTGCGGCGCCATCAGGGACGTCCACCCGGGCGGCAACCCGCTGGCCGACCTCCCCGACTCGGAGCGCTTCGGCTTCACGGTCTCGGACGTCGAAATGACCTATAAGGGCCTCTGCCCCAACTGCGCCGGCGCCTAGGGTCTCCGTTCAGATCAGGCGATTCAGGCCCTTCAGGCCCTCCAGGGTCGGCCGCAGGCTTGAGGGCCGGCCGGGCTCAGGCGTCGAGCCGGGCCGCCAGGCCGTCCAGGACCCGGTCGAGCCCATAGCGGAAGTCGTCATCGCGAATCTGGCGCGGGTCCACGTCCTGCTGGGCCGAGGTTCCCTCGCGCAACTCCGGGTGCTCGCGCGACGCCTCGTCGAAGGCCGGACGCAGGCCCGCCACCCACTCCCGCTCGGTCCGGCCACTGCGGGCGATCAGCGAGAGATACGCGGCCTCGGCGGTCGCGATCCCGATGACGTACGCGGTGAGCGTCCCCACGGCCTGGTCCCGCTCCCCCGCCGGGAAGCCCGCTTCCTCGAACTGCGCGAGCAGCCCCAACGACATCCGCAGGGCGTTCGGACCGATGTGGACAAGGCCGACCTGGCCGAGCTGGGGGGCGATCCAGGGGTGGCGCAGGGCCATCGCCCGCAGCTCGGTGGCGGTACGGGTGACGGCCGCGCGCCACTCGGTGCGGCCGGTGACGACCGGTAGGTCCAGTTCGCCGTAGACGTCGTCCACGACCAGCTCGATCAGCTCGTCCTTGTTGGCGACATGACGGTAGAGCGAGGTCGCGGCGGCGTCCAGATGGGTGCCGAGCTTGCGCATGCTGAGCGCCTCGACGCCCTCCGCGTCCAGCAACTCGATGGCGGCGGCCACGATCTGCTCCCGGGTCAGATGCTCCCGCTGCCGGGGGCGCGGCCGGGTCCACACCGATCCGGCCGGCTTCCTGTCGGCTGACATCGATCCCTCGTCCCTGCTCGCCATCGCCACGCGTCCCGCCACTCGTCCCGTCCGGCCCCGCCCACGATAGCGCACGCCGTACGCTCTTGCGTACACCGTTCCCTCATGCGTACAGTGTTCGCATCGAGAGAACGCCGTACGCATCGAGTACGGATCGGATACGCCTCGGGTGGGAGCAGACATGTCGAAGAACGTCAGCTGGGACGAGCAGGGCAACTGGGATGACAGGGGCGCGTGGGGAAGCCATGGTTCGGCGGGCCAGTTCGTGGACCTCGCCCACTGGCAGGCCCGCCTCGACGCTCTGCGCGCCCGCCACCAGGTCCCGGCCGCGTCGCTCGCGGTCCTCGCCGACGGGACGGTCCACGAACTGGCCAGTGGCGTCCTGCATCGTGGTACGGGCGTGGAGGCGACGACCGACTCGGTCTTCCAGATGGGCTCGATCGCGAAGGTCTACACCGCGACCCTGGTCATGCGGCTCGCCGAATCGGGCGCACTGGACCTGGACGCACCGGTCCTGGCCGTCCTGCCGGAGTTCTCGGTCGCCGATCCGGAGGCCACCAAGGCGATCACCATACGTCAACTGCTCAGCCACACCAGCGGCTTGACCTGCGACTTCACCCACGACAGCGGGCGCGGCGACGACTGTCTCGCCAAGTATGTCGAGGCCGCGAAGGACGTGGCGCTCGACTGCCCGCCGGGCACCGCGCTCTCGTACAGCAGCGTCGGGTACAACGTGCTCGGCCGGATCGTCGAGGTGGTGACCGGCAAGGTCTGGGACGAGGCGCTGAAGGACCTCCTCCTCACTCCGCTCGGCGTCACGCACACGATGACGCTGCCCGAGGAGGCGCTGCGGTTCCGTGCGGCGATGGGACACCTGGGCGAGGCGGGCCAGGATCCGGACCCGGCGCCGTCCTGGGATCTGATGCCACGGTCGGCGGGCCCCTACGGCCGGGTCATCGCCACGGCCGGCGACGTCGTACGGCTCGCGGGGATGCACCTCAACGGCGGTGTGGCGCAGGACGGCACCCGTGTGCTGTCCGAGGAGACGGTCGCCCGAATGCAGCGGCGCGTGGTCGACTCACCCGACAAGTGGACGGTCAGCGCGGACGGCTGGGGTCTCGGCTGGACCCTCTACGACTGGGACGGCGTGCGGGGGTACGGGCACGACGGCGCGTCGATCGGGCAGTACGGCTATCTGCGCGTGGTGCCGTCGGCAGGCGTCGCGATCGCGCTGCTCACCAACGGCGGCGGTGCGCGTGAGCTGTACGCGGCGCTGTACCGGGAACTGCTCGCCGAGCTGGCCGGCGTGACGATGCCGGAGCCCTTCACCCCGCCGACCCCCACGCCGGCCGTCGACTTCGCGCCGCTGGTCGGCACGTACCGCCGCGAGGGCGTGGTCATCACGGTGACCGAGCGGGACGGCGCGGGACACGCGGTGTACGAGTTCGTCGACGGCATGAAGGACTTCTCGGCGCCCCTGGAGATCGAGCTGATACCGGTGACGGAGACGGTCTTCGCCGGTACGGGGGTGGGCGCGGCGTTCAGCGAGGACTACATGCCGGTGGTCTTCTCGACGCTGCCCGACGGCACGGGGTGCGTGTACATCGGCATGCGCTGCGGCCCGAAGGCCAAGTAGGCCGCAAGGCCATCCGGGTGGCATGGCGATCCGGGCCGCATGGCGTTACGGGTGCGAAGGTCATGCGGTCCCCGCGCGACCCCTTCCCGAATCTGACGGTTCGTCATATCGTCGGGCCCGCCCACCCCCCGTACCGCCCTCCGCCAAGGAGAACCCGTGGGAGACCCGCACCCGATACCCACAACTCCACCCACCACCCGACCGGCCACCCAGCCCTCCACCCGACCGGCCACCCCGGCCACGACCCCAGCCACCGCCCCGCCCACGACCCCGACCACCACTCCACCCACCACCCCACCCAAACTCCACGCCAGGAACCTGGCCCGCACCTTCGGCCGGGGCCCCACCGCCGTGCCGGCCCTGGGACCTCTCGATCTGTCCGTCGCCCCCGGCGAGTTCACCTGTGTCGTCGGCCCGTCCGGCTGCGGCAAGTCCACCCTCCTGAGGATCGCCGCGGGGCTTCTGCGCCCCACCGCCGGCGAGTTGGAGATCCGGACGGACTCACCGCGCCCGGCCGCGATGATCTTCCAGGACTACGGGATCTACGACTGGAAGACGGTCCTGGCCAATGTCCGCTTCGGCCTCGACATCCAGCGCGTACCGCGCCGCGAGGCGAACGCGCGGGCGAGCGACTGGCTGTCCCGCATGGGCCTGGCCGACTTCGCGGGCGCCTATCCGGCCACGCTCTCCGGCGGGATGCGCCAGCGCGTGGCCATCGCCCGCGCGCTCGCCGTGGAACCCGAGATCCTGCTCATGGACGAGCCGTTCGCCGCCCTGGACGCCCAGCTCCGCACGATCCTCCAGGACGAACTCCTCGACCTCACCCAGACGACCCGTACGACGACCCTGTTCATCACGCACAGCCTCGAAGAGGCGATCGTCCTCGGCGACCGCGTGCTCGTCATGTCGGCCAGACCCGGTCGCATCATCGCCGAGCGCCACCCGCCGTTCGCCCGCCCCCGCACCGGCGAGGTCCGGGCCGCGCCGGAGTTCACCGCGCTCAAGAGCGAGCTGTGGGAGCTGCTGCGCGGCGAGGTCCGGGGCGCGACCCGCACGGAGGCCCGTGCGGAGGCCCGTGCGGAGGCCCGTGCGGAGGCGGCCGAGGGGGTGCCCGCATGAGCACGGATCTGCGCAAGGAGCCCACCGCCGCGGCGGACGACGCCGCCGCCCCCGCCTCCGAGAAGATCCTGGTCCGCCGCCCCGGCCCCCGCGAACTCCATCCCGTACGCACCCACCGCAGACGCCGCGCCCTGGAGCTGTCCCTCGCGGTCGCCGTTCCGCTGGTCCTGGTCCTGCTGTGGCAACTCGCCGCCGCCCAGGGCTGGATCGACGACCGGGTGTATCCGGCGCCCAGCACGATCCTCGCCGACGGCTGGGACCGCGCGGGCGACGGCGCCCTGTGGCCGGACGTGTGGGCGACCCTGAAACGCGTCCTGGCGGGCTACGCCATCGGCACGGTCGCGGGCTATGCCCTGGGCCTGCTGATGGGCTCCCTCTCCCTCGTACGGGCCGCCCTGGAGCCGCTGCTCGACGCCCTGTACGTGGTGCCGAAGCTGGCGCTGCTGCCCGTGTTCCTGAACATGTTCGGGCTCGGCGAGGGTCCGCAGGTCGCGCTGGTCGCGGCCACGGTCTTCTTCTTCGTGTGGATCTCCACGATGGCCGCGGTGATCGCGGTGCCGGAGGGCCACCGGGACGCGGGCCAGGTCTTCGGCGCGTCCCCGTGGCAGATGTTCCGCCATGTGCTGCTGCCCGCGTCGCTGCCGTCCGTCCTGGTCGGGGCGCGCATCGCGGCCGGTGTCGCGGTCCTCGTCATCGTCGCGTCGGAGCAGATCGCGGCGACGAACGGCCTGGGCCATCTGATCTTCGACTCGCGCGCCCTCTTCCAGAACGACGTCATGTTCGTCGGCATCGTCTGTGTCGCCGTCCTGGGCGTGCTCTTCTCCGAACTGGTGCGGATCCTCGGCCGGTTGCTCACCCCGTGGGCTCCGCGCGACCGCGGACGCGGCCAGTCATGAACCGTCGGTACGGAGGCGGAATGCGTACACGTATGTCCCCGCGTCATCACACCACCGTGCTCGGCCTGCTGACGGCGGGCGCCCTGCTCGCGTCGGCGGGCTGCGCGCAGCAGGACGACCCGGCGCCGGTCTCGGCGAAGCCGCGTACGGTCCAGGACGTGGCCGGCTGCGCGAAGGGCTGGACGGATCCGGCGGATCTCGCGCCGGACCGCGCGCCCGCCCGCTGCGAGAAGGGCGCTCCCGCCCCGAAGCCCCTGGCGGAGAAGAAGAAGCTGACGATCGTCGCCGGGACGCTCAGCGCCGAGTACGTGGCGCCGCTGGTGGTCGCCGCCGAGAAGGGTGAGTTCGAGAAGGAGAACCTGGACGTCACCCTGAAGGTGCTGCCGACACCGGACGCGCTGCCCCTGCTGGCCAAGGGGGAGATCGACGCGCAGTGGGCGGCGCCGGAGGCGGCCGTCATGAACGGCGTCAACGGCGGCTTCGACATCAAGTGGGTGAGCGGGAACTTCTCGCCCGACCCGGCATCGAAGAGCGGCCTGTGGGTGCGGCTGAAGAAGGGCGAGAGCGCGGACCATGTGCCGATGTCGGGCCGCAGGATGGGCACGATGATCGGCAAGGGCTCGGTCATCGCGTATCCGATGGACACGGCCCTGAAGAAGCACGGCGGCGGCCTCGACAAGGTCCAGTTCCAGCAGCTGGGTTCGGCGGACGTCCTCACGGCGCTCCAGAACGGCGGCGTGGACTCGGCGTGGCTCCTCGACCCGGTGTGGCGCAAGGTCGACGGCGACCCGGCGTACGCCTTCCTCGGCGGTCAGCCGCTCGGCGAGCCGCTGGGCGGCCTGCTGTTCGGCCCGAGCCTGCTGCACGACGACGTGGACGCGGGCGTGGCGCTGCTGCGCGCGTACATCCGGACCGTGAACACGTATTTCGCGGGCGACTACAAGAAAGACCCCTCGTTCGTCGCCGACCTGGCGAAGCTCCTCAAGACGGACGAGGCGGTACTGAAGTCGACGCCGTCGCTCCGGATGGACTGGGAGATCCGCGCGGGTTCGACGGACCGGCTCCAGGACGCGTACCGCGCGGCGGGCGTGTCGGAAGGGGATCCGGTTCCGGAGAAGAAGGCCGTGGACCGGGCTCTGTACGAGGAGGCGGTCGGCCACAAAGGGTGACGACGGCGAGTGACGACGAACAGTGACGACGAAGGCCCGGAAGCTGAGCTTCCGGGCCTTTGCCTTCAGTAGCGGGGACAGGATTTGAACCTGCGACCTCTGGGTTATGAGCCCAGCGAGCTACCGAGCTGCTCCACCCCGCGTCGGTGAACACGACCCTACGTGACGAGGAAGCGAGGAGCAAATCAATAACCCGCCCACCTACAGCCGGCCCCGCACACCTCAGGCGGACAGCTCCTCCCGCAAGGCATCCCGCAACTTCGCGGCCCGCTCCGCAACCTCGGCCGGCCCGAGCGAAACGGCAAGATCGGCCCACCGCTTCCCCTCGGCCAGCTCCCCCCGCCGCGCGTAGAGCAGCGCCAGCCTCAGCCCGGCCCGCCCATGCCCCCCGTCGGCGGCCCGCTTCCACCACACCGCGGCCTCCGGCTCACTCCCCTCCCGGGCCAGCAGCAGCCCAAGATTGAACGCGCCGTTCCGGCTGCCGGCCTCCGCCGCCTTCCGGTACCACCCGGCGGCCTCGACCACGTCCCCGCGCGCGGCGGCGAGCATGCCGACGCGCACCTGGGCACGCCGGTGCCCCTGCTGCGCGGCCCGCTCGTACCACTCCTCGCACTCGGTCTTGTCGGTCGCGGGCTCCCCCAGCTCGTGCGCGGGCGCGGGCGGGCGCCGCGCGTCGAGCACGGTCGCGAGCCGGTACGCGGCCTCCGCGCTGCCCCCGCCGGCGGCGCACCGCAGATGCCGCTCGGCGGCCTGCTCCTCGCCGTCCCGCAGCCGCGCGATGCCGACCTGGAGGGCGGCCTCGGTGTGCCCGGCCGCCGCGGCCCGCTCGTACCACCGCAGCGCGCCACGGTGGTCGTCGCGGCTCGCGCAGAGGATGCCGAGGTTGAAGGCGGCGTCCACGCTGCCGGATTCGGCGGCCTTGGAGAACCACGGCTCGGCGCCCGCCGCGTCGCCGACCTGGAGCAGCAGCACGGCGAGCGCGTTGGCGGCCTCGCGGTGGCCCGCGTAGGCGGCGCGCCGGTACCACTGGTCGGCCTGCGCGGTGCGGCCCTGCTGGGCGCAGAGCAGCCCGAGGTTGTACGCGCCGTTGACGTCGCCCGCGTCCATGGCGGCGCGGTACCAGCGCTCGGCGGTCTGCGTCTCGCCGCGCTCGGCGTGCAGGGCGCCGAGGGCGTTGGCGGCGTTGCCGTCGCCCTCCTGGGCGGCCCTGAGCCACCACACGGCGGCGCTCTCCTGGTCGCCGGCGTCCCGCAGCAGGAACCCGAGGGCGCACGCGGCGCGCGCCTCGCCGTCCTTGGCGGACGTGAGGTACCAGCGGCCGGCCTCCTTCAGCTCGCCGCGCTTCTCCAGGATCGCGCCGAGGTGCAGCGCGGCCCGCCGGTGGCCGCGTGCGGCGGCCTGGCGGTACCACTGCGTGGCCTCCTCGGCGGTCTCCGTGCCGTCGTCGTCACCGCGCGTGTCGGCGCGCGCCGCGTCGGCCTTGTGGTCGAGGGCGCGGGCAAGGCGGTACGCGGCCTCGCGGTGGCCGCGCTCGGCGGCGGCGCGCATCCACGGCGCCGCGCTCGCGTCCCCGCGGTGCTCCAGGAGGTCGGCGAGGGCGTACGCGCCGAGGGCGTGGCCCTGCTCGGCGGACTGGCGCAGCCAGTACTCGGCGGCGGGCTCGTCGCCGCGCTCGCGGTGGTGGCGGCCCAGGGCGTGCGCGGCGGCGGCGGAACCGGCGACGGCGGCGATACGCCACCAGCCTGCCGCCTCGTCCGCGTAGCCGCGCTGGTGGAGGAGGACGCCGAGGTTGTTGGCGGCGGCGCGGTCGCCGGACGCGGTGGCGGCGCGCAGCTGAGGCTCGGCTCCGTCGAGATCACCGCGGCGCAGCAGCATCGCCCCGAGCACGCTCATCGCTTCGACGTCGCCCGCCTCGGCGGCGACGCGGTGGCGCACTTCGTCCGCGGCCGTCCCGGTTTCGTCCCGGTCGGCCGACTGCACAAACCGCCCTGTCTCCAACAGAGTTGCCTTGTCCCCCATAACGTCCATCGTCGCACCACCCGCAACCTGGGTACACCTGGTATACCGCAGCCAGTGAGGTCACTTCAGCGTTTTGTCGACATGCCCACAGAGAGATAAGTCAAACACAGATTTCCCAACTCTGGCCGTGCGGCGCACTGTTCGCACACGACGAAGGCCCGGAAGCTTGGCTTCCGGGCCTTCGTCTTTTGGTAGCGGGGACAGGATTTGAACCTGCGACCTCTGGGTTATGAGCCCAGCGAGCTACCGAGCTGCTCCACCCCGCGTCGTTGTTCGGCAACCGTACCACGACGCGGGGTGGGCCTCTGATCAGCCGCTACCGCTGCTGTCCCCGCCGCTGCCCCCGCCCTCGCCGACGGCTCTGCCGGGACTCTTGTACGCGGCGTTGTCGGCGTTGTTGTCGGCGTTGTTGTCCGCGCTGTCCGCGTTCTTGTCCGCCGCCTTGTCGCCGCTCTTGTCGGTGGAGTTGGCCTTGGACTGGGCCTCCTCCGCGCGCTTGAGGGCGTCCTGGAGCTTGTCCTGGGCCTCGCCGTACGCCTGCCAGTCGCCCTTCTTCATGGCGGCCTGACCGTCGTCGAACGCCTTCTGGGCGTCGTCCAGCGCCTCTTGCACGGTCGGGTTGTCGGAGGTCGGCGGCGGTGGCGGGTTCGTCCCGGTGTCACCCTCGCCCGGTGGCACCGCCGGAGTCTCCTTCTCGGCCCCGAATACCACGTTCAGCGCCTTCTCCAGCGTGTCCTCGAAGGCCGTCTTGCCCGCGTAGGTGACCAACACCTTGCGCAGCAAGGGGTACTTGAGTCCACCACCGCGTACGTAGACGGGTTCCGCGTAGAGCAGCTCTCCGTCGAGGGGCACGGTCAGCAGGTTGCCGTACTCGACTTCCGAGTCACCACCACGCAGCAGCCGGATCTTCTCGGCGATGGTCTCGTTGGAGTTGAACTTGCTCTGCACCTGTTTGGGTCCGTCGATGGTCTCGGCGGACGGCATCTTCAATATGTCGATCTTGCCGTAGTCGGAGGTTCCCGCTTCGGCGTTGACCGCCATGAAGGCGCTCAGGTTGTCACGGCCGTTCGGTGTGAACGTCGTCGTCAGAGAGAACGCCTGCGCCGAGTCTCCGGGCATCCGCATGCTGAGGTAGTACGGCGGGACCGCGTTGCCCGACTTGTTCGTCGGGTCGTCCGGGACCTGCCACACCTCGCTGCCGCTGAGGAACGTCTGCGCGTCCTTCACGTGGTAGCGGGTCAGCAGCTCGCGCTGGACCTTGAACAGGTCCTGCGGGTACCGGAGGTGGTCCATCAGATCCTTGGAGATCTCACCCTTCGGCTTCACCGTGTCCGGGAACGCCTTCATCCAGGTCTTGAGGACCGGGTCCTTGGTGTCCCACTGGTAGAGGCTGACCTCACCGGTGTACGCGTCGACGGTCGCCTTCACCGAGTTGCGGATGTAGTTGACCTGGTTCTGCTGGGCCACCACCGCGCGCTGGTTGTTCGCCGCGGTCAGCGAGTCGGCGGTGGTGTCGCCGAGCGTCGTCCGCGATGCGTACGGATAGCCGTTGGTGGTGGTGTATGCGTCGACGATCCACTGGATCTTGCCGTTGACGACCGCCGGATAGGCGTCGCCGTCGATCGTCAGCCAGGGGGCGACGGCCTCGACGCGCTCCTTGGGTGTGCGGTTGTAGAGGATCCGGGAACCCTCGCCGATCGCTCCCGAGTAGAGGATCTGCGGCTCGCTGAACGCCACCGCGTAGGCGGCGCGGTTGATCGGGTTGGAGAGGTTGACGCCGCTGTCGCCCTTGTAGCTGGTGGTCTTCTCACCGCTGTCGTCGGCGTAGTCGATCTCCTTCTGCGGGCCGCCGACGATCGAGTACTGCGAGGTCTTCTCGCCGTAGTAGATCCGCTGCTCGTAGGAGCCGAGGGAGCCCTTGGACGGCAGGTCCGACTCGGTGAAGACGGGACCGCCCTGGCTGTCGGCGTCGGTGCCCTTGGACGCGACCACGCCGTACCCGTGGGTGTAGCGGAAGTGGTCGTTGATCCAGTTGTTCTTCGGGATGCCCTGGAGGTTCAGCTCCCGCAGACCGATGACCGTGTCCTGGGGCTTGCCGGTGACCGGGTCCTTGTAGCGGTCGACGTCCAGGTTCGACGGGAAGGCGTAGTAGTTCCGCATCTGCTGGAGCTGCTGGAACGTCGGCGAGACCACGTTCGGGTCGATCAGGCGGATGCTCGCCGCCTCGTCGGCGTCCGCGCGCAGCTTGGTCTTGTCGTCCGTGCTGCTCTTGCCCGGGTACTCGCTGACCTGCGTCGAGTCGATCCCGTACGCCTCGCGTGTGGCCTTGAGGTTCTTCTCGACGTACGGGGCTTCCTTGGCCTGCTCGTTCGGCTGGACCTGGAACTTCTGGACGATCGCCGGGTACAGACCGCCGATCAGGATCGCCGAGAGCACCATCAGGCCGAAGCCGATGACGGGCAGCTGCCAGGTTCGCCGCCACAGCGTGGCGAAGAACAGCACCGCGCAGATCACCGCGATGCAGAAAAGGATCGTCTTCGCGGGCAGATACGCGTTGGCGTCGACGTACCGCAGGCCCGTCCAGTTGCCCGTCGCCTTGAAGTCGCTGGACTTCACCGCCAGGCCGTACCGGTCGAGCCAGTACGCGACGGCCTTGAGGGCGACGAACAGGCCGAGCAGCACCGACAGATGTCCGGTGGCGGCGGCCGTGGCGCGCGCCCCCGGGCTGGTGATGCGCAGCCCGCCGTACAGGTAGTGCGTGAGCGCGGCGGCGATCAGCGAGAGAACCGCCGCGGCGAAGCCGAAGCCGAGCAGGAAGCGGTACCAGGGCAGATCGAAGGCGTAGAACGAGACGTCCAGGCCGAACTGCGGGTCCTTCTCGCCGAAGGGCACGCCGTTCACCCACATCAGCCAGGTGCGCCACTGGCCGGCCGCGGAGGCGCCCGCGATCAGTCCGACCAGCGCCGTGACGGCGAGCAGGATCCACTTCTTGTAGGGCGCGACGCCCATGCGGTACCGGTCGAGGTTCTGCTGCTCCATCGACATGGCGCTCAGGGGCGGGCGCAGCCGGTGGGCCAGCCAGACGTTCACGCCGACG
Source organism: Streptomyces sp. NPDC091292 (assembly GCF_044757265.1). Taxonomy (NCBI): domain Bacteria; kingdom Bacillati; phylum Actinomycetota; class Actinomycetes; order Kitasatosporales; family Streptomycetaceae; genus Streptomyces; species Streptomyces sp. NPDC091292. The sequence continues at coordinate 445,575 of NZ_JBIVUQ010000003.1, read as the reverse complement.
GCGACCGCCATGAGCAGCCCGAAGACGAAGAACAGACCGACCTTGGTCCACAGAGTCGTCGTGAAGACGGACGAGTACTTGACCGACCGATACCAGAGCCAATCGGTCCAGAACCCCGCGAACATGACGAACGCCATGGCCAGTACGGCCAGGACGCCCAGGGTCATGAGCAGGGTGCGGACACGCCGGGACGGTCGGCCCACTCTCATCCGTGGCCCCGTCGGGCCTCCGCCGCGGTCCGGCATCTGGAAAGCCAAGGTGCGCACCTCGAAGTCGCTGTAGGTCTCTGGGCCCCGCGAACGCCGGGCCACACCTATGCAACTTACTGATGCTTTACTCGGTTCCCGATTCCGGGGGTGAACGAGGCAGGATTGTGACCATGTCGAACCCTGCAACTCCCTCCCCGTCGTCCACCCCGTCGTCTTCGTCCGGTACGCCGTCGTCCGGTACGCCCGTGGCGGCGGGCCCGCTGACCCGTGCCGTGCTGGAGATCGACGAGTACGTCGCCGGGCTCGGGTGGGACCAGCCCGCCCGCCTCTTCGCGCTCGTCGACACCGTCCGGCTGCGCTCGCAGGAGCCCGGTCTCGCGGACCGGCTCGGCCTCGGCGACGATGCGCCGGGCGGCGCCCTCACCCCGATCGAGCAGGAGGAACTTCCGGCGGGCAGCCCGCTGGACGAGTTCCTGGGCACGATCGCCTGGCCCGACTCCGTGGCGGGCTGTGCGCTCTCCGTGGAGCGGCTGATGCTGCCGCCGTCGGCGGAGGCGTCCGTTCCGGACGGTCTGGACGACCGTCAGCTGGCGAAGTGGGTCGCGGAGCACCCGGACCGCCAGGAGGTACGGATGACGGTCGCGGTACTGCGTGACGGCGCCCGCGAGTCGGCGCTGCGGCTGCGCGAGAAGGACGCGGCGACCGATGTGCTCACGGGGGCGGATCTGGTGCCGGGTCTCGCGGAGGCACTGACGGCGACGTTCGCCGACTAGGGCAGGCGCCAGAACGGGCGTTCGCGAACCGGAATTGACCGGTTTGTCAGCTCTTGGTGCACTTGGGCAGTTGGTCCGTCTTGCCGGTGCGGATGTCCTGGAGGGCGTTGGTCGCGTCGGCGATGGTGCCGACCTTGACGAGCGTGAGGCCCTTGGGGACGTCGCGTGCGGCGGCGGCGCAGTTGTCCTTGGGCGTGAGGAAGTACTGGGCGCCCTTGTCGCGCGCGCCGACGGTCTTCATCTCGATGCCGCCGATCGGGCCGACCGTGCCGTCGTCGTCGATGGTGCCGGTGCCGGCGACGAACTTGCCGCCGGTGAGGTCCTCGGGGCTCAGCTTGTCGACGATGCCGAGCGCGAACATGAGACCGGCGCTCGGTCCGCCCACGTCGGCGAGCTTGATGTCGATGGTGAACGGGAAGGTGTGGTCGGTCCCGGCCTGGATGCCGACGATGGCGCGGTCCTCGTCGTCGGCCTTCTGTGTGGTGATCGTGATGTCCTCGGTCCGGGTGGGCTCCTTGCCGGCCTTCTCGGCGGCGGTGGCGTCCTTCACGGGGACGACGGTGAACACGACGTTCTCGCCCGGCTTGTGCTTGGTCACGAGCTTGGCGACGTCGGTGGGGTCCTTCACGGCCGTACCGTCGACGCTTTTGATGATGTCTCCGGCGTGCAGCTTGCCCTGGGCGGGGCTGCCCTTGATGACGGTGGAGACGATCACCCAGGACTTGACGGGGATGTCCAGCTCCTTGAGCGCGGCGACCTTGGCGCTCTCCTGGGACTGGCTGAACTCCTCGGCGTTCTCCTGGTTGGACTGCTGTTCCGTCTTCCCGTTCGGGTAGAGCGTCTCGTGCGGCACCACGATGTTGTCGTGGGCGAGCCAGCCGTAGACGGCCTCGGCGATGTTCATCCGGTAGTCCGCGCTGGTGACGCGGACGGTGGTCATGTTGAGGTGACCGCTCGTCGGATACGTCTTGTGTCCGGAGATCTGGAGCACCGGCTCGCCGTCGTGGTCGCCGAGGGTGTTCACGGTCGGCCCCGGGGACATCTCCGAGTAGGGCACGGTGATGAACACTCCCGCGCACAGCAGCGCGATCAGCAGCAGTGTGGAGGCGAGCATCGTCGCGGTGCGGCGTGGCATGGAACGACAGTACGGGACATGCCTGTGCTCGCACTCCCGGGGCGCCCGTGCGGTACACGCGCGCGGGGACGCGGTCAGGCCACGTCGGAGTGGGACTGCTGCTTCTCCATGGCCTCACGGAAGCGTTCGTATCCCGCTAGTTCGGGACCGTCCCCGGTCCTGCGGTTCCGTGTGGCCCAACTGCCCCAGAGACCCGCGCCGAGCGCGGCGAGCAGCGGGATCAGCAACCAGGCGAGCGCCGCCATGTCGACCTCCCAACCCGGTGAGCGACATCAACTGACTGATCAGCAGATTAACCATTCGCGCTGTCAACGCTCACGCGCGGGGTGCGGTTACGCAACCGGAGGGCGGGACCCGGTCGGCCGGTCAGCAGGCGCCTACCCATTCGTCGGTGCCGTCGGAGAACATCTGGTGCTTCCAGATCGGCACCTCGTGCTTGAGGTCGTCGATGAGCTTGCGGCACGCGGCGAAGGCTTCCGCGCGGTGCGGGCAGGACACGGCGACGACCACGGCGAGGTCACCCACGGCCAGGTCGCCGACCCGGTGGACGGCCGCCAGCGCGCGTACGGGGTATTCGGCGACGACCTTCTCGGCGACGCGGCGCATCTCCGCCTCGGCCGAGGGGTGCGAGGAGTAGCCGAGCGCGTCGACGTCACTGCCGCCGTCGTGGTTGCGCACGGTGCCGACGAACAGGGCGATTCCGCCTGCTGCCGGGTCGCCGACCACGCGGAACACCTCGTCGAGGGAGAGCGGACTCTCGCGTACGGCGATCAGCCGAACGGGGTCCTGCGCCGTCTGCTCACCGGGGTGGTCCTGGGTGCCTGCCATAGGCCCATCGTGCCGCACGGAGTCCGCCCAGCGGAATACGGCTTTCACCCGGCACGCGCGCGTACCGCTTGGAGCGTCCTACATGCGCGGGCTCGGCGGGCTCCCGGGCGCGACGGGCCCGGCTCCGGCGACGGTGGCGTCAGATCCGGCGCCGGGCCTTCCGGGCCCGCCGTACCAGGGCCGCCGTGCCGAGCAGTGCGACGGTCGCGCCCGCGGCGCCCGCGGCGGTGGCGTCCTTGCGGCCGAGGCGGCGACCGGCGACGGTGTGCCGTCCTGCGACCTCTTCGAGGAGTTCCGCGAGGACCTCCTCGTTGGTCCACCGCGGGCGCCATCCGGCGTCGTGCAGCCGGCTCACGCTGACCACCCAGGGGTACATCGTGTACGCGAGGTCGCCCGCCGGGGACGGTGTGAGCCCGATCCGGTGCAGGCGCGCGGCGGCGCCCAGGGCGACGGCCGACGGCATCTCCATCCGCCGGATGCCGCTCAGCTCCTCGACCTCCTCCTGTTCGAGCCAGCCGTCGCAGCCGACGGCCAGCTCCCCGTCGACCTTCTCCAGGACGGCGTACTCCAGGGCGCTGCACAGGTCCTCGACGTGGCAGAACTGCCAGGCGGGCCGGGAGCCGGCGACGACGAGCAGCCGGGGCGACTCGAAGTAGCGGGTGAGCGCGGTGTCGGTGCCGCCGACGAGGACGGCGGGGCGGACGACGGTGACGTTGAGGCCGGGGTGCGCGCGGGGCGCACGGCGCGCGAGGCGTTCGATCTCCAGCAGGTCGCCGACGCCGGTGGCCTCGGCGGTGGCCCGCAGTTCGGCGTCCTCGGACAGCGGCAGCTCGTTGTCGGCGAGCGCGCCGTAGACCATCGCGGACGTGCACAGGACGACCCGGTGGACGCCGGCCGCCGCAGCGGCGGTGAGGACGGTCTGCGCGCCACGCACGTTGTACGCGGTGCGGGCGACCGCGTCGGTCTCCAGGTCGAGGTCGAGCGCGAGATGCACGACGACGTCCGCGCCGCGCAGCTTCTCGGCGATGGCCGGGTCGCGGACGTCCAGGACGTGCCACTGGGCGGCGGCGCACTCGCCGCGCCGCTCGTCGATGGCGACGACCTGCTTGATCTCCTCGCTCGCCGCGAGCCGCTCGACCAGCAGCGCGCCGACTCCGGACGCGGCGCCGGTCACCGCGACGACGGGCCCGCGCGAGGGAAGGCCGGTTGCGTGGTTTCGCGCTGCGCGAACCTGTGGATCTGGGGAACTCACCGGGCGTCTCCAGCGGTTGTCTTCAGTACGTACGGCGCAGAACGCGTACGTACCAGGTGGCATCCATCCTGCCGCAGGCCGGGAGTCGGCGAAGCATCGAGGCCCTAACGGGCTCGTGGTGTCTACGCTGGGTGGTGACGCAGGGCAGCCGCCGTCGGAAGAGTACCGGCGGCCCGACAAGCCGAGGAATCCCGTGAGTGACACCCCATTCGGATTCGGCCTTCCGCCGGAGGAGCCGGACGACGGCGACGAGGGCAAGAAGAAGGACCAGAGCGGTGGTGGTCAGGGACCTGCCAATCCGTTCGGTTTCGGGCTGCCCGGAGGCGCGGGCGGCGGGGACAACCCGTTCGCAGCGATGTTCGGATCGATGAATCCGAACGATCTGGGCGCCGCGTTCCAGCAGCTGGGCCAGATGCTCTCGTACGAGGGCGGCCCGGTGAACTGGGACATGGCCAAGCAGATCGCCCGCCAGACGGTCTCCCAGGGCACGTCCGACGGCACCAAGGACGAGAGCGTGGGCCCCGGGGACCGCCAGTCGGTGGAGGACGCGGTGCGCCTGGCCGATCTGTGGCTGGACGGCGTGACGTCGCTGCCGTCGGGCTCCGGCTTGGCCGTGGCGTGGTCGCGCGCGGAGTGGGTCGAGGCCACGCTGCCGGTGTGGAAGGAGCTGGTCGATCCGGTCGCCGAGCGGGTCGGCGCGGCGATGGGCGAGGTGCTGCCCGAGGAGATGCAGGCCATGGCGGGCCCGCTGATCGGCATGATGCGGTCGATGGGCGGCGCCATGTTCGGCACCCAGATCGGTCAGGCCGTCGGCGTCCTCGCGGGCGAGGTCGTCGGTTCCACGGACATCGGGCTGCCCCTGGGCCCGGCCGGGAAGGCGGCGCTGCTCCCCGTCAATGTCGAGGCGTTCGGCAAGGACCTGAGCGTGCAGCGGGACGAGGTGCGGCTGTATCTGGCGCTGCGCGAGGCCGCCCACCAGCGGCTCTTCGTGCATGTGCCGTGGCTGCGCTCACACCTGTTCGGCGCGGTCGAGGGGTACGCGCGCGGGATCAAGGTCGACACGTCGAAGCTGGAGGACGTCGTCGGCCAGCTCGACCCGTCGAACCCGGAGCAGCTGCAGGACGCGCTCCAGCAGGGCATGTTCCAGCCCGAGGACACTCCCGCGCAGAAGGCCGCTCTGGCGCGCCTGGAGACCGCCCTGGCGCTCGTGGAGGGCTGGGTGGACGCGGTGGTGCACGAGGCGGCGAAGCCGCGTCTGGCGTCCGCCGACGCGCTGCGGGAGACCCTGCGGCGCCGCCGGGCGACGGGCGGGCCCGCGGAGCAGACGTTCGCGACGCTGATCGGTCTGGAGCTGCGTCCGCGCCGGCTGCGGGACGCCTCGCGGCTGTGGGCGTCGCTCACGGACGCGCGCGGTGTCGACGGCCGGGACGGTCTGTGGGCCCACCCGGACATGCTGCCGACGGCGTCCGACCTGGACGACCCGGACGGCTTCGTGCACCGCGAGCAGCTCGACTTCTCCGAGCTGGACAAGATGCTCGGCGAGGCGGCGAGCGGCGCGGCGGGGAAGCCGCGGCTCAGCAAGGACGACGAGTCCGGCGAGTCCGGCGGGAAGCCGGGGGATCCGCGCGGGGACACGCCCGGGGACTCGGACGGCGGCACGGGCGGCACGCGTGGCGAGGGTGACGACGGCAAGTGAGCCTTCATGACGACGCCGTCGCCGTCCTCAAGGAGTACGACGACCAGCGCGAGCTGCGCGACGCCTATGTGGACCATCTGTCGGCCCACCCGGACGGCATGTGGAAGTCCTGCGGTGAGGGGCATGTCACGGCGAGCGCGCTGGTCGTCGACCCGGAGCGCGACCGTGTGCTGCTGACGCTGCACCGCAAGATGCGGATGTGGCTCCAGATGGGCGGCCACTGCGAGCCCGGCGACAGGACCCTCGCGGACGCGGCCCTGCGCGAGGCCACCGAGGAGTCCGGGATCACGGGGCTGCGGCTGCTGCGGGGCGGCCCCGTGCGCCTGGACCGGCACGAGACACCGTGCGGCTGGCACCTGGACGTGGAGTACGCGGCGCTGGCCCCCTCGGGCGCCGTCGAGTCCATCAGCGACGAGTCACTGGACCTGCGCTGGTTCGGTTACGACGCGGTGCCGGAGATCGCGGACACCACGGTCGTACGGCTGCTGGAGGCGACCCGGGCGCGGCTGTGACACCTGGGACACGGCCCGCGGCGGGGTGGTAGCGCTCGGGCGGCGGAGGTGGACGGGACGGGTGGTCGGGCACGGTACGCGCGCGGAGCGCACACCGTGCCCGTCGAAATCCCGGGCCCTGCCCTGGTTCCAGGCGTTGCCCTGGTTCCTAGTTCCAGGCGTTGCCCTGGTTCTGGCCGTGGGCGCCCTGCTGGCCCATGCCGTACTGCGCGCGCAGCCCCTGCCCGATCACCGCGTTCTGCGGCGGCAGCAGCTCGCTGGGCTGCACCAGGGCGTACCCCTGCCCCATGAAGCTCAGCTCCCAGCCCTCGCCCGTGTTGCCGCGTCGCCGCCACACGCCCGACGAGTGGGTCTGCGCCTGCATCTGGACGCGCAGCCCGCTGGACCAGGCGACGATCGCGTCCGCGTCGGCATTGACGTACCGGTCGGGCGTGACCTGCATCATCAGCGGCTGGCCCGACGTCATCAGGGCGACCTTGCCGCGCCCGGTGATGCTGAGCTGGTACTTGCCGGAGCCGGAGATGCCGTACTGGCTGTCGACTGCGATGACCTGGTGGTTCAGCGACGAGTCCAGGGCGAGGACATAGCTGCTGTCGACGGTCAGACCGTCCTGGTCGACGTCCACGACATGGATGTACTGCGCGAGGTTCGCGAAGTAGACCGTGCCCTGTCCGTGGCAGCGCATGAGGTCGAGTCCCTCGCCGGTGTGCGCGCGGGCATGCCGCTCCCCATGCGTCTGGATCTCACCGTCGAACTCGATCAGCCCCTGGTAGGCGACCATCGCGCCCTTGCGCGCGAGGACGTCGTCGTGGCCCTCCAGGGTGACCCGCAGGAGCTGCGGGTTCTGCATGGAGTAGCGCTCCTGGACCTGGTTGTCCGCGAAGGAGAAAAGTGGGCTCTGCATGATGTGTTCGCTCCCCCTCAGCCCCGGGCCCGGAGACGGTCGGTGCTGTCCTCGCTGGGCTGTACGACGACGATGCCCTCGCCGGAGAAACCCATCTGGTACGCCTCGCCGCTGCCCCGCCCGATGAGCGAGGCCGCCTTGAAGCTGCGCTTGCCCTTGACCTTGAGATTCGGCGACCAGGCGATCAGCGCGTCCGGATCGACGTACGTCTCGTCCTCGCCCCGGCCGCAGTCGACCACGATCGGCGTCCCGCGCGAGGTCAGCGCGACCCAGCCCTGACCGGAGATCTTGATGTTCCACAGGCCCTGTCCCGCGAACTTGGCGAGCCCCTTGACCCGCTCGACGCCCCACTGGAGGTGCGCGTCGAAGGCGAGCAGGTTGGTGCCGTTCACGGAGATCGCGTCGCCGCCGAGGTTGATGACGACGACGTCCGCGCCGTAGTCCGCGAGGTACAGCAGTCCGTCGCCGCTGCACTTCATCAGGGGTGCGCCCTCACCGGTGGCCCATTCGCGGGCGATCTGCCGGACGGCCGGCGGGTTGGGCTCGTACTGGACGAACCCCTCGTACGCGACCATGGAGCCCACGCGCGCGAGGAGATCCTGTCCGCTCTGCATGGCCACCTTGAGCATGTGGGAGCCGTGGTTCTCCATGCGGGCGGCGACCGGGGTCGGGGCGAAGCCCGCGAGTTGCTGGTTCATGACGGGCTCCCTCAGACCTCGTACGGCTGGACGACGATGAAGTTCCCGGGCGCGCCGCGGAACTGGAGATTCACGCTCTCCCCGCTCGCACCCGCAAAGGCGTTGCTGCGCAGCCGGACCTGGCTGGACACGATCACCTGGGACGCCGCCGACCAGGCGACGACGGCATGGCAGTCGGCGAACGTGGTCGGCGTGACGGGCAGGACGACGGGCACCCCGTGCGTCTTCACGACGAGGGTGCCGGTGCCCTGGAACTGCATGGTGAACAGGGCGCCGCCGGGGATGCCGTGGCCCTCGATCCGCCGCACCTCGTACTGGAGGGACTCGTCGAAGGCGAGCACGCTGTCCGCGGAGACGCAGATCGCGTCCCCCTGGAGTTCGATCGGGTGCAGATGGGTGGCGTCCTCGGCGAGGAAGACCTGACCGTGGCCGGAGCAGCGCATCAGCTGCATCTCCTGCCCCGTCGCATTGCCGGCGATGCGACCCGCGAACCCGGCGCCTTTGTAGCTGAACTCGACCTTGCCCTGGTAGAGCACCATGCTGCCCTGGCGCGCGAGGACAGGCTGCCCGCCGGCTCCCAGGTCGACGCGTACGAGCTTCTTGTTCTGCTGGGTCCAGCGCTGCCCGGCAGGCGCCTCTTTGTAGAGCTGGAGGGCGGCTGCGACACCGGGCGCCTGCGGGGTGCCCTGAGGGGCGCCTTGGGGCTGGCCGTAGGGCGCGGGTGCGGGGGCGGCTGGTGCTCCCGGATGTCCGGCAAACGGGCCCGGCTGGGGCTGTCCGTAGCCGGGGGGCGCGGTCGGGGCCGGCTGCTGGCCGTAGCCGGGGGGCGCGGTGGGCACGCCCGGCTGGCCATAGCCCGGAGGGGCAGTGGGCTGGCCGTATCCGGGCGGAGGCGGCGCGGTCTGGCCGGGCACCTGTCCGAACGGCGGCTGACCGGGGCCGGGACCGCCGGGCTGACCCGGCTGGCCGTACGGCGCGGGCGCGGGGGCCGGCGGTGGCACCGGGCCCGCGCCGCCGAGCGGTGCGACCACGGTCGGTGCCGCGTGCACCGGGGGGTGGCCGGGCGCGGGCTGCGGGACGGGTGCGGGCGCGGGCGCGCCGAACGCGGGCGGTGCCGCCTGGGCCAGGGGCGCCGGCTGGGCGGGCGGCGCGAACGCGGGTGCGGGCTGCGCGGGCGAGGCGGGCGGCGCGAAACCGGGGACGCCGCCGCCCTGCGGCTGGGGCGCGGCGGGCTCCTCCTCGGCGACCTCACCGCCGAAGTTCTTCAGCAGCGCGTCGAGGCCCCCGTCGAAGCCCTGTCCGACGGCGGCGAACCGCCACACGTCCTTGAGGTAGAGATCGCCCAGCATCACGGCGCGCTCGGTGGAGAACTCACCGCCGTCGAACGAGTACCGGGCGACCTCCTCGCCGCCCGCCACGATCCGCAGATACCCGGGAGCGACCTGCGCCATCTGCCCCGCACCGTCGATCGTCGCCGTGAACGACAGCCTCTGGATGCCTGCCGGAATCCGCTCCAGCGTCACCCGGAACGACTCCGTGTCACCCGCCTGTGCGCCCAGCAGCTGAATGGACTCCTCCGGAGTCTTCGGCTGATTGAAGAAGACGAAGTACCGGTCGTCCGACAGTCGTTCGTCAGCGTCCAGACCGAAACAGCTGATGTCGAAGCTCAGCCCGGGGCCGGAGATCTGCACACCCACGTACAGATCCGTGCCCGCGGTGAGGTCACTGATCTTGGCCTTGTGGCCGCGTTGGAATTCCCTGGCCATGCGTAACGACCGTCCCCCATCCCGAAATACAAGTGCGTCGCGTCAGGCTAACGGCAATCTCTGACATCGGAGGAAGCCGGTACAGACCCGGTACACAACCAGCACGACCCGCCCCGGCCCGACCGTCACGCACGCGCGCGGGGCGGTTCGTTCACTCCTCGCGCGCGGACGGGTGGTACGGCAGCCGGTCCGCCGCGACAACCCCTTCGAGGTAGCCCCGCGCCCTCTCGGTACGGGGGTACGCCTCAAGGAGCCGCCAGAAGTCAGGTCCGTGCCCCGGGACCAGCAGATGCGCCAGTTCGTGGACGAGGACGTAGTCGACGACGTACTCGGGCATGCCCTGCAACCGGTGCGAAAGGCGGATGCTGCCCTCGGAGGGGGTGCACGAGCCCCAGCGCGTGTTCTGGTTGGTGACCCAGCGCACCGACGTCGGCCGGGCCCGCCCCGCGAAGTACTGCGCGGACAGCCGCTCGGCCCGCTCGGCCAGCTCCGAGTCGCCAAGCAGCCGCTTGCTCTCCTGGGCGGCGAGCTTGTCGAGCATCACACCGACCCAGCGCTGCTCCTCCGCCTCGGACATCCGGGCGGGGATGAGCACGACGGTGCGATCGCCTTCGCGGTACGCGGAGACCGTCCGGCGTCTACGGGCACTCCTGCGCACCTCGACCGCGCTCGCCCCCGAGCCGCTGGGCGGCTGGCTCGTCATGCTGCGCTGTGGCTTCGTGGCGCGGTGCAGTGGGTCGGCGGGCACGCCCCGACGTTACCCGCTGGACGTGCGAGAAGTCCCGTCCCCGGGGCGGTTCCGTGCCGATCGTCTCCCCCGGAGCCGCATTAGTACGACTGATCCCGTCACCTGTGGACAACTTTCCGCAGCCCCCGGCCCGGTCCCCGCATGCTGAATCCAGATCGACCCACGACCCGAGACACACGAGACACGGGGGACAGCCATGCCTACGGAAAAAGTCACACAGCCGGAAATGGCCACGCAGCCGGGAACCGTCATGCACCCGGTTCTGAAGCCCGCGCTGCGGCGCGGCTGGCGCGACCTCAACACCGTCCAATTCGGTGTGGCCCCCGCCCACGCGGTGGTACTCGGCCCGGTCGACACCGCCACGGGCAGCTTCCTGACCCTGCTCGACGGCACCCGCGGCCCGGATCTGTTACGTGCAGAGGGCCACCGCATGGGCCTGCCCGACGGCCACGTGGACGCCCTGCTCGCACGGCTGACCAGAGCCGGCCTGCTCGACGACGCGACCGGCGGCGGCCCTCAGGCCGACGCGTTACGCCGTCGGGGTGAAGCCATGGACCGGCGGCGCCCCGACCACGCGGCACTGACGATCGTCGACCCGGTACCGGGCGGCGCCATGAAGCGCCTCGCGGCCCGGCGCACGACGCGGGTCCAGGTGCGGGGCGCCGGACGGGTCGGCGCGCTCCTCGCCTCGGTGCTGGCGGGAGCGGGCGTCGGCCAGGTCGACGTCCTGGACGGAGGATGCGTCGAGCCCTGGGACCTCGCCCCGGGCGGCCTCCCCCCGGATTCCGTCGGGGAACGCCGGACGGAGGCGGCACGCCGCGCCACCCGCCGCGCAGCCCCCGACCGCCCTCCCCGAACCCGCCCGTCACAGGAGCCCGGCCTCTCCCTGGTGGTCATCGCCCCACGCGACGGCCTCGCCGCCTATGCCCCGGACCCGACCGCCACCGAAGACCTGATGGCGGCGGGCACCCCCCATCTCTACGCCGGCGTCATCGAGGGCACCGGAGTCGTCGGCCCACTCGTCCTGCCCGGGGCGACCGCGTGCGCGGACTGCATCACCCGGGGGCGGACGGAACACGACCCGACATGGCCCCGGCTCATGGCGCAGTGGCGCTCGGGAACCCGCCGCCAGGTCCCGGCCTGCGATCTCGCCCTTGCCACCGCCGTCGCCGGACTCGCCGCGGGACACGCCCTGGCCCATCTCGACGGTGAGCCCCCGGCAAGCGCGGGAGCCCGCTGGGAAGCATCCCTGCCCCACCTCGGCTGGCACGCCCGCCCGGTATGGCCGCACCCCAGCTGCCCCTGCGGAGCGAACGACCGCGACCAACGCACCCGGACAGAAGCCGGCATCACCACCACGGAGGAAACCGAGGCCGAGAAGGAAAGCTAAGGGGACACGCACCTCGGACGATCCGGAAGCACACGACACAATGACCGGGTAACCGCCATACGTGGCACGGCTGTCTGGGAATTGGAGGGGCGAATGTCGGATCTTCCCCGCAAAGCGGTCACCCGGACCGCCAAGCTGGCCGCGCTACCGCTCGGCTTCGCCGGACGCGCGACCTGGGGTCTGGGCAAGCGCATCGGCGGCAAGTCGGCCGAGATCGTCGGACGCGAACTGCAACAGCGCACCGCGGAGCAACTGTTCAAGGTGCTCGGCGAACTCAAGGGCGGCGCCATGAAGTTCGGGCAGGCCCTCTCGGTCTTCGAGTCCGCGTTGCCGGAGGAGGTCGCGGGTCCGTATCGCGCCGCCCTGACCAAGCTCCAGGAAGCGGCCCCGCCGATGCCGACCCGTACGGTGCACACCGTCCTGGCGGAACGGATGGGCGAGGACTGGCGCGCACTGTTCCTGGAGTTCGACGACAAGCCGGCAGCGGCGGCGTCGATAGGGCAGGTCCACCGCGCGGTCTGGCACGACGGACGCGAGGTCGCCGTCAAGGTGCAGTACCCCGGTGCGGGTGAGGCACTGCTGTCGGACCTGACCCAGCTCAGCAGATTCGCCCGTCTTCTCGGCCCCCTGATCCCGGGCATGGACATCAAGCCGCTCATCTCCGAACTGCGCGACCGGGTCTCGGAGGAACTCGACTACGCATTGGAGGCAGAAGCCCAGCAGACACACGCGGAGGAATTCGCCGGCGACCCGGACGTCCTGGTCCCGGAGGTGGTGCACCAGTGCGACCAGATCCTGGTGACGGAGTGGATCGACGGAATACCGCTGTCGGAGATCGTCGCGGACGGCACCCAGGAGCAACGGGACCGCGCGGGCCAGTTGCTGACCCGGTTCCTGTTCTCGGGCCCGGCCCGCACCGGCCTCCTGCACGCCGACCCCCACCCGGGCAACTTCCGCCTACTGCCGGACGAGAAGACCGGCTGGAAACTCGGAGTACTGGACTTCGGCACGGTGGACCGACTCCCCGGCGGACTCCCGCAGCCCATAGGTGACTCCCTGCGGATGACCCTGGACGGAGACGCCGACGCGGTGTACGGCCTGCTGCGCGAGGAGGGGTTCGTCAAGTCGGAGATAGACCTGGACCCGCAGGCGGTCATGGACTACCTGCTGCCGATCATCGAACCGACCCGGGCCGACGACTTCACGTTCACCCGCGGGTGGATGCGCAGCCAGGCGGCACGCATCGCCGACCCCCGCTCCCCCGCGCACCAACTGGGCAAACAACTGAACCTGCCGCCGGCGTACCTACTGATCCACCGTGTGACGCTGAGCACAATCGGCGTCCTGTGCCAACTGGGCGCCACGGTACGCATGCGCGACGAACTGGAGGAATGGCTACCGGGCTTCGTGCCGGAGACGGCTACGGAGACCTGAACAGAAGAAGAGGGGGAGGGGGGAGGGGGGAGGGGGTGGGGGGGTGGGGGGGTGGGGCCCCCGGAGTCACCACCACGTCGAGTCGAGTCGTCCCTCGATCGCTCTGATGTTGGCTCGGGCGCAGGCGTCGCAGAAGTAGCGGCGTGCGCCGTTCTCCACGGAGCAGGTCCAGGTCGGCGGGGCGCCCTCGGCGGAGGTGCCGCAGCGGGCGCACAGCGTCGCTTCGGCGTCCGGCCTCTGGGCAGTGTCAGGATTCTGCCGGTCCACCTTGTGACGATATAGTCGCTACGCGCGAATCTGTGCATGCAACGCCCTGTGGGGGCCGGTCCGTTCGGACCGGCCCCCACAGGGATGGATCGTTGGTGTGGCGTTCTTTCACAGGCTTTGGTGGGCCGCCCTGTCGCGGCCCGTCGCAGTTGCCTAGTGCATGACCGCCATGGCCAGCGCACGGCGGGCGCGCATCGACGCGCGCTCCGCGCGGCGCCGCGCCCTCCGGGCCGCGGCAAGGCGGGCGGCCGGGCGCTCGGCCTCGGCCTCCCGCAGCCGCTCGTGCATATGCGCACGGGCCAGGGCTTCTGGGATGAGTTGCATCTCTCGGGTCCTGTTCTGACGCGAGTCGATCGCGCCGGTGGTGGTGAAGTCTGGGATCGCGGAGCCCGCGGGCTCGGTGGTGGATGTCATCGGGACCTGCTTCTTGGGGTCGTGCGTGAGGGGGCGATCGATCGTTCCGGCGAGTTTCATGCGACGACCGGGTTCTTGCGCGGGCGGCCACGGGGCCGCTTCCGGGCGACGACTACGCCCTGGACGAAGAGTTCGCCGCCCCAGACGCCCCACGGCTCACGCCGCTCCTTGGCACCGGCGAGGCAGGCCTCGACCAGCGGGCAGGTACGGCAGAGGGACTTGGCGTACTCGACATCGGCCGGCGACTCGGCGAAGAAGACCTCCGGGTCGTTGGAACGGCAGGGGACGGGCACGCCGAGGTTCTCGATGGCGTCGTCGAGCGCGGTGAGCGCGGTGAGCGGGGTCAAGGTGGAGTCCTCCGTGAGGCCGGGCGGGGAGATCGTGTCCGAGGGCGGTACTGACGGGGCGTGCGCTTCGAGTTGCACGGGGTGTCTTCCTCGTCTGGTCGTTCCGGCCGGTTGGCCGGTGGCGGTCTCTCCAGTGGTGACTGGAGAGGCTGGTACCGGGTGGTGCCTGTTCCCGAGGCCCCTTCACTTCGTCCTCCCGTGTTCGGGGAAAACAAAAGGGCCGCGGATCCCGGGTGGGGTTCCGCGGCCCTGAAGGCGCCGGCCTGATCGAGAATCAGGCTGGATCACTCCAGGGTTCGAGCCCACGGAAGGCCCACATCGAGTGGTGCTGCGTCTGCTTGCTGCTGGCTCCGGCACCGGTAGCCGCAAAGCCATAGGCCTGTGCCTTGGCTGCTGCTACTGCTTCCGGTGCCTGGGTCGGTCGCTCATTGCGCTCACGAATCGGCAGACCCGCGAGGGCCAGGTCGGACACGGGCCGGCCGGCGGCGACGCCGGACACACCGGTGCCCTGGTTCGAGAAGCCGAGCAGGCACGAGGCGACGACCGAGCGATCGGTCATTTTCGCGGTGCTGAAGAACTTCGTCTTGATGCTGATCACTGGAATCGCCTCCTCTCGGCGTCTCGGGGACTGGGGAGCCAGTCCGACGGCTTTCAAGTACAGCACGGAACCAGGGCTTCGGAGAAGCCGCTGTTTCCGTGCTTAAGAACCTATGGGGACTACTGGGGCATGCGCAAACTATTTTTTCGACGAGTTTGCATCAGTCCTCCTCGTCGGCTCCTCCAGGGTCGCCACCTGCGCAGATGGTGAGAACGGCGGCTCCGAACCGGCCGACCTTGCGCGCGCCGACCCCGGGGATCCGCGCCAGCTCGCCGATGTCGTCGGGTGCGGTCTCGGCGATCGCGATGAGGGTCTTGTCGGTGAAGACGCAGTAGGCGGGTTGGCCGAGTTCGGCCGCTTGGATCCGGCGCCAGTCGCGGAGGCGTTCGTAGATGCCTTCGTCCATGTCGGACGGGCAGTCCTCGCACCGCATGAGCTTCATCTCGCCGGCTTCGGTCAGGGTGCGTCCGCATACGCGGCAGCGCGCGGGCGTGCGCGCCGTGCGGCGGGCGGTCGGTGTGTCGGGGCGGCCGGTGCCCCGTTCGATGCCGCCGGTGCCTGCCTGGCCGGCGCGTGCGGGGGCGCCGGTGGAGCCGGGGCGCAGTCCGTCGAGGAAGCGGCTCGGCCGGCGGTTGGGGCGGCCTCCCGGGGAGCGGGACAGGGCCCAGGAGACGGAGAGGTGCTGACGGGCGCGGGTGACTCCGACGTAGAGGAGGCGGCGTTCTTCCTCGATCTGTTCGTCGGTTCTGGCGTAGGTGATCGGCATCATGCCTTCGGCGACGCCGACGAGGTAGACGGCGTCCCATTCCAGGCCTTTCGCGGCGTGGAGCGAGGCGAGGGTGACGCCGTCGACGGTGGGGGCGTGCTGGGCAGCGGCTCGTTCGTCGAGTTCGGCGACGAGGTCGGTGAGGGTGGATTCCGGCCGGGCGCGGGCGAAGTCCTCGGCGAGGCGGACGAGGGCGGCGAGGGATTCCCAGCGTTCGCGGACGGCGCCGGATCCGGCGGGGGGTCGGCTGCTCCAGCCCTTGGTGGAAAGGACGGCCCGGACCTGGGACGGCAGGTCGACGGCGTCATCGAGGAGGGCGTCGTTGGCGCCGAAGCGGGCGGCGCCGCGCAGGGCGGCACCTGCTTCGCGCACTTCGCCGCGTTCGAAGAAGCGTTCGGCTCCGCGCAGCTGGTAGGGGACGCCGGCGTCGGCGAGTGCTTGTTCGTAGGTCGCGGACTGGCTGTTGGTGCGGAAGAGGACGGCGATCTCGCCTGCGGGGGTGCCGGAGGCGATGAGGTCGCGGATGCGGCGGGCGGCGCCTTCGGCTTCGGCGGGTTCGTCTGCGTATCCGGTGTAGCTCGGTTCGGGGCCGGCTTCGCGCTGGGAGATCAGTTCGAGGCGGTGATCGGCCGCGCGGCCGGTGGCCTGGGCGAGGAGGCCGTTGGCGAGGTGGACGACCTGGGGTGAGGAGCGGTAGTCGCGGATGAGTTTGACGACGGTGGCTCCGGGGTGGCGGGTGCGGAAGTCCAGGAGGTGGTCGGGGGTGGCTCCGGTGAAGGAGTAGATGGTCTGGCTGGCGTCGCCGACGACGCAGAGGTTGTCGCGTTCGCCGAGCCAGAGTTCGAGGAGGCGCTGCTGTAGGGGGCTGACGTCCTGGTATTCGTCGACGACGAAGTGCTGGTACTGGCTGCGGACCTGTTCGGAGATGTCGTGGCGGTCCTGGAGGATGGCCACGGTCAGCAGGAGGACGTCTTCGAAGTCGATGACGGAGCGTTCGCGTTTCAGGTCTTCGTAGGTGCGGTAGAGCTGGGCGATCTCGGCGGGGGCGCGGGGGATGTCGCGGCCCGATTTGTGGGCGGCTGCAGGGTAGTCGGCGGGGACGGTCTGGGTGACTTTGGACCATTCGATCTCGGCGGTGACATCGCGCAGTTCGTTGCGGTCGAGGCGGATGCGGCAGGCTGCCGCGGCGTCGGCGACGATTTGGATCTTGCGGTCGACGATGCGGGGCAGGCTGCCGCCGACGGCTTTGGGCCAGAAGTACTGGAGCTGGCGGAGTGCGGCGGAGTGGAAGGTGCGGGCCTGCACTCCGGAGACGCCGAGCTGGCGCAGCCGTCCCCGCATTTCGCCTGCGGCGCGGTTGGTGAAGGTGACGGCCAGGACGCTGCTGGGCTGGAGAACTCCGGCGTGCACGCCGTAGGCGATGCGGTGGGTGATCGCGCGGGTTTTGCCGGTCCCGGCGCCGGCCAGTACGCACACCGGTCCGCGCAGCGAGGTCGCGACCTCGCGCTGCTCCGGGTCGAGCCCGTCGAGCACCGCGTCGGCGCCCTGCGGCGGGGCCGGGAACTGGCCGGGGCCGGAGCCCTGCGGGAAGAGGGTGGAGTGCGTTGCTGATGTCACCCCGCCATGCTGCCAGGTCGCCCGGGACGCATGAGTCGGTTGTCCACAGGGGGACGCATGCAGTCGTACTAATGCGGGAGGGGCTGTGCGATGGCTGAGGGGCTGACGCCGGTGCCGGACCGGCGTCTGAAGGCTCACGCGGGGGGGGTGCTGGGGGCCGGGTACCCCGTCCGCGTACGGGAATGGCGGCCCGGTCCCGTACGTTCGTCTGAGAGCGGGCAGGTATCCGAGGCCCGTTCCGAGGGACGAAGGAGACCGAGAGACATGCCGGGCACTGTGACGATGTACAGCACGACGTGGTGTGGCTACTGCCGTCGGCTGAAGGGTCAGATGGACCGTGAGGGCATCGGTTACGAAGAGATCAACATCGAGCAGGACCCGGAGTCGGCGGCGTTCGTGGAGAAGGCGAACGGCGGTAATCAGACGGTGCCGACCGTGCTCTTCCCGGACGGTTCGACGCTGACGAATCCTTCGTTGGCGCAGGTCAAGCAGAAGCTCGGCGCCTGACCGCGCTTTCGCGCGCGTGCCTGCTCCGGGCCGGGGCCGTCAGGCCGGGGACCGTCAGAGAGCGGTTCCCGGCTTGGGCAGGGGCTTGCCGTACCAGAGTTCGATGAGGCGGGCCGCGATGGAGATGCCGTAGGGGGGCAGGACCTCCCCTGTGTCGAAGGCGGCTCGCAGGTCTTCTCGGGAGAACCAGCGTGCTTCGGAGATCTCTTCGCCGTCGACGGTGATCTCGGACGAGGTGGCGCGTGCCATGAAGCCGAGCATGAGGCTCGACGGGAACGGCCAGGGCTGGCTGGCGACGTACTCGACTTCGCCGATCGTGACTCCAGCCTCTTCGCGGACCTCTCGGCGTACCGACTGTTCGATGGATTCGCCGGGCTCGACGAAGCCGGCGAGGGTGGAGAAGCGGCCTTCGGGCCAGTGCACCTGGCGGCCGAGGAGGGCGCGGTCCTCGTCGTCCGTGACGAGCATGATCACGGCGGGGTCGGTGCGTGGGTAGTGTTCGGCGCCGCAGGCCGGGCAGCGGCGGATGTGTCCTGCGGCGGCGATGACGGTGCGCTCGCCGCAGCGGGAGCAGAAGCGGTGCAGCCGCTGCCAGTTCTCCAGGGCGACGGCGTGGACCATGAGGCCGGCGTCGCGCGGGGACAGGAGCAGCCCTGCTTCCCGGAGGCCTGCCGCGCGCGCGGACTGGTCGATGCGGCCGGGCAGGGAGTCCTTCTGGAGCGCGAAATAGCTGACGCCGTCGTCGTCGGTGCCGAGGAAGTAGCGGTGAGCTTCGGTGAGGGGCGCTTCGAAGGACGGTGTGGTGACGAGTTCCGTCGTGCCGTCGGGGGTCTCGTCGATCAGTACCTGGCCGCCGGAGACGACGAAGACCCGGGTGGTCGGGTGGCTCCACGCGGCGGCCAGCCATGCCTCGTCGAGGCGGTGGTGGGCGGCGCGGTCGATGCCGCTCGGTGCGGCCAGTGAGAGTGGTCGGTCGGCGTAGTGGTCGGTCCAGGTGGTCACGGGTGCTTCCAACTCCCCCGGTGGAACGGATATTTCGTCGGGCGGTTCAGGAGGACGTTCGGCAGGACTCGTCGGCGCCGGGTGGGTGGTGTGCGGGTGGGGGCGGTTGGTGCGGGGATCATGGCGGGGGCTGCCCGCTGTCGTTGACGTTCCTGGTTCCGGTGGCGTGCTCCCCGCGCGCGGTGCGTCCGTCGCTCCAGGTCTCCGCGAGGTCGCTCCAGAGGTAGGCCGTGGTTTCGACGCCTTTGAGGAGCAGGTCGAGTTCGACCTTCTCGTCGGGTGCGTGCCAGCCGTCGGACGGCACCGAGATGCCGAGGAACAGTACGGGTGCCGCGAGGACGTCCTGGAGGTCGGCGGCGGGTCCCGAGCCGCCTTCGCGCGTGTAGCGGATGTCCTGGCCGAAGGCGCGGCCCATCGCGCGGGTGACGGACTGGAGGGCGGGGTGGTCCAGGGGTGTCAGGCAGGGGCGGGTCGCGGCGCCGAAGGTGATCTCGTGGCGGATGCCCGCCGGGAGCTGATCGGCCACCCACGCGCGTACCGCGTCCTCGATCCGGTCGGGGTCCTGTCCCGCGACGAGTCGGAACGACAACTTCAGCATGGCCGACGAGGGGATGATCGTCTTGCCGCCGGGGCCCTGGTAGCCGCCGCCGATGCCGTTGACCTCGGCGGTCGGGCGGGCCCAGACGCGCTCCAGGGTGGTGTGGCCGGTCTCGCCGTACGCCGCGTGGGATTTCGCCGTGCGCAGCCACTCGGCCTCGTCGAAGGGCAGTTCGGCGAAGAGTTCCCGTTCGCGGTCGGTCAGCTCGACGATGCCGTCGTAGAAGCCGGGGACGGCCACGCGCGCGTGGTCGTCGTGGAGCGCAGCGACGAGCCGGGCGGCGGCGGTCGCCGGGTTGGGTACGGCGCCGCCGAAGGAGCCGGAGTGGATGTCCTGGTCGGGTCCGTACAGCTCGATCTCGCAGTCGGCTACGCCGCGCATGCCGGTGCACACGGTGGGGGTCTGTGCCGACCACATGCCGGTGTCGGAGACGATCACGGCGTCGGTGGCCAGTCGGTCCGCGCGGGCCTCGACGAGGGCGCGGAAGTGCGGTGAGCCGGACTCCTCCTCGCCTTCGATGAGCAGTTTGAGGTGGACCGCGGGGGTGCTGCGTCCGGTGGCGGCGAGGTGGGCGCGGAGGCCGAGGGTGTGGAAGAACACTTGCCCTTTGTCGTCGGCGGCCCCGCGCGCGTAGAGCTTGTTGTCGCGGATGACCGGTTCGAAGGGGTCGCTGTGCCAGCCGTCCTCGTGTGCGGCGGGCTGCACGTCGTGGTGTCCGTAGACCAGGACGGTCGGGGCGTGCGGGTCGTCGGACGGCCATGTGGCGAAGACGGCGGGGGCGCCCGGGGTGTCCCAGACCTCGACGGTCGGGAAGCCGGTGTCCTTGAGTGATGCGGCGAGCCAGTCGGCGCTGCGCCGCACGTCCGCCGCGTGCTCCGGCTGTGCCGACACGGACGGGATGCGCAGCCAGTCGCCGAGGTCGGCGAGGAAGGCGGCGCGGTGGTTCTCGATGTACGTGCGGACGGCGCTGACGGCACTGTCAACGGGCTTGCTCATGGTCACGAGCCTATCGGCCCACGGGGGTGTACTCGTCCGGCGGTTCTTCGGGGGATGTGTCGCGCGCATCACTCCGGTGACCGTCCGCAGTCGCGTCGCCGAGCAGGATCCGCTCCAGTTCGGCGCGGTCGGGGAGCGCCTTGGGGCGCACGGTTTCGCCGCTGCGTACGTACAGGAACGCCGTCCTGACCGACTCCGGCGGGATGCCGTGCTGCTCGGCCCAGGCCAGTCGGTAGACGGCGAGCTGGAGCACGTCTGCCGCGCGCGTGTGGCTGGTTTTCCAGTCGAGGATCTCGTATGTGGTGTCGTCGCCGTCGCCGTCTTTGTAGACGGCGTCGATGCGGCCTCGTACGACGCGGCCGGCGAGGGTGAGCTGGAAGGGGACCTCTACGCGGTGGGGGGTGCGGTGGGCGTACGGGGTGCGTTCGAAGGCGTCCTTGAGTGTCTCCAGGTCGTGTGCGTCGGCGATCTCGGCCTCGCTGCCGGGGAGGTCGTCGGGTTCGAGCATCGGCAGCCGGAGTTCTTCGAAGCGGGATTCCACCCAGGCGTGGAAGCGGGTGCCCTGGCGCGCGGCGGGCTGCGGGGGGCGGGGCATGGGGCGGGCGAGTTCCCGGGCGAAGTCGTCGGGGTCGGCGGCGAGGTGCATCACCTGCGATGCGGTGAGTGACGGCGGCAGCGGGACGTCGGTGACGCCTTCGCGGGCGCGCAGCAGTTCGCCGGTGAGGGCGTCGAGGTCGCGGTCCCAGGAGGCGAGGGTGCGGGCCTCTTCGGGTGTGAGGGAGGGGGTGCCCGCGCGCGGGGGGTGCGGGGCGGTGGGCTGCGTGGGCACGCGCGCGGGGTGGTGGTCGGCCCTGTCGCGCGCGGTTGCGTCGCCGGGCCTCCCGGACGTGGGTGCGTCGTCGGGCGCCCCGCGCGCATGTTCATCGCGGGAGGCGTGCGGGGGCTGTCCCGAGATGTGCGGGGGGTGCGCGGGGGCGTGCGGGGGGTGCGCGGAGGCGTGGGCGGGGTGCGGGCGCGCCGGGCGTTCGTACGTCCACGAGTCCCAGTCCGTGTCCTCGTCGGACCCCGCTTCTGGGAAGCCGTCGTACGCGGCGATGTCGTCCTGTGGCGGCGGATCGTCGTCGGGCGTGAACACGGGGTCCTCGGGCGGGAACACCGTGTCCTCGGGCGGGAGCGCGTCGTCGTCCGTCAGCCGCGCCAGATGGGTCAGGACCGTCTGCGCCGCCGCTCGGCGCCGTGCGAGTGCCTGGTCGTCCAGTGGGAGGGGCCAGGCGTGGTCGGTGGCCTGGCTCAGGGCCGGGTTCTGCTCTTCCTCGTCCGGTTCGTCGGCCCATGCCTGGATCTCGCCGTGTCCGGCGGCGCAGTGCGCGTACAGCGCGTGCAGGAAGTCCGAGGGGCCGCGGCGCTTCTTCTGCGAGGGGCCCCACCAGTGGCCGGAGCCCAGGAGCAGGGACCGGGGGCGGGTGAAGGTGACGTAGCCGAGGCGGAGCTCCTCCGTGTGCTGGTGGTGCTTCATGTCCTCGTGGAACGCCTTCAGGCCGCGCGGGTCCCAGTCGGTCACGTCGGGCAGGGTCGCCGTGTCGCCGCGCAGGGCGTGCGGGAGGACTTTGCCCTGTGCGGTCCACTTCTCGCGGCCCTGGGTGCTGGGGAAGGTGCCGGTGACCAGGCCGGGGACGGCGACGACGTCCCATTCGAGGCCCTTGGACTTGTGGGCGGTGAGGACTTTGACGGTGTTCTCCCCGCCGGGCAGGGCGTTGTCGAGGCCCTTTTCGTACTGGGCGGCCGTGCGCAGGAAGCCGAGGAACGCGAGCAGGCTGGTTTCGTTCTCGGTGGCGGCGAAGGAGGCCGCCGTGTCGAGGAAGTTCGACAGGGTTTCGCGGCGGCGGGCGGCCAGCGCGTGCGGGGACGCGGAGAGTTCGACTTCCAGACCGGTGACGGCGAGGACGCGGTGCAGGACGTCCATCAGCGGGTCGGACAGGGAGCGGCGCAGGTCACGCAGTTCGGCGGCTAGGCGCGCGAAGCGGACTCTGGCGTCGGCCGAGAACGGCAGTCCGTCGTCCTCGGCCTGTGCGTCAAAGGGTTGTTCGAGGAAGGTGTCGAGGGCGTCGGCGAGGGAGATGACCTCGGCCGGGTCGACGCCTTCGACGGCTGCGGCGAGGCGCCGGTCGGCGTCGTCGTCATCGCCTACGCGCGCGTGCCGTACGAGGAGCCGGGCGCGGCGGCCGAGGAGGGCGAGGTCGCGGGGGCCGATGCGCCAGCGGGGGCCGGTGAGGAGTCGCACCAGGTGCGCGTTGGCGCCGGGGTCCTGGAGGACTTCGCAGACGGCGACGAGGTCGGCGACCTCGGGCAGGTGCAGCAGACCGGAGAGGCCGACGACCTCGACGGGGACGTCGCGCGCGACGAGGGCGCCCTGGATCTGGGCGAAGTCGGTGGCCGTGCGGCACAGGACGGCGATCTCACCGGGTGGGGTGCCGGTGCGCACGAGGTGGGCGATGGATCCGGCGATCCAGTCGATCTCCTCGGCGTGGGTGCGCAGCAGGGCGCAGCGCACGGTGCCGTCGCGCTCGGCGCCGGGGGCGGGCCGCAGGGCCTCCACGCCCGCGTGGCGGGCGCGCAGAGGCTCGGCGAGGGTGTTGGCGAGGTCGAGGAGGCGTCCGCCGCTGCGGCGGTTCTCGCTGAGGGAGTGGCGGGCGGCGGGGTGGCCGTCGGCGTGGGCGAAGTGGTCGGGGAAGTCGTCGAGGTTGGCGACGGAGGCTCCGCGCCAGCCGTAGATGGCCTGGCAGGGGTCGCCGACGGCGGTCACGGGGTGCCCGGTGCCGCCGCCGAAGAGGCCCGCCAGGAGGACGCGTTGGGCGACGGAGGTGTCCTGGTACTCGTCGAGGAGGACGACGCGGAATTCGTCGCGCAGGATGCCGCCGACCTCGCGGCGGGTGCGGGCCAGCGTCGCGGACAGGGCGATCTGGTCGCCGAAGTCGATGAGGTCCCTCGCGCGCTTGGCGGCGCGGTAGCGGCCGACCAGTTCGGTCAGCTCGCCGCGCGCGGCGGCGGCGTCCGGGACCTTGCGGAGGTCCGCGTTGGAGAGTTTCACGCCGTCGAGGATGTGCAGCAGTTCACGGTCGTACGCGCGCAGCTCGTCGGGGTCCACGAGGTGTTCGGCGAGTTCGGCGTCGAGGGTGAGGAGGTCGCCGACGAGGTCCGGGAAGGAGCGGGTCAGCGCCGGGTAGGGCCCGGGGGCCTCGCGCAGCACGCGTGCGGCCAGTTGGAAGCGGGTGGCGTCGGCGAGGAGGCGGGCGGTCGGCTCCAGGCCGATGCGCAGCCCGTGGTCGGTCAGGAGGCGTCCGGCGAACGCGTGGTAGGTGGAGATGACCGGTTCGCCCGGCGGATGGTCCGGGTCGAAGGCGTCCGGGTCGGTGACGCCTGCCCTGACCAGTGCCTTGCGGACCCGTTCGGCGAGTTCGCCGGCGGCCTTGTTGGTGAACGTGAGTCCGAGCACCTGTTCGGGGGCGACCTGTCCGGTGCCGACCAGCCACACCACGCGGGCCGCCATCACCGTCGTCTTGCCCGACCCGGCTCCGGCCACGATGACCTGCGGGGCGGGCGGTGCCGTGATGCAGGCCGTCTGCTCCGGGGTGAAGGGGATGCCGAGGAGCTGCTTGAGCTGCTCGGGGTCGGTGATACGGGCGTCCACATCGGAGAGGCTAACGGTGGCCACTGACAGTGAGGGCCGGGGCGGCGCGGAACCCCCGTACGGGACGGTGCGGTACCCCGTTGCGGGGCGGTGCGGCAGCGGTCATTCCACGACGTGGCCTCCCTCGGGCCGCGCACTGCACGACGACCGGAACGCGCAGTGCGTGCACTGCGGGCCCGTAGTCGGTGAGAACCGCTCGTCGAGCACCTTGCCCGCCGCGGTCGCGAGCAGGTCGCCGACCCATTCACCGGTCAGCGGTTCCTGGGCCTGCACCTTGGGGAAGGCGTCGCCGCCGTCGCGCCGGGCGGCGCCGCGGCGCAGCTGGACGAGTTCGGCGCCGCCCGGCTCGGGCCGTTCCCCGTCGAAGGCGTCGTCCACGGCGCCCTCGCGGACGGCGAGCTGGTAGACGGCGAGTTGCGGATGGTGGGCGACCTCGTCGCCGCTGGGGGCCTGTTTGCCGGTCTTGAAGTCGACGACATAGGCGCGGCCTTCGGCGTCCCGTTCGACGCGGTCCATGGAGCCGCGGATGCGTACCTCGACGGAGCCCGCTTCGAGGGTCACGTCGAAGTCGTGCTCGCTGGCGACGGGCGTGCGTCCGGCACGGTCCATGACATGCCACTGGAGGAAGCGTTCGAGCGCCACGCGCGCGTGCTGTTTCTCCTGTGCCGACTTCCAGGGCGCGTCGAAGGCGAGCGCGTCCCACACGGAGTCGAGGCGTTCCATGAGGACGTCGAGATCGGCGGGGGTGCGTCCGGAGGCGACCTCGTCGGCGAGGACATGGACGACGTTGCCGAAGCCCTGGGCGGCGGTGGCGGGCGCGTCGGCCTTCACCTCGCGTCCCAGGAACCATTGCAGGGCGCAGGTGTTGGCGAGCTGGTCCAGTGCGCTGCCGGAGAGCACCACGGGCTGGTCGCGGTCGCGCAGGGGCACCTTGCTGTCCGTGGGCTCGTCCATGCCCCACCAGCGGTACGGGTGCGCCGACGGCACCAGGGGCCGTCCGTCGCCGTCGGCGAGGGCGGCGAGCCGTGCCAGGCGGTGTGCGGCGGCCTCCCTGAGGGCGTCGGACGCCCGGGGGTCGACGGTGGTGGCGCGGAGTTCCGCGACGAGCGCGGACACCGACAGGGGACGGCGCGGTCTGACCGTTATGTCCCGTGGTTCGACGCCGAGTTCGGTGAGGAAACGGGACGGCTGGTCGCCGTCGTCGGCCGGAGCCTTCACCGCGGTGACGACCAGACGCTCCCTCGCGCGCGTGGCGGCCACGTAGAACAGGCGGCGTTCCTCGGTGAGGAGAGCGCCAGGGGTGAGGGGGTCGGCCAGGCCGTCACGTCCGATGCGGTCGGCCTCCAGGAGGGACCCGCGGCGGCGCAGATCGGGCCACAGTCCCTCCTGGACGCCCGCGACGACGACGAGTTGCCACTCCAGCCCCTTGGACCGGTGGGCGGTCATCAGACGTACCGCGTCGGGACGTATCGCCCTGCGGGTGAGGGTGTCGGCGGCGATGTCCTCGGCGTCGATCTCGGCCAGGAAGTTGAGGGCGCCGCGGCCGCCCGTGCGTTCCTCCGCGCGTGACGCGGTCGCGAACAGCGCGCACACGGCGTCGAGATCCCGGTCGGCGTTGCGTCCTGCCGCGCCGCCTCTGCGGGCCGCACGCTCCAGGCGCTGGGGCCAGGGGGTTCCGTCCCACAGGTCCCACAGGGCCTCTTCCGCGGTGCCGCCGCCGGCGAGTCGTTCACGTGCCTTGCGCAGGAGCGCGCCGAGGCGCTGTGCCCCGCGCGCGTAGGACGGGTCGTGCGCGACGAGGCGTTCCGGTTCGGCGAGCGCCCTCGCGAGGAGTTCGTCGGACGGCGGTGGTACGGCGTTGCCCGCGGCGCGTTCCTCCTCGCGCAGGGCGCGTCCGAGGCGGCGCAGGTCGGCGGCGTCCATGCCCGCGAGCGGTGAGGCGAGCAGGGTGAGCGCGGTCTCGGTGTCGAGTTGCCAGGTCTCCGTGTCGGCCTGGTCCTGGGACGGGGGTTCGCCGTGGGCTTCCTCGGCGGCGTCCTGGGTCTCGTCTTCGGCCTCCCGGGACTCGTCCTGGGTTTCGTCCTGGGCCTCTTCCTGAGCCTCGTCCTGGGCCTCGTCCCGGGCTTCGGCGCCCGGGGCTTCCTCGACCGGAACGTGAGCCTGCGCGCGGGAAGCCGCTTCCGCGACTGCCCTGAGGGCGGTCAGGAGCGGCATCACGGCCGGTTCGTGGCGCAGTGGCAGATCGTCGCCGTCGATGTCGAGCGGCACGCCCGCGGCGGTCAGGGCGCGACGTAGCGAGGGGATGGTGCGGGAGCCCGCGCGCACGAGGACGGCCATGTCGCGCCAAGGGACGCCGTCCTCCAGGTGGGCGCGGCGCAGGATGTCGGCGATGTTGTCGAGTTCGGTGCCGGGCGTCGGATACGTGTACACCTCGACGCGTCCCCCGTCCCGTACCGGGGCGAGTTCGCGGTGGGCGCGGGCCCGGTCGGCGGGCAGGCGGGTGAGCGGCATGCGCTGGGTGACGAGCCGGGTGGCGGCGAGCAGGGTGGCGCCCGAGCGGCGGGACGTACGGAGCACCTCCACGCGCGCGGGGGTGCCGTCCGCGCGCGGGAAGGCGTCGGGGAAGTCGAGGATGCCGTTCACGTCGGCGCCCCGGAACGCGTAGATCGACTGATCGGGGTCGCCGAACGCGACCAGGGTGCGTCCGCAGCCCGCGACCGCGTCGAGGAGGCGTACCTGCGCGGCGTCCGTGTCCTGGTACTCGTCGACGAACACGGCGTCGTACCGGGCGGCCAGGGCGCCGGCGACCTCGGGTCTGCGGGCGAGGAGGACGGCGCGGTGCACCAGTTCCGCGTAGTCGAGGACGCCTTGCAGGTCGAGGACGTCGAGATAGTCCGCGAGGAAGGCGGCTGCCGCGCCCCAGTCGGGCCGGCCGGTGCGGGCGGCGAAGGCCCGCAGCGACTCGGGCGCCAGGCCCAGTTCCCGGCTGCGGGCCAGGACGGCGCGCACCTCGTCCGCGAAGCCCCGGGTCGTCAGGCACGCGCGCAGTTCGTCGGGCCAGCGCACATGCCGCAGGCCGTCCCGTTCGAGGTCGATCTGTCCGGCGAGGAGTTCCCGTACGGCGACGTCCTGTTCGGGGCCCGACAGCAGCCGCAGGGGTTCCACGAAGAGGTCGGCGTCCTGGTGGGCGCGTACCAGGGCGTAGCAGTACGAGTGGAAGGTGGTGGCCTGTGGGGCGCGGGCGGCGCCGATGCGCTGGGCCATGCGGTCGCGTAGCTCCACGGCGGCCTTGCGGCTGAACGTGAGCACCAGCATGCGTTCGGGGTCGTCGCCGCGCTCCACGCGCGCGGCGACGGCTTCGACGAGGGTCGTGGTCTTGCCCGTGCCGGGACCCGCCAGGACCAGGAGCGGACCGTCCCTGTGGTCAACCACCGCGCGCTGGGCTGCGTCCAGACGAGGGGGATCCACCGGGGCCGGCGGTGTACGCACCAGCCGGTACGCGCCGGGGGTCCCCTGTCGTACCCGGGGGTGCGACAGGCGCCTGGTGGAAGAAGAGAGGCTCACGTGGTTCGCCGGTCCTGGTGGGTGTGCTGGTTGACGGGCAGCCGTGTGCAAGGGGCGGTGGCTGCGGGGTGACGGGGACGGGTGCGGTCGACGCTACGCCTGCGGACGTCGCGGAAGTACGGCTTCCAGCGGTTCCCGCCCGCCTCGGGCGACTCGCCCGCCCCTCACCTCACGAACGTCTGCACCGGCCCCGAAGTGCCCCCGCCCGCCCGTTCGGGCCATCCGTACCTCGTACGGCGACGGGAGGGCGGAAGCCGGCGGGTGCGCGTCCGACCGCTTCGCTGCTCGGATCGTTCTCACCGCGCGGCCCGTTCTCACTGGTCAGCCCGTTCTCACTGTTCAGCTCGTTCCTCCCCGTCCCAGCGCGCCCGTTTCATATCGAGGCGCGGCATATGCCCCTGAGACGAGCGGGTCGCGTCGCGCAGAGGTGTGCCCTCCGCGCGGTAGTGGTCCAGTGCGCGCAGCTCGTGGCCGGGCAGCAGCGCACCGTCGTAGCGCACCACGCGCCACCAGGGCACCGCGCCGCCGTAGAGGGCCATGACGCGGCCGACCTGGCGCGGTCCGCCTTCCTCCAGCCATTCGGCGATGTCGCCGTAGGTCATCACGCGGCCCGGCGGGATCAGCTCGGCGACCTCCAGGACCCGCTCCGCGTACTCCGGCAGTTCGTCCGCCGGGCTCTCCTCGCTCATCCGCCCTATCCTGCCCCACGCCACCGACAGCGCCCCGGGGCCCTGATCGGGCCGGGGGCCGGGCGGGGTGATTGCCGCGCGGACGCGTGTGCGGAATACGGGCGGGCGGCGCGTGGGGAGTGCCTGGACGTGGCGGGTGAGGGACACTGTGCGCCCCCGCATCGCACCCTGATGCCTTCCTGTGTCGGTGGGGCATGCCACCATCGTGCGGGCGGTGACTGGTGATACGTGAACATGAAGACGCGACGGAGCAGCAGGGAGTGCGCGCCGAAGAGGCGGGCACATCCGGCTCTGTGTCGCGCCCTGACACCGGAGATCACGCCCTGAAGGCGCACGAAGAGCATGAGGACACCGGTACGGCGGGTACCGCCGTACCGGACCCACTCGCGTCGCGCGCGGCCGTGGGGGGCGCGGCGGGAATGGGCGCCGAGGCGGTGGCGACACCGGCCGTCCCGGATCACGTGGTGCACGACCCGGAGGGGCCCGGCGATCCCGACGATCCCGGTTCACCGGGCGGCGGCCGGCCCACGGGCGGCGCCGACGATCCCGACGGGGAACCACATGCCGACGAGGTCGAGGGCGACGAACCGCTCCTCCCCGCGCGCGTGCACCGCCCGTCCGATCTGATGCGGCTCCTGGTCGGTGCCCTGGCGATCGCCGTACTCCTCGCCATCGCCGCCTTCGCGCACGGCACGACCACGGGCCTCGAACAGGACATCAGCAAAGGCACCGGTCAGGCACCGGACCTGCTGATCAAGTTCGCGGGTCTGGCGTCCAGCATCGCGGTGCTCCTGGTGCCGGTCGCCTTTGCCATCGAGCGGCTCATCAAACGTGACGGGCTGCGGATCGCCGACGGCGTCCTGGCGGCCGTCCTCGCGCACGGGGTGACCCTCGCCACGGATCTGTGGGTCGCCAAGAGCGCGCCCGATTCCATCCAGGACGCGCTCACACAGCCGTCCCCCGGCGACATCCACGCTCTCACCGACCCGGTGCACGGCTATCTCGCGCCCGTGATCGCGTACATGACGGCCGTGGGCATGTCCCGCAGACCCCGCTGGCGTGTGGTGCTGTGGGTGGTGCTGCTGCTCGACGCGTTCGCGATGCTGGTCACCGGCTACACGACGCCGTTCTCGATCATCCTGACCGTGCTGATCGGCTGGACGGTCGCGTACGGGACGCTCTACGCGGTCGGCTCGCCGAATGTGCGCCCCACCGGACAGACACTCCTCGCGGGGCTGCGGCACGTGGGCTTCCATCCCGTGAGCGCCGCGCGCGAGGAGGCCCTTTCCGACAGCACGGACAACGGCGACCGGGGCCGGCGCTACTTCGTCACACTGGAGGACGGGCCACCCCTGGACATCACGGTCGTCGACCGTGAACAACAGGCGCAGGGGTTCTTCTACCGCGTATGGCGCCGCCTGACGCTGCGCGGCATCACCCAGCGCCGCAGTCTGCAGTCGCTGCGCCAGGCCCTGGAGCAGGAGGCGCTGCTCGCGTACGCGGCCATCGCGGCGGGGGCGAACGCGCCCAAGCTGATCGCGACCTCCGAACTGGGCCCCGACGCGGTCATGCTCGTCTACGAGCACACCGGCGGACGCTCCCTCGACTCGCTGCCCGACGAGGAGATCACCGACGGGCTGATGCACGACACATGGCGGCAGGTGCAGGCGCTCCAGTCGCGTCGGATCGCGCACCGCAGGCTCGCCGGCGACGCGATCCTGGTGGATCGTTCCGGCACGGTGATCCTCACCGATCTGCGGGGCGGTGAGATCGCGGCGGGCGACCTGGTGCTGCGTATGGACATCGCCCAGTTGCTGACGACGCTCGGACTGCGGGTCGGCGCCGAGCGGTCGGTCGCGTCCGCGGTAGCCGTTCTCGGTCCGGACGCCGTCGCCGACTGTTTGCCGCTGCTCCAGCCGATCGCTCTGACGCGCACCACGCGCGGGACGCTGCGCAGGCTGGCGCGTGAGCGGTCGGAGCGTGAGCGCGACGCCGTGCTCGAAGCGTCCCGTCAGGCCAAGCTGGACCGCCTGGAGGAGTCGGCCGCCGAGGAGCCGCAGACGGCCGGGAAGGTCGAGCGCGCCGCCGGGAAGCAGGCCGAGAAGGCCGAGAGGCAGGCCGAGAAGCGGGCCATGGACGACGCCCTGGAAGGCGCCCGCGAGGAGGACCTGCTCACCCAGATCCGCCATCAGGTGCTGCGGATCCGCCCTCAGGCGCCCGTCGAACCGGCCCGTCTGGAACGCATCAGGCCGCGCACCCTGATCAGCTTCATCGCGGGTGCGATCGGCGGGTACTTCCTGCTGACGCAGCTGACCCACATCGAGTTCGGGACGCTGTTCAAGGAGGCGCAGTGGGGCTGGGTCGCCGCGGCGGTGCTGTTCTCCGCGCTGAGCTACTTCGCCGCCGCGATGAGCCTGCTCGGCTTCGTGCCGGAGCGGGTGCCGTTCCTGCGCGCGGTGGCGGCCCAGGTCGCCGGCTCCTTCGTGAAGATCGTGGCCCCGGCAGCGGTCGGCGGTGTGGCCCTCAACACACGCTTCCTGCAACGCGCGGGCGTACGGCCGGGCCTCGCGGTGGCCAGTGTCGGCGCCTCGCAGTTGTTCGGCCTGGGCAGCCACATCCTGTTGCTGCTGGCGTTCGGCTATCTGACGGGTACCGAGAAGACGCCGTCCCTGTCGCCGTCCCGGACGGTCATCGCGGGCCTGCTGACCGTCGCGGTCCTGGTCCTGGTGATGACGTCGATCCCGTTCCTGCGCAAATTCGTCGTCACGCGCGTGAGGTCACTGTTCGCGGGTGTCGTACCGCGCATGCTCGACGTGTTGCAGCGCCCGCAGAAACTGCTCACCGGCATCGGCGGGATGCTGCTGCTCACCGCCTGTTTCGTGATGTGCCTCGACGCGTCGGTGCGGGCCTTCGGCAACGAGACCACCTCACTGAGCCTCGCCAGCGTCGCCGTCGTGTTCCTCGCGGGCAACGCGCTCGGTTCGGCCGCGCCGACCCCGGGTGGCGTGGGGGCCGTCGAGGCGACGCTGACGGTCGGTCTGATCGCGATCGGGCTGCCGAAGGAGGTCGCGGCCCCCGCCGTACTGCTGTACCGGCTGCTGACGCTGTGGCTGCCGGTGCTGCCCGGCTGGCTGTTCTTCAACCACCTCACGCGCAAGGGCGCCCTCTGACGGCACGGCACCCGGCCGCATGCCCGACCTCGCGCGCGAGGACGTGATCCGAGTACCCACACGCGCGGGAGCACGACCCGGTACGTACGCGCGCGGGGGGCACGACCCTCTACGCACGCGCACGGGAGCACGACCCTGTACGCACGCGCGCGTAGGCACACGTTTCGCGGGTTTCGCGGGTCACCCGCACGGCCTCCGTCCCGAGCGCCCCAAGCGTGGCGACCGCAGGATGGGGGCATGCCGAAGCCGACCCCGCTGCGCGCCGCTGCCCTGGCCGCCACCGCCGTCCTGCTGTCCACCTCAGCCACCGCGTGCGGCAGCAGCAGCGACCCGCAGAGTGAGGATCTCTCGGCACAGAAGCTGAGCTGGAAAGGCTGCCCCGCGCCGTCCGAGGCCGAGGGCGGCGGCACCGCGCCGTCGCCGCTGCCCGGCGGCGCCGAGTGGCAGTGCGCCACGATGAAGGCGCCTCTCGACTGGAACAAACCCAAGGGCGACACGATCGACATCGCGCTGATCCGCGCCGTGACCAGCGGCCCGCAGAACCGGCGTATCGGCTCCCTGATCTTCAACTTCGGCGGCCCCGGCGGCTCGGGAGTGATCACTCTGCCTGCCTTCGCAGGGGACTACACCGCCCTGCGCACCCGCTACGACCTGGTCAGCTTCGACCCGCGCGGAGTGGGCCGCAGCGCGGGCGTGAAGTGCGAGAACGACGAACAGCTCGACCACTTCTTCCAGCAGGACGCGACCCCGGACGACGCCGCCGAGCAACAGACCCTCGTCGACAACACCAAGGCGTTCAACTCGGCGTGCGACAAGAACTCCGGCAAGGTCATCCCGCATGTCGCGACGACCGACGCGGCCCGTGACATGGACCTGATGCGCCAGGTGCTCGGCGACGCGAAGCTGTACTACTTCGGCGTCTCGTACGGCACCGAACTGGGCGGTGTCTACGCGCACCTGTTCCCGCAGAACGTGGGCCGTGCCTTGTTCGACGGAGTGGTCGACCCGACCCAGGACCCGGAGCAGAGTTCCCTGGGCCAGGCCAAGGGGTTCCAGCTCGCCCTCGACAACTACGCCAAGGACTGCACGTCGCAGATCGAGGAGTGCCCCGTCGGCACGTCGGAACAGGACGTCAAGGACCGGATCGCGAAACTTCTCAAGGATCTGGACAAGAAGCCGCTGCCGGGCATCTTCCCCCGGGAGCTGACGCAGACGGCCGCCACCAACGGCATCGCGCAGTCCCTGTACTCGAAGGACTTCTGGGAGTACCTCACCGAAGGCCTGCAACAGGCGTACGACGGCGACGGCAAGATCCTGATGATGCTGTCCGATTCGATGAACGGCCGCAACGAGAGCGGGCACTACAGCAACATCCAGGCGGCGAACGTCTCCATCAACTGCGCCGACCAGAAGCCGCGGTACACCCCGCAGGACGTCGAGGCGAAGCTGCCGGAGTTCCGGGCCGCGTCACCGTTGTTCGGGGACTATCTCGCCTGGGGCATGCTCAGCTGCACGGACTGGGCGGTGCCGGGTGCCGCGGACCACCCGGACGTGAGCGCGCCCGGGGCCCCGCCGATCCTGGTCGTCGGCAACACCGGCGACCCAGCCACACCGTACGAGGGCGCTCGCAAGATGGTGGACGCGCTGGGCGACGGCGTCGGGGTCGAGCTGACGTACGAGGGGCAGGGGCACGGGGCGTACGACAGCAAGAACAAGTGTGTGCAGGACACGGTGAACAGCTATCTGCTGGACGGGAAGGTGCCGTCGGCGGGCACGGTCTGCACCTGACGGCCGGCCCGGCGCCCGCCCCCACGCACACCCGCACCCGGCACCCGGCACCCATCCTCGGAAGCCGGAACAATCGGATGGTTCGGGACATGCCAAGGGTTATCCACAGGCCCGTCCGGCGGTCCGCCCTGCCTGCCTACTATGGCCGGGACAGATCGCAAAGGGGGGAAACGCCATGGCGCGTTATGTACGGTCGGCGGCCCTGTTGGCCGCGGCGCTGCTGATCGCGGGGTGCGGGGGCGGCTCAGGGGACGGGGACGCCAAGCCGTCGGAATCGGGCGACCGCTCGGCACCGCAGCGGCCGGACCTGTCGCCGTCCAAGGAATCGGACGCCTCCGGCGTGGCCGACACGGCGTCACTGCCCGCGGCCCTCACCGAGCAGCGACTCAACTGGGGCAGCTGCGAGGCCACGCGGGACGATCCGGCGCCGGGCGGCTCCTGGCAGTGCGCGACGCTCAAGGTGCCGCTGGACTACGCGAAGCCGGACGGCGAGACCATCGGCATAGCCCTGATCCGCCAGGAGGCCAAGAACGGCGGGAAGAACGGAAACGACTCCCGCATAGGCTCCCTCCTCTTCAACTTCGGCGGCCCCGGCGGCTCGGGAGTCTCCACGCTCCCGGCCCTCGCCTCCGAGTACGACAAGCTCCGCGAGCACTACGACCTGGTCAGCTTCGACCCGCGCGGCGTCGCGTCCAGCGAGGGTGTGCGCTGCCGCAGCGACAAGGAGACACGGGCCGCGGAGTCCGTCGACCTCACCCCCGACACGGCGGCCGAGGAGGCGGCGTACTTCAAGGACGCGGCGGCCTTCGGCGCGGGCTGCGAGCGTCAGGCGAAGAACCTGCTGTCGCATGTGTCGACCAACGAGGCCGCGCGCGACATGGACCTCCTGCGCCATGTCCTGGGCGACGACAAGCTGTACTACCTCGGCATCTCGTACGGCACCGAACTCGGCGGTACCTACGCGCACCTGTTCCCGCAGCGCGTCGGACGACTCGTGCTCGACGCCGTCGTGGACCCCACGGCCGACAGCGTGGACCAGTCCAAGAACCAGGCCCGGGGCTTCCAGCGAGCCCTGGACAACTACTTCAAGTCGACCGGCCGGACACCCGAGGAGGGCACCCGCAAGACGGCGGACCTGCTGAAGCGCATCGACGCCAAACCCCTGCCGACGTCCGGCGACCGCGAACTGAACCAGACACTGGCCCTCACCGGCATCCTGTTCACGCTCTACGACCAGGGCACCTGGCCCCTGCTCACCGACGCGCTGAAGTCCGCCGAAGCAGGCGACGGCACAGAGCTGCTGACCCTGGCGGACGCCTACAACGAGCGCGACGCGTCCGGCCACTACAGCACCCAGAGCCACGCCCAGCGAGCCATATCGTGCCGCGACGCCAAGGGGCGGCCGACACCCGAAGAGGCGAAGCGGGGGCTGGCCGAGTTCCGGAAGATATCGCCCGTGTTCGGGGAGTTCCTCAGCTGGGACACGGCCGGCTGGTGCCACGACTGGCCGGTGCCGGGTCTGCGCGAGACGGCGGAGGTCAGCGCTCCGGGCGCCGCGCCGATCCTGGTCGTCGGCAACACCGGCGACCCGGCCACACCGTACGAGGGCGCCCGCAGGATGGCGGACGAGCTGGGCAAGGGCGTCGGCGTGGAGCTGACCTGGAAGGGAGAGGGGCACGGGGCGTACGGCAGCGGAAGCGCCTGTGTGGACAGCACGGTGAACGCGTATCTGATCGACGGCAAGGTGCCACAGGACGGCAAGGTCTGCTCCTGAACCCAAGCGAAACGGGCCCCCCGCGCCGGGAGGCGCGGGAGACCCGTCTCGAAGCCGCGGCCGGGTGTCGCGCCGGCCTTCGGGGCTCGCTCAGTACACCGGCTTGTCGGGCTCGATCTGGTTGACCCAGCCGATCACGCCGCCGCCGACGTGCACCGCGTCCGCGAAACCCGCGGACTTGAGCACGGCGAGGACCTCCGCACTGCGGACACCCGTCTTGCAGTGCAGGACGATCTTCTTGTCCTGCGGGAGGGTCTCCAGGGCGGTACCCATGAGGAACTCGTTCTTGGGGATCAGCTTGGCGCCCGGGATCGACACGATCTCGTACTCGTTCGGCTCGCGGACATCGATGATCTCGATGTTCTCGCCGTCGTCGATCCACTCCTTGAGCTGCTTGGGAGTGATCGTCGAACCCGCGGCGGCCTCCTGGGCCTCCTCGGAGACGACGCCGCAGAACGCCTCGTAGTCGATGAGTTCGGTGACCGTGGGGTTGTCGCCGCACACCGCGCAGTCGGGGTCCTTGCGGACCTTGACCTGGCGGTACTGCATCTCCAGGGCGTCGTAGATCATCAGGCGGCCGACAAGGGGCTCACCGATGCCGGTGAGGACCTTGATGGCCTCCGTGACCTGGATGGAGCCGATGGACGCGCACAGCACGCCGAGGACGCCGCCCTCGGCGCAGGACGGGACCATGCCGGGGGGCGGGGGCTCCGGGTACAGGCAGCGGTAGCAGGGGCCGTGCTCGCTCCAGAAGACGGACGCCTGGCCGTCGAAACGGTAGATCGAACCCCAGACATACGGCTTGTTGAGGAGGACACATGCGTCATTGACGAGGTAACGCGTCGCGAAGTTGTCGGTGCCGTCGACGATCAGGTCGTACTGGCTGAAGATGTCCATCACGTTCTCGGCTTCGAGCCGCTCTTCGTGGAGGATCACGTTCACGTACGGGTTGATGCCGACCACGCTGTCCCGGGCGGACGCCGCCTTGGAGCGGCCGATGTCCGCCTGGCTGTGGATGATCTGCCGCTGGAGGTTGGACTCGTCGACCTCGTCGAACTCCACGATGCCGAGCGTGCCGACGCCTGCCGCGGCCAGGTACATCAGGGCCGGCGAGCCGAGGCCGCCGGCGCCCACACAGAGCACCTTGGCGTTCTTCAGCCGCTTCTGCCCATCCATCCCGACGTCGGGGATGATCAGATGGCGGGAGTACCTGCGGACCTCGTCTACGGTGAGCTGATCAGCGGGCTCGACCAGGGGTGGCAGCGACACGGGGGCTCCGTCGGTCGGTATGTCGGAAGGTTGTTCTCCCCGTAACACTGCCACGCCCTTCTTCATTCCGAGACACCTGTTC
Organism: Streptomyces sp. NPDC091292; assembly: GCF_044757265.1. Taxonomy (NCBI): domain Bacteria; kingdom Bacillati; phylum Actinomycetota; class Actinomycetes; order Kitasatosporales; family Streptomycetaceae; genus Streptomyces; species Streptomyces sp. NPDC091292. The sequence goes on along the minus strand of NZ_JBIVUQ010000003.1, from coordinate 409,094 downwards.
CGATCCGCGAGACGATCTCGTCCCAGTAGCCGGGCAGGGTCTGCCAGGGGTCGACGGTGCCGCCGCGGTCCGTGCGGTCGGTGAAGTAGATCGTCGCCGCGCCCTGCCAGCGGGCGAGGCGCAGGGCCTCGTCGAGATGCCCGAGCGGCACGCCGTGCACGAAGTGGCAGAAGCGCTCGGGCGGGTAGTCGGCGGTCCACTCGGCGACCTGTGACCAGCGGTAGTCGCTCCAGGGCCCGGAGAAGGTGACGAGCTGGTCGGCGGCCTCGGCGTAGCCCGGGTGGGGGTGCGTGCCGTGGTCCAGGACGAGGTGGGGGGTGTCGAGGAGGGAGCGCAGGGTGGTGAGGGTGCGCCGTACCTCGGGCAGCGCGCCGCGTTCGGTGGGGCAGCGGTGGAGGAGGAAGCCGTCGACCTTGTACCAGTCGAGGTAGCGGTGGGCGTCGGAGATCAGCTCACCGAAGGTGCGGGCGCCGTAGGCCACGTCGAGATGGCCGAGGACGCGTACGCGCGCGTTGGTGAGCCGGCCAGCGGCTTCCAGGCAGTGCGGGTCGGGGCGGGTGCCGGGACCACGGGCGACATTGAGGACGACCCAGTGCAAGGGGGTGGTGGGGCGGGTGAGTTCCGCCCATTCGACGGGGGCGACGAGAGGGTGGGCGTAGCCGGGGACACCGAAACCGAGACCTGTCCCGGTCACGGGGGTGCCGGTGAGGGTGTCGCTCAGATACGGCATGCCGCCTCCATCCAGATGTCGGCGAGGGATTCCTCAAGGTTGATCCGGGGCCGCCAGCCGAGCCGGTCGCGTGCGGTGCGGACGTCGGCCTGCTGCCAGCTGCCGCAGCCGTCGGGGTAGGGGTAGGCGGCGGGGATGCCGTGTTCGCCCTCGGAGCGGGGGTGCCCGATGGCGGTGCGCAGCGGGCCGGGCGGTGCGTCGAGTTCGTGCAGGGCGCCGCCGTAGCCGGCCACGCGCGCGAGGACGGCGGCGGCGTCGCGCAGCCGTACGGCGCGGCCCGACCCGATGTTGACGATGCCCTGGGCGGCGGACAGCGAGGCCGCGTGCACGGCGCGCGCGACGTCGCGTACGTCCACGAAGTCGCGCTGGACGCCGAGTCCGCCGAGCTTGAGTTCGCCGTCGCCGGACTGCATGGCGCGGCGCATGGCCTCGGCGAGGCGGCCCAGCGGGGATCCCGCCGGGGTGCCGGGGCCGGCGGGCGAGAAGACGCGCAGGACGACGGCGTCGAGGCCGGAGCCGAGGACGAGTTCGGTGGCGGCCAGCTTGCTGACGCCGTACGGCCCGCCGGGGCGTGGCACGGCGTCCTCGGCGGTGGACGAGCCCGGCTGGCTGGGCCCGTACTCGGCGCCGCAGCCGATCTGGACGAGCCGTGCGCCGCAGCCGCTGCGGCGCAGGGCCTCGCAGACGGTGGCGACGGCGACGGTGTTGTGCCGGGTGAGTTCGCGGGCGCCGCCGCGGGTGGCGCCCGCGCAGTTGATGACGACCCCGGGGTGCACGGCGTCCAGGAAGCGGGTGAGCGCGCCGGGGCTGCCGCTGGCGAGGTCGAAGCGGACGTCGGCGTCGTCGCCGCGGCCCAGTGCGGTGAGCTGAACCGCCGGGTCGGCGAGGAGCCGGTCGGCGACGAAGCGGCCGAGGTACCCGTTGGCTCCGATCAGCAACACTCTCATCGGGCGGCTCCGGGTGCGCGGTCTCCGGAGGGGAGGGTGGTCATCTCGCTTTCTCCTTCGGGGTGTTGCCGTACGTCGGGATGGCCCGCGGTGTCGGCCCCGCGGGAGGGAGTGGGGGGTGGAGTCGGGGTGCGGGGGCGGTGTGGGGCCCCGGTGGCACGGGAGCTACGGGTCGTACGGGCCGTGGGGCGGGTCGTACGGGCCGTGGGCCGGGCCGGGTGGAAGAGGGTCGGCCGGGTCGGCGGGCGGCGTCATGGGGCGCCCCCGGCCGTCGCGTGGGCGGAGGCCCGCGTGAGGGTGCGGGTCGCGTGGATCAGGAGGATCAGGGCCGCCGTGCCGCAGATCACGGCGGGGACGGCTCCGGGGCCCCATCGGTCCACGGCGGTGTCGACGGGCACCGAGAGGAAGCCGCAGCCGGGCAGCCGTCCGGCGAACACCGTGGCGAGACAGAACAGTTCGCCGGCCCCTGCCGCGCCGAGGACGACGGCCGGGGCGTGCGAGAAGCCGCGCACGGTCAGGAGCCGGGCGAGGAGCAGGAGGACGCCCAGGGCCAGGGGCCCGGCGAAGCCCGACGGCTGGTCGAGCACGGTCGCGGACGACCACAGGAGGAGGGACAGGGCGCCCAGGAACAGGGTGAGGACACCGAGCAGGAGGGGGCGTACGGAGGCGGCGAAGTCGTCCAGGCCGTGGCTCGTCGTGAGCCGGCGCGCGGCCCGGTGCGCGAAGAGCCACGCGCACCAGACCCCCGGGGCGACGGCGAGCGTCAGCCCGAGGAGGGGGGCGGTCGCGAGCGGCCAGGAGGCGTCGGGGCCGCCGCCGACCGCCGCCCGGAGCAGGCCGTCACCGGCGGCTGCGTAGAGGAGGAGGCACGCCGTCCATGCGGCCGTGGCGCCCGGTACGCGCGCGTGGGGCACGCGCAATGGCCCGTATCGCAGGACGATGCGCAGTGTGGTGGCGACGGTGAGGGTGCCGAGGACCAGGAGGGCGAGGTGCCAGCGGCCGTCGACGGTACGGAGGCCGGCCAGGACGAGGGCGCAGACGGCTCCTGGTACGAGGGCGAGTGCGGCGCGACCGGCGCGTGCGACCGGCGCGTTCCGCACCGTGCGCCCCCCGAGAGCGCCGGTTCCCAGGGGATCGCCGTCATCGGTCGGCAGAGGCTCGCCGGTCCGTGGAGGCCGACCTGCGGCCTGGCCCGCCGCCGAGGGTCCGACGGTGCCGGAATTGCCGCTACCGCGAGGCACGCGCGCGTAGATCTCCTCGGCGAGCGAGAACACGTCCCGGTGCCGGAAGCGGGTGGCGGTCCGGTCGGTGACGCCGTGCGCTTCGAGGCCGGCGGCGATCTCCAGCGGGTCGACGGCCCGTTCGCACAGGTCGCGGTGGCGGTGCATGAGCGCCTTGACCGGGTCGACGGCGCCTCGGCGGTGGCCTTCCTGGCGCGTCCCGTGGGCGGTCATCGCACGGCCTCCCGCTCCGCAAGCCCCGGAGAGCCCGCGAGCCCCGAAGTCACCGAAAGCGCCAGCACATCTGGCATCCCCGGCACCTCGGATGCGGCCGGGACCGTCAGCGGTCCCTCCGTCGCCCACCGGGGCAGCGGCCCGAACCTGTCGTCCAGGACCGGCGGAGTCCAGCTCCCGGGCACATACGCCTCCGCCGGGAACGCGAAGGGCAGCGGCTCCCCGGTCTCGTCCAGCGCGTACCGGCGCACGGGGCAGTGCGACACGATCTCCAGGTAAATGCCGTGAAATGCCGTGGTGTTCTGCTCGACGGTGAACAGTTCGAGCGCCCGCGCGCGGGCGGCTGCGCCGAGGCGCTCGCGCCGTTCGGGGTCGCGCAGCAGCGCCACGCACGCCTCCGCGAGCGCGCGCGGATTGCGCGGCGGTACGACGAGCCCGGTGCCGCCGATGACCTCGACCACGGCGCCGACATCGGTCGAGACGGTGGCGCGCCCGCAGAACATGGCCTCGACCAGGCTGATCGGGAAGCCCTCGACCACGCTGGACAGGACGACCACGCCGGCCGACGCGTACGCGTCCGGGAGGTCGGGGGTCTCGGGGCCGCCGATCTCGTCGAACGAGACGGGGTTCTCACCGATCGCGTGCGCGCCCTCGGCCTCGTCCGGGAAGAGCTGCGAGGCCAGCCCCTTGCAGTGGGCGAGATAGGCGGCGGCGTCGGGCCCTTCGGCGGGCGCGCCGACGATCCGCAGCCGGGCCTTGGGCTCCTGGCGGCGGACCTCGGCGAAGGCGTGCAGCAGCGAGACGAGGTCCTTGGCGGGCTCGATCCGGCCGACCCAGACGAGCGTGTCGGGGTCCGAGCAGCCGGGGTTCTCACCGACATCGGCGAACCGGGACGCCTCCATGCCGGGGTGGACGGTGCGCAGTTTGGCGCGGTCGGCGCCGCACCGTTCCTGCCAGCGTCGCGCGTGGAGGTTGCCGGGCGTGATGAGGGTGGCCCGCCGGTAGACCTCCGCGGCGAGCCTGCCGTGGAATCCCGCGACGAGGGCGCGCGCGGGCGCACTCGCCGCGATGTCGCCGGAGGCGAGGTAGTGCGCGCGCAGGTGCACGCCGTACTCGGTGACGAGGAACGGGACGCCGTCGAAGTGGTGGGCGAGCAGTCCGGTCAGTGCGGCCGGGCCGCCCGACGTGGCGTGGCACAGGTCGACGGCGCCGAGGCCGTCGGGCCCGTACCAGTCGAGGGAGAGGGGGCGCAGGGCGCGTTCGATGTGGGCGGCGGCGACGAGCAGGTCGGGCACGCGCGCGGGGTGCGCGGCGCGCAGTGCGCCGGGCGCGCGGCAGGCGTGTTCGAGGGCGCGTACGGCGGTTTCGGAGCGCAGGGCTCCGGCGAGTCCGCCGGTGTCGCGGGCGAGTTCGGCGAGTCCGTGGAGGGCGTTGGCGAAACGGTCCGCCTGAAGTGCGGCACGGTGCTCGCCGAGTCCGTCCAGGTCCGTTCCGGCACCCGGGAGGGCGCGTCCAGGGGCGCTCGCGCCCCCCGCCTCCCCCGCGCTCCCCGCTTCACCGGCGCACACCGCGCGCACCAGCTCGCCGTAGTGCTCCGCGAAGCGCCGGCGCGCGCGCCGTCCGATGCCGGGTCCTTCGTCGGGCGGGGACCACAGCGGCGCGGTCCGCACCCGGCTGACCTGGGGCGGCAAGGTGACCCACCCTTCGTCCTCCTGGCGCTCGCTGCGGCTGAGCGCGTAGAGGTCGAATTCGTGCTGCCCGAGCCCGCGCACGAGCCGGTCGCACCAGAGCCTGGCCTCACCGCTCACATACGGATAGCCACCCTCTGTTAGCAGTCCGATGCGCACGAGTACACCCCCGATCTCCCTTTTGGGGAGCCGCCGTTGGACCGGCGGCTCGCAGCGGGACGAACGTATGCGGACATGCCGGTGGCGCGACGGACGGTTGTCCATCGCGCCACCAAAAGGGGTGAACGGACGTAACTTTCCCGAGCGGGTGGCGTTCCGTCGCGCTAAGGAGCGCGCGCGTCACACAGAGTTATGCGGCGGCCAACTCCTGGCGGGCCGCGCGGCGCCGCGCGGCGACCTCCGGGTCGAGCACGGGAACGGCCGCGAGAAGCTGCCGCGTGTACGGGTCCCTGGGCGCGCCGTACACCTCGTCCACGGGCCCGTACTCGACGATCCGGCCCGCGCGCATGACGGCCACCCTGTGGCTGACCTGACGGACCACGGCGAGGTCGTGGGCGATGAACACCAGGGCGAGCCCCAGTTCTCGCTGGAGTGCGGCGAGGAGCGCGGTCACCTGCGCCTGGGTCGTGACGTCGAGCGCGGAGACGGGTTCGTCGCAGACGATGATCCGCGGCTCGGCCGCGAGCGCCCGCGCGATGCCGACGCGCTGGCGCTGTCCGCCGCTGAACTCGTGCGGATAGCGGTCGTAGTGGCCGGGATCGAGCCCGACGCGCTCCAACAGATCACGCACGCGCGCGTGGATGCGTTTTTCGTCGCGCTCGCCCCGCGCGCGGAGAGGGTCGGCCACGGATTCTCCGATGGCGCGGCGCGGGTTGAGCGAGGAGACGGGGTCCTGGAACACCATCTGCACGGACGGCCGCACCGTATGCGCGTCCCCGTTCACATGCGCGTCTGCGTCCACGTGCCGGATCTCCCCGGACGTCGGCTCCAGGAGCCCCACGAGCATGCGGCCCAGCGTCGTCTTGCCGCTGCCGCTCTCGCCGACGACACCGAGGGTCTCGCCACGGCGCACGGAGAGGGACACCCCGTCGACGGCGGCGAAGGCCCGCCGGCCCCGCCCGAAGACGCGGCGCAGGTCCCGTACCTCAAGGGCGATCCCGCCGTCGACGGCACCCCGGCCGGTCCCCGAAGCGTCCTCCAGGGCATCGGCCGGGGTTCCCGCCGACGGACCGTCCACGCGCGGGACGGCCTGCAACAACGCGCGCGTGTACGGATCCCTCGGCGCGCCCAGCACCTCGGCGACGGGCCCTCTTTCCACCGCGCGGCCCCCACGCATGACAAGGACGTCGTCCACGCTCTCGGCGGCGACACCGACGTCATGCGTGACCAGGAGCAGTCCCATACCGGTCTCGCGCCGCAGGGTGTGCAGCAGGTCGAGGATCTGCGCCTGGACGGTCACGTCGAGCGCGGTGGTGGGTTCGTCGGCGATGAGCAGGTCGGGTTCGCAGGCCAGGGCCATGGCGATGAGGGCGCGTTGCCGCATGCCGCCGCTGAACTCGTGGGGGCGGGAGCGCGCGCGTCGGGCCGCGTCGGGAATGCCCACCCGGTCGAGCACGTCGACGGCACGCGCGCGTGCGGCACGCCGGGACGCGCGTGTGTGCACCCGGTACACCTCGGCGATCTGGTCGCCGACGGCGTAGTACGGGTCGAGCGACGACAGCGGGTCCTGGAACACCATGGCGGCCTTCCCGCCTCGCAGCCGTCGCAGCTCGTCCCCCGTCGCCACGGCGTCCGGCCCCTGCACGTCGACTCCGGCGACCCGGACCGTGCCGGTGACCCGGGCGCCCGTACCGCGGTGCAGCCCCAGCAGTGCGGAGGCGACGGTGCTCTTGCCGGAGCCGGATTCGCCGACCAGGCCGAGAGCGGCGCCCTTGGCGAGCGTGAACGACAGCCCGTCGACGGCGCGTACGTCACCGAACTCGACGGACAGACCGGCCACGTCGACCAGCGGCCCAACCCCGTCAATACCGTCAACACCGTCAATATTGCCAACCCTGTCAACGTTCTCAATGCCATCAATACGGTCAACCGCAGCATCAACACCGTCGACGTGATCAGTGGATTCGGTCCAGCTCATGACAGCACCACCCGTCGATCGGCCACCGCGTACAGCACATCGGCCACGGCGTTGGCGAGCACCACGAAGAAGCCGGTGACGAGCACCAGACCGACGACCACCGGCAGGTCGACGACATTGACCGCATGGACGAGTTCACGTCCGAGCCCCGGGATACCGAACAGCGTCTCGCTGAGCACGGCGCCGCCGAACATCGAGCCGAAGTCGTTGGCATTGAGGGCGATGACCGGGGCGACCGCGCCACGCAGCGCGTGCCGTCCGATGACGGAACGCTCACCGACGCCATACGCGCGGAACGTACGCACATGGTCCTCGGCAAGGGTTTCCAGCATGGACGCGCGCGTAAGACGTGCGTATTTGGCGGCCTCGATCAAGGCGAGCGACAGCCAGGGCAGCAGCAGGTTCCACGCCCACTGTTCGGGGTTCTCCGTGAAGGGCACGTACTGCGGGAAGGGCAGCCACCGCAACTGACCGCACAGGACGATCATCAGCAGCAGACCGATGACGAAGACGGGCGTCGCGGTCCCGGCCAGGGTGACGGCGGTCAGGACCCGCTCGGAGGCCCGTCCGCGCCGCCAGGCGGACAGGACACCGGTGCCGACGCCGAGGATCAGCCACATCACCATCGCGCCCAGCGCGAGCGACCCGGTGACCGGGAGCTTCGCCCAGATGAGCTGTGTGACCTGCTGGTCGCTCTGGTACGACAGGCCGAGGCAGGGCGCGGCGCAGTGTTCGACGGACGTGCCCGTGGAGTAGTCCCGGCCGGCGACGATGCCTTCCAGGAAGTGCCAGTAGCGCAGATACACGGGGTCGTCGAGGCGGAGCTGTTCGGCGACCTGCTGGACCTGGGCGGGCGAGCAGCGCTCCCCGCAGGTGATCTGGGCGACGTTGCCGGGGGCGACGTAGAAGACCACGTAGACGATGACGGAGATCGCCAGGAGGGTGACGACGGCACCCAGGACGCGCCGCAGAAGAAAACCGGTGAAGCCAGGAAAGCCGGGGAAGCCGCTCATGCCCTCGCCTCCCCCTTGCGCCCCGTCCCGATCCGCAGCCGCGAGGCCGCGCGCGGGTCGAGTGCCGTACGCACCCCGTCGCCGAGGACGGTGAGCGCGAGGACGGTCACGAACAGGGCGCCGGCGGGCAGCAGCAGGTACTGCGGCGCCGCCTGGTACCAGACGTCGGCGGAGGTGAGCATCTGTCCCCAGGACGGTGTGGGCGGCTTGACGCCGACACCGAGGAACGACAGCGCGGCCTCGATGGTGATGTTGACGGGCACGAGCAGGGCCGCGTACGTGATGACGGGCGCGGCGAGCGCGGGCAGGAGTTCGCGGCGGGCGATGCGCCACGTGGACCAGCCGCTGAGCCGGGCGGCGGCGACATAGTCGAGTTCCTTGAGCGTGATCGTCTGGGCGCGCACGATCTTCGCGGTCGAACCCCAGGCGATGAGGCCGATGATGAGCGCGACCAGAACCGGTCGCGGGAAGTCGCTCGGCACGATCGCGAGCAGCGCCAGCGCCATGATCATCAGGGGCATCGCGACGATGATGTCGGTGACGCGGCTGAGCACCTGGTCGAGGAGACGGTTCCCCAGCCCGGCGGCCACGCCGACGACGACTCCGATGAGGACCTGGACGACGGTCGCCGCGAGCGCGACGCCGAGGGAGACCCGGGCGCCGTGGACGAGCCGTGCGAACAGGTCGCGTCCGGTCTGCGGTTCGACGCCGAGCCAGTGGTCGGCGCTGATCCCGCCGAAGGAGCCGAGCGGCACTCCCCCGCGCGCGGAGTCCACGAGATGCGGGTGGTACGTGGTGGGGTCCTGGCCTTCCAGGGCGGTGAGCAGGGGCGCGGCGAGCGCGACCAGGACGAGCAGCAGGACGACGACCGCCGCGACGAGGGCGGCGCGCTGGGTACGCAGCCGCCGCCAGAACTGTCGGGCCCCCGAGGCGGGGGCGGGCACCGTGCCGGTGCCCGCCCCGGACGCCTGGGAGGCAGCGAGTGCCTCACTCATGGGGTCACTTCACCGAGACCTGCGAGATGTCCAGGACACCGGTCCAGTCACTGATGACGATGTTCTTGACGTCCTTGCCGTACAGCCGCTTGTAGACGGGGTGGAACAGCGGGACGGTCAGTGCCTGCTCGCCGATCTTCCGGTCAAGAGCGCCCCAGCGCTTGGCGGCAGCGTCAAGATCCGTCAACTTGTTGATCGCGTCAATCTCGTCATTGACCGTCTTGTCATTGAGGAAGCCGGTGTTGAAGTTCGCGCCGTCCTCGACGATCTGTCGACCGTCGAAGATCGGGGCGAGGAAGGGCCCGCCCGACGGCCAGTCGGCACCCCAGTGCGCGAGGAAGAACCCGGGCTCCGTCTTCGCGCTGTGGATGGTGTCCCGGTACTCGTTGTCCTCAAGGCCCTCCAGCTTGACGGTGATGCCCGCCTTCTTGAGGGCGTCCTGGAGGGCGGTCGCGATCTCGGGGCTGGTCTCGAAGTCCTTGGCGTTGGAGTGCGTCAGGGTCACGGTCAGCCCCTTCGCGTACCCGGCCTCTTTCAGCAGCTCACGGGCCTTCTGCGGGTTCCCCGCCGCGCCGGCCGGGAAGTGGTCGTAGGGCGTGTAGCCGAACGACTTCTGGTTCGGCAGATACGTGGTGGCGGGCTCGGCGAGCGACGAGCCGCCGGCGGCGTTGATCACCGATGACCGGTCGACGGCGTAGGCGATGGCCTGCCGCACCTTCGGGTTGTCGAAGGGCTTCACCTTCGGGTTGAACGCGATGTAGTTCGTGTAGCCGAAGTGACCGGTGCCCACGCGCGCGGCGAGCTGTTTGTCGCCGCTCACCTTGGCGAGTTCGGCGGGCCCGAGGTTGGTGTCGGTGGTGACGGCGCGCGCGTCGGCGCCCTGGCTCGCCGAGAGGCGCTGGTTGATGACGGACGAGTCGAGCCCGGAGCGGACCTCGATGGTGTCCGGGTACGCCTTGCGCTCGGCGTCCGTCGCGGCCGACCAGTAGGTATTGCGCTCCAGGAGCAGCCGCTCACCGTCGTTCTCGTTCTTGACGACCTTGTACGGGCCCGACGACAGAGGGCGCTCCTCGTACTTGGTGCCCTTGTCCTTCGCCTTGGGGACCGGCGTGAACTGTGTCTGGGTCGCCAGGTACGGGAACTCGCCCTCGGGCTTGTTCAGACGGAAGACGATGGTCCGCTCGTCGGGCGTCTCGATCGAGTCGAGCCCCTTGGCGTCCTTGTAGGGGCCCTGGTAGTCGGCGCCGCCGATCAGCCAGTCCCGCAGATAGGGCGCTCCGCCGGAGAGTTCGGCGGCGAAGGACCGCTCGATGCCGTACTTGATGTCGGCGGTGGTGATCGCGGTCCCGTCCTCGTACTTGAGGCCCTTCTTCAGGGTGTACGTCCACACGGTCGCGTTCTCGCTGGGCGTGCCGAGGTCCGTGGCGAGGTCGGGGACGACCTTCGCGCCGGCGGCGCCATCCTCGCGGTTGCGGGTGGTGAGGGTGCGGAAGACGAGGGAGGGCACATTGCCGCCGCCGGAGGTGTAGAGCCGTGCCGGGTCGAAGTCGGTCTGCGGGTTCGAGTTCAGGACGGTGAGGGTGCCGCCCTTGCCCGGCTTGTCGTCTCCCCCGCCCCCGGCATCGTTGTCCTGGGGCCCGGCGCAGGCGGCGGCGCCCGAGGCCAGGACCAGGCTGACGGATGCCGCTGCCACACGGCGCGCTATGACGGACGCTTGACGCATCGGAAGAGAACCTCTCGGAGAGTGCCGCGCGGTGCGGCAACAGGCGGAATCGCACTGTGGCCGCCCTGGGGCACGCCGAGAATCCGGACACCGGTGGTGCGGAACGCGCGCGGGGAACAGCACGCGTCCCTACGAGGTCGGAACACGAACAGCACGGAAACGCGAGGGAATCCGCGGGAGTCGCGCACCACCGGAAAGCGGGGGAAAAGCCGACGTTTCGCCAGGGCGGACGTCAGCGACAGTGAATGTCGGCCACGCAGAGCGCGGTCACGCCGAAGAGCGCCAGCTCAAAGGCGGCGTGCGCGGAGGCGTGGGGGGACGACATGCGGAAAAATATGAACGAACTTCCGGCGGATGTCAACGCGCTCCGGTGACTCACCGTCAATTGCCAGGAAATGCCCAAGGGTTGGCGCGGCAGCGTATTCCGTCATGGTCGAGGAACTTCGTCTGCTGCTGCATGACGGGCGCGAGCGCGCCGTCCTTCTGGCAGGTCACATGGTTGAAGCCGAGCCGATGACCGACCTCGTGGTTGATCAGCATCTGCCGGTACGGATGAATGTCGTCGCCGTAGGTCTCGGAACCCTGCGCCCACCGATAGGCGTTGATCATGACGCGGTCGGTCGAGGCGGAGTCGCACGACACATTGTCCTGAGTGGTGTCGAGTCCGGACTTGGCGCACCAGTCGGCGGTGGTTCCCGGACTCGCCAAGGTGATGACGAAGTTGACCTTTCCGGAGGAAACGCGCTCGAAGGTACGGCCGCCGTTGTGTGCCCAGCTCCTGTTGTCGTTCAGCGTCTTCTGCACGGCATCCGCGAAGAGCCGGCCGTCGAGTCCGAGGCCCTTCTCGACGTCCACGCGATAGCGGAACACCTGCCCGCGCCCCGGCGCCTTGACGAACCCCGGGACGACGGAGAAATCGCCCGACGCCTTCAGTTTGGGATCCAGCGGATAGGTCTTGCCCATTTTCTGCGCGTACGTCAGTGGGGCCGCCACCGCCGACTCCTTGGGTGTGGGGCGGTCGTCGGACCGGGACGCGGGGTCCTTGGTCACCCGCTCCGTACCGTCGGCGCTGTTGGCCTGCGCGTCGGTACCCGACCGGTCGTCGGCGACCTGACCTGCGACGACTACGGCCAGCACTGTGGTCACGGCCGCCGCCGCGATCCCCGTGAGGGCACGGCCGCGGCCCCCCTTCGCGCCCTTGTCACCGGTCTCGGTCTCCGGCTCGCCGACGGGCGAACGCGGCGGCCCGACCGTCCGTACGGCCTCCCGCACGGCCTCGTCGCCGACCGGGGCGTCGAAGTCGGGGTCCCAGTCGGTGACCGAGGCGAACGGGTCCGAGGCGGCCTCCTGGGGCGGCCTGCGGCGCTGCGGCGGGGCGTAGGGGCCCGAGGCGTACGGGGCCGCCGCATGCGGCGTGGAGGCGGTCGCGTACGGGTCCGGGGCGCTACGCGGGGCGAAGACGTCCTCGTCCTCGAAGGCGTCCACGTACTCCCTGCGGGGGCCGGGGATACGGGGGCCGGGCGGCGGCCCCTGCGAGGCAGCGCCGTGTCCGGTGGCTCCCCGGGGTCCACCGGCACCCCAGCCGCCCCCGCCCTCGTGCTGCTCCGGGTGCCCACCACGGACATGCGGCGCACCCGGCCCCGCCGCACCGGGAGGCCCGACCCGGGGCACACCGCGCGCGGGAGTCCCGTCAGGGAAGCGCGGCACACCATGAGCAGGCGTCCCGTCCGGGAAGCGGGGCACACCATGAGCCGGGGTCCCGTCCGGGAAGCGGGGCACACCATGAGCCGGGGTCCCGTCGGGAAAACGCGGCACACCACGCGCGGGAGTCCCGTCCGGCATCATCCTGGGCACCCCATGAGCGGGTGTCCCGTCGGGGAATCGCGGCACCCCGCGCGCGGGAGTGCCGTCCGCGAACCGGGGCACCCCCTCTGAAGTTGATGACGTCGGTGAAGTTGACGACGTTGACGACGTTGATGAAGTCGCGTTGCCGACGTCCTTGGCCTTGTCGCCGTTCTTCGCCGGTCCTCGGCGGCTGTGCCGTCCCACGCGCCGTCTCAGCTCCCCGCCTGTGCCTCGGCGGTCCCGCCGGTATCGGCGCGGTCCGCGGACTCCGTCGCCCGGACCGGACCGTCCAACTCGCCCAGATCGGCGAGGAGTTCCCGGAAGGCCGTGGCGACCGTCTCGGGGTATTCCATCATCGCCACGTGCCCGGCGTCCGGCAGGGTCAGCAACCGAGCGTCACGAAAGGCCCGCGCGGCCCGCTGCGCCATGCGGTACGACACCAATTGATCCCGTCCGCCGTAGATGAGAAGCGTCGGCGCGAGCACGCGCTCCGCCTGCCGCCACAGCCCGTGCTGACCGCCCAGCGTGTAGGCGTCGACGATCCCGCGCGCGGAGCGCGACATGGCGTCCCAGAAGTACGGCAGTGCGAGCCGGCGCTCCGTCTCCTCGACCGCGGCCCGCACCCCTTCCGGTGTCACCCGCCCCGGGTCGCCGTAACAGAGCGCCATCACCCCCTGCACGCGCTGCTCCGCCGACCAGCCCTTGGTGAGGCGGGCGAACAGCCCGGCGCCCCCCGGCAGCGCGAGCAGCGCGGTCGGCAGGGCGGTGCGCTGCACCCGGATCTCCGGCAGCGCGGGCGAGATCAGGGTGAGGGTGCGGACGAGGTCGGGCCGGACGGCAGCCACGCGCGTGGTGACGGCGCCGCCCAACGAGTTGCCGAAGAGGTGCACGGGGCCACGGTCCGACGCGTCGAGAAAACGGATCACCGCGCGCGCGTGCCCGGTGACGGAGTAGTTGCCGTCGTCGGGCGGCGGGGAGTCGCCGAAGCCCGGCAGGTCGAGCGCCTCGCTCTCCACGACGTCGTCGAGGAGGGGCATCAGATCCGACCAGTTCAACGAGGATCCGCCGAGCCCGTGCACGTACAGCGCGGGCGGCAGGCCGGTGCGGGCCGCCGGGCGGGAGCGCACGGTCAGCGACAGTCCGGGGAGCCCCACGGTCCGCAGGCGCTCGCCCTCGGCGGCCCTGACGGCACCCACCTTGGGCAGGGCGGCTGCGGTGAAGCTCGGCAACTCCGTCGAAGACATGCGGCAATGTTACGAGACGATCACGCACAGGTTCATGTGTTCGCCGTCACAGACCGCGTAGCGTCGCCATCCCGACTCTCCTACCCTTCAGGTGAAAGCACACGTACCGCTCGGGAAGAGGACATATGAATGTCGACCCCAGTGATCCCGAGGCGTACTACGAGGAAGACCCCGACACCACCGAGGCCGCCGAGATCGACGTGGAGGCGAACGAGGCGGACGCGGCGGAGCAGTTGACGGACCTCGCGCGCGACCGGGACGACACCCTGGAGGACTCGGACCCCGCCAAGGCGGACGAGGGCGACCTCGTGGAGCAGGCCCGGGTCGTCGCTCTGGACGAGGACGACTACCGCTGACAAGGCAGGTCACGGCCCGGCGCCACCCGAACCGCCCCGGACGATCACGCTCCGTCGCCGCAGGGGCCCGGTGGGGCGCCCTGTGTACGGTTCAGCTGCGTCCAGTGCGTTCCGCCGGCGTCCGGTCCGTGAAATTCTGCGTTCGCACCGCGCACGCCATGGTTACCGAAAAGTACGATGGCGAGGCGGCGCACACCGCACATGGTCAATCTTGGGAGGCGGCGTGACAGCCATCGAGCAGACAGAGGCGGCACGCCCGCGCGGCACTCGCCTGCCGCGCCGTGCCCGACGCAACCAGCTCCTCGGCGCGGCCCAGGAGGTCTTCGTCGCGCAGGGGTACCACGCGGCGGCGATGGACGACATCGCCGAGCGGGCGGGCGTCAGCAAGCCGGTGCTCTACCAGCACTTCCCGGGCAAGCTCGACCTGTACCTGGCCCTCCTGGACCAGCACTGCGAGGCCCTGCTGCACTCCGTGCGCACGGCGCTCGCGTCGACAACGGACAACAAGCTGCGCGTGGCGGCCACCATGGACGCCTATTTCGCGTACGTGCAGGACGAGGGCGGCGCGTTCCGGCTGGTCTTCGAGTCCGATCTGACGAACGAGCCCGCGGTGCGTGAGCGCGTGGACCGGGTCAGCCTCCAGTGCGCGGAGGCGATCTCGGACGTCATCGCCGAGGACACCGGGCTCTCCAAGGAGGAGTCGATGCTCCTCGCGGTGGGTCTGGGCGGCGTCTCGCAGGTCGTCGCGCGCTACTGGCTGTCCAGTGCGAACGGCATCCCGCGCGACACCGCGGTCCAGTTGCTGACGTCGCTCGCGTGGCGCGGTATCGCGGGCTTCCCGCTGCACGGCACGGACCAGCAGCCGCACTGACGGCACCGACCAGTGGCGGGCGCCGCGCGTTCCGGGCCCGTCCCGGCAGGAGCGCCCGGCCGTCCCGCGCGGCGCCGACCCGCGCTTTTGTTCCCGTCAGCTGTTCGCTACCGGCGTGGTCGGCCGGAGCATTCACCTCCCGTCACCGGGCTAGGGTGTGCGAGGTACGGCGCGGACGCCCGCGCACATCACTGACCGTCGGAGGGACAAAGCCGTGGAGGTCAAGATCGGCGTGCAGCACGCGCCCCGCGAGATCGTTCTGGAGAGCGGGCAGACCGCCGAGGAGGTCGAGCGCGCGGTGGCCGAGGCGCTGTCCGGCAAGGCGCAGCTGCTGAGCCTCGTGGACGACCACGGGCGCAAGGTGCTGGTGCCGGCGGAGCGACTCGCGTACGTGGAGATCGGCGAGCCGACGCAGCGCAAGGTGGGCTTCAGCGCGCTGTAGGTCCCCTGCGCGGGCTCCCGCGCGCGTGGTGCGGCGCTCCCACGGAGACGCAGGGCACGCGGGGAGACGCGCGGAGACATCGTCCGCGTACGCCGACCGCGTTCACCGCAAAGGCGGGCGCATCCGGCATACGAGACATAGAGGAGAGCGGTCCGGTGGAGTCAACCACCGGGCCGCTCTTGCGTGTTGGGTTCCGGGCGCCTCTCGATTCGTCCACAGGCGCATCACAACTCACGCACAGCGGAGGATTGCATTCCGGCCACGGGGGGTAGGACGGCCTACGAGCGATTCGCCACTGGCCGTGCGGGAGGGACCACAGAATGCTTTGGGAAGCGCTGGGCTCCGGAGTAGTCGGTCTCGCCCTCGCGTGGGTGGCCCTCCGGCGGGTGCCGGACCGGCTGCCGACCCCGGCCCTGGTCCTGCCGACCGGAGTCGCGGGCGCCCTGTTCGGCGCCTTCGTGACGCACACCGCGCTGGGCGCGGGCAACATCGCCGCGACCCTGATCGGTGCCGCGGCGATCTCGACGGCCCTGCTCTCGCTCCTGCTGCGCCCTAGGCGCCTGCGCAGGTCGGTGCACGCATAGCTCCGAAGGGGCCCGGAAGCCCCTTCCTAGCTGGCTCGCATCCGGCCCTTACTGACGCTTACCCGCGCTTACCGGCTCCTCAGGCCGCGAGGCCCAGCGCGGCCATCCGCTTGGTGTGCGCCTCGGTGATCCGCGAGAACATCCGGCCCACCTCCGCCAGGTCGAAGCCGTCCGCGACACCGCCGACGAGCATCGTCGACAAGGCGTCCCGCTCGGCGACCACCCGCTGCGACTGCGACAGGGCCTCCCCCATCAGCCGCCGCGCCCACAGCGCCAACCGCCCGCCCACGCGCGGGTCGGCGTCGATCGCGGCGCGCACCTTCTCGATGGCGAAGCTCGCGTGCCCCGTGTCGTCGAGGACGCCGAGCACCAGACCGCGGGTGTCGGAGTCCAGCCGGGCCGCGACCTCACGGTAGAAGTCACTGGCGATCGAGTCGCCGACGTACGCCTTGACGAGCCCTTCCAGCCAATCCGACGGCGCCGTCTGCCGGTGGAAGCCGTCGAGGGCCGCGACGAACGGCTCCATGGCCTCCGTGGGCTCCGCGCCGACCGCCGAGAGCCGGTCCCGCAACTGCTCGAAGTGGTGGAACTCCGCCGACGCCATCTTCGCCAGCTCCGCCTTGTCGGCGAGCGTGGGCGCCAGCTTCGCGTCCTCGGCGAGCCGCTCGAACGCGGCCAGCTCCCCGTACGCCAGCGCGCCGAGCAGGTCGACGACCGCGGCACGGTACTGCGGCTCTGCGGAGGCCCGCGCCCAGTCCTGGGCGGCGACTCCGGTGGGTGCGGGTGCGTCGGGAGCGTGGTCAGGCGTCGTCATGAAGCGCACAATAGCCCGCTCACGGCAACCCGGAAGTCCCTGGTCAATCACTGTGACGACCACTACGTGACGAATTCGGCCAACGCATGTGCGCGATTCCGGGGTATGGTGGTAATGCGTCCGCTGAGTACGCCCCCGTACATGAGTGCACGGAATCGAGTGCATGACCGTACCTCGACGACTCGGCGGGCACATGAATGAGGATGCCCGGTCGGTGGCCCGATCGGCTCCGACCCGACAGCCCTCCCACGCGGTACGGCACTGTGCGTACGGCATCCGGAGGGGCCCTCAGCGGCACGACAGCTCCGAGCGTCGGCAGTGGTCCCATGCGACGCGGTCCGCCCCCCAGGCGGCCGGCGGTACACAGCACGGTCACGACCCCCAGCGCTCGCCTCACGCCGCGTCTCACAGAAGAGGCAACACCCTGACTACGCAGGCTACGACTTTCCGAGATCTCGGAATCCTTTCCGAGACAGCCGAGGCCCTTGAAGCCGTCGGCATCACCAATCCGTTCCCCATCCAGGAGATGACGCTCCCCGTAGCGCTCTCCGGGACCGACGTCATCGGCCAGGCCAAGACCGGCACCGGCAAGACGCTCGGCTTCGGACTGCCCCTCCTGGAGCGGGTCACCGTCCCCGCCGACGTCGAGGCGGGCCGCGCTCGCCCCGAGCAGCTCACCGAGGCCCCGCAGGCCCTCGTCGTCGTCCCCACGCGCGAGCTGTGCACCCAGGTCACCAACGACCTCCTGACGGCCGGCAAGGTCCGCAACGTACGCGTCCTCGCGATCTACGGCGGCCGAGCCTACGAACCGCAGGTCGAGGCGTTGCGCAAGGGCGTCGACGTCGTCGTCGGCACCCCTGGCCGCCTCCTGGACCTCGCGGGCCAGAAGAAACTCAACCTCAAGCACGTGCGCTGCCTCGTCCTGGACGAGGCCGACGAAATGCTCGACCTGGGCTTCCTGCCCGACGTCGAGAAGATCATCAACATGCTGCCGCCGAAGCGCCAGACGATGCTGTTCTCGGCGACCATGCCGGGCGCCGTGATCGGCCTGGCCCGCCGCTACATGTCGCAGCCCACGCACATCCGCGCCACCGCGCCGGACGACGAGGGCGCGACCGTGGCGAACACCACGCAGCACGTATACCGCGCGCACTCCATGGACAAGCCGGAGATGGTCTCGCGCATCCTCCAGGCCGACGGCCGAGGCCTCGCCATGGTCTTCTGCCGCACCAAGCGGACGGCGGCAGACATCGCCGAGCAGCTCCAGCGCCGCGGCTTCGCCTCCGGCGCGGTCCACGGCGACCTGGGCCAGGGCGCCCGCGAGCAGGCCCTGCGCGCGTTCCGCAACGGCAAGGTGGACGTCCTCGTCTGCACCGACGTCGCCGCGCGCGGAATCGACGTCGAGGGCGTCACGCACGTCATCAACTACCAGTCGCCGGAGGACGAGAAGACATACCTCCACCGCATCGGCCGTACGGGCCGTGCGGGCGCGTCCGGTACGGCGGTCACGCTGGTCGACTGGGACGACATCCCGCGCTGGCAGCTCATCAACAAGGCGCTCGACCTGAAGTTCCCCGACCCGCCCGAGACGTACTCCACGTCGCCGCACTTCTTCGAGGACTTGAAGATCCCCGAGGGCACGAAGGGCATCCTGCCCCGGGCCGAGCGCACGCGCGCGGGGCTCGCGGCCGAAGAGGTCGAGGACCTCGGCGAGACCGGTGGCCGCGGACAGCGCGGACGCGGCGGCCGGGTCGCCGCGCCGGACCGGGACCGGGACAACGGCCGGGACCGCGAGCGGGAAGCCGACCGCGAGCGCCCGGCACGTACACCCCGTCGTCGGCGTCGTACGCGCGCGGGGGCACCCCTTGAGGGTGTGAACGCCGCCGAGCCCACCACGGTGGACAGCGCGCCGTCGGCCGGGGCCGCCCAGGTTCCGGGACAGAAGTCCGGTGACGCGACGGAGGCCGCCGTGGCCGCCAGCGCGCCCGCCGCCGATGCCGGGGCCGACAGCGAGGCGCGTGCGCCGCGTCGCAGGCGCCGGACGCGGTCCGGGGCCACGGACGCCGTGACGCCTGCACCGGAGGCGGCCGAGGCCGCCGTCGACACCGTGGAAGCGGCCGAGCCGGTGGCGGAGGAGCCCAAGCGGCGCCGCCGGACCCGGAAGGCCGCCGAGCCGGTGGTCGTGGCCGAGGCGGACGAGACCGCCACGGCCGTCGAGACCGCCGTGCCCGAGATCGCGGCCCAGGCGACCGAAGAGGCGCCCGCCAAGCCCCGCCGCCGCACCCGCAAGGCCGCCCAGGCGGTCGTCACGGCCGAGATCCCGGCCCAGCCGGGCGACGCGGCCGATGCGGCCGATGCGGTCGAAACGGGCGCCGAGGCGGCCACCACGGCCGTCGAGACCAAGCCCCGGCGCCGGACGCGCAAGACGGCGGCAGCCACCACGACCGCCGCCGCGGCGGAGACCGTCGCGGCGCAGGTGGCCGCGGCGGACGAGGAGCCGGCCGAGGCCAAGCCCCGGCGCCGCCGTACCCGCAAGGTCGCCGAGGCCCCCGAGGGCTGACGTACACCGTGATGGCCCGGTCCCCCCGCGCGGGGGGGCCGGGCCATCCGCGTACCGCTCGCCAATCGCGCCCCCTGCGCGCGATGCGGGCCCCTGGGGCGGATACGCCTGTTCCAGGGCGGGGGCGCCTACACGGGGCCGGGACACTAGCCTCGTCCCATGAGCAGGCCGCCCTCCTTCGTACCCCCGCCCGGCACCCGCGCGCTCCGGCTCAGCACCGCGCGCGGGGACTTCGCCGCCATCGAGTCGCCCGCCGCCACCGGACACACCAAAGGCACCGCCCTGCTGCTGCCGGGGTTCACCGGCAGCAAGGAGGACTTCATCGCCCTGCACGCGCCGCTGGCCGCCGCCGGGTACCGCACGGTCGCCGTGGACGGTCGCGGGCAGTACGAGTCCGACGGTCCCCGCGACGACGAGGCGCCCTACACGCAGGAGCAGTTGGCGCGCGATGTGCTCGCCCAGGCCGCGGCGGTGCGTGTCCTCGACGGCGACCCGCACGGCACGGGCAACGCCTTCGCGGGCGGTCCCGTCCACCTCCTCGGGCATTCGCTGGGCGGCCTCATCGCGCGCGCTGCTGTGCTGCTCGACGCCTCACCCTTCCGTTCGCTCACCCTGATGGCCTCCGGGCCCGCGCAGATCTCCCCGTCCCAGCAGGAGCGCGTGAAGCTGCTGCGGGACGCGCTCGCGGTGATGGACATGGACCAGGTGTGGGCCGCGATCCAGTCCATGGAGCCGCCTCCCCCGGAGGACACCTCCAGCGGCGCCGCCACACAGGGGCTTGACGAGGGCCTGGACGACGCCGACGACCTGCGCAGGCGCTGGCTCCGCACGAGCCCGGCCCAACTCATCGCCACCGGGCGCCAGTTGTGCGTGGAGCCGGACCGGGTCGGCGAACTCGCCGCGCTGCCACTCCCCAAGCACGTGATCTCCGGCGAACGGGACGACACCTGGCCGCTCCCGCTCCTGGACGACATGGCCGGACGCCTGGGGGCGCGCCGTACCGTCGTACGCGGGGCCGAGCACTCGCCGAACACGGACCGTCCGCAGGAGACGGCGGCGGCAGTGGCGGCCTTCTGGGACGCCGTCGAATGAGCCGCCCCTCAACTGAGCCACCCGTCGACTGAGCCACCCTCGACACCGGGCGGCCCTCGACACCGGGCGGCCTCAGTACTGCGTACGCAAGTGCTCCCAGAAGCCGTCCCGCAGGGCGCGGCGCAGGTCGGACTGGCCGCGCAGGGAGTACTGGATCAGCCCCTCGGCCTCCACCAGGAGGTCCTGGTCGACGGAGCCGGGGAGGTAGGGGTGGCCGGGCAGCAGGTCGCCCAGGGCCTCGCGGCCACGGGCGCCGAGCCACTTCGCGGCGATCTGCGCGCCCACGAAACGCACGTCCTCGCGCGCGGGGCGCGGGGTTCCCGTCATCTCGTAGCCGGCGGTGGTGCGCCGGGACACGTACGGCTTGAAGAAGTCGAGGTCGAAGGTCCGCTGGCTGTCGACCTCCCAGAGCAGCGGTTCCGCCTGGTTGCGGCCCTCGGGCCCTTCGACGCCCCACAGGTGCACGCGCGCGCCGTACCCCTGTGCGGCCTCGACCGCCGAGACCAGGTCCTCGTCACCGCCGACGAGAGCGGCGTCGCTGATCGCGCGGTGCCGGGCCAGTGACTCCAGGTCGGTGCGGATGAGGGAGTCGACGCCCTTCTGCTGGTTGTTGGCGTTGAGGTTGCCGAGGCGGACCTTCACATCGGGCAACTCCGCGATGGTCTGCTGCTCGGCGGTGTGGATGCGGCGCCTTGCCCCGTCGTACCAGTAGACGCGCAGGAGCCGGCTGTCCGCGAAGATCATGCGGGCCCGGTCGATCAGCGCGTCGATCAGCCCCTGGGCGTCGAGATCGAAGGCGCGCCGGTCCTCGGTGCCCGCGACGAGCCGGCCGGCGGCGGCGTACAGATACCCGGCGTCCACGAAGATCGCGTGGGTCGACGGGGTCTTCGCGACCTCGGCCAGCATGCGCTGAAGCAGCTCGTTGGTGCGGTCCAGGCGGGCCATCAGCGCGGGCGTCGTCGGGCTGTCGTCGGGTCCGGCGGGCTCGGGTCCCGGGAGTTCGTCGTTCATATGGGGCCCATTGTCCGGGCTGTCGCGCAGCGCGCACAACCGGCCGGAGCGCCCGGGTTACCCGTCGGTAATTAGGCAGGCGAAAAATTTCCTTAGCGTAGGGAATGTTTGCTGTGGGCAACCCGTTGAAGACTGTGTGGAGGCGAGGCAAGGTAGCTACGCAATCCACTCTTAACGGGCAGGCAACGGCCTCGCTCAGCAGGGGGGCAAGACTTCTGTCCATGTCCCGTAACCAGTAGTTCTCCTTCAGGAGGATGACCACCGACGAAGGGAGAAGCGTGATGCGCTTCGAGATCATGCGTTTGGACGACGTGGACGGCACCGCCGTCGACAGCACCGTCGTGGACGCCGCCTCCGTCAATCAGATCGTGCAGCAAGCCGCGGCCACCGGCCAGCGGCTCTACATACGGCCGGCGGAATCCCCGGCCTCGTAGGACGCGAGCACTGACGACACTCTTCAGGGCCCCCGCGCGACGCGGTCGAACAGACCACGCACGCGGGGGCCCTGCGCTTACGTGCTGAAGGGTTCACGCCCCCTTGATCACCTGCGTCACGCCGTTGATGATCTGCTGTACGGCGATGGCGGAGAGCATCATGCCCGCGAGCCGGGTCACCAGGACGACCCCGCCGTCCTTGATCACGCGAATGATCAGCAGCGAGTACCGCATGACGACCCAGAGCACGGCGTGGATCGCGAGGATCGCGGCCCAGACGGAGACCTGGGTGCCGACGCTGTCGGCCTTCTGCACGGCGAGGATCACCGACACGATCGCGCCGGGCCCGGCGAGCAGCGGCATGCCGAGCGGTACGAGGGCGACGTTGACGTCCTTGGTCTGCTGGGGTTCGTCGGTCTTGCCGGTGAGCAGGTCGAGCGCGATCAGCAGGAGCAGCAGACCGCCCGCGATCATCAGGGCGGGCACGGAGACATGCAGGTAGTCGAGGATCTGCTGCCCCACCAGACCGAAGAGGGCGATCACTCCGAAGGCCACGCAGACGGCCTGGAACGCCATCCGCTTCTGGACCTTGCCGGGGCGCCCGGCGGTGAGCGCGAGGAAGATCGGAGTGATCCCCGGGGGATCCATGATGACGAAGAGGGTCAGGAAGAGGGAGCCGAAGACGGCGAGGTCGAACACGGGAAGCCTTGCGAGAGTGTGTGAACGGAGAGGGGGTGGGCCGCGCCTGGAGGCACGGCCCGGACGGCCCGGACGGCCCAGTCGGCCCGTGACGATTCGGGACCCCTTAGGGGGCGTATCGGGACCCTGCCGGGGACGTATCGGGATCCTGTCGGGACAGGTCGCGGCACGGGAACGCGATCCGGGGCAAGGCCCGTCAGGGCGGGACGTGCCGGTGGACCGGGTCGGGGCGGGGGGACGGGGCGCCGATGAGCGGCCCCGGATCGGGATCAGCGCATCGGCTCAGGCGGTACGGGCCGGGCCCCCGGCGCCCGGCACGGGGAACGCTCCCGTGGCGCGCCGAGTGATCTCGCCGTAGACCTCGGGGTCGGTGGTGAACTCGCCGAGTACGCAGGTCTTGCGGAGCCCGTGGTAGTCGCTGGATCCGGTGGCGAGGAGCCCCAGCTCGCCGGCGAGTCCGCGCAGCCGCGCGCGGGTGGCCGGTTCGTGGTCCATGTGGTCGACCTCGATGCCGTCGAGTCCGGCGGACGCGAGGGCGGCGATGGCGGACTCGGGGACGATACGGCCCCGTTTGGCGGCTGCCGGGTGCGCGAAGACGGTGACGCCGCCTGCCGCCTTGACCAGACGGATCGCCTCGAAGGGGTCGAGTTCGTGCTTGGCGACGTACGCCCGGCCGCCGTCGCCCAGCCACTCGGGCGTGAAGGCGTCCGAGACGGAGGAGACCAGGCCGAGTTCGACCAGGGCCTCGGCGATGTGGGGGCGGCCGACGGAACCGTCACCGGCGATCCGTGCGACCTGCTCCCAGGTCACCGGGGCCCCCAGCTCCTGGAGTTTGCGGACCATGCCCTGGGCGCGGGGGACGCGGTCGTCGCGGACGAGTTCGCGCTGGCGGAGGAGTTCCGGCTCGTCGGCGTCGAAGAGGTACGCGAGCATGTGCATGCTGATGCCGTCGAGGCGGCAGGAGAGTTCGGCACCGGTGACGAGGGTGAGGTCCCGGTCGAGGGAGGGGAGGGCGGCGATGGCTTCCGCGTGGCCGCGGGTGGTGTCGTGGTCGGTGAGCGCTACGACGTCCAGACCTTCGACGGCCGCCCGGCGGATCAGCTGGGCCGGGGTGTCCGTGCCGTCGGATGCGGTGGAGTGGGTGTGCAGATCGATACGCACGACTTACTCCAGATCGGACGGGGGCGGGGACGCCTAAGGATAACGGGCGATCGGCGTGCCCTTTGTCCCCTGGGTGACGGCTTGTCCTCCTGGAAGCTCCCCCGCCCCGGGAAGCTGGTAGGTCCCCAACCAGCCACCAACCACCGCCGTCAGCCGTCAGCCGTCAGCCGTCAGCCGTCAGCCGTCAGCCGTCAGGGAGAGAGAATCCGCGGGGTCAGGGCCCCGCAAGGAAGCAGGTCCACTTCCGCGCCCGCGTCGCGCAGATCCGTGAGGACCAGTTCGTCGTACATCAGAAGGCCCGACTGTTCGGGCCAGACCACGGCCCACAGCCAGAGGCCGAGCGCCTCGCCGGCGAAGACCGCGCGGTCGTCGGGCGTGCGCGATACATGCCACAGCGGTGTGGGGCGGCCGGCCGCCAGGACCTTGGCCTGCGGGGGTTTCTCGACGCTGATGAAGGGTCCGGGGTCGGGTCCGTCGATGCCGGCGTACCGCGCGCCGAGCCCGACGCCCAACTCCTCGGCGACCAGCACCAGCTCCCCTATCCCGCCCAGCGGCCCCGGCCCCGAGCAGGCCACCGCTGTCGCGCGCCCGCCGCTGCGGTCGTCACCCGCGTACGCCACCCCCGTGAAGAGCCAGCCGACGGGAAGGGGCCACGGCATCCAGACAGGTACCCGGGCGCGGTGGACCACCACGCTGAGGGCCTCGACGCTGGGCGGGATCACGGGCTGCAACGGCTGCACCGGCCCATGGACATCGCACTGCCAGGCATCGGCGAAAAGTCCGGGAGCCCTGACCCGGCCACCACACTTCGGGCAACTGGGTTCGCCCCTCATAGGTGCCAACGGTCCTCCCCGGCCGTCCTCGCGTCAAGGACGATCACCCGTCCGGAACGCCCGCCACCAGGAGTAACTGGATGTATCTTGCACTAATTAGCCATCCTAACTTATTGTGTGCATAGACCAACGATCTCCGACGCCGGCCCCCTGTGACCCCGACGCCGACGCCGACCTCCAGCAAGGAGAGCGAAGGAGTGGGCATGCTGAGCAGCACAGCCGCGAGCGATTCCGGCACCCCCGGCACCCCCGGCGGGCCCGGCACCCCCGGCGACCCCTTCGATGTGGGGGCGACCAGCCTCCTGCGTCAGCCGAAAGCCGTCTGGGCCACCGCCGGGGCATCCGTCGTCGCCTTCATGGGCATCGGCCTCGTCGACCCGATCCTGCCGTCGATAGCCAAGGGCCTGGAGGCGACGCCGAGCCAGGTCTCGCTGCTCTTCACCTCGTACTTCCTGATCACCGCCGTGGCCATGCTGGTGACCGGCTTCGTCTCCAGTCGGATCGGCGGACGCAAGACCCTGCTCCTCGGCCTCGCCCTGGTCGTCGTCTTCGCGACCCTGTCCGGAACCTCCGGTTCGGTCGGCGAACTCGTCGGATTCCGCGCGGGCTGGGGCCTGGGCAACGCCCTGTTCGTCTCGACGGCCCTCGCCGTCATCGTCGGCGCCGCGGCGGGCGGCAGCGCGGCGGCGATCCTGCTGTACGAATCGGCGCTCGGCCTCGGCATGGCGTGCGGCCCGCTCGTCGGCGCGCTCCTCGGCGACGCCAACTGGCGCTACCCGTTCTTCGGCACCGCCGCGCTGATGGCGATCGGCTTCCTGTGCATCACGGTGTTCCTGAAGGAGCAGCCGAAGCCGGCGCGCAAGACCTCGCTCCTCGATCCGCTCAAGGCGCTCGGCCACGGCGGACTGGCCTCGGCCGCGGTCTCGGCGTTCTTCTACAACTACACGTTCTTCACGGTCCTGGCCTTCACACCGTTCGTGCTGAACATGACCCCGTACAAGTCCGGCGCCGTGTTCTTCGCCTGGGGTGTGCTGCTCGCGGTGTTCTCGGTGCTGGTCGCGCCCCGGCTCCAGCGGCGCCACGGCTCGCTCAAGGTGCTCGGCGGCTCCCTCGTCCTGCTCGCGGCGGACGTCCTGGTCCTCGGCTACGGCAGCCACACCACGGCCGTGGTCTGCACGATCCTGTCGGGCGCGCTGATCGGCGTGAACAACACCGTCTACACCGAGCTGGCCCTCGGAGTCTCGGACGCACCCCGCCCGGTCGCCAGCGCCGGATACAACTTCGTCCGCTGGTTCGCCGCCGCGGCGGCCCCGTACTTCGCGCCGAAGATCGAGGAGTGGAGCGACATCCACATCCCGTTCGTGGTCGCGGCGGTCACGGCAGTCGCCGGCGCGGTGGTCGTGTGGGTGCGCAGGACGTCCCTCACGCACGAGGCGGAGGAACTCGAACCGCGCCACGCGACGGAGGACGGCGTCTCGGCCTTCGCGAACTGAACCAGCCGTACGGGGCGATGGCCGTACCCGGCAAAAGCCGCCCCCGCCCCCGCCGCACCGGCAACCCCCACCGCTCAGTCCAGCCCCACCCCCGACCGCAGCGGATCCCGCAGATCCGTGCCGGCGGCGAGCCACCGCTCCTGGAGCGCGTCGGCGCCCCGCACCCGCTTCCACGCCGCCTCGTTCGCCGTCATCGGCAACAGCGGCAGAAACCGTACGGGGTCCAGCGGAGCGTCCAGTTCCAGGTCCCCGACCAGACCGCCGGGCTCGGCGACCAGGACCGAGGTGAACGGCGCGCCGGGCCACAGGGGTTCACCGACGTCGAGTGAGGCGCCGGGCGTGACCACCAGACCCTCGACCTGGGGCGAGGCCGCCAGCACGGCGAGGGGTCGCAGCGCCTTGTCGGTGTCGGCGAGCCCGGACCGTACCGAGAGGACGAGTTCCGCGCGCGGGCCCCGCTCCGGATCCGCGACGACCGCCGTCGGGTCCGTCATCGGACGGGCGGACATGCCCAGCGTCGCGTAACGCACCAGGCCGTCGCCGGTGAAGCGGAGCACCTCGATACGGTCCGTGCCGAGGAACGTGACCGCCGCGCGCGCGTCCGGTTCGCCCAGGGTCATCCGCAGCCGGGCCTCGACCAGCGCCAGAACATCAGCCATGCGGCGAGCATAGAACGCCCACGTCACCCGCATCGTCCCCCGCTCGCCCGGCAACACCCGCGCCCACTCCCCCCGCTCCCCCCTCCATCCACCCCCCACATTTTCCGAGCGGTCTCCATGCATGGAACGCGTATCCAAAGGGTAAAGGCGGGGGTTGACACTTCAGTCGGCTGATAGTCTTGGCCGCTGGTCGGGGTAGCACACCGACGTGTCACTGGCACGTCACCCTCACGCCCCGACGTCATGGACCTCCCCCACGGGGGACCGGCCGGAGGAGGTGGGGCTGCAATGGATCGAAGTCACCCGGGCAGTACCACCCGCTCTTCCGACCGCTGAGTCCGCAGTAGCTCCGGCAACTGCTCCCCGGCGTCCGCGCCTCGCGTCCAGGTCAGCCTGATCGCCTTTCCTCACCCTGGCGCATGACGGAAGAGCCCGTGGTTCCCGCCCCATCTGTCTGATCACGTCTGATCGCGTCTGAACACGTCTGATCCGTATCAGCAGCGAAGCCGCCACCGCGAAGGCGCGGTGCTCCCCGCTTTGTGGACGTCACCGTCGACGTCGCCGACATCCGTAGCCGGACGTCCTCATTCCGGGTAGTTCCAGCCCTCGCCCGGCGGCCCCGTAGCGAAGGAGCCTGCCCATGTCGATGATCCGTGACCTGCGCGCCGCCGTCCGGCCCGCGCCGCGCAAGGACGACAGCCCCTACGACACGACCCGTGACCCCGCGACGCCGTCCGCCGTCGTCGACTGCGCCGTCTACCGCGACGGGCGCCGCGTCGAGTCCGCCGAGTGCCTGACGCCGCACGGCGCGATGCTCCAGGTACGGCGCGACGGCGGCTTCGCGTGGATCGGGCTGCACGAGCCCACGGAGGCCGAATTCGCCGTGATCGCGGCCGAGTTCGGGCTGCACCCGCTGGCCGTCGAGGACGCCGTGCACGCCCATCAGCGGCCCAAGCTGGAGCGCTACGACGACACGTTGTTCACGGTGTTCAAGACCATCCACTACGTCGAGCACGCCGAACTCACCGCGACCAGCGAGGTCGTGGAGACCGGCGAGGTGATGTGCTTCACCGGGCGGGACTTCTTCATCACCGTGCGGCACGGCGGACAGGGGTCGCTGCGGGGGCTGCGGCACCGGCTCCAGGACGAGCCGGAACTCCTCGCCAAAGGGCCTTCGGCGGTACTGCACGGCATCGCCGACCATGTCGTGGACGGCTATCTCGCGGTCGCCGACGCCATGCAGGACGACATCGACGAGGTCGAGACCGAGGTGTTCTCGCCGGGTCGCAAAGGCGGTTCGCGCGGTGTGGACGCCGGGCGGATCTACCAGCTCAAGCGGGAGGTCCTGGAGTTCAAGCGGGCCGTGGCGCCGCTCGCGCGGCCGATGCAGCTCCTCAGCGAGCGGCCGATGCGGCTGGTCGACCCCGACATCCAGAAGTACTTCCGCGATGTCGCCGACCACCTCGCGCGCGTGCAGGAACATGTCGTCGGCTTCGACGAGCTGCTGAACTCGATCCTCCAGGCCAACCTCGCGCAGGCGTCCGTCGCACAGAACGAGGACATGCGCAAGATCACGTCCTGGGCGGCCATCATCGCCGTACCGACGATGGTCTGTGGCGTGTACGGCATGAACTTCGACCACATGCCCGAGCTGCGGTGGACGTACGGGTACCCGATGGTGCTCGGGATCACGGTGGGGATCTGCTTCACGATCCACCGCACCCTCAAGCGCAACGGCTGGCTCTGAGCCTGGCTACGCTGGGCCCATGACGGATTCGCTGCTCGACCAGGCCCTCGTCGAGGAGGCCACGAAGAAGTCCGGGCTCATCTGGGTACGGGGTGCCGGGGCGGCGCGCGCCCTGTGGCACGTGTGGCACGACGGCGCCGCGCACCTCGTCGGCGACGGGCCCGGCGAGCAGCCGCTGCCGGGCCTTGCCGACGGGGCGACGGCCACCGTCACCGTGCGCAGCAAGGACAAGGGCGGGCGGCTCGTGGGGTGGACCGCGCGAGTCGTGGAGCTGGCTCCCGGTACGGAGGCCTGGGAGGCGGCCGTGGCCGAGCTGAAGGGCAAGCGGCTGAACGCCCCGGACGGCGAGGAGATGCCGGCGCGATGGGCCCGGGAGTGCCGCGTCCTGCGCCTGGAGCCCGAGGGCGCGCTCGTGGACCCCGCGCCCGGATCGGATGCGGCCCCGCCGCTTCCCACACCGGCCACCACGCGCCACCCGATCCCGGCGGCCCTCCCCCGCCTGCTGCGCAAGCGCCGCCGCGCCTGAGAGAAAACCGGAACCCTCAAGGCGCCCGGTCTCAAGGCACCCGCCTCAAGGCACCCGGCCTCAAGACGTCGGAAGCTGCTTCCCGTAGTCCACCGTCTCCGTCTTGTCCGGTTCCTTCAGGTCGAAGTCCTTGTTCCAGTCCGTCATGCTGAGCGTGCCGGCGTCCCCGGCGCGCACCAGACGCAGCGGGAACGGGCTGCCCTCCAGGGACACGTCGAGCGTCCCGCCGGCCCCCTTGTCACCGGTGATCTGCACGGTCCGGACGCCCTCCGCGCTCCCCCGGTCCCCCTTGTCGAGGTTGCCGTGGAGGGTGAGGAGCCCTTCGAGCAGCAGCTTCATGTCGGTGAAGCCACTGAGCTGCTGATACGCGGGGTCGCCCTGAGGCACTTTCACGTACTTCCCGTCGAGCTTGTTCGCGACGGCCTTGTCGGTCGCCGAGGAATCGCTCTTGGAGCCGCCCTTGGAATCGTCCTCATGGCTCCAGAAACCGGAATCCGCCTTCAGGAACAGATGCTCGCCTACGCGCAGCAACCGGAAGGTGCCCTTCTTGGAGGTCACGGACCCGGTGCCGCCGTTCCCCTTCAGCCGCATGTCGAGCTTGTACGTGAGGCCCTTGCTGACGACACTGCCGGACAGCCGGACGGAGGTGGCCGACTCGGCCGCCGTACGCGACTGGCCCTGGATCTTGTCGGCGGGCAGTTTGCCGACCCCGTTGGTGCCCGCGTCGGGGTCATCGGACGAGCACCCCGTGAGCCCGGCGCCCGCCGCGATCACCCCCGCGCACACCACGCTCGCCATCGCCACTCTGCGGGTGCGGCCCAGGGGAAATGCAGACACAGGGGGGCTGCCTTTCATGCGGGGGTGGTGCCACTGCGGCAGCGGCGTACGGCAGCGTACCGGTGTCTCCCAGGCCCGTCGGACCCAGTCCTTCCGGACCGTCAGCCAAGGCGGCACCGACCGGGACGGGCTAGCCTGAAGCCCGAATTACCCGGAGTTATGTGAATTGACGGACAAGCGTGGACGGGCGGCGCGATCGTCGCCGCGCCCGCTCCCGCGCACCGCGACAGAGGGAGGCGCGTCATGGCGGCCGGCGCCCCCAGAGTGTTCGTGTCGCACCTCGCCGACATCGCCGTCTTCGACCCGAACGGCGACCAGGTCGGCCGGGTCCGCGACCTCGTCGCCCAGTTGCGCATGGACCGCCGCCCGCCCCGGCTGCTCGGCCTCGTCGTGGAGCTGTCCGGGCGCCGCCGTGTCTTCCTGCCGATCACCCGGGTGACCGGTATCCAGGCCGGCCAGGTCCTCACCACCGGCGTCCTGAACGTGCGCCGCTTCGAGCAGCGCCCCACCGAGCGGCTGGTGTTCGGCGAGATGCTCGACCGGCGGGTGATCCTCGTCGAGACGGCCGAGGAGGTGACGGTCCTCGATCTGTCGGTACGGCAGATCTCGTCGCGCCGCGAATGGGAGATCGACCGCCTGTTCGTACGTAAGGGCAAGGGCGGCGCGTTCCGCAGGAACCGGGGCGAGACGCTGACCGTTGAATGGTCGGCCGTCACCGGCTTCTCGCTGGACGAGCAGGGCCAAGGCGCGGAGACCCTGCTCGCCACCTTCGAGCAGCTGCGCGCCGCCGACCTGGCGAACGTCCTGCACCATCTCTCCGCCAAGCGCCGCGCGGAGGTCGCCGCCGCCCTGGACGACGACCGGCTCGCCGACGTGCTCGAAGAGCTGCCCGAGGACGACCAGATCGAGATCCTCGGCAAGCTCAAGGAGGAGCGCGCGGCGGACGTCCTGGAGGCGATGGACCCGGACGACGCGGCCGACCTCCTTTCGGAGCTGCCCGAGGACGACCAGGAGCGGCTGCTCGGCCTGATGCAGCCGGACGACGCGGCGGAGATGCGCCGGCTGATGGCTTACGAGGAGCACACGGCGGGCGGTCTGATGACCACCGAGCCGATCGTGCTGCGGCCGGACGCGACGGTGGCCGACGCCCTCGCGCGCGTACGCAACTCCGATCTGTCGCCCGCACTCGCCGCCCAGGTGTACGTGTGCCGGCCGCCGGACGAGACGCCCACCGGCAAGTACCTCGGCACCGTGCACTTCCAGCGGCTGCTCCGCGATCCTCCGTACACGCTGGTCAGCGCGGTTCTCGACACCGATCTGCAGCCGCTCAGGCCCAGGGACTCGCTGCCCGCGGTGGCCGGTTTCTTCGCCACGTACGACATGGTCGCCGCGCCCGTGGTCGACGACAGCGGGTCCCTGCTCGGCGCGGTCACCGTGGACGACGTGCTCGACCATCTGCTGCCCGACGACTGGCGGGAGACCGAGTTCCATCTGCCCGGGGAGGTGAACGGTGAGCCCGAGCCCTGAGCGTGAGCCCGCCGTCCGTGCCGAACCGGCGCGGCCCGCCCTGCCCCGGCTCGACCTGCCGCTCGGCCGCCGCCGCAGGCTCCTTCCGGAGTACGACCCGGACGCCTTCGGCCGGATGTCGGAGCGGATCGCCCGGTTCCTGGGCACCGGGCGCTTCCTGGTCTGGATGACGGTCACGATCATCATCTGGGTCGTGTGGAATGTCTGGGCTCCGCGGGAACTCCGCTTCGACCCTTATCCGTTCATCTTTCTGACACTGGTCCTCTCCCTCCAGGCGTCGTATGCGGCCCCGCTGATCCTGCTCGCCCAGAACCGGCAGGACGACCGGGACCGCGTCAATCTCGAACAGGACCGCAAGCAGAACGAGCGCTCGATCGCCGACACGGAGTACCTCAGCCGCGAGGTCGCCGCCCTCCGTATCGGCCTCGGTGAGGTCGCCACCCGCGACTGGATCCGCTCCGAGCTGGAGGACCTGCTGCGGGTGCTGGACGAGCGGCGCCCACCCCTGCCCATCGAGCCGTCCGCCCGCAGTTCCGTCGAGAGGTCCGCCGAAAGGTCCGCCGAGCCGCCCGGAAGTGACACAGAAGACCACTGAGGGGCTGTCCGGCCCCCCAGGCAGGCGCCGTACCATCGTCCGTATGGCTACGGAAGACGCGGTGCGTGAAGCGCTGGCGACGGTGAACGACCCCGAGATCAACCGGCCCATCACCGACCTGGGGATGGTCAAATCGGTGGAGATCGGCGCGGACGGCGCCGTAGCGGTGACCGTCTACCTGACGGTGTCCGGCTGCCCGATGCGCGAGACCATCACCAACAGCGTGACCGAGGCCGTCTCGGGCGTGGAGGGTGTCACGCGGGTCGAGGTGACGCTCGACGTGATGAGCGACGAGCAGCGGCGCGAGCTGGCGTCCTCGCTGCGCGGCGGCCAGGCCGAGCGCGAGGTCCCCTTCGCGAAGCCGGGCTCGCTGACGCGGGTGTACGCGGTGGCGTCCGGCAAGGGCGGCGTCGGCAAGTCGTCCGTGACGGTCAATCTGGCGGCGGCGATGGCGGCGGACGGCCTGAAGGTGGGCGTCGTGGACGCCGACATCTACGGCCACTCGGTGCCGCGCATGCTTGGCGCCGACGGGCGGCCGACCCAGGTCGAGAACATGATCATGCCGCCGTCCGCGCACGGCGTGAAGGTCATCTCCATCGGCATGTTCACGCCCGGCAACGCACCGGTGGTGTGGCGCGGCCCGATGCTGCACCGCGCCCTCCAGCAGTTCCTCGCGGACGTCTACTGGGGCGATCTGGACGTGCTGCTCCTGGACCTGCCGCCGGGCACCGGTGACATCGCGATCTCGGTCGCGCAGCTCGTGCCGAACGCCGAGATCCTGGTGGTGACCACGCCTCAGCAGGCCGCCGCCGAGGTCGCCGAGCGGGCGGGTTCCATCGCGGTCCAGACCCACCAGAAGATCGTGGGCGTGGTCGAGAACATGGCGGGTCTGCCGTGTCCGCACTGCGGCGAGATGGTCGACGTGTTCGGTACGGGGGGCGGCCAGAGCGTCGCCGACGGGCTCACGCGAACGACGGGCGCCACGGTCCCGGTGCTGGGTTCCATCCCGATCGACGTACGGCTGCGCGAGGGCGGCGACGAGGGCAAGCCGGTGGTCCTGTCCGACCCGGACTCCGCCGCGGGGACCGCGCTGCGGGCGATCGCCGGGAAGCTGGGCGGGCGGCAGCGGGGGCTGTCGGGGATGTCGCTGGGGATCACGCCGCGCAACAAGTTCTGAGGGGGCCATGAGGGAGCCGTGAGGGGGCCCAGGGGCGCCTTACGCGGTGGTCAGCCGGACGGGCGTGTTCCGCGTCCGAGGGGGCGCCGTGACGGGCCGGGTGCCCCCTCCGCTTCCCGCACGGCGACCGGCCGTGCTTCCTTCGTGGCGATCGGCCGTCCTGGTGACCGGCCGTGTCGGCTACGCGTACGCCGTGAGGTCCTTGACCACGGAGAAGCCGAGCCCGTACGCGCTCATCCCCCGTCCGTACGCACCCAGGTGGACGCCCTCCTGGGTGGACCCGGCGAGGACCCAGCCGAACTCGGACTCGCGGTAGTGGAACGGCGTCGGCACCCCGTCGACCGGCAGCGACAGCGACGACCAGTCGGTGCCCGCCAGATCGTCCGCGAGGACGAACGCGGTCTCGGTCTGCTGCTCCAGCCAGTCGTCCCGGAGGGTGTGGTCCATCTGGGCCGGCCAGGTCACCGCGAGGAGGCCCGAACCGGCCAGCCAGGCGGCCGAGGAGACCGAGGTCGCCTCCAGCACTCCCGTACCGTCCGGAGTCCGCCGGACCGGGTTCGCCGCGACGGTCACGACGACCGCGAAGCGCTGTCTGTCCTCGTCGCGCCCGTCGGCCGCCGTCCGCACCGACGGCTCGTCACCGTGCCCGACCGAACCGTGTTCCACGGCGCCTTCGGCGGACATGCCGACGTGCATCAGCCAGCGCCGCCCGGTGAACGCCTCGTCGAGTCCGTACCAGGGGAACGGCGCCACCAAGTAGTCGTCGATCGTGCGCACCCGACTTGTCGTCTCCATTACCCGGACGCCTCCTCGCTCCAGTCGGACCGGATTGGCCCGCCCCCCTCGGGCGACCTCCTGACAGTCCGCACAACAACTAGGCAGAATAGCCACCTCTCCCCCACCCCTTACGAAACCATCGATGGCGTGGAGCGCAAACCGACCACTACGCGCCAACGACATGCGGAGTACGTCCCGGTGTCGCCCGGTTGACCGGAGTGGTATGGGCGCGGGGACAGCGATATGCGTCACATGGAGGCACAGGGGGCGCGAGGGGTCGCCGGGGGTCGCGGAGGGGACGGAAGCGGTCGCGGGAGGCGTCGCCTCAGGTCGCGTCGGCGTCGAACGGGGGACGCTCGCCCGGGTCGAGTTCCTGCCGCTTCTTGGTCATGTCGATACGGCCACCGGAACCGGAACCTGATCCGGAACCCGATCCGGAACCCGACCCTGCGCCTGCGCCTGCGCCTGCGGATGACGAAGAGGAGGCGGCCGAGTCGCCGTCGGCGGTGTCACTCTCACGGCCGTGCACGGCATCCGTCAGCTCGGCCATTTCCTTCTTCAGGTCGAAGCCGTTCCGGATCTCCTTGAGCCCCAGTTCATCGTTGTCCAGGTGCTTGCGGATGAACGTCTTGGGGTTGAGGTCCTCGAATTCGAAATCCTTGAACTCGGGGCCCAACTCCTCGCGGATGTCCTGCTTCGCGCTCTCCGAGAACTCGCGGACCTTGCGAATGGTGCGCGTGACGTCCTGGATCATCTTGGGCAGCTTGTCCGGGCCGAAGACGAGCACGGCGAGGACGACGAGCGCCACCAGTTCCAGTGGGCCTATGTCATTGAACACCTAGAACTCCTTGCGATGTCCTCGGTCCGCAGCAGGTCGTCCATGGTCCCGGACCGGACCCACGGTACCCGGCGACCCGCTGCGTCCGGAACTGTCCCGTACCCTCCGACCTCTTGTACACGGCAGGTTTTCCTGGACGACCGCTGTCAGTTCCCTCCCGCCGAGCCCAGGACCAGGGCGACCTGCCTCTCCTGGCCGTCGCGCTCCACGGTGAGTTCGAGCCGGTCACCGGGGCGATGGGCGCGAATTTTGACGATCAGTTCCTCGCCGGAGTGCACGCGCTGTCCGTCGACCTCGGTGATCACGTCACCGGCGCGGATCCCGGCCTTGTCGCCGGGTCCCCCCTGGCTCACGGACGGGCCGCCGTCATTGCCCCGGGCGCCGACCCTGGCGCCGTCGCCCGTGTAGTCCATGTCGAGGGTGACGCCGATCACCGGGTGGGTGGCCTTGCCGGTGTTGATCAGCTCCTCGGCGACCCGCTTGCCCTGGTTGATGGGGATGGCGAACCCGAGCCCGATGGAACCGGCCTGCCCACCGCCCAGGTCCGAGCCGCTGTCCGCGGACCGGATGGCGCTGTTGATGCCGATGACCCGGGCCTTCGCGTCGACCAGCGGCCCGCCCGAGTTGCCCGGGTTGATGGGGGCGTCCGTCTGGAGCGCGTCCACGTACGAGATGTCGCTGCCGTCGCCCTTCTCGCCGCCCGCCGTGATGGGCCGCTCCTTGGCGCTGATGATGCCGGAGGTGACGGTGTTGGCCAGGTCGAAGGGGGCGCCGATGGCGACGACGGGGTCACCGACCCGGACGTTCTCGGAGTTGCCGAGCGGCAGCGGCTTGAGCCCGGAGACCCCGGACACCTTGACCACGGCCAGGTCGTAGCCGGAGTCGCGTCCGACGACCTCCGCCTTGGCCGTCTCACCGCTGCTGAAGGTAACCCTTATCTCGCCGCCCGTACCGGCGGGCTCGACGACGTGGTTGTTGGTGAGGATGTGGCCCCGGCCGTCGAGGACGAACCCGGTGCCGGTGCCCTGCTCGGAACCGCCCCGCACATGCAGGGTCACCACGCCGGGCAGTGTGCTGGCGGCGATCCCGGCGACGCTGTCCGGGGCACGGTCCTTGGACTCGACCCCGGCCTGCGGCAGCTCGACCCGGGTCCCGCCGTTCTGCT
Organism: Streptomyces sp. NPDC091292; assembly: GCF_044757265.1. Taxonomy (NCBI): domain Bacteria; kingdom Bacillati; phylum Actinomycetota; class Actinomycetes; order Kitasatosporales; family Streptomycetaceae; genus Streptomyces; species Streptomyces sp. NPDC091292. The sequence goes on along the minus strand of NZ_JBIVUQ010000003.1, from coordinate 373,120 downwards.
CCAGATACGAGCCGACGGCACCGCCGATGCCACCGGCGACCAGCGCGAGCGCCAACCCGGCGACGAGCAGCCGCCCCCGGCGCGGAGGGCGCGCCCCACCGTCAGGCACGGCACCGTTCTGCTGGAGCGGCGCGCTCCAGGGGTCGTACCGCTGCCAGGGATCGGCGGCGGATCCACCACCGGCATCCTGGACCGGCACACCGTAGGGCTGGGAGGCGTAGGGCTGGGAGCCCTGGGGCTGCTGTTCCTGATGGCTCTGGTGCCCCTGAGGCCCGTGACTTCCCTGGTGCCCTTGGTACGGCGGAGGCGTCGGGTGGGACGGCATCTGGGGCGGCAACGGAGCGCCTCCCGCCGGAGTGCCGGGCGCCGGACCGCCGGCGGGAGCCTCCGCCATGCTCACCCCGTGCGGAGGCGTCGTCCCCGGATGCTGCACGGGCGGCGCGGGCGCCCACGGCCCCGGGCCCCCGTAGGGCGGGGTGCTGTAGGGATCCGGGTCGTGCAGGGGCCGCACCCGCTCGCCTTCGCCCGGACCGGAACCGCCAGAAACGGAACCTCCGGCACCGACACCGGAACCGGCACCGGAACCAGCCCCCGCCCCACCGCCCACAGACGCGTCGGCACCGGACCACTCCATGCCGGACCGGCCTCCGCGCTGCCCGTCAAACGTCGCACCCTCGCCGTTGGACCTGCCGTCGTCCATGATCTCCCCGCACCTGGCCGGCGGTCCCGCCCTGGGGCGGTCGCACGGCGGTCACCGCACCTCGTCTGGTGGGATCACCGGCCCCGGTTGCCCCGGAGCCGTGTCCCTTCCGGGAATTCAACCAGGTTCGGGCCGCTCGGCGGAGGGTGCCGTGTCAGCGGACCGGCGTGGTGGCAGCTCCGCCGGGCGACGGTGTGGCGCCGGTGACGGGTGCGCCGAGCAGTCCCGGCAGTGGCTCGCCCTGTGCCGTGAGCCCCGACGGGGCCGACGAGAAGGTCGCCGATGCGGCGGGGGGCAGCGCGCGTATGAGCGGGGATGTCGCGGCGGCACCCGCGAGCATGGGCGCCGCGAGAGCGCGGACGGCGTCCGCGATCTCACCGCTCGGGGTCGGCGCACCGGGCAGCAGTGGCGCGGTGACCGATGTGGGGGCGACGGGCGCGGCCAGGGCGCCGCCGGAACGCTGTCCGAGCATGGGTGAGGTCGTCCGCCGCCGGGAGGAGTCGGAGGACGGGACGGCGCCCGCGCCCTGGCTGCGCATCGGTGTGACGTTGTTACTTCCCGTACCCCGGGCGTCGCCACTGGTGTCGGCGGGGAAGCTGGTGGAGACCCCACCGAGCGCGATGGCGGCCAGGGAGACCGCCCCCGCCGCGGCGAACGCGAAGCGCCGGCGGCCCCGCGCGGCGGACCGCTCGGCGTCGGATCTCCCCACGGGGTGGATACGGAACCCTCGCTCGGCCGTCGGCAGGACAGCGGCGTGCGGCCCGGCCGGGGCATAAGTGAAGGGGTCAGAGGTCACGCCGAAGATCCCCCGGCCGAACATTCCCCCGGCCGACGGCAAACCGCCGTCCTCCCCGCTGTCACCTCCCCCGGGCAGCCCCTGGAGTCTGGCCAGGAAGCTCGCCGAAGGAGGCGGGGGCGCCGCCTCCGCGAACACGTTCTTGAGGCGCCGCTGTGCGTCGGCCTCGGCCTTGCACTTGGCGCAGGTGGCGAGGTGGGCGAGGACCCGCTCACGCGAGTCATGGCCCAGCTCGCCGTCGACCAGGGCGGCCAGCCGGTCTCCCAGATGCTGCTCGACAGGTGTCGGACGTGTTCCACTCACGCGGTCGCGCCCCCTCCTCCCAGCGCGGGGGCTCCGGTCACCGCCAGCGCACGCCGCTCGGCACGGGCCTCGGGGGACCGGTGCTGAAGGGCCTTGCGGAGCTGTGAGCGGCCACGATGGATCCGGCTGCGGACCGTGCCGAGCTTGACGCCCAGGGTCGCCGCGATCTCCTCGTAGGAAAGCCCCTCGATGTCGCACAGGACGACGGCGGCGCGGAACTCGGGCGCCAGGGTGTCGAGGGCCTGCTGGACATCGGCGTCGAAGTGGGTGTCGTTGAAGACCTGCTGCGGCGACGGGTCACGGCTCGGGAGCCGCTCGGCGGCGTCGTCCCCGAGGGAGTCGAAGCGGATGCGCTGCTTCCGGCGCACCATGTCCAGGAAGAGATTCGTGGTGATCCGGTGCAGCCAGCCCTCGAACGTGCCGGGAGTGTAGGTGGACAGCGAACGGAACACACGGACGAAGACTTCTTGGGTAAGGTCCTCGGCATCGTGCTGGTTGCCCGTCAGACGGTAGGCCAGTCGATAGACCCGTCCGCTGTGTGTGCTGACGATCTCCTCCCAGGTGGGCGGAGTCCACGACTGCGCGTCCGCGTCGGCGGCGAAGGTCGCGGTCTGTGCGGAGTCGGCAGCGTGGAAACGGTCAGCTGTGTCGGTCACGGATTTCGGCTCACCCGGTGTACGGAGAAGGCGTCGAAACACTCCCCTCCTTTCCCCAGGCGCAGCCGCACCTCCCCTGTCGGCTCTGGTGGTGTCCAGTGGAGCCCCTACCATAGCCACCTCGCCCGTTAGCTCCGGATAAGCGTTTTTACGTGAAATTGGTACGTGCTTCGGGTCATGCGTCTCGACTTGCTCGCCGTCCTGATCCATTTCGTCCCCCCGCTCTGTTCCCCACCCCTCTAAACGCCCGGTCCCATCAGCAGGTTCCCGGGCCCAACGGATACAGTCACGGCCAGGCATCTACGGGGACAGGAGACGGTCATCACCGGCAACCGGCAGACGAGCTGGGCGTTCGCCGACGCCTTTGTCGCCGAGGACGAGGCGCTGCGCTGGGCCCGTGACCGGGCCCGGGAAGCAGGGGTTCGCCCGGTGTCGCCCAGCACGGGCGCCACGCTGCGGATGCTCGCCGCCACCGCGGGCGCCAAGGCCGTCGCCGAGATCGGCACGGGGACCGGGGTGTCCGGAATGCATCTGCTCCAGGGAATGCGGGCGGACGGGGTGCTCACGACCGTGGATCCCGAGCCGGAGCGGCAGCAGTTCGCGCGGCAGGCGTTCCGTACGGCGGGGTTCGCGAGCAATCGGGCACGTTTCATTCCGGGCCGGGCGCTGGACGTACTGCCGCGTCTCGCGGACAGCGGGTACGACCTCGTCTTCTGTGACGGGGACCGTATGGAGTGCCTCGACTACCTAGCTGAATCGTTGCGCCTACTGCGTCCGGGGGGCCTGGTGTGCTTCGAGGGCGTCTTCGCGGACGGTCGCACGGTGGACGCCGGGCCGCAGCCCATGGAGGTCCTGCGGCTGAGGGAGCTGGTGCGGGCGGTGCGGGAGAACGCGGAGCTGCTGCCGTCGCTGCTGCCGGTGGGTGACGGGTTGCTCTGCGCGGTCAAGCGCTGACCCGTGCTTCACCGATCGGCCACACCCCCGCCGATTCGCCGCGGGTTCCTGCGTGTCGTGTGCTGCGTGTCGTGTGCCGGGCGGAGCCCCCTAAACACGGCAGAGACACGGCAGAGCCCCGGCAGCGCGCACGATGCCGGGGCCTGACAGGTGTTACTGAAGGGTGTTACTGAAAGGTATAGTCGCGCTTCCGCGTCAGCCGACGACCTTCTTGAGGGCGTCGCCGAGGGCGTCGGCCTCGTCCGGGGTCAGCTCTACGACGAGCCGACCGCCGCCTTCGAGCGGAACCCGCATGACGATGCCCCGCCCCTCCTTGGTCACCTCGAGCGGGCCGTCACCCGTCCGCGGCTTCATGGCCGCCATGCTCGTTCCCCTTCCTGAAACCAGCTCACCACAGCCGACAGCCCCGCCCAGTCCAGGGCACGCGTCCGGCATCGAACACATTGCTTCCCAGCCATTATCCCGCATCGCGGGACCCGATGACCAACATCAGTCGGCATCGGATGCGCAACGCGCTCCCGCAAAACCACTCAATTCGGCGATGTGGCTGCGATACTCCGCGCCCGTTTCAGGTTTCCGTGCCCGGAATTCTTTGATGCAGGTCACATGCACGGGCCCGGTGATCTCCGCCATGCTGGGCTCGGACGACGACCGAGCAGCCCCGCCGGAGAGGATTCCCCATGGCCGACACCGTGCTCTACGAAGTGAGCGACGGACTCGCGACGATCACGCTGAACCGCCCCGAGGCGATGAACGCGATGAACACCGAGGCCAAGGTCGCCCTGCGCGAGGCGGTGGAAGCGGCGGCGGCCGACGGTGCGGTACGGGCCGTTCTGCTGACGGCCGCCGGGGACCGGGCCTTCTGTGTGGGGCAGGACCTCAAGGAGCATGTCGCGCTGCTGGCGGAGGACCGGGATGCGGGCTCGTCGCAGACGATGAGCACGGTGCGCGAGCACTACAACCCCGTGGTGCGGGCGCTGACGGGCATGGCGAAGCCGGTGGTGGCCGGGGTGAACGGGGTCGCGGCCGGTGCGGGGTTCGGTTTCGTGCTGGCGGCCGACTACCGGGTCGTCGCGGACACGGCCTCCTTCAACACGTCGTTCGCCGGTGTCGCGCTGACCGCGGACTCCGGGATGTCGTGGACCCTGCCGCGCCTCGTGGGTCCGGGGCGCGCCGCCGACCTGCTGCTCTTCCCGCGGGGCATCAAGGCGCAGGAGGCGTACGAGCTGGGGATCGCGAACCGGGTCGTCCCCTCGGCGGAACTCGCCGGCGAGGCGCTGAAGGTGGCCCGCGCCCTGGCGTCCGGCCCGACGGTGGCCTACGCGTCCCTCAAGGCGTCCCTCGCCTACGGGCTGTCGCACTCGCTTGCCGAGACCCTGGAGAAGGAGGACGAACTCCAGACCCGCGCCGGTGCGTCGGACGACCACGTCATCGCGGTGGAGGCCTTCCTGGCCAAGGAGCAGCCCAAGTACGTCGGCCACTGAGGACCTGTCGGCGCGGGGTCCTCGGTGCCTACTCGCTTCCTACGCGGTGTCCCGCGCCACGCAGTCCTTCAGGTGGTCGTTCACCAAACCGCAGGCCTGCATCAGGGCGTAGGCCGTGGTGGGGCCGATGAAACGCAGGCCGCGTTTCTTGAGGGTCTTCGACAGGGCTGTCGATTCGTCCGTGACGGCGGGGACGTCCGTGATCGTGCGCGGGACCGGGCGGGTCGCCGGGTCGGGGGCGTGGGACCAGATCAGGGTGTCCAGTTCGCCCTCGGGCCAGTCGGCCAGTACGCGCGCGTTGCCGAGGGTCGCCTCGATCTTGGCGCGGTTGCGGATGATGCCCGGGTCGGCGAGGAGCCGCTCGGCGTCCCGGTCCGTGAAGGCGGCCACCGACGCGATCTTGAAGTCGGCGAAGGCGGCGCGGAAGCCCTCGCGGCGGCGCAGGATGGTGATCCAGGAGAGGCCGGACTGGAAGGCCTCCAGGCACAGCCGCTCGTACAGCGCGTCGTCGCCGTGGACCGGGCGGCCCCACTCCTCGTCGTGGTACGCGACGTAGTCGTCGGTCGACAGCCCCCAGGGGCAGCGCGGCTTGCCGTCGGGTCCGGCCACGACCCCGCCGGCGGTCACGGTCGGTCCTCGCGCGGGGCGGCGTCCTCGACGGTGTGCTTGACCAGGCCGACGGGCGGTCCCGCGTGCGCACGCGCGCCCGCGAGTGCCGACTCCAGCTCGCCGATACGGGCGTCCCGCTCGGCCAGTTCGGCGCCGAGCCGCCCCAGCGCGTCGTCGACCTCCGCCATGCGGTAGCCGCGGACGGTGACCGGGAAGCGGAGCGCCTCGACGTCGGTGCGGTCGACCGGGCGGTCGGGCGGCAGTGGGTCCGCGAAGCGTTCGGGCGCGGCCTCGGGCAGGGCGCCGCTCTCGCCGCCGCCCACCACGGCGAGCGTCACCGCGGCGACCACCACGACGAGCGCGACCACCAGGAACATGAACATGACCATCTCTGCGGTCCCCACGCTCGGCTGCCGGCCAGGGTGCGGCCGGCAGGAAAACTGTCTGGGTCCGATCGTGCCATGCGCCTGTGACAGTTAAGGTCGCAGGCGACCCATCGACGGGCCGTACACCGGAGGGACTCAGGGGATGCTCAGGCTGGGCAGGCGCGTGTTCGACGCGCACGAACCGGTGATCATGGCGATCGTGAACCGGACCCCGGACTCCTTCTACGACCAGGGGGCGACGTTCCGCGACGAGCCCGCCCTCGCGCGCGTGGAGCAGGCGGTGGCCGAGGGCGCGGCGATCATCGACATCGGCGGTGTGAAGGCGGGCCCCGGCGAGGAGGTCACCGCCGACGAGGAGGCCCGCCGCACGGTCGGCTTCGTGGCGGAGGTCCGCGCGCGGTTCCCCGATGTGGTCATCAGTGTCGACACCTGGCGGCACGAGGTCGGCGAGGCCGTGTGCGAGGCGGGCGCCGATCTCCTGAACGACGCCTGGGGCGGCGTGGACCCGAAGCTCGCCGAGGTCGCCGCCCGGTACGGCGTGGGCCTGGTCTGCACCCACGCGGGCGGCGCCGAGCCCCGTACCAGGCCGCACAGGGTCGCGTACGACGATGTGATGGCGGACATCCTGGCGGTGACCGTCGGGCTCGCGGAGCGGGCCGTGGAGCTGGGTGTGCCGCGCGAGTCGGTGCTGATCGACCCGGGGCACGACTTCGGCAAGAACACGCGGCACAGCCTGGAGGCGACGCGCCGGCTCGGTGAGATGGTCGCGACGGGCTGGCCGGTCCTCGTGTCGCTGTCCAACAAGGACTTCGTCGGGGAGACCCTCGACAAGCCGGTCAAGGAGCGGATCATCGGGACGCTCGCGACGACGGCCGTGTCGGCGTGGCTGGGCGCCCAGGTCTACCGGGTGCACGAGGTGGCGGAGACCCGTCAGGTACTCGACATGGTCGCCTCGATCGCGGGCCACCGGCCCCCGGCGGTCGCCCGTCGCGGTCTGGCGTGACCGGACCGACGGGCGGGACCGTCGGGCCCCGGGGCAACGGGCGTAGCGGCTACCGGCCGACTTCCTTGGTGACCAGGGTGACCGCCTCGTCCACGTCGTCCGTGACGTGGAACAGCAGCAGGTCCTTGTCGGACGCCTTGCCCTGCGCCACGACGGTGCCGCGCAGCCAGTCGACCAGGCCGCCCCAGTAGGCGGAGCCGAAGAGGACGATCGGGAACCGGGTCACCTTGCGGGTCTGCACCAGCGTCAGCGCCTCGAACAGTTCATCGAGTGTCCCAAGGCCGCCGGGCAGCACCACGAACCCCTGCGCATACTTCACAAACATCGTCTTCCGGACAAAGAAGTAACGGAAGTTCACACCGATGTCGACGTGCTGGTTGAGCCCCTGCTCGAAGGGCAGTTCGATGCCGAGCCCGACGGAGATGCCCTTGGCCTCGCGCGCGCCTTTGTTGGCGGCCTCCATGGCCCCCGGTCCACCGCCCGTGATCACCGCGAAGCCCGCGTCGACCAGCGCCCTGCCGATGGCGACACCGGCCTCGTACTCGGGGGTCCCCGCGCGCGTGCGGGCCGATCCGAAGACACTGATCGCGCTCGGGAGTTCGGCGAGCGCGCCGAACCCTTCCACGAACTCCGACTGGATGCGCATCACCCGCCACGGATCGGTGTGCACCCACTCCGAGTCGCCCTCGGTGTCGAGGAGACGCTGGTCGGTGGTGCCGGGCTGGATCTGATCGCGGCGCCGCAACACCGGTCCGATGTGCTGCTCCTCCGGTGGCCCCTGCGTTTCCGGACTGCCCATGAACATCCCCTTCCGCTGACGGTCTTGCCACTTCAGCGTAGGTCTACGGGGATGACGAACGCCGTAATTCGGGATGTCAGCAGCGGGTTATGGGGGTTATGGGCGGTTCAGGCGGTCAGCCAGGACCGCAGCCGCTCCTCGCAGGCCCAGATCTTCGCCGTCTCGACCCGCTCGTCGCGCTTGTGCGCCAAATGCGGATTGCCCGGACCGTAGTTCACGGCGGGCACGCCGAGCGCGCTGAAACGGGACACGTCGGTCCAGCCGTACTTCGGCTGCGGGGTGCCGCCGACGGCCTTGATGAAGTCGACGGCGGCGGGGTGCGAGAGTCCGGGCATGGCCGCGCCGCTGTGGTCGTCGACGACGAACTCCTCGACACCGCAGTCCGCGAACACCTCACGCACGTGCGCGAGGGCGTCGTCGGCGGTGCGGTCGGGGGCGTACCGGAAGTTGACGGTGACCGTGCACACGTCGGGGATCACGTTCCCGGCGACCCCGCCCTCGACGCGGACCGCGTTGAGGCCCTCGCGGTACTCCAGGCCGTCGATCTTCGGGTAGCGCGGCTCGTACGCGGCCAGGCGCGCGAGGATCGGTGACGCGGCGTGGATGGCGTTGGAGCCCATCCACGCGCGCGCGGAGTGCGCCCGTTCGCCCTTGGTGCGCAGGAGGACCCGCAGGGTGCCCTGGCAGCCGCCCTCGACCTGCTGGTCGGAGGGTTCCAGGAGGACCGCGAAGTCGCCCTGGAGCCAGTCGGGGTGGGCATCGGCGACATGCCCCAGGCCGTTGAGGTGGGCGGCGACCTCTTCGTTGTCGTAGAAGACGAACGTCAGGTCGCGGTTCGGCTCGGGCACGCTCTGCGCGAGGCGCAGCTGCACGGCCACGCCCGACTTCATGTCGCAGGTGCCGCAGCCCCACAGGACACCCTCGGCGTCGAGGCGCGAGGGCACGTTGTCGGCGATCGGGACGGTGTCGATGTGCCCGGCGAGGATCACCCGCTCGGCGCGGCCCAGGTGCGTCCGCGCGACGACGTTGTTGCCGTACCGGTCGACCGTGAGGTGCGGCAGCGTGCGCAGGGCGGCCTCGATCGCGTCGGCCAGCGCTGTCTCGGCGCCGCTCTCGGACGGGAAGTCGACGAGCTGCGCGGTGAGGAGTGCGGCGTCCTGCGTGAGGTCGAGGGGTGTGCGATCCATGCCGCCGACCCTAACCCTCGCCGCCCTGAACCCGGACGCTCCCCGCCCGACCCGCACGCTGCCGCCTGACCGGCGTTGTCAGTGGCAGCCACTACCTTGGAAACCGTGCCTGAGCCCCCTGTCCCCGTACGGCGCGGTCGCCTCCTGCGCATCGGGGCGGCCGGCGCGGTGCTGCTCGCGGTCGCGGGCTATGTGATCGCGCAGTACGTGACCGGCGGACGCCCCGCGCCGGGCTGCGAGGTCGTCTCGGCCAGGGGCGACGGCTCGTCGTACGACATCTCGTCGGAGCAGGCCGTCAACGCCGCGACGATCGCCGCCGTCGGCCTCACGCGCGGGATGCCGGAGCGGGCGGTGACGATCGCGCTGGCGACGGCGCTCCAGGAGTCGGGGCTGCGCAATCTCGGCCACGGCGACCGGGACTCGCTCGGCCTGTTCCAGCAGCGACCTTCGCAGGGCTGGGGCACGGCTAAGGAGATCCGGGACCCGGCGTACGCGTCGGCCCGTTTCTACCAGCATCTGGCCGAGGTCCCGGGCTATGCGCGGCTGCCGCTGACGGACGCCGCGCAGCGCGTGCAGCACAGCGCCTTCCCGCGGGCGTACGCGAAGCACGAGCCGGACGCGACCCTGCTGTCCGCCTCGCTGACCGGCCGCGCCCCGGCCACGCTGACCTGCCGGGACCGGCCGGGCCCGCGCGCGGGTTCGCCCTCGCGGGTGCGGGCCGCGCTCGTCCGGGACTTCGGGCGGGACGTCCTCCAGGTGAGCGCGGCGACCTCCGGATCGGCGGCGCGGACCGTGACCGTGCCGGTGGCCCCGACCGCCGCGTCGTCCGGCGACACGTCCGGTGACGCGGCCCGGCAGCGCGGCTGGGAGGTGGCGCACTGGGCGGTCGCCAACTCCTCGGCGCTGCACATCGAACGGGTGACGTTCGCGGGCATGGAGTGGACGGCGGGCGCCTCGCCCACGAGGTGGCACAAGGCTGTCGGCGACGGCGAAGACGTCCGTATCGTCACCGGGCAGTAGTTCGGCTCCTCACCCGTTCGGTGGAGCGCGGTCCGGTCGCGGCAAGGCTTCCGGGACCGGTACCCCGGGCGTACGGCGGGCTTCGTGAATCCCTTGCCACCACAGGGCCGTAAGGATTCAGCAGGCATTAGGTACGAGTGGTGTTTGCCCGTTTTTATCCGCAGCAGATTATGCGATGCATTGCCAACTCTTTACGTTGGGGCACCGCAACCTTCGGCGGCTTCGAGCGGTAGTCAGGGCGTCCTAGGGGCCGGGAACGATCAAGCCGGTGGGCCGAACAGCGGCCATCGGAACGGCCCGGACACTCCAGCGTCTCTTCCGTCTTAAGGAGCACCATGTCCCTCCCCCTGACCCGTCGGATCGCCCGTGTCGCGCTGCTCGTCGCGGCGGGAGCGGCACCCGTGGTCGGTGCGGCCGGCTCCGCGAGCGCCGTTGATCTTCCCACCAGTGCCCCCCTGGGTGGGCTCACCGCCCTCGACGGCGCCAGCGTCGGCAACAACGTCGACGGTGCGGCCCAGAAAGTCACCAAGACCGCCGGGGAGACCGGTGGCACGACCGTGAAGAAGGCCGTTCCGGCGGCCGGTAAGACCGTGGGCAAGGGGGCGAAGACGGCTGCGCCTGCTGCTCAGAAGGCTGCCGGGGACGTCGGTGGTAGTGCCGGTGAGGTGCTCGGTGGGGTGACCGGGGCCGCGGCGCCCGGTGCGGGGCAGTTGCCCGTGAATGGGTTGCCGCTCGGCTGACGTTGCCGGTTGCTGGGGGTCGGGGGGCTGTCGCCCCCCGGCCCCCTCTTTTGTTTGCCGGGGGCACTTGGCGGGTGGCCGTCGGATGGGGTTGTGCCCACCCGTTCCGCCGTGCGGAACGCCTGCCCACAACAGGACCGGGCCCGGGTCGAGGGTGGGCACCGCCGTGCGGAACGCCTGCCCACAACGGGACCGGCGGTCTCCACAACGGGACGGTGGTCTCCAGAACGGGACCGGGTGGGTGGGGCTAGAGGCGGGATGCCGCCGCTGCTACTCGTTCGTCTGTTGCCGTCAGGGCCACCCTGACGAAGTTCGCTCCCGCTGCTCCGTAGAAGTCGCCCGGGGCCACCAGGATGCCCAGGGTTGCCAGGTGGGCGACCGTGGTCCAGCAGGGTTCGTCTCGGGTGGCCCAGAGGTAGAGGCTGGCCTCGCTGTGTTCGATGCGGAAGCCGTGGTTCTCCAGGGCCGCGCGGAGGGCGGTGCGGCGGGCCAGGTACCGGGCGCGCTGCTCGTGCACGTGCTGCTCGTCGCCGAGCGCCGCGACCACGGCCGCCTGGGTCGGCGCCGACGTCATCATCCCACCGTGCTTGCGGAGCTGGAGGAGCGGGCCGAGCACCGCCGGGTCGCCCGCGGCGAACGCGGCGCGGTAGCCCGCCAGATTCGACCGCTTCGACAGGGAGTGGACGGCGACGATTCCCTCGTACGAGCCCCCGCACACGTCCGGGTGGAGTACGGAGACCGGGTCCGCCTCCCAGCCCAGCTCGATGTAGCACTCGTCCGAGAAGACCAGCACGCCGTGCTCGCGCGCCCACGCCACGATCCGCGCCAGCTCGTCCTTGGACAGCACCCGGCCGGTCGGGTTCGACGGCGAGTTGAGCCACAGGAGCTTCAGCCCTGCGGGGTCGAGGTCCGTCGGGTCGTCGTACGCGACGGGCTCGGCGCGGGCGAGGCGGGCGCCCACCTCGTACGTCGGGTAGGCCAGACGCGGGTAGGCGACCTTGTCGCCGGGGCCGAGGCCCAGTTGGGTCGGCAGCCAGGCGACGAACTCCTTGGAGCCGACGACCGGCAGCACGTTGCGATGGGTGAAGTCCCGTGCGCCGAGGCGCCGCTCGCACCAGCCCGTGATCGCGTCGCGCAGCTCCGGGGTCCCCCAGACCGTGGGGTAGCCGGGCGAGTCGGCCGCCGCCACCAGGGCCTTCTGGATCAGCTCGGGGACGGAGTCCACCGGGGTGCCGACGGACAGGTCGACGATGCCGCCGGGGTGGGCCGCCGCCGTCGCCTTGTACGGCTCCAGCTTGTCCCAGGGGAAGGCGGGAAGACGGTCGACGGGTGCTTCGACTGCGGACACGGAACTCACTCTCTCGTACTCACTACGGCCGTACGGGCAAACGCCTCGGTCCCGTACAGCGGCTGGGCCGTACGGGACCGGGTGAAGCGGGGCGGGCCGCTTCTACTGGTTCTGCGGCGGCAGCGCGGCGATGAAGGGGTGGTCGCGCTCGATCAGGCCGAGCTTGCTGGCCCCGCCCGGCGAACCCAGCTCGTCGAAGTACTCGACGTTCGCCTTGTAGTAGTCCTTCCACTCCTCCGGGGTGTCGTCCTCGTAGAAGATCGCCTCGACCGGGCAGACCGGCTCACAGGCACCACAGTCGACGCATTCGTCCGGGTGGATGTACAAGGACCGGGAGCCCTCGTAGATGCAGTCGACCGGGCACTCCTCGATGCACGCCTTGTCCTTGACGTCGACACAAGGCTGCGCGATGACGTAGGTCACGCTGTCGTTCCTCCTCGATAGGGCGCCGGCGGGCCTCCACAGGCTCCGCCGCCTGGCGCGCGGGAGCGCGGCTCGTCGATGCCCGCACCTAGTATCTCCGTTCCTGGGCTTGAACCGAACAGGAGGGGTGGGCACAGCTGTGGATTTCGCCGCGGGAGGCCGACTTGAGGTCCGGATCACCGCTGCTGACGTGGGCAAACGTGTATCTGTACGCCGGGTGGTCCAGGAACCGGGAGATCCCCTGAAGTTCAGCGACACGGTCGGGGTTCTCACATCCTGGGACAACGGTGTGCTGATGATCACCCGGCGTACCGGCGAGGCGGTGCGGATCGAGGAGTCCGCGCTCGTCGCGGGCAAGGTCGTACCGGCCGCTCCGGCGCGTCGCCGGGGGCCTGCGGCGTCGTACGGGGAGCTGGCGCGGGTCGCGGCGCGGGCCTGGCAGCCGGTGGAGAGCGAACGGCTCGGCGACTGGGAGCTGCGGGCCGCCGCCGGCTTCACGCGGCGCGCCAACTCGGTGCTGCCGCTGGGCGATCCGGGGCGCCCGCTGGACGCGGCCCTGACGGCGGTACGGGAGTGGTACGGGCGCCGGGGGCTGCCCGCGTACGTCCAGACGGCCACCGGGGCCTCCACCGGGGCCGAGGGGACGCAGGAGGCGCTGTGCGCGGAGCTGGCGGCGCGGGGGTGGGTGCGGGAGGTGTCGGCCGAGCAGCGGATCGCTCCGCTCGCGCCGGTGGGGGATCTGGACGTGTACGTGGACCAGGTGCGGCTTTCGCGCTCCGTGGACGACGCGTGGCTACGCCGGTATCAGCGGTTCCAGGTGCCGGGGCCGCATGTCCTGAAGGTGCTCGGGGCCGGGCCCTCGGTCTGGTTCGCCTCTGTGCCGGGGGAGGCAGGCGGGCCGTGTGCGGCGATCGGGCGGTGTGTCGTGGACGGGCGGTGGGCCGGGTTCATGGCGGTCGAGGTGGACGAGACGGTGCGGCGGCGGGGGCTGGCGACGGCGGTCATGGCGGCGCTTGCGCGGCGGGCGCTGGCGGAAGGGGCCTCCGCCGCGTGGCTCCAGGTCGAGGCCCGTAACGCGGGCGCGATCGCCTTGTACGACGGGATGGGGTTCGGGGTGCATCACGCGTATCACCACTATCGGGAGCCCAAGTGAGGGAACAGTTCGCCGAGGCCGCGCGCAGTGAGCGGCCCGACCTCGCTCTGTTGTGCCTGCTCATCGGGGCTGCCGCCGATCCCGGGCTCGACGAGGGTGGGATGGACCGGGCTCAGATCGAGTTGGACCGGTTGGCCGGGATGGTGCCGTTCCGGCCAGGGGGGCCTCGGGACTGGGCCGTCGCGCTGGCCGGGGTGCTCGGGGAGCGGGAGGGGTTCCATGGGACGGCCGGTGACTATCAGCGGCTGGAGTCGTCCCTGTTGCACGAGGTGCTGAGGCGTCGCAGGGGGCTGCCGATCCTGCTGTCCGTGGTCTGGATGGAGGTCGCGCGGCGGGCGGGCGCCCCGGTGTACGGGGTCGCGCTGCCGGGGCACTTCGTGGTCGGGTTCGGGCCGCCCGCCGATCAGGTGCTCGCCGATCCGTTCGATGGGGGACGGGTGCTGACCGGCCCTGACGCGGATCTGCTCGTCGCCGGTGCGACCGGCGCGCCGCTCGACCCGGCGATGCTGGTACCGGCCGATCCGCTGGAGATCGTCCTGCGGATCCTCAACAACATCCGCGCCTGGGCGGCGGCCCGGCCCGAACGTTCCGACGTGGCGCTGTGGGCCGTCGAGCTGTCCCTGCTGCTGCCGTCGCATCCGGCGCGGCTCCGGTACGACCGGGCGCGGCTCCTCGTCGAGCGCGGCGCGTATCGGCTCGGGGCCGCCGAACTCGACGCGTACGCGGAGATCGTGGAGCCGGTGGACGGCGCGGCGGCGGAGTTGATCCGGGGACAGGCGAGGGCGGCTCGCGCGCTGCTCAACTGAGACCGGACCAAACCCGAACCAGGCCCCCACCGCCCCCAGGTTCACATCTGGCCCACCTCGCCGACGATCCGTACCGCCTCGGCGTTGCCGGAGCCGTCGGCCGCCGCGCACAGGACCTCGCGCTCACACTCCGTCAGCGGGTTGGCGCCCTCGGCGAGCGCGGTGTCGGCCGGGGTCGGATCGATGACGCGTTCCCCGGCGAGCACCGCGCGTACGGCGGCGGCGAGTTGGGCGGCCGGGGCGTCCTTGACGAGGAAGGCGTCGGCGCCGGACTCCATGGCCGCGCGGAGATGGCCGGGGCGCCGAAGGTGGTGCGGACGACCAGCTCGAAGTCCGGCAGCGCCGCGTACGCCTCGGCCGCCGGGTCTTGCCCCGGAGTACCTGGCGTAGGACACCGATGACGTCCTCCGGGGTCACCGCTGTCTTCTGGCCGGTGGCCCGCGTTATCGGGACCCTCGGACGGGAGCAGCCCCGGGACACGCCGAGGCTTCATCGCCACCACCGTTAGGCACCCAACCCCGGCCCTGCCGACCTGCGGTGGCCCGGCTCTCCCGGGCTGCCGCCGACTCCCCTACCTCTACGCCGGATTCGTCTCGATCGTTCCGATGCGTTCCGCCGGGGTCTTGCCCCGGAGTACCTGGCGTAGGACTCCGATGACGTCCTCCGGGGTCACCGCTGTCTTCTGGCCGGTGGCCCGGGTGATCAGGACGCCGTCGAACGTGGTGCCGTAGAGCTTCTTCAGCGCTGCTTTGTCGTACTTCTCGACCAGCTTGCCGTCGATCGCCGTGACGCTGAGGATCTGCGGCAGCGACTTCTCCGGGCCGAACGGGATCGAGGCGGCGCCCGCCTTGATGGTGACCAGGCCCGACATGGCCGGCTCCGCGAACTCCTTCATCATGCGGTCGACCTCCTCCTTGGACACGGAGGGCTGCTGGGTCGTGACGGCGACCGGTACGGGTGTGCCGCCGCCGGTCTCGACCTGCGTGCGGTACGCCTCCTCGACGGCCGTGGTCGACCCGGCGACATCGATCCCCTTGCCGGGCTTCCCGTACACGGCGACGGCCTTGCCCGGCTCGAACGTGATGGTGCCGTCGTTCGCGGAACCGCTCGCGGAGCCCTCCACGGCCCGCGCGAGCTGCGCGCGCAGCTTCTCCTCGTCGACGGGCATGACCGGCTCGACCACGCGTTCCTGACCGAACAGCGAGCCGATGACGGAGACGGGGTTGTAGTCGCTGACCGCCGCCGCCTGGACGGTCGCGTCGGTGTCGAGGGTCAGTCCGGCCTGGTCGGGCCGCAGCGGCACCTTCTTGCCGTCCACGGCGAGCTGCATCGGCTTGGTGATCCGGTCGCCGAACGCCGCGTCCAGCTTCTTGACGGCCTCGTCGCGGGTGCCGCCGCCGATGTCGACGCCGAGCACCGTGGTGCCCTTGGGGACGTCGGAGTGGTTGAGCAACAGGCCCGCGCCGTAGACGAATCCGCCGATCACGAAGAGGCCGACGACCAGCAGGACGAGCTTGTTGCGGCCCTTCTTCTTCGGGCGTGACGACCGGTCCGACGCGGGCGGCAGGTTCTGCTGGACGGGTTCCGGCAGCTTCGGCGGGGTGTGCGGCACCGGTCCTTCGGGGTGGGCGCCCGGCGCGAAGGGCGCGTTCTGCGCGGACGGCACCACGGGGATACCGCTGGTGAGGGTGTGCCCCGACACGTTGTCACCGGCACCGTCCGGCATCCCGCCACCGCCGGGCACGCCATGGCCGCCCGGCGGTACGGGGGCGGGCTGCTGCGGGGTGAGGATCGCCGTGTCGTCGTTCATGCGCGGCGCGGTCAACGGGCCGTCCCCGCCGACCGGACCACCGGTCGGACCGCTGGGGCCGATGGGGCCACCGAGACCGTTCGGGCCGTGACCCTGCCCGTTCTGCGTGTTCTGCGTGAAGTACGGAAGCTCGCCGTGGCGCTGGTCCCCGCTCAGCGGGTCCAGGCCCGCCCCCGGTGAACTCCCTCCGCCGGAAGCCCCGTTTGCCGACGCGGGCGGCGCGCCCGTACCCGAACCCCCCGGCGGCGGCCCCGACTTGCGCGGTGCGAACCAGTCGCTGGTCTTCTCACCGGCAGGACCGGCAGGACCCGCGGAACCGGCCGGCCCGGAACCGTTGCCCGACGGGGAGCCCGGCGCCGGGGAGCCGGCGGGGGCCGGGCCCATACCCGTACCGGAACCGTTCGTCCCGCCGTGGCCCGCGCCGCCGTTCCCGTCCCGGTCGCCGTCGAGCGCGGACGCGTCCGCGTCGGACATCGGCGTACGCATCACGACCGGCGGAATCGGCCGCGAGCCGGGGATGTTGATGCGGATGCGCGTGGTCAGGGTCGTCTCGGTCTTGCGCTCGTCCGACGGAGGACCGGCGCCCGGCCGGCCCTCGTCCGCACCCTCCGGGGCAGCGGCGCCCTGTGTGGGGGTGCCGTAGGGCGGCGTCCCCGACGGGTAAGCGGCTCCTCCGCGCCCATGAGGCCCGGAGGACGAACTGTCAGTTTCACGACTCAAGGCAGGATCTCCCGGTTGGCTCCACCGCCCGTCTCGACCTCACTTCTGGGGGTCCCCCCTGCCGGAGGTTGGGGGAGGCTCGGCGGCGCGCACCACCATACTGGCCGCGGGCGGCGCACAAACTGCGGTGGCGTGCGAAACCTGTGCGGGCTCGGGACCCTCGTGATACGGCGAACTGGTACGTCACTTGCCAAGTCGGACAGGACGGCCGTCCGGTTGCGGCCCCCGGCCCAGGGTGGCACACATCACAGCCACGGCCATCCCGCCGAGCAGGAAGAGATACGAGCCCGCGCCGGCCGCGAACATGAAGTCGCCCTCCGGCCGGGTCGCGGTCAGCAGCAGCACCGCGACGAGCCATCCCCCGGCGGGCGCGACGGCCCCCGCGCGGGACCGGGCCAGGGCCGCGCCGCCGAGGTACAGCCCGGCGGAACCGGCGAGCGCGAGCAGCAACCCGCCGGGGAACAGGCCCCCTTGGACGAGGGCGCCCGCGGCGCCGACCAGCAGACCGAGCACGAAGAGGACCACGTACAGCAGGATCCGGCCCGGCCGGGGCTTCTGCGCGAGGTAGTCGCCGGGGGCCGGGGACGGGGGTACGGGGGTGGCCTTGCCCGCGGGCCTTTTACCGGCCGGCCCCTTGCCGGTCGGTCCGGTGCGCGTCGGGCCTTTGCCCGCGGGGCTCTTGCCGGTCGGACTGGTACTCATCGGGCCGTCGCCCCTTCCGTCTTCGCGGACGCGATGCCCGCGAACAGGTCCCGCTCCGGAACCACTCCGCCGAGGGTGCCGCGCGCCAACTCGTAGTACTCGGTGCCGAACAGCGGCTGCGCGAGTGCGTTGGAGAGCGCGAACCAGGGCTCGGCGACCGCGATCTGGGTGGCGTGCGCGCGCATCGCCGCGGCCTTCGCCGTGACGTACGCGGTGCCGTCCACGGCGGTCGTGACGACCTCGTCGGGCACCACTCCCGGTACGTCACCGAGGTCGGCGGCGGCCGGGAACGGCAGGTCGGGCAGGGCGTCGGGCAGCGGTGCGAAGCCCGCTTCGGCGACGGAGCGCGGAAGCCGGTTCCAGTAGATCTTCGCGATCGTGTGCGGGGCGCCCAGGTCGCGCCGGAAGGCGCCTTCGGCGGCGAGGTCGGCGGCGCGCATGGCGACGCGGTGCGCCTTGATGTGGTCGGGGTGGCCGTAGCCGCCGTCGGGGTCGTAGGTGACGAGGACCTGGGGGCGGACCTCGCGGACGATCTCGACCAGGTGTCCGGCCGCCTCGTCGAGGTCGGCGGACCAGAAGGAGCCCGCGCGGTCGTTCTGCGGGAGGCCCGTCATACCGGAGTCGCGGTAGCGGCCCGCGCCGCCGAGGAAGCGGTGGTCCTGGACGCCGAGTTCCTTCATCGCGGCGGCCAGTTCGCCGATGCGGTGGGTGCCCAGGGTGTCGTCGCGGTCGGCGGTCAGGTGCGCCAGGCCGGGCGGGATGACCTCGCCCTCCTCACCGAGGGTGCAGGTGACCAGCGTGACCCGGGCACCCTCGGCCGCGTACCGGGCCATGGTGGCGCCGGTGGTGATCGACTCGTCGTCGGGGTGCGCGTGGACGAAGAGCGCGCGGCGACGTGGGAGGGCATCCGTCATGGGGCCAGCCTACGATTCCGGCGGCCCCACGCTGTCCATCGGCCGGGAGTCAAGAACATGGCGACCGGGCGCTAGAACTTGATGCCCCCGATCATCCCGGCGACATTCGTCGTGAGTTCGCTGATCGTCGGGGCGATGGAGGAGCTGGCCAGATAGAAACCGAGCAGCATGCAGACGATGGCGTGGGCGGCCTTCAGTCCCGACTTCTTGACCAGGATGAAGACGATGATCGCCAGCAGCACCACCGCCGAAATCGAGAGTGCCACGGCGGTTCACCTCCTAAAAGACCGGTCTCGGGACATGCGTGGGGCACCAGAGGGGTTCCTACCCACCCAGCGCCACGGATCATAACTTTCCGTGCGTACGCATGGATCGCACAGGGTCGGCTCACGGCAGCACGAGGGGGCGCATGCGCCATAAGGTCGAGGGATGACAACAGAGCCCCTGTCGTTCCCGCGTCAGCACGCCCGCACCCAGCGCTTCACTTCGGGCGCCCCTCGCGCGTTCACCGTCGCGCCCGACGGGACACGCGTCGTCTTTCTGCGTTCCCGTTCCGGTACCGATCGGGCGAACCTGTTGTGGGTGACGGATCCGGCGACGGGTGAGGAGCGGGTCGCGGCGGATCCGTCGGCGCTTCTGGGGGGCGCGGCGGAGCGACTGTCCGCGGCGGAGCGCGCGCGGCGCGAACGCAGCCGTGAGGGCGGCGCGGGCATCGTCGGCTATGCGACGGACGCGGCCGTGGAGCTGGCGGCGTTCGCGCTGTCGGGCCGGCTGTTCGCGGCGGAGCTGCGCGCGGGCACGACCGTGGAGCTGCCGGTGCCGGGGCCTGTGCTCGACCCGCGCCCGTCGCCCGACGGGCGGCACATCGCGTACGTGGCGGGGGGCGCCCTGCGGGTCGTGGGTCTCGCCGGGGGGCAGGAGGGGCCTGACGGGGCGGGTGACGCGGAGGCGCCGCGCGTGTGGGGCGCCCCGGTCACCCTCGCCGAGCCCGAGACGGACACCGTCACCTACGGCCTGGCGGAGTTCATCGCGGCCGAGGAGATGCACCGGTACCGCGGATTCTGGTGGGCGCCCGACGGGCAGCGGCTCCTCGTGGCGCGCGCGGACGACGCGAAGGTGCGCCGCTGGTGGATCGCGGACCCGGCGCACCCGGACCGTGAGCCGTCCCGGGTCGCGTACCCCTCGGCGGGCACGCCCAACGCCGAGGTGCGGCTGTTCGTCCTCGGCCTGGACGGCTCGCGGGTCGAGGTCGACTGGGACCGGGCGCGGTACCCGTATCTGGCGCGGGTGCACTGGTCGTCGGCCGGGGCGCCGCTGCTCCTTGTGCAGGCCAGGGACCAGCGCGGTCAGCTACATCTCGCGGTCGATCCGGACGACGGTTCGACGCGGATGGTGCACGCCGACGAGAGCGAGCAGTGGCTCGAACTGTTCTCGGGGGTGCCCTGCTGGTCGCCGAGCGGGCAGCTCGTGCGGATCGCGGACGAGGGCGGCGCCCGGGTCCTCGCGGTGGGCGACCGGCCGCTGACGGGCCACCAGGTGCAGGTACGGGCGGTCCTCGACGTGTCCGACGACGATGTGCTGATCTCCGCCTCTGCGGGCGAGGGCGCGGCTGATCCGGAGACCGGCGAGGTGCATGTGTACCGCGTCAACGAGCTGGGCATGGAACGCCTCTCGCAGGAGCCGGGGGTGCACTCGGCGGTCCGCTCGGGCGGCGTGACGGTGTGGGTGTCGTCGGTTCCGGGAGAGCCGGGCGCCCAGGTGCGGGTGGAGCGCGACGGGAAGCAGGTGGCAACTGTCGCCTCCTGCGCGGAACGTCCCGGTTTCAGCCCGCGCGTGACACTCACGGAAGGGGGCACGCGCCGGATCCCGTGCGCCGTCCTGCTCCCCTCCGCTTACGCCGAGGGCGACGGTCCGCTTCCGGTCCTGCTCGATCCTTACGGCGGTCCGCACGGTCAGCGGGTCGTGGCGGCGCACAACGCCCATCTCACCTCGCAGTGGTTCGCCGACCAGGGGTTCGCCGTGGTGGTCGCGGACGGACGGGGCACCCCGGGCCGCTCGCCCGCGTGGGAGAAGGCGGTACGGCACGACTTCACGGTCACCCTCGACGACCAGGTCGACGCGCTCCAGGATCTCGCCGGGCGCTTTCCGCTTGACCTGTCGCGGGTGGGGATCCGGGGCTGGTCGTACGGCGGGTATCTGGCGGCGCTCGCGGTGCTGCGGCGGCCCGATGTGTTCCACGCGGGCGTCGCGGGCGCCCCGGTGACCGACTGGCGCCTCTACGACACCCACTACACGGAGCGCTACCTCGGCGATCCGGCGGCTGCCGACGAGGCGTACACGGCGAGTTCGCTGGTGGACGACGACGGTCTGGTGGCGCCCGCCGAAACGCACCGGCCGCTGATGATCGTGCACGGCCTGGCCGACGACAATGTGGTGGCCGCGCACACCCTGCGCCTGTCGTCGGCGCTGCTCGCGGCGGGCCGCCCGCACGAGGTGCTGCCGCTGTCGGGCGTGACGCACATGACGCCGCAGGAGCAGGTCGCGGAGAATCTGCTGCTGCTCCAGGTCGACTTCCTGAAGCGGTCGCTCGGCGCCGGGGCCTGAACGGGCGACCGGCCGGGGCGACATGGCGCGCCCCGGCCGGTCTACGGCACCCGCACGGCCGTACGCTGTTCAGCCTGACGCGTCCGTATATCGGGACCGCGACGGCGGAGTTGCACAGGTGTTAACGGAATTTGTGTGCATTTGAGCCGTCAGGTCGGTTCCGACGGCGGCGTCTCCGGCCCCCGTTCCTCCGGCACCACCCGCTTCTCCTCCGCGAAGTGGCACGCCGAATCATGCGCCGCCTCGCCCCCCGCGTACCGGAATTCGGCCGGTACGGCGAGCAGCGGCACCTCCAGGGCGCACCGCTCCCGCGCCTTCCAGCAGCGGGTACGGAACCGGCAGCCAGAGGGCGGGTTCGCGGGTGAGGGCACGTCGCCGCTGAGGATGATCCGCTCCCGGTGCTCCCGGGCGTCCGGGTCCGGCACCGGGACCGCCGACAACAGGGCCTGGGTGTACGGGTGCGTCGGGTGCTCGTAGATCTGCGGCTCGGTGCCGATCTCGACGATGCGGCCCAGGTACATCACGCCGACCCGGTCGGAGATGTGCCGGACGATCGACAGGTCGTGCGCGATGAACACGTACGACAGGTCGAACTCGTTCTGGAGCTGTTCGAGCAGGTTGACCACCTGGGCCTGGACCGACACGTCGAGTGCGGAGACGGGCTCGTCCGCGACGATGATCTCGGGGCGCAGCGCGAGGCCGCGGGCGATGCCGATGCGCTGGCGCTGGCCGCCGGAGAACTGGTGCGGATAGCGGTTGATGTACTCGGGGTTGAGCCCGACCACGTCGAGCAGGTCCTGCACCCGGCGCCGCCGGTCCCCCTTGGGCGCGACCTCGGGGTGGATCTCGTACGGCTCCCCGATGATGTCGCCGACGGTCATCCGCGGGTTGAGTGAGGTGTAGGGGTCCTGGAACACCATCTGGATGTTGCGGCGCACCGCCCGCAGCGCGCGCCCGGAGAGCCCCGCGATGTCCTCGCCCTTGTAGCGGATCTCGCCCGCCGTCGGCTCTTCGAGGTGGACGAGCATCTTCGCGACCGTCGACTTGCCGCAGCCGGACTCGCCGACGATGCCCAGCGTCTCGCCCTGGCGCAGGTCGAAGTCGACGCCGTCGACCGCCTTGACCGCGCCGATCTGCTTCTTGAAGACGATGCCGCGCGTCAGCGGGAAGTGTTTGACCAGGCCCCGCACTTCGAGGATCGGCTCGCCCGCGGCGACCGGCTCGGGGGCGAGGCCCGCCGGCTCAGCCATCGAGGGTCTCCTTCCAGAAGTGGCAGGCGCTGCGGCGCTCGGCGGAGACCCGTGCGAGGGGCGGCAGATCGGTGCGGCACACGTCCTGGGCCATCGGGCAGCGCGGGTGGAAGGCGCAGCCGGGCGGGATGCGGGTCAGATTGGGCGGCAGGCCCTTGATCGCGTACAGGTCCCGGCCCTTCTGGTCGAGCCGTGGGATCGACTCCAGGAGGCCCTTGGTGTACGGGTGCGCGGGGGCCTTGTAGAGGTCGTGGACGGGCGCGGTCTCGACGATGCGGCCCGCGTACATCACGGCGATCCGGTCGGCGACGTCGGCGACCACGCCGAGGTCGTGCGTGATCAGGATCAGGCCCATGTCGTACTCGCGCTGCAACTCCGCGAGGAGGTCCATGACCTGGGCCTGGACGGTCACGTCGAGGGCCGTGGTCGGCTCGTCCGCGATGATCAGCGCGGGCTCCAGGGCCAGCGCCATCGCGATCATGATGCGCTGGCGCATCCCGCCCGAGAACTGGTGCGGATAGTCGCCGACCCGCTCCTTCGCGGCCGGGATACGGACCCGCTCCATCAGCTCGACGGCCTTCGCCCTGGCGTCCTTGCGGGACATGCCCCGGTGCACGGTGAACATCTCGCCGAGCTGCGCGCCGACGCTGAGCACCGGGTTCAGGGACGACAGCGCGTCCTGGAAGATCATCGCCATCCCTGCGCCGCGTACCTTGCGCCGCTGCTCCTCCTTGAGCTGGAGGATGTCCTGCCCCTGGAACAAAATCTCGCCGCCGGTGATGCGGCCGGGCGGCATGTCGAGGATGCCCATCACGGCCTGCGCGGTCACCGACTTGCCGGAGCCGGACTCGCCGAGCACGGCCAGGGTCTCGCCCGCGTCGACGGCGTAGTCGACGCCGTTGACGGCCTTGGCGACCCCGTCCCGGGTGCGGAACTCCACATGCAGGTCGCGGACTTCGAGGAGCATCCCGGTCACCTCAGCTTCGGGTCGAGGGCGTCGCGGATCGCGTCGCCGAGCGTGATGAACGCGAGCACGGTGATCGCCAGCGCCCCGGCGGGCCAGAGCAGCATGTGCGGGGCGTTGCGGATGTACTGGGACGCGGTCGAGATGTCGATGCCCCAGGAGACCGTGGGCGGCTTCAGTCCTACGCCGAGGTAGGAGAGCGTGGCCTCCAGGGCGATATAGGTGCCGAGGGCGATGGTCGCGACGACGATGACCGGGGCGACGGCGTTCGGTGTGATGTGCCGCAGCAGCATCCGGGTGTTGGAGGCGCCGAGCGCCCGTGCGGCCTGGACGTAGTCGTTCTGCTTGGCGGTGATGACGGAGCCGCGGGCGATGCGCGAGAGCTGGGGCCAGCCCAGGAGCACCATGAAGCCGATGACGGGCCAGATGGTGTTGGTGGTGACCACGGACAGGAGCACCAGACCGCCGAGTACGACGGGGATGGCGAAGAAGATGTCGGTGATCCGGGACAGGATCGCGTCCCACACCCCGCCGAAGAACCCGGCGAGCCCGCCGAGTACGGAGCCGAGGAGCGCGACGCCGAGGGTGGCGCAGACGCCGACGGACACCGAGGTCCGGGCGCCGTAGACGGTCCGTGTGTAGACGTCGCAGCCCTGGCCGTCGAAGCCGAAGGGGTGGCCGGGCCGGGAGCCTTCCTGGGAGTTGGCGAGGTTGCAGTTGAGGGGGTTCTGTGTGGCGATGGCGCCGGGCCACAGCGAGATGAACACCAGGAAGAGGATGACGAGTCCGGAGAGGATGAAGACGGGGTTGCGGCGCAGGTCGTGCCAGGCGTCGGACCAGAGGCTGCGCGGCTTGGAGGGTCCCGTACCTTCCGGGCCGCCGGGGGTCTTCTCCAGCGTGGAGCCCTCGGAGGTGGCGAGGTCCATCGCCCCGCCCGCGCCGGTCGGGGCGATGGCACCGCCGTCGGGCAACTGTTCAGGCATAGCGAATCCTCGGGTCCAGGACGGCGTACAGGAGGTCCACGAGCAGGTTGGCGACCAGGAACACCAGGACGAGGATCGTCACGAAGCCCACGACGGTCTGGGTGTTCTGGCGGAGGATGCCCTGGTAGAGCTGGTAGCCGACGCCGTGGATGTTGAAGATGCGCTCGGTGACGATGGCGCCGCCCATCAGCGCGCCGATGTCGGTGCCGATGAAGGTGACCACCGGGATCAGTGAGTTGCGCAGCAGATGCCGGATGATGACCCGGCGCCGGGGCAGGCCCTTGGCGACGGCGGTACGGACGTAGTCGGCGCGGCGGTTCTCCGCGAGGGACGTCCGGGTGAGCCGGGTGACATAGGCGAGGGAGACCGAGGCGAGGACGAGGCCCGGCACGATCAGCTCGTTGAAGGGTGCCGCGGGTGAGACGGACGGGCTGATGAGGCCCCATTCGACGCCGAGGAGCAGTTGCAGGAGCAGACCGGTGACGAAGGTGGGCACCGAGATCACGACGAGCGTGAGGACGAGCACCGAGGTGTCGACGGGGCGTCCGCGGCGCAGCCCTGTGAGGACGCCCAGGGTGATGCCGATGACGATCTCGAAGAGGATCGCCACGATGGTGAGGCGGATGGTCACGGGGAACGCCGTGGCCATCAGCTCGGTGACGGGCTGCCCGTTGAAGGCGGTGCCGAAGTCGCCGGTGAACACATTGCCCATATAGGTGAGGTATTGCTGCCATACGGGCTTGTCGAGGCCGAACTCCTTCTTGAGCTGGGCTTCCGTGGCGGGATCGCAGGCCCGCTGGCCGCACAGCCCGGCGATGGGGTCCCCCATCACGTTCACCATGAGGAAGATCAGCAGGGTCGCTCCGATGAACACCGGGATCATCTGGAGCAGACGCCGGATCACATACCGTCCCATGGGACCTCCGTGGATAGGGCGTGGGGACGGGTCAGCCGACCTTGATCTCGTTGTAGACGGGCACGCTGAACTGGTTGAGCGCGACGTTCGAGATCCGTGCCGAGTATCCGGCGCTGCCGTTCTGGTACCAGAGCGGGATGGCCGCCATGTTGTCCCTGATGACGCCCTCGGCCTGCTGGAAGAGGCTCACGGCCCTGGCCTGGTCGGTCTCCGCGTTGGCCTGGTCCACCAGCTTGTCGAAGTCCGGGTTGGACCACTTGCCGTCGTTGGACGAGGCGTTGGTGTAGTACAGCGGCTGAAGGAAGTTCTGGATCAGCGGATAGTCCATCTGCCAGCCGGCCCGGAAGGGGCCCGACATCTTGGACTGCGTGATCTGGTTGCGGAAGTCGGCGAAGGTGCCGATGGGGTTGCCGACGCACGCCTTGTCGTTGCCGAGGGCGTTGTTGATGGAGTTGCAGACGGCGTCCACCCACTCCCGGTGCGACCCGGTGTCCGCGTTGTACGAGATCTTGACCTGGCCGCCTGGCAGACCGCCGGCCTCCTGGACGAGCTTCTTCGCCTGGCCCGGGTCGTACATACAGGAGTCCCCGCACAGACCCTCCTTGTAGCCGCCGTCCGCGCCGAGGACCGGGGAGGTCCAGTCGGTGGCGGGGGTGCGGGTCTTCTGGAAGATCGTGTCGGTGATCTGCGGCCGGTTGATCGCCATGGACAGGCCCTGGCGGACCTTGACGGTGTCCGGGCCGTTCCACGCCTTGTCGTAGTACGGGAAGGCCAGGGTCTGGATGATGCCGGCGGGGGTGTTGATGTACCGGTCGCCGAGGTCGGACTTGACGTTCTTGAGCTGGGACGCGGGCACGTCGTCGACCAGGTCGAGATTGCCTGCCATCAGATCGGTGTAGGCGGTGTTGTTGTCGGTGTAGACCTTGAGGTCGATCCCGTCGTTCCGCGCCTTGTCGGGACCCGGATAGCCGTCCCACTTCCGCAGCGACATCTGCGAGCCCCTGACGTACGAGTCGATCGTGTACGGGCCGTTGCCGACCGGCTTCTTGAGCCAGGCGGAGTGGTTGTCGAAGAACGCCCTGGGCAGCGGCGCGAAAGCCGCGTAGCCGAGCGTGTCGGGGAAGGTCGAGAACTTCTGGTTGAGCTTGACCGTGAACGTCCTGTCGTCAACGGCCTTCAGCCCGGAGAGGGTGTCCGCCGACTGGGCGCCGGAGTCCGGGTGGACCTTGTCGTAGCCGTCGATGTACCCGAAGAAGTACGCGTTCTTCTGGTTGTTCTTCAGACTGGCGCCGTAGTTCCAGGCGTCCACGAAGGAGTGCGAGGTGACCCGCTCGCCGTTGCTGAACGTCCAGCCGTCCTTGAGGGTGACGGTGAAGTTCTGCGAGTCCGAGGTGTCGATCCTGTCGGCCAGCATGTCCTCGGCCTTGCCGGTCTTGGCGTTGTAGCGCTTCAGACCGCGGAAGACCATGTCGAGGACCTTGCCGCCCTGCACCTCGTTGGTGTTCGCGGGCTCCAGCGGGTTCTGCGGGTCCCCCCACGAGGAGCTGGCCACTCCGGGGACGCTGCCGCCGCTTCCCCCGCCACAGGCCGTCGCCGCGACGGCGACGACCGCCGCGCACAGGGCCCGTCTGGCGCGCGTGACTCCCCGCATGGCGTGCCTCCTCGGAGCGTGCTGTGTCACCTGCCCGATCATGCCTAGGGCCAAATATCGCCTTATCACCCACCTTGCGCACATTTACTCCGGCCGAGTGGGTGGGACGGACCACGGCACGGCCACACCTCCGGGAGCCTCGGGAGCCTCGGGAGCTTCGGGGCACACGAAAGGGGGCGCCCAGAACCTCATGGGTTCCGGGCGCCCCCGCTCCGTCGCGCGGAAAGGCCGGCTCGGGTCAGACCGCGTGCACGACGTTCTTCTCCTCGGCGAAGTGGCACGCGGACTCGTGCGCCGCCTCCACGTCGGTGCCCTTGAAACGCTCGGGGATCGCGAGGAGCGGCACTTCCTCCGAGCAGCGCTCCTGCGCCTTCCAGCAGCGGGTACGGAACCGGCAGCCGGACGGCGGGTTCGCCGGCGACGGCACGTCACCGGAGAGGATGATCCGGTCACGGTGCTCACGGGCGTCCGGGTCGGGGACCGGGACGGCCGAGAGCAGCGCCTGGGTGTACGGGTGCGTCGGGTGGTCGTAGATCTGCGTGTCCGTGCCGATCTCCGCCATCCGGCCCAGGTACATCACGCCGACCCGGTCGGAGATGTGCCGCACGATCGACAGGTCGTGCGCGATGAAGATGTAGGACAGGTTGAACTCGTCCTGGAGCTTCTCCATCAGGTTGATGACCTGCGCCTGGACGGACACGTCCAGGGCCGACACCGGCTCGTCGCAGATGATGATCTCCGGGTTGAGCGCGAGGCCTCGGGCGATGCCGATGCGCTGGCGCTGACCGCCGGAGAACTGGTGCGGGTACCGGTTGATGTACTCGGGGTTGAGCCCGACCACGTCGAGCAGGTCCTGCACCTTGCGGCGCCGGTCACCCTTCGGAGCCACCTCGGGGTGGATGTCGAAGGGCTCCCCGATGATGTCGCCGACCGTCATGCGCGGGTTGAGCGAGGTGTACGGGTCCTGGAACACCATCTGGATGTTGCGGCGCACCGCCTTCAGCGCACGCCCCGACAGCCGGGTGATGTCCTGGCCCTTGTAGAAGATCTGGCCCGCGGTGGCCCGCTCCAGGTTCATCAGGAGCTTGGCGACGGTGGACTTGCCGCAGCCGGACTCGCCGACGATGCCCAGGGTCTCGCCCTGGTACAGGTCGAAGTCGATCCCGTCGACGGCCTTGACCGCGCCAACTTGCTTCTTGAAGAGGATGCCCTGGGTGAGCGGGAAGTGCTTGACCAGCCCGCGCACCTGGAGGATCGGCTCACCGCGCCCGACCGGCGCCTCGACGGCCGCGACCGCTTCGGCCTCGGTCGCCGCGTCCACGGTCTCCACCTCGGAGACGTTCGGCATGGCGTCCCGCGGCTCCTCGTTCTCGCTGCGCTCAGCCATGGATCGTCTCCTTCCAGAAGTGGCACGCGGAGCCGCGACCGGGCAGCTCGCCACCGTCCCGCTCCGTCACCGGGTGCAGTACGGGGATCTCCGTACGGCAGATGTCCTGCGCCTTGTCGCAGCGCGGGTTGAACGCGCAGCCGGTCGGCACCCGCAGCAGGTTGGGCGGCAGGCCCTTGATCGCGTACAGCTCCTGGCCCTTCTGGTCGAGCCGTGGGATCGACTCCAGGAGGCCCTTGGTGTACGGGTGCGCGGGCCGCTTGTACAGCTCGTGCACCGGCGCCGTCTCGACGATCCGGCCCGCGTACATCACGGCGATCTTGTCGGCGACGTCGGCCACCACGCCGAGGTCGTGCGTGATCAGGATCAGACCCATGTTGTACTCGCGCTGAAGGTCCGCGAGAAGGTCCATGACCTGCGCCTGGACGGTCACGTCGAGCGCCGTGGTGGGCTCGTCGGCGATGATCAGGTCCGGCTCCAGGGCCAGCGCCATGGCGATCATGATGCGCTGGCGCATACCGCCCGAGAACTGGTGGGGGTAGTCGTTGACGCGCGCCGCCGCGGCGGGGATGTTGACCCGGTCCATCAGCTCGATGGCCTTGGCCTTGGCGTCCTTCTTGGACATGCCCTGGTGGACCCGGAACATCTCGCCGAGCTGGTAGCCGACGGTCAGGACGGGGTTGAGCGAGGACAGCGCGTCCTGGAAGATCATGGCGATCTTCTGGCCGCGGATCCTGCGCCGCTCCTCGCCGGACATGGTGAGCATGTCGCGGCCCTGGAAGAGGATCTCGCCCCGCGGGATCTTCCCCGGCGGCATGTCGAGGATGCCCATGATCGCCTGCGCGGTCACGGACTTGCCGGAGCCGGACTCGCCGAGGACGGCAAGAGTCTCGCCGGCGCTGACGCTGTAGTTGACGCCGTTGACGGCCTTGACGACGCCGTCGCGGGTGTGGAACTCGACGTGCAGATCGCGCACGTCGAGCAGCGGGCCCCCGTGCTCGCCGCTGTCGCGGGGAGCGGGCACCGGTGCGGATTTCTCGATGGTGGTCACGTACGCCTCCCTCAGCGCAGCTTCGGGTCGAGGGCGTTGCGGACGGCCTCACCGAGCATGATGAACGACAGCACCGTGATGCTGAGCATGATCGACGGGAACAGCAGGATGTGCTGGGCCACGCGGATCTGGTTCGAGCCGCCCGAGATGTCGACGCCCCACGAGACCGCCGGCTCGGAGAGCCCGAGACCCAGGTAGGACAGGGTCGCCTCGGCGGAGATGTAGCCGCCGAGCGCGATCGTCGCGACGACGATCACCGGGGCGACCGCGTTGGGCAGGATGTGCCGGAACAGGATGCGCGAGGTACTGGCCCCGAGGGCCTGCGCCGCGTGCACGTAGTCCGACTGCTTGATGGTGATCACGGCGCCTCGCATGACGCGCGCGATCTGGGTCCAGCCGAGGAAGGCGAGGGCCAGGACGACCACCCACACCTTGCGCTCGACGAAGGAGTTCATGACCACCATCGAGCCGAGCAGGAACGGGACACCGAAGAAGACGTCGATGAGCCGCGAGAGCAGGGAGTCGACGATCCCGCCGAAGTAGCCGGCGAGCATGCCGACGAGTCCGCCGACGAACGTCACCAGGAGCGTCACACCGATACCGACGATGATCGACGCGCGGGCACCGTAGATCACACGGGCGTAGACACTGCGTCCCTGGACGTCGTAGCCGAGCCACTCGGGTGAGAAGAAGTGCGAGAGTTCCGGCTTGCCCAGGTAGTGGTTCGACAGGTCGCCGACGGTCGGGTCCGCGCTCGTGAACAGGCCGGGGAAGGCGGCGATGATCAGCAGCAGGAAGATGAGGACCGCCGAGATCACGAACAGCGGGCGGCGCCGCAGGTCGACCCAGGCGTCCCCCCACAGGCTGCGGGTCTTCTCCTTGCCGACCGGAGTCTGATCCGCCGGTGCGACGGTGGGCGCCGTGGCCTGCTCGGAGGCTTCGGCGGCGGTCTTGGTCAGGTCAGGCATAGCGAATCCTCGGGTCCAGGACCGCGTAAAGCAGGTCGACGAGCAGGCTGGCCGCGAGATAGATCAGCACGAGGATGGTCACCAGACCGACGATCGTGGTGCCTTCGCGGCGCTGGATCGACTCGAAGATCGTGCCACCGACACCCTTGATGTTGAACAGGCCCTCGGTGACGACGGCGCCGCCCATGAGCGCGCCGAGGTCGGTGCCGAGGTAGGTGACGACCGGGATGAGCGAGTTGCGCATCAGGTGGACGCCGATCACGCGGCGGCGCGGCAGACCCTTGGCGGTGGCCGTGCGGATGTAGTCGGACCGCAGGTTCTCCGCGACCGACGAACGGGTCAGTCTCGCCACATACGCCAGCGAGAGACCGGCCAGCACAATCGCCGGCATCAACAACTGACCGTAGTTCGTGGAGTCGTTGACGTTCGGGTCCAGCCAGCCGAGCTGGAAGGCGAAGACCGTCTTGAAGATGAAGCCGAGGACGAACACCGGGACCGAGATCATCAGCAGGGTGAAGATCAGGACCAGGGTGTCCGCGAGCTTGCCGGCCTTCATACCGGCGAGGATGCCGAGGCCCAGACCGAGGACGATCTCGATGGTGAAGGCGAGCGCCGTCAGCCGCAGCGTCACGGGGAACGCCTCACCGAGGATGTCCGTGACGGGCCTGCCACTGGCGATCTGCGTGCCGAAGTCGAGGTGAAAGACCATGTCTTTCATGTAGTTGACGTACTGCACCAAGATCGGCTTGTCGAGCCCGTACTCATGTCTCAGCGCGGCGACCGCCTGAGGGCTGCCTCCCTTGTCGCCGAACAGACCCGCCACGGGGTCGCCGGGCAGGGCGTAGACCATGAGGAAGATCAGCAGCGTTGTCCCGATGAAAACCGGGATCATCTGGAGCAGTCGTCGTGCGACGTAGCGCCCCATCATGCCTCCATGTCATTCACAGCGGCAGCCGACAGGGCCCCTTCCGCGCGCACCCGTGTGTGGTGCGTGCGGAAAGGGCCCCCCGGCCGTGAACGTCCGGCCGACGGGACCGGCGAGCGTGCCGGTCCCATCGGCGTGACGTGCTGTCTTCTTGTCTGCGGTTACTTCTTGACCTGGACGTTGGTCAGGATCGGGTCACCACTCTGGTCGTAGTCGACGCCACTGACCTTCTCCGAGTAGCCCGCGTTGACCTTGTAGTACCAGAGCGGAATGCTCGGCATGTAGTTCGGCAGTTCCTTCTCGATCGCCTGGTACAGCTTCTCCGACTCCTCCAGCGTGGGCGCGGAGTCGGCGGCCTTGATGTCGGCGTCGATCTTCTTGTTCGAGAAACCGCTCTGGTTGCCGTCGGACTTCGTCCCGAAGAGGTCGCGGATGAAGTTGGCGTTCATCGGGAAGTCGAGCACCCAGCCACTGCGGTAGAAGGACTTGACCTCCTTCGCCTGGCGCGCGTTGAGGTCGGCCTGGAAGTCGGCCTTCGAGGCGCCGACACAGGCGACACCGGTGGCCTTGGTGATGGAGCCGCAGACGGCCTCCACCCACTCCTTGTGACCGCCGTCCGCGTTGAACTGGATGGAGATCGCGTTGCCCGGGACGCCGCCACCCTCCTTGATGAGCGCCTTGGCCGCCGCCGGGTCGTACTTCACGGCGTCGCCCGCGGCGTCCGGCTGGTAGCCGAGCACACCCTGGGCGACCCAGCCGGTGGCCGGCTCACGGGTGCCCTGGAGGACGGTCTTGGTGATGGTGTCGCGGTCGATCGCCATCGACAGACCCTTGATGACCTTGGGGTCGATGTCCTTGAACTGCTTGCCGTAGAACGCCGGGGCCATCGACTGGATCGCCGAGTACGGCTTGTCGACCGCGCGGTCGCCGAGGTCCTGCTTGTAGACCGGCAGGTCCTTCGGGGCGATCTGGCGCAGGACGTCGACGTTGCCGGACTTCAGGTCCTCGTACGCCGTCTCCAGGTTGGTGTAGTTCTTGAAGAGAACGCCACCGTTCTTGGCCTTGTTCGGACCCTGGTAGTCGTCGTTGCGGGCGACCTCGATCAGCTTCTTGTGCTGCCAGCTGACGAACTTGTACGGGCCGTTGCCGACCGGCTTCTGTCCGGCGGCGGCCGGGTCCTTGTAGAAGGACTCGGGCAGCGGCGAGAAGACCTGGTAACCCAGCTTGTACACGTAGTACGGAATCGGGGTCGACAGCTCGATCGTGAAGGTGGTGTCGTCGACGACCTTCAGACCGGACATGGTCTCGGACTTCGGGTCGCCCTTCGCGGGAGCGACGTCGTCGTAGCCCTTGATGTCGGAGAACCAGAAGCTGTTGGTCTGCTTGTTCTTGACGTTGGCGGCCCAGTTCCACGCCTTGACGTAGGACTCGGCGGTGACCGGGGTGCCGTCGTGGAACTTCCAGCCCGACTTGAGCTTGACCGTGTAGGTCGAGTTGTCCTTGGTGTCCACCGACTCGGCGTTCACCATGGTGATGTTGCCCTTGGTGTCATAGCCGACGAGCTGCGAGAACAGCGAGTCGATGACAATGCTGCCGTTGGACTCCATGGTGTTGGCCGGCTGCAGCGGGTTCTGCGGCTCGCCCACCTCTACGGAGAACTTGCCGTTCGCGTTGACGGCACCCTTGTCGGCGCCCTTGTCCTTGTCCCCGCCGTCGCTGCCGCCACAGGCGGTCGCACCCAGCGCCACAACCGCGGCTATGGCTACCCACTTGGCGCTCTTGGCACCGCGCATGGGTTCCTCCTCATGAGTCCACTTGTTCACTACAAGAGAGGGCACAGGTCGTCATTCCGCCACCCCTGACGGAGATGATCGAGTGCCCCAGTGTGCTCGTGAGTCGGCGCTCCCCACAGCGCGTGACCCATTGACCCGAGCCTTTCCGGCTCAACTATTAGCCATGGGGTACGGCCCGACCACACCCTTTTGGTCTCGGTTCGATCACACCTGGCGCGTACTTCTTCCAAAATCCGGACAAACCGATCCGAGATAGATGGCCGCGAAACGGACGTGTTACATATCTATCGGTCAGCTGTGTCCGCATTCCGGACGAGTGTGCGAGAAAAACCAGTTGCGGAATCGGGCGTCAGGTGAGATACCCGTCACCTGCCCCGGGCTCATCGGCCACCGAGGCGCGCGCCGCCCGCCGCACGGCAGAGTAGTACTCAATCCCCGCGCGTAGAACGCCATCCGGGAAGGTGCCCGGAAGTTCCGATATGTACAGCCGTGCCCGGGTCACCCCCGAAGGGGCGACCCGGGCAGACTTGACGGACCATCAGCCGCTGTCCGTCGTGTTTCAGCCGTGCTTCGCGCGCGACGCCGCACGGGCGCGCTCGCGGGCGTCCAGGTTCACCTTGCGGATCCGGACGGCCTCCGGGGTCACCTCGACGCACTCGTCGTCGCGGCAGAACTCCAGGGACTGCTCCAGGGAGAGCTTGCGCGGCGGCACGATCGCCTCGAACGAGTCGGCGGCGGCCGACCGCATGTTGGTGAGCTTCTTCTCCTTGGTGATGTTCACGTCCATGTCGTCGGCGCGCGAGTTCTCGCCGACGATCATGCCCTCGTACACCTCGGTGCCGGGGTCGGTGAACAGCACACCGCGCTCCTGGAGGTTCGTCATCGCGAACGCGGTGACGGCACCGGCGCGGTCGGCGACCAGCGAGCCGTTGTTGCGGGTCGTCAGCACACCGAACCACGGCTCGTGGCCCTCGTGGATGGAGTGGGCGATGCCCGTGCCGCGCGTACCGGTCAGGAACTCCGTACGGAAGCCGATGAGGCCGCGGGAGGGGACGACGAACTCCAGGCGGACCCAGCCCGAACCGTGGTTGGACATGTTGTCCATCCGGCCCTTACGGACGCCCATGAGCTGCGTGACCGCGCCCATGTGCTCCTCGGGTACGTCGATCGTCATGCGCTCGACCGGCTCGTGCACCTTGCCGTCGATGATCTGGGTGACGACCTGCGGCTTGCCGATGGTCAGCTCGAAGCCCTCACGGCGCATCTGCTCGACCAGGATGGCCAGCGCCAGCTCACCGCGGCCCTGCACCTCCCAGGCGTCGGGGCGCTCGGTGTCGAGCACGCGCAGCGAGACGTTACCGACCAGCTCGCGGTCCAGACGGTCCTTGACCTGGCGGGCGGTGACCTTGCGGTCCTTGACCGCGCCCTTCGCGCTGGCCCCCTTGCCGGTGCCGCCTCGGCCGACCAGCGGCGAGGTGTTCGTACCGATCGTCATGGAGATCGCGGGCTCGTCGACCGTGATCAGCGGCAGCGCGATCGGGTTCTCCGGGTCGGCGAGGGTCTCGCCGATCATGATGTCCGGGATGCCCGCGACCGCGCAGATGTCACCGGGGCCCGCGGACTCGGCCGGCTTGCGGGTGAGCGCCTCGGTCATCAGCAGCTCGCTGATCCGGACGTTCGACACGGTGCCGTCGCGCTTGATCCACGCGACGGTCTGGCCCTTCTTCAGCTCGCCCTGCTCGACACGGAGCAGCGCGATACGGCCGAGGAAGTTGTCCGCGTCGAGGTTGGTGACATGCGCCTGAAGGGGCGCCGTCTCCTCGTACGACGGGGCCGGGATGGTGTCCAGGATGGTGGAGAAGAACGGCTGGAGGCTGGTGCTGTCCGCCGGGACCGTGCCGTTCTCCGGCTTGGTCAGGGAGGCCACACCGTCGCGCGCGCACGCGTAGACGATGGGGAACTCGATCTGGTCCTCGTCGGCGTCCAGGTCCAGGAAGAGGTCGTACGTCTCGTTGACGACCTCGTCGATACGGGAGTCCGGGCGGTCCGTCTTGTTGATGCAGAGGATCACGGGCAGCCGGGCGTTCAGCGCCTTGCGCAGCACGAAACGGGTCTGCGGCAGGGGGCCCTCGGAGGCGTCCACGAGCAGCACGACACCGTCGACCATCGACAGACCGCGCTCGACCTCGCCGCCGAAGTCGGCGTGCCCGGGGGTGTCGATGATGTTGATCGTGACGACATCACCGCCGTCCTTCGGGTGGTACTTCACCGCCGTGTTCTTGGCGAGGATCGTGATGCCCTTCTCACGCTCCAGGTCGTTCGAGTCCATGACCCGGTCGTCGACCGACTCCAGCTGGTGGGCGGCGAACGCACCGGCCTGCTTGAGCATGGCGTCGACGAGGGTGGTCTTGCCGTGGTCGACGTGGGCGACGATGGCGACGTTACGGATGTCGTGGCGCGTGGCCATATTGCGGCGCTTCTCCCGGGATGAGTGGACGGCTGCGCGTACGACTGTCATACACGCGCCCTGCCGGGCTGGACACGCCACGGCCTCACCCCATCGTACGGGCCCCGGGTGACGGCGGCCTCCGGGGGCGGGCGGGCCCGCCCGGTCCGACGGCGTGAGCGTCGCCGCCGGACCGGGCACGCCCTGTGGGGGAGGGGGCGGGATCTGGGGGGAAACCGCAGGTCAGTGGTTGCGCATGACCTTGCCCGCGGGGTGGGTCCGCGGGCAAGGGATTTGAGCGAGTTCTGAGCTGCGGGTCACATGGTCCGGACCTTGACGGGGTCCTGGTGCGGATCTTGGTCCGGACCGGGCTGGTCCGGGCGACTACTTCTTCTCGCCCTTCTCACCCTTCTCGCCCTTGCCGCCCGGGTGGGCGTTGGCCTTCTTGAAGCCGATGTTCTCGTAGCGCGGGGTCTCGAAGCCGAAGGCGCCGGCGTTCACGAGGTTCGGCTTGACGGCCACGAGCTGCGGGCGCTGATAGAGAGGAATCGATCCTGCTGCTGCCCAGATCCGGGAGTCCGCCTTGCGGACCAGGTCCCGTGCCGTCTCCTCGTTCAGCTCGCCCATCGCCTGGTTGAAGAGCTGGTCGATGTGGTCGGTGCCGACGCGCGTGTAGTTCTGCTCGACGTTGAGCGAGCCGTCGGCGGCCGGTACCGGCTTGGCGTAGATGGGGCGGGCGTCGGTCGCCGGGTAGGCGCTGGCGGGCCACGAGTACAGGGCCATGTCGTACTGGCCGGACGCCACGTGGTCCTTGAAGTAGCTGTCGTCGGCGACCTTCGAGACCTCGGTACGGATGCCGATACGTTCCAGCATCTGCGAGATACGGTCACCGACCGCGCGCAGCGACTCGGAGCCGGGGCCCGACGGCAGGACGAAGCGGAGCGTCAGCGGCTTGCCGTCCTTGGCGAGCGGGCCCGCCGGGGCGCCCGCGCCCTGCGGGGCCGGGGACCCGCTCGGCGGCGCGGCGGTGCCCTTCGGCGCGTACGCGCCCTGAGCGCCGCCCTGCTGCTTGGCGCGGGCCTCCTTCTTGCCGACGTCGGAGTCGTCGAGGGTCGCCACGGTGACCGCCTGGCGCAGCAGGGCGATCTGCTGGCGGGCGGCGTAGGGGGCGGAGGCCGGGGCGAGGACGGAGGTGCTGCGGTAGAAGCCCTTGGCGTCGTCGGCGGGCGGCGCCGCGTCGTGCTTCGGCTCTGTGTGCCGGGGCTCGGTTCGCTGCCGCTCGGTGCGGCTGGGCTCCGTGCGGCTCGCGGGCTTCTGGTCGGTCTGGCCGACGATGTACGTGCCCTCGTCGGACCCGCTCGACTTCTCGTCGGTGGTGTCGCCCTCCTCCGACTCACTGCCGGCCGTCTTGGGCTTCTTCTCCTCCTTGATGGGCCCGCCCTTGATCCATCCGGCGTCGGTGAGGAGCGCCTGCGCCTCGGCGGTGTCCTGTCCGCCGAGCGCGCCGCTGCCGTCCGCGTACGCCTCCTGGCCCGACAGCGCGAGATGGCTGCCGACCGGCTTCACGGGCAGGCCGAGCGGCTTGAGGACGACGCGGGCGAGTTCCTGCCGGTCGATGGCGCGGGCCACGGCGCGGCGGACCCGTTCGTCGGCGAGGGGGCCCTCGGCGCCGTTGAGGGCGAGCTGGGTGTACGCGGGTTCGAGGGACTTGCGGACCACGTACTGACGCAGGCCCGCCTGCTCGTCGGCGTACCGCGCGATGGCCTTGCGGGTCTTGCGGCGCGCGGTCACCTCCTCGTCGGCGGCCTCCTCGTCGGAGCCGTACGCGACGGCCCACGAGCGCAGGGCCTGGGCCGGGGTGATCGCGGCGCCGGGGCCGTGGGTCAGGGCGCCCTGGCCGCCGTGGTCGCGGTCGGCGAGCGCGACGCGCTGGGCCTCGGACGGGTCGATGTCGGCGAGGTCGACCTTGCCGTCGGCGAGGGCGGCGGCCCGCTTGTTACGGGGCACGTCGCGCAGGACGACCTTGTCGAGCTTGGCGGGCGCGCCCCACCAGCGGGCGCTGCGCTGAAGCGTTACTTCACCGCCGTCCTTGTCGATCTTCTGGAGCGCGAAGGGTCCCGCGGACACCTTCAGCTTGTCCCGGGCACCGTCGTTGAAGTGGTCAGGGGTGCCCATGACATCCTTCGGGTACAGCGGCGAGAAGAGGGAGCGCCAGTCCGCGTAGGGCTTGGCGAAGGTGACGCGGACCTCCAGGTTGTTGGCGCCGCGCTCGATCTTCTCGATCCGGTCGTAGCCGGCGTTACGGGCGGTCCAGTACGCGTTGTCCTTGCCGGACAGGGCGCGCCACTGGGCGGTGAAGTCGTCGGCGCCGATTTCGCGGCCGTCGCTCCACACCGCCTGCTGGTTGAGCTTGTACAGGACGACCTGGCGGGGTTCGCGGGTGACGACCTTGGCGGACTCCAGGAAGTCGGCGTTGCGCTGGGGGCGGCCCTGCGCGTCGAGGCGGAACATCGACGGCAGGACGGCGCCCGCGATACGGGACGTCGTGGCGTCGGCGTCGGCCTGGAACGTGTTGAGCGTCTCGGGGACGGAGTCCACCGCCCAGTTGAGGGTGCCGCCGTCCGAGACCTGGTCGCGCGCGGTCGGCGCGATGTCCTGGCCGGCGGCCGGGGTGCCCGACTCGTCGCCGGAGCTGCACGCCGCGAGCGTCGTGACGGTGAGTACGCCGGTGGTGAGGAAGGCGACGGAGCGCATCACCGAGCGCAGTCTGAGGCCGTCGTGGGACATCGCTGCTACCTCCGGGTGGGCCTTGGCCGGATTGATCACGTATGGCGGTATATGGAGCTGATCACATCTATGGCCATGGGGAGGGGTGGCGTGTCGCCGACACGCTCCGTTGGGGGTGGAACCCCACCCGTGCGGCGCAACAGGGGGGGTGTTGCCCGCCCGCCCACCCGTGCGGATCCGTGGGCGGGTGCGGGTCCATCCACAACCCACGCAGGAGCCTGCGGCTCGCTGACCGGGTGCGGCGACCCCACCCGCACCACCCGTGCGGGAGCGTGGCCAGGTGCGGGTGGCCCCTCACGGGGTGACCCACCGTCGGCGGCTGCGGGCCCCGTACCCGGGGTGGTGACCCCACCCGCACCACCCGTGCGGGAGCGAGGACACGTGCGGGTGGCCCCTCACGGGGTGACCCACCGCCGGCGGCTGCGGGCCCGCGACCGTGTCGTGACCCCACCCGCACCACCCGTGCAGGAGCGTGGTCCCGTGCGGGTGGCCCTTTCCGGGGTGACCCGCCGCCGGCGGCTGCGCGTCCGTGGACGCGCCGTGACCCGACACCCGCACGACCCGTGCAGGAGCGCGGCCAGGTGCGGGAGCCCCCTCACGGGGCGACCCACCGCAGGCGACCACGCGCCCGCGGACGCGCCGCAACCCCACACCCACACCACCCCCGCAGGAGCACGGTCAGCTGTCGGCGCCCCTCACGGGGTAACCCGCCACCGGCGACCTCGCGCCCGTCGCCGTGCCGCAACCTCACACCCGCACGACCCGTGCAGGATTCATCGTCAGGTGCGGGAGGCCCCTCACGGAGTGACCCACCGCCGGCGGCTGCGGGCCCGTGGACTGCCGTAACCCCACACCCACACCACCCCCGCAGGAGCACAGTCAGCTGCCGGCGACCCTCACGGGGTAACCCGCCACCAGCGACCTCGCGCCCGTCGACTCGCCGCAACCCCACACCCACACCACCCCCGCAGGAGCACAGTCAGCTGCGGGACGTCCCTTCCGGGGTGACCCGCCGTCGGCGACTGCGGGCGCGTCGGGGCGGCGGAAGCCCCCACCAGCCGCCCCGGAAGGCTTCCCGGCCACGCATCCGGGTGGGCGCGGACAGCCGGGCCAAAAGGGGTGCGGGTCGGTGGGTCGAAGCCTTGGGCCGGAGAAGGCGGGAAAGCTCCTCGGCCGGCACACCCGCCGAAGGACCCTCCCCTGGAGTGTCTCGGACCGATGACCCCACCCCGGAGTACCCCGAACCGAAGCAACCCCACCCCGAACACCCCGCCCCAAAGAGGCGCGTGGGCGGGAACAGCCTTCAGCCCGAGCACCCCGACACACGGCCCCTCCCAGGAGCACCCCGGGCCGAAGGAACCCCGCCCCGATCGCCCCGAACCAAAACAGGGCGCCAGGGCGGGGAATAGCCCTCGGCCCGAGCACCCCAACGCATAGCCCCACCCTGGAACACCCGAACCGAAGCAACCCCACCCACCCCGGAACACCGAACCAAATAGGGGCGGGTGGGCGGGAAAAAGTCTCGGGACCGGGGCTCCCCCTGCTCGTCAAGCTCCGCCCCGAAGCGCCCCGGACCTATCTGGGGCGGGTGGGCGGGGAGAAAACATCGGCCCGGGTACGCACCGCACCTGACTGGAACCCCCACCCCCCGGCACCCCGAAACCAATTGGGGCGGGTGGGCGGGGAGAAGAACTTCCCCCCAGACACCACCCCGCCGCAAAACCCCCACCCCAAAGCCCCCCGTACCGAAAAAGGGCGGGTGGGTGGGGATGAAGCTGCGGTCCGAAGTACCCCGCGCGTAGCCACCGGTCAGCCCTACGGCCAGTAATCCGTGCTGGCGTCTTCCCAAGCCCCGTGTGACGCGCGACACTCGCAGGCGCATGAACGTTGCCGCCGCAACCGCGGAAGTGAGGGCAAGTCATGGCCGTTCACGATGACCTGACGACAGTCCAGCGCTGCCTCGACGACCTGACCCGGTCCGTGGGCCGACTGGAACAGCAGGTGGGCACGGGCCTGGACATCCGAAGGGTCCGTACCGCAGCAGACCACCTGCGGGACAGCGTCGCCCTGCTGCGCGAGTCCACCGCGGCGGGGCAACCGGCCCCGCCCCGCCCCGACATGGTGCACATCCCCGACGCCCCGTACGACAGCTCCCTGTGGACGGACTCGGACGACGAGGGACTGGGCGCACGGGACCGGCACGCCCCCTGACCTGGGAGGCGTCGTCACCTTCCCGAACCGAGCGGAGTTCATTCGTTGGCCACTGGCACGGAACCCCATCCGAACCGCGGCGGCGTGCGCACGGGCACGCGCGCCGCCATCGACGCCCCGCATCTGCGAACCGACCGCTGGTGGCTGGCGCCCGCCGCGACCGCGGCCGGGCTGTTCGCCTTCATCGTCTACTCGACCTGGCGGGCCTTCGCGAACACGGACTACTACGCCGCCCCCTACGTCTCGCCCTTCTACTCGCCCTGCCTCGCGGAGAACTGCGAGCCGATGCGCTCAGGGCCCAACTGGGAGATATTCGGCGGCTGGTGGGGCCTCTCCCCCGCCCTGCTCATCCTGATCTTCCCGCTCGGCTTCCGGCTGACCTGCTACTACTACCGCAAGGCGTACTACCGCGGCTTCTGGGCATCGCCGCCCGCCTGCGCGGTGGCCGAGCCGCACAAGAAGTACTCCGGTGAGACCCGTTTCCCGCTGATCCTGCAGAACATCCACCGGTACTTCTTCTACGCCGCCCTGCTGGTCGCCTGCGTCCTCACCTACGACACCGTGCTCTCGTTCCGCGACGAGCACTACGCGTGGGGACACATGGGCGTAGGCACCCTGATCTTTCTCGCCAACATCACGCTGATCTGGGCGTACACCCTGTCCTGTCACTCCTGCCGGCACATCGTCGGCGGACGGCTCAAACACTTCTCGAAGCATCCGGTGCGCTATCGGCTGTGGGGCTGGGTCGGGAAGCTGAACGCCCGTCATATGCAGCTCGCCTGGGCCTCGTTGGTGAGCGTGGCACTCGCCGATTTCTATGTGTACCTGCTCGCCAGCGGCGTTTTCGACGATCCGAGGTTGTTCTGATGTCTCAGGTGGAACGGCAGCAGTGGGACGTCGTCGTGGTGGGGGCCGGCGGCGCCGGGCTGCGGGCCGCGATCGAGGCGCGCGCGCAGGGTCTGCGTACCGCTGTGATCTGCAAGTCACTGTTCGGCAAGGCACACACGGTGATGGCCGAGGGCGGTATCGCCGCGGCCATGGGCAATGTGAACTCGGGCGACGACTGGAAGGTCCACTTCCGCGACACCATGCGCGGCGGCAAGTTCCTCAACCAGTGGCGGATGGCCGAGCTGCACGCGCGCGAGGCGCCCGACCGGGTGTGGGAGCTGGAGACCTGGGGCGCCCTCTTCGACCGTACGAAGGACGGCCGGATCTCGCAGCGCAACTTCGGCGGCCACGAGTACCCGCGCCTCGCCCACGTCGGCGACCGCACAGGGCTTGAGCTGATCCGCACCCTCCAGCAGAAGATCGTCTCCCTCCAGCAGGAGGACGAGAAGGAGACCGGGGAGTTCGAGGGGCGGCTGAAGGTCTTCCAGGAGTGCACCGTCACGCGGGTGCTGAAGGACGAGGACGGGCGCGTCGCCGGGGTCTTCTGCTACGAGCGGGAGTCCGGGCGGTTCTTCGTCATCGAGGCGCCCGCCGTGGTCGTCGCGACCGGCGGGATCGGCAAGTCCTTCAAGGTGACGTCCAACTCGTGGGAGTACACGGGCGACGGGCACGCCCTCGCGCTGCTCGCCGGGGCGCCGCTGCTCAACATGGAGTTCGTGCAGTTCCATCCGACCGGCATGGTCTGGCCGCCGTCGGTGAAGGGCATCCTCGTCACCGAGTCGGTGCGCGGCGACGGCGGAGTGCTCCGGAACTCCGAGGGCAAGCGGTTCATGTTCGACTACATCCCCGACGTCTTCAAGGAGAAGTACGCCGAGTCGGAGGAGGAGGGCGACCGCTGGTACGAGGACCCGGACCACAACCGGCGCCCCCCTGAGCTGCTGCCGCGCGACGAGGTCGCGCGCGCCATCAACTCCGAGGTGAAGGCGGGCCGGGGCTCCCCGCACGGCGGCGTGTTCCTGGACGTGTCGACGCGGATGCCGGCGGAGGTGATCCGGCGCCGGCTGCCGTCCATGTACCACCAGTTCAAGGAGCTGGCGGATGTCGACATCACCGCCGAGCCGATGGAGGTCGGCCCGACCTGTCACTACGTGATGGGCGGGATCGCCGTCGATTCGGACACGGCGGCGGCCCGGGGCGTACCGGGCCTGTTCGCGGCCGGTGAGGTCGCGGGCGGAATGCACGGCTCCAACCGGCTCGGCGGCAACTCCCTGTCCGACTTGCTGGTCTTCGGGCGGCGGGCCGGGCTGCACGCGGCCCGGTATGCGGCCGAATTCACCGGTGACCGGCCGGTCGTGGACGACGGTCAGGTCGATGCCGCCGCCGCGGAGGCCCTGCGTCCGTTCTCCGCCGGGGAGTCCGGGGACGCCGGGGAGTCCGGGGAGTCCGGGGCGTCCGAGGCCGGAACAGGTGACGGACGGCCGG
Source organism: Streptomyces sp. NPDC091292 (assembly GCF_044757265.1). Classification (NCBI taxonomy): domain Bacteria; kingdom Bacillati; phylum Actinomycetota; class Actinomycetes; order Kitasatosporales; family Streptomycetaceae; genus Streptomyces; species Streptomyces sp. NPDC091292. The sequence continues at coordinate 330,301 of NZ_JBIVUQ010000003.1, read as the reverse complement.
CCGAGAACCCGTACACCCTCCACCAGGAACTCCAGCAGACGATGAACGACCTGGTCGGAATCATCCGCCGCGAGGGCGAGATGGAACAGGCCCTGGAGAGACTCGCCGACCTGCGGGTACGGGCCCGCCGTGCGGGGGTCGAGGGGCACCGGCAGTTCAACCCCGGCTGGCACCTCGCCCTGGACCTGCGGAACATGCTCCTGGTCAGCGAATGCGTGGCGCGCGCCGCGCTGGAACGCACCGAGAGCCGGGGCGGGCACACCCGTGAGGACCGTCCCGGAATGGACCGTTCCTGGCGCCGCGTGAATCTGCTGTGCACGCTCACCGATCCGACGGGCGGCCTCGCGGCCACCGACCCGGTACGCGGCCAGATCGACCTGGTCCGCGTCGAGACCGAGCCCGTCCGGCCCGATCTGCTGGCTCTCTTCGAGAAGGAGGAGCTGGTCAAGTACCTCGCCGAAGAGGAGCTGTTCGAGTGACGACCTCCGCATCCACTCCCCCGTCCACCCCCGCATCCCCCTCCGCGTCCACCAGCTACGAGGCGCGCTTCCGGGTCTGGCGCGGTGATGTCGGCGGCGGCGGTCTGAAGGACTTCCGCGTCGAGGTGAACGAGGGCGAAGTCGTCCTCGACATCATCCACCGCCTCCAGGCAACCCAGGCCCCGGATCTCGCCGTGCGCTGGAACTGCAAGGCGGGCAAGTGCGGTTCGTGCAGCGCCGAGATCAACGGCCGTCCCCGGCTGCTCTGCATGACCCGGATGTCCGTGTTCTCACGCGACGAGACGATCACGGTGACCCCGCTGCGGGCCTTCCCGGTGGTACGGGACCTCGTCACCGACGTCGGCTTCAACTACACGAAGGCGCGCGAGGTGCCCGCCTTCGTACCGCCGCCCGAGCTGGCGCCCGGTGAGTACCGGATGCAGCAGGAGGACGTGGACCGGTCGCAGGAGTTCCGTAAGTGCATCGAGTGCTTCCTGTGCCAGGACACCTGCCATGTGGTGCGTGACCACGAGGAGAACAAGTCCGCCTTCGCCGGGCCCCGGTTCCTGATGCGGGTCGCGGAACTCGACATGCATCCGCTGGACGCGGCGGCGGAGTCGGGCCTCGACCGCAAGGCGACGGCCCAGGAGGAACACGGCCTGGGCTACTGCAACATCACCAAGTGCTGTACGGAGGTCTGCCCCGAGGGCATCAAGATCACGGACAACGCCCTGATCCCCCTGAAGGAACGGGCCGTGGACCGCAAGTACGACCCGTTGGTGTGGCTCGGCAACAAGATCCTGCGCCGGCCGTCGTCACCGTCCTGACCTTCATGAACCGCCGCGCCCTGGGACTCCTGGTTCCGGGGCGCGGTCGGCGGGGTCCAGCCGATACCCGAACGCCTGGACGACGCACCCGCCGACGATCAGGACATAGCCGATGAAGACGACAGGATCGCGCAGCGCATCGGACCGTCCCAGGAACACGGGGGTCGTCAGGGCCAGCGGGACCCCGATGCTCGTGATCAGCATCCCGTAACCCCACAGCCGGGGCCGCAGCACCCTGCGCCGTATCCAGGGCAGCACCCAGCCGGTCCGGACCGCCGCGACTCCCTCCGCCGCGGCGAGCACCGCGATCACCGCCATCGCCCATGCGAAAGCCACCAGCACGTTTCCCCACCCCTTGGTGTCCCTTGTCCCGCCCCGGCCTGCCGCCGCGTCCCGCCCCGGCGGCAGGGTCCCGCCTTGCTCCCCGTACGCGCACAAGCCTAGGGTGAATGCGCTTTCAGAGCGCCGATACGGCGCAATCGGTACGGACAGGGCAGGCGGTCGGTCGGGTGAGCACAGCCCCCACGGTGTACGACGTCGCCGAGCGGTCGGGCGTCTCCATCGCCACGGTGTCGCGGGTCTACCGCACGCCGGATTCGGTACGGCAGCAGACCCGGGACCGGGTACTCGCCGCCGCGCGGGAACTCGGCTATGTGCCGAGCGGGAACGCGCGGGGCCTGGCCAGCCGTTCCACGGGAGTGCTCGGGCTGTGTTTTCCGGACTACTCCGATCCGGACGCCGAGACGGAGGCCGGTGACTCCGACGACGACGATGCCGCGATGCTCTACTCCGACCAGATCATCCGCGGCATGGAGCGCGCGGCGCGCCGCCATGGGTACGCCCTGCTGATCGCCGCGTCCCTCAAGGGCGGCCCCGAGAGCCAGGTCGCCAAGGTCGCGGGCCGGGTCGACGGCTTCGCGGTGCTGGCACGGACCGTACCCACCGAGGATCTGGAGGTCATCTCGCGGCGGTTGCCCGTGGTGATGCTCGCCGGACCGCGCGAACCGCAGCAGCTCGACCATCTGGACCATATCGAGGTCGCCAACGAGGACGGTCAGCGCGAACTGACCCGGCATCTCATCGAGGACCACGGTCTGCGGCGGCTCGTCTTCGTGGGCAGCGCCGAGGACTCGCCCGACGTGGCGGCCCGGTTCCGGGGCTACCGCGCGGCGTGCCGGGCGGCCGGGCTCCCCGTACCGGACGCGCCCGATCTGCGGGCGCCGATGATGACGCAGGCGGAGGGCGCGCTTGCCACGGACGCCCTCCTCGACCGGGCGGCCGGGCGGGGCGATCCGCCCCCGCAGGGGATGCTCTTCGCGAACGACCAGATGGCCGTGGGCGCGCTGCACGCCCTGGAGCGGCGCGGGGTACGGGTGCCGGAGGACGTGGCCGTGACCGGCTTCGACGGCATCCCGCTGAGTCGGCTCGTCCGCCCGGCACTGACCACCGTGCGGCAGCCGATGCGGCGGATGGGTGAGGAGGCGGTGGATCTGCTGGTACGGCGGCTTGGCGGTGGCGGAGGCGGCGCGTCCGCCGGCGATTCGGGAGACGTCGGAGGCGCCGGGGACGTACGTCCCGGTGAGCCGGTGTCGTGGATGCTCCCGGTGACGGTGGCCCGCCGGGCGAGCTGCGGCTGCGGCTGACCTTCCGCCGGATCGGGGCGGGTCGGATCGGTTCGGATCGGTTCGGGGTGGGCGTGGGCGTGGGCGTGTGCGCGGGTCAGCCGAGGTGGCGGGCGAAGAAGTCCCGCCGGGCCGCCACCAACTCTCGGTACTCGTCCTCCGTACCGTCGTGTTCGAAGTGCCCCGCCGTGAGGACCCGCAGCTCCCGAGGCCCGGCGAGGGCGTTGTACACCGCGAACTGACCGGGCGGCGGCACGGCCGGATCGAACAGCGCGGGCGCGACCAGCGTCGGGGTCCGGAGCCGGGTCGCCGCGGTGGCCGCGTCGAAGTACCGCAGGACGTCCACGACCTCCGGGTGCGTACGGTGATGACGGCGCACGGACTCCCCGCTGCCGGTGCACGTCAGCGTCAGCCGCAGCGGATGGTTCCCGAAGGTCGGCACGGTCAACTGCGCCGCCGCGAACCGGTCGTCCCACGGGAGCGCGAGCGCCCCGAGGCCGCCTCCGAAACTCTCGCCGAGGTAGCCGATGCGGGGTCCGCCGGGCCGGTCGAGCGCCGGTACGAGGTCCAGGAGCGCCGACGCGGCACACCACAGGTCGGCCACACAGCCGCCGATGACGTACCGCTCGCGTGAGGCGATGCCGTGCAGGACGTGTCCGTCGGCGTCGCCGGGGATTGCGGGCCGGGTGCTGCGGGTGCCGAGTCCGCGCACGCAGGGCAGCAGCGCGGCGGCTCCCGGCAGCGGAAGCGGAAGGTCCCGTCCTGGCTCGCCGCGCCCTCCGTACCCGTGTCCGACCACGAACCCGTGCTCGACCGGCACCCCCTCGGCCGGCAGCACGAGCCACCCGCCGATCCGCTCCCCACCGACCGACCCGTACGCGACCGCGAACACCCGCGCCCCGTCCCACTCCCCCTCCGGCTCCCCCACGACGGGCGCGGTGTCGACCGCCCGCGCCTCCCGGTACCGGCCCTCCCAGAACCCGTCGAAGTCCCCGGGCGCGACGGGCGCGGGCACCCGGAGCAGGTCCGCGAGGGAGTACCCGTACGCGGGGTCGAAGGGGTACGGATGCGGGAACTGCGGGGCGGAGGGTACCGGCCGGGGTGACAGCGGCGGTACGGGATCGGGCAGCGGCGGTACGGGATCGGGCAGCGGCGACATGGCCCGGACCCTAACCCGGCGCCCGCCCGTACCCCCGTCCCGGCCGCCCCGGTCCAGGTGCGGAAGCCGCCCTCCGCCCAGGTGCGGAATCGGACACATTCACTTTCGGTCCGCACATATCCCGCCTAGCGTGCACAAGGGCCTCACCTGCACCGCGAGGGGATATTCCGGGGCGTCCGGGAGCGGGCCGCCATCGGTTTCCGGTCACGGTCCGGGCACCCCGGCACGTTACCGGAGTGTGACATGAACCCCCCTTGCGGTTTTCAAACGGGCTGCCGCAGAGTGATGTATGCGCTTACAGACAGCGCATACATCAGGAGCGCCAGGGATGGTTCAGGAATCCCCGGGGCCTCCGGTGACCGCTCAAGGAGGAGCCGTCCATGCCGTCCACGCATCGCGCCGCCAGAACCGCCTCGGCCGCCCTCGCACTCGCGACGGCTTTCGGAATCACGGCATGCGGAAGCTCGGCGGGTGAGGGAGTCGCCGCCGACAAGAAGCAGACCCTCACCGTCTGGGCCATGGGCGCCGAGGGCGAGAAGCTCGTGGACGTCGCGAAGGCGTACGAGAAGGCCCACGCGAACATCACCGTCAAGGTCACCCCGGTCGGCTGGGACGTCGCCCACCAGAAGCTGGTGTCGGCCGCCGCCGCGGGCACCCTGCCGGACATCGCGCAGATGGGCAGCACCTACCTCGGCGAGTTCGCGGACCTCGGCGTCCTGGAACCCGTCGACACCAAGACCTTCACCGAGAAGGACTTCTTCCCGGCGGCCTGGCAGGGCGGCGTGGTCGACGGCCAGGTCTACGGCGTCCCGTGGTACGTCGACACCCGCGTCCTCTACTACCGCACCGACCTCGCCAAGAAGGCCGGCATCGACAAGCCCCCGGCCACCTGGGCGGAGTTGCAGCAGGCAGCGACCGCCTACCAGGACAAGGCCGGCGCCAAGTGGGGCCTGTCCATCCAGCCGCGCGGCCTGGACACGGTCCAGAGCTTCTACCCCTTCCTGTTCTCGGCCGGCGGCGACATCGTCGACAAGGACGGCAAGGCCGTCTTCGACAGCCCGGCCGCGGTGAAGGCGCTCAAGGAGTACGGCACCTACTTCGACAAGGGCCTCGCCAAGAAGAGCGTCCAGCCCGGCTACGACGTGACCAAGGACTTCAACTCCGGTGACGTGCCGATGTTCTTCTCCGGCCCGTGGATCATGACGCTCCTCAAGGACAGCTACCCCGATCTCGAAGGCAAGTGGGCCGTCGCCAAGATCCCCGCCGACCAGGCGTCGGTGTCCTGGGCGGGCGGCTCCAGTCTGGTGATCTCCAAGGACAGCGAGCACAAGGCCGCCGCCGAGAAGTTCATCTCGTATCTGACGGACACCAAGGGTCAGTCGGACTGGTTCGAGCGGACCGCCGATCTGCCCGCCAACACCTCCGCGTGGGACTCCGGCAAACTCGCCGACAACCCGAACCTCCAGGTCTTCCGTGAGCAGATGGAGTCCTCCAGGACCACACCCACGCTCGCCGAGTGGACCGAGATCACCTCGAAGGTCGACGCGGCCATCGAGTCGGTGACGCAGGGCAAGGCATCCGCCGAGGACGCTGCCAAGAAGGCGCAGTCCGAGATCGAAAGCCTCGTGAAGTAGCCGCCATGAGCACCACGACCGGATCGGCCGCGCCGGACGCGGCCGGCGCTCGCCCCGGGCCGGGACACCCCGGCCCGGCGGGCGCCCCGCCCGTGCGCAAGGGCGCCGGGCCCGGTGGCAGGGGCGGCCGGGGCGGCAGGTCGCGGATGGGTGTGCAGAACCTGGCCGGCTGGCTGTTCTCCACCCCCTTCCTCGTCCTGTTCGCGGTCTTCATGGCCCTCCCGATCGCCGCGACGCTCCTGATGAGCTTCACCGACTTCGGGCTGCGCAACGTCACCAACCCGTTCGACGCCAACTTCATCGGCTTCGACAACTACACCAAGCTGTTCGGTGACGAGAAGTTCCTCAAGTCCCTCTTCAACACCGCCTACTTCGTGGTCGTCGGAGTCCCCCTCACCATCGTGCTCGGCCTCCTCGTCGCCGTCCTGCTCAACAACGGCATCGACCGCGCCCGCACCTTCTTCCGCATCGGCTTCTACGCCCCCGTCGTCACCAGCATCGTCGCCGTCGCCGTCGTCTGGCGCTTCGTCCTCGACCCGTCCGACGGACTGATCGCCGGACTCGCCTCCGAGATCGGCCTCACCTCGCCGGACTTCCTCGGCTCCGAGAAGCTGGCGATGCCCTCGCTGATCCTGATGGCCGTCTGGCGCAACCTCGGCACCGTCATGGTCCTGATCATCGCCGGACTCCAGGCCATCCCCACCGAGGTGCGGGAGGCGGCACGCCTGGACGGCGCCGGGATGTGGAGCGAGTTCCGTCGGATCACCGTGCCGCTGCTGCGGCCCACCCTGCTGTACGCCACCGTCATCACCACGATCGGCTACCTCAACGTCTTCGAGGAACCCTTCGTGATGACCCAGGGCGGCCCGTCCGACGCCACGCTGACCGTCTCGCTGAACATGTACCGCGAGGGCTTCAACTTCTTCCACATGGGCTACGCGAGCGCCATGGCGTACGTCCTCTTCGTGGTGATCATGGCCATCACGGTGCTCCAGCTCCGACTGCTGAAGGACAACACCCGATGAGCGCCGCACCCCGCATGGACGCGGCACGACCGTCCGCCGCCGCTCCCCCGCCCGCCACCGGCACCGGCACCGCCACCGGCGCCTCCGCACGGCGGGGCCCGCGCAGGGCACTCACGTATGTCCTGCTCTCGGTGGGTCTCCTGGTCATGGCGGCGCCCTTCCTGTGGATGGCGCTCTCGGCCTTCAAGACGACCGAGGAGCTGTCGGCCAGCCCGCCGGTCTGGCTGCCCACCGAGTGGACACTGGCCCACTTCTCGGAGCTGCTCGACCGCCTCGACCTGCCGCGCTACTTCCTCAACTCGCTGATCGTCGCGACCCTCGTCACCGTCTCCAATCTGGTCTTCTGCTCGATGCTCGGCTACGCCCTGGCCAAGCTGCGGTTCGCCGGCAAGAACAAGATCTTCGGGCTGGTGCTCGGCGCACTGATGGTGCCCGCGAACCTGATGCTGCTCCCGCTGTTCGTGCTGATGAGCCGACTGCGCCTGATCGACTCCTACGCCGGTCTGGTGCTGCCCTTCGCGGCCGGCGCCCTCGGGGTCTTCCTGATGCGGCAGTTCATGCAGTCGATCCCGGACGAGCTGCTCGAAGCGGCCCGGATGGACGGCGCCAGTGAGTGGTACATCTTCTGGCGCATCGTGATGCCGCTGGTCAAACCCGCCCTCGCGACGCTCACGATCATCACCTTCCTCGCCTCCTGGAACAACTTCGTCTGGCCGCTGATCGCGACCAACGACCCGGACAAATACACCCTTCCGGTGGCCCTCGCCACCTTCGCAACGGACCCCGTCCGGTCGGCGGGCTCCAACGGCATGCTGATGGCCGGGTCCTTCCTGATCGTCCTGCCGGTCCTGTTCGTCTTCGCCGTCCTGCAACGGCACTTCACCCAGGGCATCGCCACCGCCGGCATGAAATAGCCCCCCGCATCCGGGGCCGCCCGCCACCGCACCGGCGCGGCCCGCTTCCACCAGAAAGACTTGACGATGACGCACGCCCCGACACGGTTCCCCGACGGCTTTCTCTGGGGTGCCTCCACCGCTGCCCATCAGATCGAGGGCAACAACACCAACAGCGACTGGTGGCAGAAGGAGCACAGCGGTACCTCGCACGTCCAGGAGCCCAGTCTCGACGCCTGTGACAGCTACCACCGCTGGCCCGAGGACATGGACCTGCTCGCGGAACTCGGCTTCACGGACTACCGCTTCAGCATCGAGTGGGCCCGCATCGAACCGGCGCCCGGCCACTTCTCGCGCGCCGAACTCGCCCACTACCGGCGCATGGTCGACGGTGCGATCGAGCGCGGGCTGCGTCCCATGGTGACGCTGCACCACTTCACCGTCCCGCGCTGGTTCGAGGAGCGGGGCGGCTGGACCGCCGAGGGCGCCGTCGACCTCTTCACCCGGTACGTCGAGGCGACCGCGCCGGTCATCGCGGACGGGGTGCCCTATGTGTGCACCATCAACGAGCCGAACATGATCGCCGTGATGGCCGGGGCCGCGAAGGCGGGCGACATCGGCTTCCCGCCCGCCGGGCTGCCGACGCCCGACGAGGAGACGACGCGCTCCATCATCGACGCGCACCACGCGGCCGTGAAGGCCGTGAAGGGCATCAACTCCGCGATCAACGTGGGCTGGACGGTCGCCAACCAGGTGTACCAGGCGCTGCCCGGCGCCGACGAGGTCACCGCGGCCTACCGGCACCCGCGCGAGGACGTCTTCATCGAGGCCGCGCGCGGCGACGACTGGATCGGCGTCCAGTCCTACACCCGCACCCGGATCGGCGCGGACGGTCCGATCCCGGCGCCCGAGGACGCCGAGCGCACCCTGACCTCGTGGGAGTACTACCCGGCGGCCGTCGGGCACGCGCTGCGGCACACCGCCGAGGTCGTCGGTGACGTGCCCCTCGTGGTCACCGAGAACGGCATCGCGACCGCCGACGACAGCCGCCGCGTCGACTACCTGACGGGGGCGCTGCGCGAGGTCGCCGCCGCGCTGGAGGACGGCCTCGACATCCGCGGCTACCTGACCTGGAGCGCGCTCGACAACTACGAATGGGGCTCCTTCCGGCCGACCTTCGGGCTGATCGCCGTCGATCCGGTGACCTTCGCGCGGACCGCGAAGCCGTCCGCCGTCTGGCTCGGCGCGATGGGCCGCACCCGGGAGCTGCCCGGCGCCGGTTCCTGACCGGCCCGCACCCCCGCCACCAGTTCCGCCACCACCGACCCCCCCACCACCGATCCCCGGGGGCCGGCCGCTCCTGACGACGGCCGGCCCCCGGACCCTCACCCGGATCCATCCCCGAACGCACCACCTCCGGACGCACCGCCACCCACGCACCACTCCACACCGCCACCTCTCTCCAGGAGTTGGAACCGCATGGATCGCACCCGCACGGACCGCATCCGCACCGCCGGCACCCCCGCCGAAGGCGCGGACCCCACCGGCTCGGACCCCAGCGGCTCCGGCCGCTTCGGCCTGGACCGCCGCTCGTTCCTCACCGCCGCCGGAGCCGGGGCCGCCGCCCTGACCCTGGCCGCGGGCCCCGCATCGGCCGCCACTACCGGCTCCACCGGCCCGGGGGCCGCCACCGCTCGTTCCTCGTCGCGTACTGCCTCGTCGCTCGCTCATACCTCTGATACACCGCTGCTCCGAAAGTGGTTCCGCGATACGTTCCACTCGATCGAGGTATTGACAACCGACTTCGGGCTCACCGCCGACAAGGCCGACATCAGCCGCCCCGGCGCCCCGGTGCCCTCGCGGCAGACCTCGCCGACCAACATCGGCTGCGGCCTGTGGTCCACGGTCGCCGCGGCCGGACTGGGCGTGATCGGCCGCAGCGACATGCGCCGCCGGCTGTCCCGCACCGTCGCCGCCGTCGAGAAGCTGGAGCGGCACCACGGCTTCTGGCTCAACTGGTACGACGCGTACGACGGTTCGACGCTGACCACCTGGCCGGACAGCGGCGACCCGGTACGCCCCTTCCTGTCGTCCGTCGACAACGCGTGGCTGGTCACCGGGTTGCGGATCGCCGCCGACGCCGACCCCTCGCTGCGGCCCCGGATCGCCCGGCTGCTGGCCACCGCCGACTGGTCGTACTACTACACGCCGTACGACCCGGCGGACACGGCCCGCCACCCCGGGCAGCTGCGCGGCGGCTTCTGGACGGACACCGGCGAGCCCACCGGACACCACTACGGCGCCCTCAACACCGAGCCCCGGATGGCGAGTTACCTCGGCATCGCCGACGGCAGCCTGCCCGAGGAGCACTACTGGTGCATGTACCGCACGATGCTGCCGGAGTGGGAGCAGGAGCAGGTACCCGGCGGTGCGTACACGCAGGTCGGGCGGGTCCGGGTGTGGAACGGGCACTACAGCCACCGGGGCCATGACCTGGTGCCCACCTGGGGCGGCTCCATGTTCGAGGCGCTGATGGTGCCCTTGTTCGTGCCGGAGCCGGAGTGGTCCCCGCGCGCGTGGGGCACGACGCACGACCGCTATGTCCGCAGCCAGATCGAGCACGGGATGATCGAGGAGAAGTACGGGTACTGGGGTTTCTCTCCCGCGAACATCCCCGAGGGCGGCTACCGCGAGTACGGCGTCGACGCGATCGGTATGCAGGTCGACGGGTACAACTCGCTCGGCGTCGTCACCCCGCACGCTTCGTTCCTCGCGCTGCCCCACGCGCGCGGGGAGGCCATCGCCAACCTCAAGGCGCTGGAGCGGGACTTCGGCGCGTACCACGACGGGTACGGCTTCCGTGACTCGGTGAACGTCCGCACGGGCCGCGTCAGCGACTTCGTCCTCGCGCTCGACCAGGGCATGATCGCCGCCGCGCTCGCCCAGCAGCTCAGCCCCGGGCTGCTGCAACGTCCCTTCCGCACGGGCGGGTTCGCCTCACGGGTCCGGCCGATGCTCGGGAAGGAGCGTTTCAGCATCTGATACGGCACGGCCACGCGCGCGTACCGGGCCACTTCGACCGGCCGGCGTCACTTCGACCGGCCGGGGTCACCCCGACCAGTCGGCCCGGTACGCCGCCCAGTCCCGTTCCCGCGCCGCGAAGTCCACGTACAGGGCGACGCCGAAGCGTTCGCGGTCGCGGTCGGTGCGGGACAGGCCGAGGCGGACACCCCGTACGGCGGCGGCGACCGTCTCGGCGGAGCCACGGTGGCCGAAGGTGTCGTCGTAGTAGAACGGCAGCCCCATCAGGAGGTCCGTCGAGGCCGGTGTGACCTCCAGGGCGAGCGCCGTCTGCTGGGCGACGTAGCCGCCGTACAGGCTCTCCAGGGGCATCGCCGTGTCGTACGACATGACGGCGATCTGGTCGACGCGGCGGGCGACCTCGGCGAAGAAGGACTGGGACCACCACTTGGGGTGGTTGGCGAGGGCGCCCGTGACCGAGTGCAGGGACGGCAGCGGGTCGATCTGGTGGGCGGCGACGGACAGCGGCACGTCACGGCTCCGAGTCACCTCGCGCAGCCTGTCGAGGAGCCCGATGTAGTTCCGGTCACCGGAGTGCAGGGGCTCCAGGTCGAAGTGGGCGCCGTCGAATCCGACGTCGAGGATCTGCCGTGTCGAGCGGACGACGGCCGCCCGGGTAGCCGGGCGCTCCAGGCGCATGCCGTCCGGGGTCTCGGTGGCGAGTTTGTCGCCGAGCCACGCCTGGACGCGGACACCGGGCAGCGCGCGGTGGACCGCCTTCACGAACCAGTCGGCCCGTGGGTACAGCGTGGCGTCGAGGGTCCCGTCGTGCTCCAGGGGACCCGTGTGGACGTACAGGTCCCGGATTCCGGTGTCGCGTATGCGGGCGGCGAGCGCGGCGATGTCGTCGTCGCCTTTGCGGCCGTCGACCCAGGCGTGCCCGAGCCAGAAGGCGTCACGGCCCCGGGTCTGGGTGCCGGGCGCCGGATCGCCCGCGTAATTGACGCGCAGCGCGACTCCGGCGGCGAGCACGGGAACGACCACCACGAGCACCACCCCCAGGGCCACACACCGGGGCCACCGCCGGTCCCGCCAGACCGCGGCCCACAGAACGGCCCAGCCGCGCCGCAGCCTCCGTCCGACACCTCGGACAACACTCCGCGTCCGCCCCGACACCATGCGCCACCCACCCCCGTGAGGTCCCCGCCTACGTCCCGTGCAGCGTAAACACACCAGTAAACGCACCCGTAGACGCACCTGGTTCCCCACCAGCCCCACCCGGCGTCGGGTCGCGAGGGACCGTACCGCGCCATACCCTCCGAAATGTGACGTCCTCTCCGAGTCGAGCCCCGTCGCACATAGCCAGGCCGGTGGCCGCGCTGGCCCCGCTGGCCGTACTGGCAGCGCTGCTGTGGCTACTGCTCCCGCCCACCGTCGCCCAAGCCGCGCAGCCCACACCGGCCGTCACCAGCGCCGTCCGGCCCCTCCCGGCCGCCGCCCCCGCCGTCCAGCCCATCCCGCTGTCCCGCACCGGCCAGATCACCGACACGGTGGGCGCGCTCGGCGACCGCGAGGGCGCTGTCACGACCGCTCTGGACACGCTCGACCGCGACCACGGCGAACAATTGTTCGTCGCCTACGTCCGCGACTTCTCCGGCCAGTCCCCACAGAGCTGGGCCGACGCCACGGCCAACCGCAATGGCCTCGGCCTGAACGACGTCCTGCTCGCCGTCGCCACCCACGCGCGCCAGTACGCGTACTCGGTCGACCCGAACTCCCGGCTCACCGACGCCCAGCTCCATACCGTCGCGACGACCGCGATCGAGCCCGCGCTGCGGCAGAACGACTGGGCGGGCGCGGCGATCGGCGCGGCCAACGGCATGAACGCGACCTTCGCCGGGCTCCCGGTCACCACCCCGACGATCACCCCGGGACCCGCCGACCCCAACGGCAGCGGTGTCGGCAGCGGCGACCAGACCGGTCCGGGGGACCTGATCCTGCCGATCGTGGCGGTCGGCGGCGCCGGGGCCCTGGCGGCGTACGCGTACTCGCGGCGCAAGCGGCACGACGGCGGCGGGACGCGTACCGGCGGCGCCCACGGCGGCTGGGGCTCGGGCGGTGAGGGCCCCGGCGGGCAGCCCCCGCCCACCCCGCTGCCGGCGCTCGACAAGGAGGCGCGGCAGCGGCTCGTGGAGACCGACGACGCCGTCCGCACGAGTACGGAGGAAGTCGGCTTCGCCGCCGCCCAGTTCGGCGACGAGGCGGTACGCCCGTTCCAGGAGGCCCTGGCCTACGCGCAATCGGAGCTGACGGCCGCCTTCCGGCTGCGGCAGCAGCTCGACGACGCCTACCCCGAGGACGACCCGACGAAGCGGCGGATGCTGGACGAGATCATCGCCCGCTGCGCCGACGCCAACAGCCGCCTGGACGCCGAGACCGCGGACTTCGACCGGCTGCGCGCCCTGGAGCGGACGGCGCCCGAGGCCCTGGAGCGCGCACGGCAGGCGTACGCCCAGGTCGACGGCAGGACCGGCGCGGCGCAGGAAGCCCTCACCCGGCTCGCCCACACGTACGCACCGACCGCCGCGCTGCCCGTCGCGGGCCATGTGCAGCAGGCCAGGGACCGGCTGGTGTTCGCGTCGGCCGGCCTCGACCAGGCCCGGGACGCGATCGCGGCGGGCGACAACGGCAAGGCGGCGGTGTTCCTGCGGGCGTCCGAGGGCGCCGTCGACCAGGCGGGCACCTTCGTGGACGCGATCGAGCGGCTGGCCGGTGAACTCGCCGCCGCCGACGCCAAACTGCCCGGCGCGCTCACCGAGACCGAGACCGACCTCGCGGACGCCCGGGGCATGCTCGACGGCACCGTCCCCGGCGTGTCCACGGCGGATCTGCGGGGCCGTATCGCGCGCGCCGACGCGGTCATGGCCGAGGTGCACCGGGAGATGGCGGCGGGCCCCTACGACCCGATCGACGCGCTGCGCCGCCTGGAGGCCGCCGACGCCGCGCTCGACGAGTCACTGGCGGGCGCGCGCGCCCGCGAGGTCGCGGACAGCCGCGCCCGCTCGCTCCTCGACCAGGCCATGCTCACGGCCCGCAGCGGGGTCTCGGCGGCCACCGACTTCGTCACGACGCACCGCGGCGCCGTCGGCAGCGAGGCCCGCACCCGGCTGACCGAGGCGCAGCGGCACCTCGCGCGCGCGGAACAGCTCGCGGCGTCCGGTCCGACGTCCGGAGGCGACCCGTCCGGCGCGCTCGCCGAGGCCCAGCAGGCCGACGCCATGGCCCGGCAGGCACGGCAGTACGCGGAGCGGGACGTGCGGTCGTACGGGAATCCGTACGGGGGTTCCGTGGGCGGCGGTGTCGGCGGTATCGGCGGGCGGGCCGGTGGCGGGATGGGCGGTGCCGTGCTCGGCGGGATCATCCTCGGCGAAATCCTTGGCGGGATGGGCGGCCGGGGCCGGGGGCGGGGCGGTTTCGGAGGCGGCGGATTCGGCGGCGGCTTCGGGGGCGGCCCCGGGAGCTTCGGCGGGGGCGGGACGCGGGGGCGGCGAGGCGGAGGTGGCCGCTTCTGAGATCAGCACTTGTCCGAGACCACCACGTGTCCGAGATCAGCACTTGCCCGAGATCGGCACTTATACGGAATTTATCGCAGGTGTACGGAACTCCCCACGCCTGTCCGGCCGTTCACCATCCGAGGAGCCAGACCATGACCAGCAAGCAGACCATCATCGGCCGTGTCGCCCAACTCGCGAAGGCCAACATCAACGCACTCATCGACCAGGCCGAGGATCCGCAGAAGATGCTCGACCAGCTCATCCGTGACTACACGAACAACATCAGGGAGGCCGAGGACGCGGTGTCGACGACGATCGGCAATCTGCGGATGCTGGAGCAGGACCACCGCGAGGACGTGGACGCGGCGGCCGAGTGGGGAGCGAAGGCGCTGGCCGCGAGCAAGAAGGCGGACGAACTGCGCAGGTCCGGCGACGCCGCCGAGGCGGACACCTTCGACAACCTCGCGAAGGTCGCCCTGCAAAGGCAGTTGCAGTCGGAGCGCGAGGCGAGGGAAGCGGAGCCGACGATCGCCACACAGACGGAGGTAGTGGACAAGCTCAAGTCGGGGCTGACCCAGATGAAGGAGAAGCTGATACAGCTCCAGTCGAAGCGGGACCAGTTGATAGCCCGCTCCAAGACGGCCCAGGCGCAGAACCAGATGATGGACGCCGCCAAGAACATCAACGTCCTGGACCCGACAAGCGAGTTGAACCGGTTCGAGGAGAAGGTACGCAGGGAGGAGGCGAAGGCCGTGGGAAAGCAGGAACTCGCCGCTTCGTCGCTGGACGCGCAGTTCGAGAAGCTGGACAGCCTGGGGGACTCGGCGGAGATAGAGGCGCGCCTCGCGGCGCTCAAGTCCCCCGCGTGACCGCGTGACTGCGTGACTGCGTGACTGCGTGACCGTACGGCCCGCCGTCCGGTGACGGTCAGAACATGCTCAGCAGCGCCTCCGTCGCGTCCACCTCCGCGCTGTCCCCGTCCGGCAGCGGCAGTTCGAACCAGACCGTCTTGCCCAGCGGCGTTCGCCGTGAGCCCCACGCGGCGCTGAGCAGTCCGACGAGCTGGAGTCCCCGGCCGCCCTCGTCGGTGACGCGGGCGCGGCGGCGGCGCGGCTGGACGAGCCCGGTGTCCCAGACCTCGCAGACCAGGGTCCGGTCGAGCAGCAGCCGGAGCCGGATCTCGCCCTCGCCGTACCGGAGCGCGTTGGTGACGAGTTCGCTGACCAGCAACTCGGCGGTGTCGGAGAGTGGTTCGAGGTCCCAGCCCAGGATCTTGGCGCGGGCGAACTCGCGGGCGTGGCCGACACTGCGGGGCTCGCGGGGCAGGGTCCAGTCGCCGACGGACGAGGCGGGCAGGCCCTGGACGCGGGCCATGAGGAGGGCGATGTCGTCCTCGCCGTGGTGGGTGTCGAGGGTGCCCAGGACGTGGTCGCAGACGTCTTCGAGTGGCTGTTCCGGGTCGGTGAGGGCTCCGACAAGTGCGTGCAGGCCCTCGTCCAGGGGGTGGTCGCGGGATTCCACGAGGCCGTCGGTGTAGAGGGCGAGGAGGGCGCCCTCGGGAAGGTCTACGGCGACTTCTTCGAAGGGTTCGCCGCCGACGCCGAGCGGCATACCGGGGGGCATGTCGAGCATGAGGGCGGATTCGCCGGGTTCCACGATGACGGGAGGGAGGTGGCCGGCGTTGGCGAAGGTGCAGCGGCGGGTGACGGCGTCGTAGACCGCGTACACGCAGGTGGCGAGGTAGACCTCGGAGAGGTCGGCGTCCGCGGCGGGGCGGGCGACGCGCGTGGCCTGCTGGACGCCGCCGGGGGTGCCGAGGCCGCGGGCGATCTCGTCGAGCGCGGAGAGGACTTCGGCGGGTTCGAGGTCGAGGAGTGCCAGGGTCCGGACGGCGGTGCGGAGTTCGCCCATGGCGACGGCGGCGCGCAGGCCGCGGCCCATGACGTCGCCGACGACGAGCGCGGTGCGGTGGCCGGGGAGTTCGATGACGTCGAACCAGTCGCCGCCGACCTCCGTGGCGGCGTTTCCGGGGAGGTAGCGGCAGGCGATGTCGAGTCCGGCGGCGACGGGGTCGCCGGGGGGCAGGAGGGAGCGCTGGAGGATCAGGGCGCGCTGGTGTTCGCGGCGGTAGAGGCGGGCGTTGTCCATGGAGACGGCGGCGCGTGAGGCGAGTTCGGCGGCGAGGGCGCGGTCCCGGTCGCCGAAGGGCTCGCTGCCTTTGGTACGGGAGAACTGCGCGAGGCCGACGACGGTGTCATGAGCGACCATCGGCACGGCGAGCGTGGACTGGATGAGCTGGCCGCCCTCGCCGGGGACGTACTGGAGGCGGCCGGTGCGCAGGGCCTCGGCGCACGGTGAGCTGAAGGCGTACTGGTGCATGGCGCCGACGGCGACGGGCGCGGGTCCGCCGGTGAACGGCGCGTCGGAGACGGCGCTGGCGAAGGCGACGCGGCGCAGGGCGGCGCTTCCGGAGCCGGTGTCGGCGCGGACGACGGCGCCGCCGCCGGTGGGGGTGTCGTCGCCGTCGAGGAGCCCTTGGTAGAGGTCGACGGAGGCGAGGTCGCAGAAGCCGGGGACGGCGACGTCGAGGAGTTCGCGGGCGGTGGTCTCCAGGTCGAGGGAGTTGCCGATGCGGGATCCGGCCTCGTTGAGGAGGGCGAGGTTGCGGCGGGCGTGGGCGGCCTCGCGGGCGGCGGCGTGCCGGCGGGTGACGTCGGTGCCGATGCCGGCGACGCCGATGGGGCGGCCCGAACCGCTGTGCACGCGGTAGAGGTTGACGGACCAGTGGCGGCGTTCGGAGGAGTGCGGGGAGGGTCCGACGATCTGCATCTCGTTGACGGCCTCGCCGGTGTCGAGGACGCGGCGGAGCGCGGCGGTCAGCCGGTCGGCCTCCTGGCGCGGGAGGTAGTCGTGGACGGTCCGGCCGCGGTGGTCGTCGGCGTGGCCGCCGAAGACGGTCGCGAAGCGCTTGTTGGCGCGCTGGACCTTGAGGTCGGTGTCGAACAGCAGGAAGCCGAAGGGAGATTGACCGAAAATGGCCTGTGACGCGGCGAGGTCGGTCTCGATGCGGCGGAGGGCGCGGATGTCCACGACGATGCAGAGGGCGGCGCGTTCGCCGGCCTCGTTCTCGGTGGGCATGACGTAGACCTCGGCGATCCCGACGGCCCCGGCGCCGTCTCCCCCACCGTCTCTTCCACCTTCTCCGCCGCCGTGTTCGGCACGGGCGGGCAGCCGGAAGGGCACCGACCCGGTCCACTCGCGCCCGTCGAGGATCTCGGCCATCTTGCGCTGACCGCGTTCCCGCAGATGGGGCGGTACGAACGCCTCGATGGGGTCCTTGCCGACGGCGGCCTCGGCGGAGATGCCGAACAACTGCTCGGCGCGGGCGCTCCACTGGTCGATGAGCCCGTCGGGGCCGAGCGAGAACGAGGCGACCTTGATGTAGTCGTAGATCGAGCCCGGCGGGCTGTTCTGCCACACCGCGTCACCCATCGCGCCCTCCGACGGTCTTCCGGACGCCATGGCCTTCGCTGGTATCTCGCTCACGCGAACCGTCCCCTCCAGCTCACCGCGCCCGGTACCGGTCACCAGTGGCGGCTGCCCGCAGTATCCAGCACTACGGCCCCGCACGACACGGTGTTCACGATCACAGCTCGGTCCCGACAGTTTTTGGACCGGTCAGGACCGGCACCTCCCGTCTTCTAACCCGGTAGGGCCAGCTCGAACCACACGGTCTTGCCGGACCCGCCAGGACGAGTCCCCCAGCGGCGCGACGAGAAGGCGACCAGTTGAAGGCCGCGGCCTCCTTCGTCGTCGGGATCGGCGCTGCGCTCGTGCGGCGGATCGGGGAGTTGGTCGGAGACCTCGACGAGCAGGGCGTCGGGGATGTCCGGGGGGCGTACGAGGCGTACGCCGATCGGGCCCGCGGCGTAGAGCAGGGAATTGGTCACCAGCTCGCTGACGAGCAGGACCGTGATGTCCCCGAGTACGTCCAGCTTCCAGTCGCCGAGTTGCCGGCGTACCGCGACGCGCGCGGTGCGTACGGCACCGGGGTCGGCCGGGAAGATCCACTCGGCGCGGGCACCTTCGGTGTCGATCACACGGATCACTTCCCGGGCCGACGACACGACCATGTCCGATTTCATGGGGTTATTGGCCCCATACCCGGAATTGAGTAGGTATTACCCCGTCGAGGGGCGTGTAGAGGTAAGAAAGGGCGCCCGTCTCTTACCGTGCCCTCATTTTTCCCAGGTCCTCACCCAGGTCTCGACGGCGGGGATGTCCTGATCCAGCCAGTCGACGTCCCAGATCTCGTCGGGCCCGAGCCAGCGGAGAGCGTCGTGGTCCTCAAGCGGCTCGGGGGTCCCGGAGATCAACCGGGCGGTCCACACCTGAAGGACGAGACCGGGCCTGATGGGCCACTCACCGGGAACCCGGGCGACGACCTCGGCCTTGATGCCCAACTCTTCGCGCAGTTCACGGACGAGGGCGTCGGCGGGGAGTTCACCGGGTTCGACTTTGCCGCCGGGGAGTTCCCAGCGCCCCGCGACCTCGGGGGGCGCACTTCGGCGCGCCGCGAGCAGGCGTCCGGCGTCATAGAGGGCGGCTCCGACGACCACGATCGGTTCGTTCATGCCGGGGAGCCTACGGGAGCCGGGCGCCGGTCAGCGCGTGCCGTTCTGGCCGACCCGCTCGACCCAGTACAGCTGTTTGTGCCCCCGGTCATCGAGGCTGTCGGCCATTTTCTGGGCTTCCGCCCTGGTCGCGTACCGTCCCACGCGATACGTGTTGCCGTTGTCGTCCTGCCGTATGACGAGCCAGGGAAGCGTGGACGTGCCGTCGGTCATCGCGCCTCTCCAAATGCCACCCGCACCCCGCCCAGTGCCCCGCTCACTAAGGAAACCGCACTCCGCATATGCCCGAGCCTACGCCCGACCTTCACTCAGCGGATACGTGTTTTCACAAAGAGGTACGCAACCAGCCAGGCCGACCGGGGCGCAAACGCGCCGCGCGCCCCCCGGAGCACCGAGATTTCACAGGCCGAACCGCCCCGGTCCACACACGCGTCCTGGGGAAGGCGGGTGGGCGTCGCTGTACGGGGGTTCAGTAGGGGGGAGTTGATCGGCCAGGAGGAACCCCGTGAAGAAACGGCCAGATTCGTTTCCCCCACCAACGACCGCGAACCAGGGGGAAGTTGAGCCCCACAGGAAACCCTCCCGGGAAAAGTGGCCAGATCCTTGCACCTCTCCCCGATCTGGCCACTTTCCAAAACAGCCAACCCCCGCCCCCCAACCTCCAGTTGGAACCGCAAGCGTGACGGCGCACCGACTCGACGCGCCCCACAACCCCGTACACCGAACACTCACCCACCCCACGCGCCTCACGAGCCGCACCCGGCCTCCTCCACCACCACTGCCCGACCGACCGCACCACCCACTCCCTTCAACCGCTCCCCACCCTGCCCCCTCCCGACCCCCGTCCCCACCCCCGGCCCCGGCCCCGGCCCCCCAACCCCAACCCCAACCCGACGCCGACCGAACCCCCTACTTCACCGGCAAGTGATACGCGATCCGATACCGATCCGCCGGCACCACGATGTCCGCCGTCTCGACCGCCCGGTCCGACGCGTAGAACGTCCGCTTGATGACGATCACCACATGCCCCGGCACCCCCCCAAGCGCCATCAACTCCTCCGCGAGACCGGGCCGCGCCCCGACCTCCTCCGTCACGTTGTCCACGACGACATCGATCGCGGCCATCCGCTCCGCCACCCCCATCCCCCCGAGCGGCCCCTCCTCGGGAAGCATCACCGGCGTACGCCCGGTGACGGCAAGCGGCTCCCATGAGGTGGAGAGCATCATCACCTCACCGGCATCGCGGTACACGTACCGCGTGCACATCACCCGCTCCCCCGCCTTGATTCCGAGCCGGTCGGCGACGGCCCGGTCCGCCTCGATCTGCTCGCTCCGGGACTCCCAGGTCCCGCGCGCCCCGGCCTCCGCCTGCTCCTGCCTGAAGGGCGTCGCCCCGAAGGAGGGCCGATATCCGGAGCGGGAGATCGGCCGGGGCTCCGGCTGGTCCCGTACATAGGTGCCGGACCCCGACCTGCCCTCGACCAGCCCCTCGGCCATCAGCACCTTGCGGGCCTCCAGCGCGACGGTGTCCGAGACGCCGTACTCCTCGCGGATGCGCGCCTGCGACGGAAGCCGGGTGTGGGGCGGCAGCGAACCGTCGACGATCTTCTTGCGCAGATCCCCCGCGACGCGCAGATACGCCGGCTGCTCACCGAAAGTCACAAGCCACTCCCATCAGATTGACAGACAGCAACAGCCTGGCAACCGTGGGTTGTTGACCGCAACCAAAGGCCAAGGAATCACTCGAAGTGATGACGGGCGGTTACCCAGGGGGTTTCCCTGGGTATACCCGTGTCACACGTCGGCTCCCGCACCCGGGTCGACGTCGCCACCCGAACCGCCACCCGACCCGCCACCCGAACCACTGCCCGACGAGTCCCCGTTCGGGGCGTCCCGCGGCGGCGTCGTCTCCAGCGCCAGCGCCTCGCGCACCTGCACCGCCTTCTTGTTGTCGATCAGCCCGCTGCCCTTGTCGTAGTGCACGTAGAAGGTGTCCGCGTCGGACGCCTTGGCCGCAAGACCCCACTCCTTGCCGGCCGCCTCCAGATCACGGAGCATCGCGGCGACCGGCTCCGCGCTCGCCGCGGGCCAGTCGTGTGTCTGGAGCATCCCGGCCCGCTGACCGAGCGCGTACTCAACCCGCTTCGCCCACGCCTTGTGGCCGGGCAGATCCTTCTCGACGTACTGCTCGTCGGGCGCCGTGTCGAGCGCCGCGTTCAGCACCTGGGCGGCTTCCAGATACGCGACCTGGTCCGGGTCGAGCGTGGAGCCGTCGTTGCGCAGCGACCCGGTGAGCTGGGCGCCCGCGTCCGTGTTGCCGAACAGGCAGGTGATCTCACGGTCGCCGAAGGACCAGCTGTCGCGGGTGGGTGTGAAGTAGTAGACGTCCGCGTCGTCCGGTATGGCCCAGGAGTCCATCGCGTACTGAGGCATGAGCGCGTAGCACTTCTCGTCGGCGGTGTCCGTGATCCGCTCGTCGCCGGGGTAACTGCCCTTGGGCATGTTGAAGTTGGCGAACACCTCGCCGTCGTGCTTCTGGTCGCAGGACACCGTCTCGACGTCGTACGTGACGCCTTCGAGGCTGCCGTCCGGGGTGTTGAAGCACTCGCCCTTGTCAACGGTGAACGTGACGCTGTCCCGCGCGGCGTCCTCAAAGCCCTTACGGAAACCGTCGACAAAGGCGCTCACGCCACCGTTGGCCACCATGAGCACCAGGAACAGCGAGCCGATCCCGGAGAGCACGATTCCGGTGATCGCCATGGGCCTGCCCCGCTCGCCCGTCTTGTTGATCCGGGCGAGCGCGACGATCCCGAGGATCAGCCCGACCAGCGGAAGACAGCACAGGATGCCGAAGACGAGCGAGGTGATGGCGAAGCCGTTGAGCGGGGGCTGCGGCCCCTGCGGCACATACCCCTGGCCCCACTGCGGCGGGTACGGACCCGGCGGCTGCCCGGGATACCCGTACCCGGGAGGACCCTGCGGACCCCCCGGCCCCTGCGGCCCCTGCGGACCCTGCGGACCGGAACCGTACGGACCGGAACCGCCGCCACCGTAAGGCCCCGGACCATACGGACCGGGACCCTGCGGACCAGGACCCTGCGGACCGCCCCCCGTCGGCGGCGCGTACGGATTCGGCTGCCCCTCGGGCGGCTGCGGCGCGCCCGAGCCGGGCGGCGGGGGTATGTCCACGGGTACCGTGCTCCTGGTGATGGTTCCTACGACCGGCGGCGCCCGCTCCTGCGGACGGCTGGGCGCATCGTATGCGGGGCACGGGCGGCGACGGAACGCGGGCTGACCTCGTACGCCCGGTCCCGCCGCCGCGAAAAGCGATCAGAACTGGAGCGCCCAGGAGTCGATCCGCCCGGTGTCCTGCGCCGCGTTGTCACTGACCCGCAGCTTCCACACCCCGTTCGCCACCTCGGACGAGGCGTTCACGGTGTACGTGGTGTTGATGTTGTCCGTGCTGCCACCGGTCCCGTACGCCTTGAGCGTGTAAGCCGAACCGTCCGGCGCGATCAACTGCACCTGGAGGTCACCGATGTACGTGTGCACGATGTTCACCGGAACGCCCAGCGCGGACGGCGCGTTGCCCGCGACGCCCGTCACGGTGATCGGTGACTCGACCGTGGCATTGTCGGCGATCGCATAGTCCGCGGTGTTCTCGAACCGCGGACCCGGCGGATTCGTGGTGCCGCCGCCCACGTTCAGGAGGCGGTTCGGTGAGCCGGTGCCGGCGTTCGTGACGACGCCCGTGCTCGACGCGGCGACCAGACCCGCGGAGACCTGCGCGGGTGTCGACGCCGGATTGGCGCCGAGGTAGATCGCCGCCGCGCCTGCCACATGCGGCGACGCCATCGACGTACCGGAGATCGTGTTGCTCGCCGAGTCGCTGGTGTTCCACGCCGAGGTGATCGACGAGCCGGGCGCGAAGAGGTCGAGCGATGTGCCGGTGTTGGAGAAGCTGGAGCGGGCGTCCGTGCTGGTGGTCGAGCCGACCGTGATGGCCTCGGCCACGCGCGCGGGCGAGTAGTTGGAGGCGTTCAGGCCGTCGTTGCCGGCCGCCACCGCGTAGGTGATGCCGGAGGCGATGGAGTTGCGGACGGCCGTGTCGAGGGCCGTGTCCGCGCCGCCGCCGAGGCTCATGTTGGCGACCGCGGGCTTGACCGCGTTGCGGGTCACCCAGTCGATACCGGCGACGACCTGCGCGGTGGTCCCGGAGCCCGCGTTGTTCAGGACCCGTACGGCGACGATCTTCGCCTTCTTGGCGACGCCGTACGAGGTGCCGGCGACCGTGGCCGCGACATGCGTGCCGTGGCCGTTGCCGTCCTGGGCGACGTTGTCGTTGTCGATCGCGTCGTAGCCGTTGGAGGCGCGGCCTCCGAAGTCGCTGTGGCTGATCCGGACGCCGGTGTCGATGACGTAGGCGGTGACGCCCTCGCCCGCCGCGTCCGGGTACGTGTACTTGCTGTCCAGCGGCAGGGCCTTCTGGTCGATGCGGTCCAGGCCCCACGACGGCGGGTTCGTCTGGGTGGCATCGATGTGGAAGGTCCGGTTCTGGACGACGGACGCGACCGCCGGGTCGGCCGCGAACCTCTTGGCCTGCCCCTCGGAGAGGCGTACGGCATAGCCGTTGAGGGCCTTGGTGTACGTGCGCTCGATCGTCGCGCCGTACTCCTTCGCGAGCGCCTTGCCCTCGCTCGAACCCGAACGGGCGGCGCTGTCACGGAGGGTGACGATATAGCTGTCGGCTATCGCGCCGGGCGCGCCCGCGTACTGGATGCGCCCCTCCTGCTGGTGGGGGGCCGCGCTCGCGGGGAGCGCCGACGCGGCGCCGAGTACGAGGGCGGCTGCCGTGGCGCCGAGTACGCCGACGGTGGAGAGTCTTCGTCGTGAACGGTCGCCCGACCGGGTGCGGGCATGACGTATCACTGCCATCTGAGGGATCCTCCTCATCGATGGTGCGCTGGTGGGGGTGGTGCGTGGGGCACGGATCAGCGGCGCGGTCGACGTCAGGGTCATGCCAACACCGGCCGCTTTGCGAAAGATTGACGGTCACACAGGATTTCCACAAGAGGCTCCGAGAGACGTAACACGCGTGCCACATACACGCCATGACACACAGTCACCGGGCACCTCCCGCGCCTCTACGCTGCGCTCATGACACCGATGTCCGACCCGTCGAACCCGTCGAACCCTTCCAACTCATCGAACCCGTCCCACCCGTCCACCCCGTCCGACCGGCCACTCACCACCACCACCGCCCTCCCCGACCGCTTCTGCCCCGCCGACGGCACCCGCGTCCCCGGCTCCTCGCCCGCCTGGTGCTGCCCGGTCTGCCGCGGCCCCCTCGATCTCGACTTCTCGCCGAACCCCGCGCCGCTCAGCTCCCTCGCCGGACGCGTCAACTCCCTCTGGCGCTACACCGAGGTACTGCCGCTCGCCTCCCCCTCGGTGTCCCTGGGCGAGGGCCGCACCCCGCTCGTCGCGCTGAAGGACGGCCTGTCGGCGAAGCTCGACTATCTGATGCCGACGCTGTCGTTCAAGGACCGGGGCGCCGTACTCCTCGCCGAGCTGGCGACCCGGCTGCGGCCCGCGCGGGTGATCGCGGACAGCAGCGGCAACGCGGGCACGTCCGTCGCCGCGTACTGCGCCCGCGCCGCCCTGCCCTGCACGGTGTACGTCCCCGAGGGCACGTCGCCGAAGAAGCTGGAGCAGATCGGCGCGCACGGCGCCCGACTGGAGATCGTCCCCGGCGACCGCGAGGCGGCGGCGACCGCGGCCCGCACGGCGGCCGACGAGCCCGGCACCTTCTACGCCTCGCACATCTACAACCCGTACTTCCTGCACGGCACGAAGACCTACGTCCACGAGCTGTGGGAAGACCTCGGCGGACGGCTGCCCGACGTCCTGGTCGTCCCGGTCGGCAACGGCACACTGCTCCTGGGCGCGGCCCTCGCCGTCGCCGAGCTGCACGGCGCCGGGCTGATCGACCGGCGGCCCGCGCTGTACGCGGTGCAGGCGGCGGCGGTCGCGCCGCTGGCCGAGGCGTTCCACGCGGGCGCGGACGACCTGGTGGGCACCGTCCCGGCGGCGCCGACCTTCGCGGAGGGCATCGCGATCACCCGCCCGCCGCGCGCCCGCCAGATCCTGCGCGCGGTCCGCGCGTCGGGCGGCACCTTCCTGACGGTCACCGAGGACCAGATCCGGCACGCCCAACTCGACCTGGCATCAAGGGGGTTGTACGTGGAGTCGACGGGCGTCGCGTGCTGGGCGGCGGTACGCGACGGCCTCCTCGGCGCCCGGACGGCGGTGGTCCCGCTGTGCGGGGCGGGGGTGAAGACGGGGCTGGCCCGGGGGTGACCCCGCGCTGCTCGGCGTCGGAGGGGGTCGTCCCCGGGCCGGTCGCGGGAGTGTGGACGGCGTCCGTCCGTGGGACGCCCGTCCGTGGGACAGCCCCGGCGCGCGTGCGGTGCCCCCGGCCGCCCCCGGCCCAGGGTCGGACGGTGACCCTGCCGCGTATCCACCGTCCGCTCGCCCCGGCCGTCGCCGTCGCCGCAATCGTCCTGCTCCTGCCACCACCCCCGGCATCCGCCACCACGCCGACCGCCACCACACCCTCCGGCACCCCACCGACCGCCACCACACCGGAACCCGACGCACGCCCCTGCGCCCCCGGCTCCCCCTCCTGGTCCCCGTCGACCACCCGCGTCGACCCGACGGACACGTACCACGCGTACGTCGGCAACGGCTATCTCGGCGTCCGGGTCCCGCCCTCCGGGACGGGCTACGCGGCGTCCGGCGAGAAGACGGGCTGGCCGCTGTACACACCGCGCTACGACGGCGCGTTCGTGTCGGGCCTGTACGGGCGCGGCCCGGCCAGCACGGCCGGGCGCGACGCGATCGCCGCGCTGCCGAACTGGACGGGCCTCGACGTCACGGCGGGCAGCGGCGCGGCGCGCGGTATCCCGGCGGCCGGCGAGACCTACGGGCCGAAGAGCCGCGTCTCGCACTACCGGCAGACCCTGTTCCTGCGCTGCGGATTCGTCCGTACGTCGATGACCTGGACGGCGTCGGACGGCCGCCGGACGGATCTGCAGTACGACGTCCTCACCGACCGCACGTCACCGCACACCGGCGCGGTACGGCTGCGGATGACACCGCACTGGGACGGCGAGGCGACGGTCACGGACCGCATCGACGGGCGCGGGGCGCGGCGGATCACGCAGACGGGCGGGGGCGCGGCGGGCGGGCGGTCGATGGCGGTCACGTTCCGCACGGACGGCGCCGACGGCGAACCGGGCGTGGACGGTGCCGTCGTCTCGACGCTGCGCGCCCTCGGCCGCACCCGGGCGACCCGCCCCGCCGAGGGGTTGAGCGCCCGCCAGTCGGCGGTGTTCCCCGTGCGCGCGGGCCGGACGTACGAGGTGACGAAGTACGTCGGCGTCGACACGGCGCTCACCTCGCGGGCGCCGGGCGACGACGCGCGGGCGGCATCGCAGCGGGCGGCGGCCCGGGGCTGGGGCGAGATGTTCGCCGCCCACACCGCCGCCTGGCGCGACCTGTGGTCGTCGGACATCGAGGTACCGGCGCGCCCGGACCTCCAACTCCGGCTGCGCACCGCCCAGTACGGCCTCCTGTCGTCGCTGCGCGAGGGCGCCCGCAACAGTGTCGCGCCCGCCGGGCTGACCAGTGACAACTACGCGGGGCAGATCTTCTGGGACGCCGAGACCTGGATGTTCCCGGCCCTCCTCGCGACCCGTCCGGCCCTCGCCCGGCCCGTCCTCGACTACCGCGACCGCACCCGCCCGGCCGCCGCCGACAACGCGGCGAAGACCTGGGTCAAGGGCCTGTTCTACCCGTGGACCAGCGCGCGCGACGGCGACCTGTGGAAGGAGTGCCAGAGCTGGTATCCGCCGCACTGCGTGACACAGAACCACCTCCAGGGCGACATCGCGCTCGCCGCCTGGCAGTACTACCTCGCCACCGGCGACCGCACCTGGCTGCGCGACCACGGCGAGCCGCTGCTGCGGGGCATCGCCGAGTACTGGGCGTCCCGGGTGACCGCGAACACCGACGGCAGCTACTCGATCAAGGACGTCGCGGGCCCCGACGAGTACAGCAACGGCGTGAACGACGGCGTCTACACCAACGCCGTCGCCGCCACCGCCCTGCGCGCCGCCGTCCGCGCGGCCCGCACCACCGGCACCACGGCCCCCGCCGCCTGGACGACGATCGCGGACCGGCTGCGCATCCCGTACGACCCGGCGCGGAAGGTGTTCCTCCAGTACGACGGCTACACCGGTTCGCAGATCAAGCAGGCGGACACCGTGCTGCTGATCTACCCGCTGGAGTGGCCGATGCCCGAGGGCGCGGCGGCGGCGACCCTCGACTACTACACGGCCCGCACCGATCCGGACGGCCCGGCGATGACGGACTCGGTGCACGCGATCGACGCCGCCGCGATCGGCGAACCGGGCTGCGCGACCTGGACGTTCCTCCAGCGGGCGTCGCGGCCGTTCTACCGGGGCCCGTTCGCGCTGTTCTCGGAGGCGCGCGGCACGAAGGCGGGTTCGAGCGATCCGCTCGCCGGCACGCCCGCGCAGGACTTCCTCACCGGCAAGGGCGGCTTCCTCCAGGTCTTCACGCACGGCCTGACGGGCCTGCGCCTGCGCGAGGAAGCCGTCCTGCACCTCGACCCGACGCTGCCGCCCCAACTCGCGGACGGGGAGCGGGGGGTGACGCTGCGCGGGATGCGGTGGCGCGGACGGACGTACGAGATCACGATCGGCCCGTACGAGACGACGGTCCGGCTGGTGTCCGGCGCGCCCTTCGCCATCGACAGCCCGCAGGGCCGCTTCACGGTCGCGCCGGGCGACCCCGCCGTACTGAAGACCCGCCGCCCCGACCTCACCCCGACACCCGACCTGGCGCGCTGCCGCCCGGCGACGGCGACATCGGAGGAGCCGGGCCTGTACGCGGCGGCGGCCGTCGACGGCAACCCGACGACAGGCTGGCGCCCGGAGACGGCGGGCGCGTCCCTGACGGTGGACCTGAGCCGCACGACCCGCGTCACCGGGGTCGACGTCACGGGCACGCGCGCGTACCGGCTGGAGACGTCGGAGGACGGCGAGCGCTGGACGGAGTATGGGGCGGGGGACGGGACGGGGGACGAGGTGGGGGACGAGGTGGGGGACGGGACGGGGGTCGAGGCGCGGTGGGTACGGCTGACGGAGACGGGTGGGAAGCCGGAGGAGGTAAGGGAGTTGGTGGTGCGATAGGTATGGGCGGGGGCCTCCCCAACCCCCGCACCCCCACCCCCCACCCTCACCCCGCCGCAAGCCGGAGTTGCTCCTCCTCGACGATCCGTCGAGCCAAGTTCCCGTCCGATATGTCCACCGCTTCCGGCGCCGCGTCGGCGACCTCGCTGCGTCGGGCATAGGCGTCGAAGAGGCGCGCCTTGTTCTCCAGGATGTCGAGCATCCGCTGGTCGACGGAGTCCGCGGCGAGCAGCCGGTGCACCTGGACGGGTCGTACCTGGCCCATCCGGTGCGCGCGGGCCACCGCCTGGTGCTCCAGGGTCGGTTTGACCTGCGGCTCGCACAGGATGACGACGGACGCGGCCTGGAGATTGAGCCCGACACCGCCCGCCTCGATCTGACAGAGCAGCACCGCGTGCCCGTCGGCGGCGGTGAAGTCGTCCACGATCCGCTGCCGTCGCGCGGCGGGCACGTCACCCGATATCGGCCCGAACACCTCGTCCCCCAGGGTACGTTCGACCGTCGCGAGAACGTCACGGAAGTAGGAGAAGACGACGACTTTCAGGCCGTTCGCGGCGGCCTCCTCCACCAGCTCCCGCAGGCGTGCCAGCTTCGCGGAGGTCTCCGCGCGCGCGTATCCGGCCCGGCGCATCGCCATGAAGTTCCCGTCGGCCACCGCGACGCGGTAGGCGTCCTGGTCCCCCGCGCTGAACTCCTCCCACTCGTCCACCCGCAGCAGCGCGGGCAGTTCGGTGAGAACGTCCTGCTGGTTGCGGCGGAGATAGGCAGGCGCGACCGCCTTGCGGAACGCGTGCGAACCGGCGACCGCGTCGCTGCCCTGCACCGACTTCAGCAGCTCGGGCCTGAGCTGACGCACCAGACCCCGGAACTCCTCGACCCGGTTCTCCATCGGCGTACCCGTGAGGAACAGCACGCGCTCACAGCGGCCGGCCCAGGCGGCGACGGCCCGGGAGCGGTGGGCGTCCGGGTTCTTCACGTAGTGCGCCTCGTCCACGACGAGCAGCGCGGGCACCGGCCACGAGGCCCCGTCACCGTCACCTCCGCCACCCTTGGTGGGCAACCCGCGCAGCACGTCGAAGGTCGTGATTGCGACCCCGCCCCCGGTACGCCACTCCGCGTACGCGTCCAGCCGGTCGGGGCCGTGCACCGGCACCGCCTTCAGCGCGCTGCGCGCCCGGATCTCGCGCGTCCAGTTGATGAGGACGCTCGCCGGGCAGACGACGAGGAAGTGCCGGTGGCCTTCGGTCACGAGATGGGCGAGCACGGCGATGGCCTGCACCGTCTTGCCGAGCCCCATCTCGTCGCCGAGGACGACCCGGCGCTGCGCGAGCGCGAAGCGCGCCCCGAACGACTGGTACCCGCGCAGCGAGACCCGGCGGTGGGTGTCGTCCAGCGGCTGCGCCCGGACCCTCTCGGCGACCTCGGCGGGCAGGAACCCCTCGGCGGCATCCGGGTCGGGCCCGCCACCGGACGCCTCGGCGAGCAGGCTGTAGTACTCGGCCGACCGCAGCTCGAAGTCGACCCATGCCTCGACGTCGGACGCGGGCTCCCGCAGCAGGTCGACGCTCGCCTGCCCGATCAGCAACGGCAGCTCGCGGGCGGCGGACTCGGCGGCGAGCCGCCGCAGTTCGGTGACGGCGGCGAGCGCGCGCCCGCGCGTGGCACGGCGCGCGAACAGCATCCGCAGCCGCCGGGTCGCGGGCCGGGCCTGCGGTAGGAGTGCGGCGAGACGCGTGTCGAGCCGTTCGGCCGCGTCCACGGCCCGCCTCAGCTCCGGTCCGGCGTCGACGAGCCGGTGCAGGGCGGTGACCAGGGCGGTCGTGCGCGCGTCGGGGGCGTCTACGTCCACGCGTACGGACACGGTGTCCTCGACCGCGCGGGCGATCTGCCGGGCGGCGGCGAGTGCCTGGTCGGCGGTCTGCGGGCCGACGCCCGGGATCTGCCGCAGTTCGTGCCGGTTCGCCTCGTACACCGCGCGGACCGTGGCGAAACCTGCGGCCTCGACGGCGGTCAGCCGCAGCCGGCCCTCGGTGACGTCTTTGAGCCGGGCGACCGGAATGCCGCCCAGCTCCTCGGCGACGAGTCCGTCCCGGATCGGGGTGAGCGCCGCGCGAACGGCGGCGCGGGCCTGCTCGTGATCGGCGAGGAGGGAGCGCGCGGAGCCGTGCAGCCGCTCGGCCCCGCCGATGAGGCCCTTCAGCTGCCGCCGCGTGAGCGGCGCACCCTCACCGATCTCCACCCCCATCGCACCCCCCGCCTCTCGCCCCTCACGTCACCGTCGTCCCCCGACCATCGATCCATGGTTCCACGGCCCACTGACAACGTGCCCCCGGTCCCCCGCAGGAGAACAATGCGAGGAACGAGGCGGAACGAGAGGGAGCGGACGAGGACGATGAAACCAGGGCGTACGACGGTCGTGAACCTGAAGGGGCACCGCGACGACCCCGCGTACGGGGACGTCGTCTACGTGGGCCGCCCCATGCACCGCGGCGGCTGGCACCTGGCGGGCTCCCCTCTGTACTGCCCGTACCGGCCGGGCCGCGACGGCACCCGCGAGGAGGTGGTCACCCGCTACCGCGCGTACCTCCTGTCCCACCCGGAACTCCTGACCCTGCTCCCGGATCTGCGAGGCCACCGCCTGGGCTGCTGGTGCGTACCGCTGCGCTGCCACGCGGAGGTGATCGCGGAGTTGGCGGACGCGGGAGTGTCGTAGCAGGCTGTTACGTTCACTCTCATGACCGCACCCCAGCCACCTGCGCCGTCACCGGACGCGTCGGACGCGCTTCTGGCCCGCATAGAGAGCGACCCCGCTCTGGCGGACTACCTGGCCTGGCCGTGCGACTTCGACATCGACCGCCGGGACCCGGTCGAGGACCTGCGGCTCCCCACGGGCATACCGCTGCACCCGATAGCGGGCTGCGGCGCGGGCGGCACGTACTACCTCTGCGGCGCCCCGCACACCACGCCCCGCCCGGTCCTGTACGCGGACTCGGAGGGCCAGGCAACACTGGTGGGCGAGACCCTGAGGGAAGCGCTCCGCCTGCTGGCGACCTTCCCGTACTGGCAGGACCTGGGCGCGGGATTCCCCCCGACAAACCTGGAAGCAACCCTCCAGGAGGACCACCCGAACATGGCGACCCACCGCACCGCCTTCTTCACCACCCTGAACCTCATCCCCCTCCCCCTGACGGACGCGCTCCCCCACCTCCACACTTGCGCGACCCGGACGGTCCCGGCGTACATCCCCACGTCAACGGAGCACAACGAACCGTACGAACTACTGTTCCCACCTCCGCTTTCACTCCCCACTCCCGAGGCGTGAACCCTGGGACGGGGACCGGAACCGGCGAGGGTGAACGTCGAGCGCGTAGCACAGCGGGTCAGCCGGCCTCACCCGCGATGGGGCTGGGGCCTTCTGACCTGAATGTTTGCCGATCAGCGACGTGGCGGTACGTCACCCACTACACATTGAACCGAAACTCCACCACATCCCCGTCCTGCATCACATACTCCTTGCCCTCCATACGAGCCTTGCCCTTCGCTCGGGCCTCGGCTACCGAACCCGTTTCGATCAGGTCGGTGAAGGAGATGACCTCGGCCTTGATGAAGCCCTTTTGGAAGTCCGTGTGGATGACGCCCGCTGCCTCGGGGGCCGTCGCGCCCTGTTTGATCGTCCAGGCGCGGGATTCCTTCGGGCCTGCCGTGAGGTAGGTCTGGAGGCCGAGGGTGCGGAAGCCGACGTGGGCCAGGGTGGCGAGGCCCGGTTCGTCCTGGCCGACGGACTGGAGGAGTTCGAGGGCCTCCTCGTCGTCCAGTTCGGCGAGGTCGGACTCCAGCTTGGCGTTGAGGAAGATCGCCTCGGCCGGGGCGACCAGCGCGCGCTGTTCCTCCTTGAACGTGTCGTCCGTCAACTCGTCCTCGTCCACGTTGAAGACGTAGAGGAAGGGCTTCGTCGTGAGGAGGTGCAGGTCGTGGAGGGGCTCCGCCGCCTCCGTGCCCTGGCGGATTCCCGCCGCGAACAGGGTTTCGCCGGACTCCAGGATCTCCTTCGCCGCCTCGACCGCCGCGACCTTCGGCGCGATGTCCTTCTTGATCCGCGACTCCTTCTGGAGGCGCGGCAGGACCTTCTCGATGGTCTGGAGGTCGGCGAGGATCAGCTCGGTGTTGATCGTCTCGATGTCGTCCTTCGGCGAGACCTTGCCGTCGACATGGACGACGTTCTCGTCCTTGAAGGCCCGGATGACCTGGCAGATCGCATCGGACTCGCGGATGTTCGCCAGGAACTTGTTGCCCAGGCCCTCGCCCTCGCTCGCGCCGCGCACGATGCCCGCGATGTCGACGAAGTCGACGGTCGCGGGGAGGGTGCGCTGGGAGGAGAAGATCTCCGCCAGTTTCGTCAGGCGCGGGTCGGGGACGCCGACCACGCCCACATTGGGCTCGATCGTGGCGAACGGGTAGTTGGCCGCCAGCACGTCGTTCTTGGTCAGGGCGTTGAACAGGGTCGACTTGCCGACATTGGGCAGACCGACGATTCCGATCGTGAGCGACACGTTGCGACTTCCCGTACGTGAGGGCTGGGCGGCTGAGGCGCCCGGACCGTGAAGGCTGGGCGGGGGCCCGGCGGTGTTCGCGCGCGGGCCGATCCCCCAGTCTACGTACCGCGACGCCCCCAGGTGGCACCCGGATGTACCACCGCGGCCCCACGGCGTACCGCCGTCGTGTCGAACGCACGGCCAAGCTCGGCCAAAGCGCGTGTCTAGCGACCCGTTCGACACATAAACCGACCTAAGTTGGTCCAGTGGAGCAACCCAGGACGCGTCCTCCTCAGTACCGACCGCGACGAACCGCGCCGCTGCCGCCGCAGGCGGGGCCGCACGGCGCCGACGCGTTCAACCGGGACGCCTCGACCGCACGCCGTCCCGCATCGCCCCTCGCGCGCAGGCTGCGCCGCCTGCCCAACCCCCGGCTCACCGGGCTCGGCAGCGCGCTGTTCTGCATCGGGTCGATGTTCCTGCTCGCCTGCCTGGACCAGTTGCTGTTCGGTGGCTCGATCGGGGTGTACGGGGTGCTGTTCGTGCTGGTCAGCGCGCTGACGGCGCTCTGGGTGCGGCGCGCGGACCTGGTGACGGCGCCGGTCTGCGTCCCCATCGCGTTCGCCGTCGGCATCCTGCCGATCGCCGACGGCTCGGCCGGGCTCGCCGGCAAGCTCATGGGGCTGTTCACGGCGCTGGCCATGCACGCGGGCTGGCTGTACGGCGGCACGCTGGTCGCCGGCGTCATCGTGACCGTACGGAAGCTGCGGCTGATGAGCCGTCGCCGCGCCGCCCAGCGCCGCTCCCCCCGCACCAATCCCCGTACCAACCCGCGCACCGCCCCGCGCGCACCCCAGCCCCGCCGCCGCCCGGTGTGACCACGACCGCGAACCCGTACCCGTACCCGTACCAACGAAGGGTCGACACGGTCACGCCGCCGACTTCGCCGCCCCCATCGCCGCCCCCACAATCCCCGCGTTGTTCCGCAGCTCCGCCGGAACGATGTCCGCCTTGATGCCCTCGATCAGCGGCAGGAACTTGTCCGCCTTGCGGCTCACTCCGCCGCCGACGATGAACAGCTCCGGCGAGAACAGCATCTCCACATGCGCCAGGTACTTCTGGACGCGGTGCGCCCAGTGCTCCCAGCTCAGGTCGTGGTCCTCCTTGGCCTTGGTCGACGCCCGCGTCTCGGCGTCGTGGCCGTGGAGTTCCAAGTGGCCCAGCTCGGTGTTGGGGACGAGCACGCCGTCGATGAACAGGGCGCTGCCGATGCCGGTGCCGAAGGTGAGGGTGATGACGGTGCCCCGGCGGTCGCGGCCCGCGCCGAAGTTCATCTCGGCGATGCCCGCCGCGTCCGCGTCATTGAGCACGAGCACCGGCAGGCCGCCCAGGCGCTCGCCGAGCAGGGCGCGCGCGTCGGTGTCGACCCACGCCTTGTCGACATTCGCCGCCGTACGGATCGTGGCGCCGCCGGTGACCACGCCCGGGAACGTGACGCCGAGGGGGCCCGACCAGCCGAAATGGTCGACGACTTCCTTCACCCCGTCGGCCACCGCGTCGGGTGTGCTCGGGTTCGGGGTCAGCACCTTGAACCGCTCTGCCGCCAGGTCGCCGCGGTCCAGGTCCACGGGCGCACCCTTGATGCCTGAACCGCCGATGTCCACGCCGAAGATCTGCATGGCCCTACGTTACGACGAGGGACCGACAGTCACTTCCCGGACGCCTGGTCCGTGCCCCGGTCACCCACGCGGTCCGCGACCAGCGCCGCCGCCTCCGCCCGCAGATCCCGCCGCAACTCCTTCGGCAGCGAGAACGTGATCGACTCCTCGGCCGACTTCACGATCTCCACGTCCTCGAAACCCTGACCCGACAGCCGCTCCAACACCTGTTCGACCAGGATCTCCGGTACGGAGGCACCGGAGGTGACACCGACCGTCGTCACGCCCTCCAGCCACGCGTCGTCGATCTCGTCGGCGAAGTCCACCAGGTACGCGGCGCGGGCGCCGGCGAGCTTGGCGACCTCGACCAGGCGCACGGAGTTGGACGAGTTGCGCGAGCCGACGACGATGACGAGGTCCGCCTCGGCGCCCATCTGCTTGACCGCGAGCTGACGGTTCTGCGTCGCGTAACAGATGTCGTCGCTCGGCGGCGCGATCAGCTGCGGGAACTTCTCCTTGAGCGCGTCGACGGTCTCCATCGTCTCGTCCACGGAGAGCGTGGTCTGGGAGAGCCAGACGACCTTCGACGGGTCGCGGACCTCGACGTTCGCGACGTCGTCCGGGCCGTCGACCAGGGTGATGTGGTCCGGCGCCTCGCCGGAGGTGCCGATGACCTCTTCGTGGCCCTCGTGCCCGATCAGGAGGATGTCGAAGTCGTCCTGGGCGAACCGGACGGCCTCCTTGTGGACCTTGGTGACCAGCGGGCACGTCGCGTCGATGGTGGCGAGCCGGCCGCGCTTGGCCTCGTCGTGGACGACGGGCGCGACACCGTGCGCCGAGAACATGACGATCGCCCCCTCGGGGACCTCCGCCGTCTGTTCGACGAAGATCGCGCCCTTCTTCTCCAGGGTCTGCACGACGTATTTGTTGTGCACGATTTCGTGGCGGACATAGATCGGGGCCCCGTACTGCTCAAGGGCCTTCTCGACGGCGATCACGGCACGGTCCACACCCGCGCAGTAGCCACGGGGGGCGGCGAGCAGGACGCGTCGGGCTGGCGAAGCAGTCATGGCACCCATCGTAAGGCCCTGCCCGACAGGTGAAAGATCGGCTCCTTGGGGAAACTGGGTGGTCCGGACCGCCCACCGCGGCGCGACCGGGCCGGATCACCGGGCCAGACCCCCACGGAGGCGCAGATGTCCGCAGGTGGCAGCGGAGAGGCCCGGCCCCCCGGCGGCACGAGCAGGCCAGGGGGCGACCCACCCGGCGACGAACGCCTCAACCGCAACCTCGGCTTCCGCGACCTCGTCGTCTACGGCCTCCTCTTCATCGCCCCCATGGCCCCGGTCGGCGTGTACGGCACCCTCGACGCCAAGTCGCACGGCGCCGTCGCCCTCGTCTACGTGGTCGCGACCGTCGCGATGGCGTTCACGGCGTACAGCTACGCGCAGATGGTGCGCGTCGTCCCGCAGGCCGGCTCGGTGTTCGCCTACGCGCGCGCGGGGCTCGGCAAGGGCGCCGGGTTCATCGCCGGGTGGATGGCGATGCTCGACTATCTGCTGATCCCGGCCGTCGCGTACCTGTTCTCCGGGATCGCGATGAACGCCCTGGTGCCGGAGGTGTCGCGGTGGGTGTGGACGGCGCTCGCGGTCCTCGTCACGACGCTGCTGAACCTGTGGGGCGTACGTGCCGCCGCGCGCGTGGGGTTCCTGGTGCTCGCCATGGAAATCGTCGTCCTGCTGGTCTTCGTCGTGTCGGCTGTCGTCGTCCTCGCGCGCGATGGTGCGCAGCGGGACCTGTGGTCGCCGTTCACGGGTGACGAGACGTTCGCGCTGTCGGCGGTGGTCGGGGCGGTGTCCGTGGCGGTCCTGTCGTACCTCGGTTTCGACGC
The DNA here is from genome assembly GCF_044757265.1 of Streptomyces sp. NPDC091292. Lineage (NCBI taxonomy): Bacteria > Bacillati > Actinomycetota > Actinomycetes > Kitasatosporales > Streptomycetaceae > Streptomyces > Streptomyces sp. NPDC091292. The sequence continues at coordinate 294,094 of NZ_JBIVUQ010000003.1, read as the reverse complement.
CATCGCGTCGTTCGCGGAGGAGGTCACCGGCGGCTCGGCGAAGGTCGCGCGCGCGGTGCTGTTCTGTCTCGTCCTCGCGGGCGTGCTGTTCGTGGCGCAGACCTATCTGGTGGCGCTGCTCGAACCCATGACGTCGGCACAGCTTGCGGCCGATCCGGCGAAGCAGGGCTCGGCGTTCTACGACGCCGTGGACGTGTCCGTCGGGTCTTGGCTGCACGATCTGGTGGCGGTGAGCAAGGCGATCGGCGCGGCGTTCGCGGCGCTGGCCGGGCAGGCCGCCGCCGGACGGCTGCTGTTCGCGATGGGCCGCGACCGGCGGCTGCCGCACGTCCTGTCGAGGACCAGCACGGGCACACCGCGTGTCGCCCTGCTCGTCGCGGCGGTCGTGACGCTGGTCGCGGCGGTGTGGGCGGCGCGCCGGGCCGACGGTCTGGACAAGCTGGTGTCGGTGGTCGACGTCGGGGCGCTGACGGCGTTCACGCTGCTGCACGCGAGCGTGGTGGGCTGGTTCGCGGTACGCCGTCTCGGCGGGCCGGTGATCTGGTGGCGGCATGTGCTGATCCCGGTGGTCGGCGCGGCGATCACCGTGGCGGTCATCGTGGAGGCGTCCCACATCGCCCAAGTCGTGGGCGCCGTCTGGCTGGTGGCGGGCCTGGTGGTCCTGGCCGCCCAGTGGCGCACCCGTCAGGCGGCGGGCACCGACTGACCGGCACCCCCGAAACCGACCGGCACCCGTCCACCACCCCGCTCTCCACCCGCCCTGTCAGTGCCGCCCGTTACGCTCGGCGCATGGCTGTGAACACGTCCCCGGAGAACCCGCTCCCCGTCGGTGACGTCTCCCGTCTCATCGGTGGCTGGATCGACCGGCTCGGCGCCGTGTGGGTCGAGGGACAGATCACCCAGCTGTCCCGCCGCCCCGGAGCCGGCGTCGTCTTCCTGACGCTGCGCGATCCGTCGTACGACATCTCGGTGAGCGTCACCTGCTACCGGCAGGTGTTCGACGCGGTGGCCGACGTGGTCAGCGAGGGCGCGCGCGTGGTCGTCCACGCGAAGCCCGAGTGGTACGCGCCCCGGGGCCAGCTCTCGCTGCGGGCTGCCGAGATCAAACCGGTCGGCGTCGGGGAACTCCTCGCCCGGCTTGAGCAGTTGAAGAAGTCCCTGGCCGCCGAGGGCCTGTTCGCGGCGGACCGCAAGAAGCCGCTGCCCTTCCTGCCGCAGCTCGTCGGCCTGGTGTGCGGCCGGGCGTCGGCGGCCGAGCGCGACGTCCTGGAGAACGCCCGGCACCGCTGGCCCGCCGTCCGCTTCGAGGTCCGCAATGTCGCCGTGCAGGGTGTGCACGCGGTGCCGCAGGTCGTCCAGGCCGTGAAGGAACTCGACGAACTGCCCGAGGTCGACGTGATCGTCGTCGCGCGCGGCGGCGGCAGCGTGGAGGACCTGCTCCCGTTCTCGGACGAGACGCTGGTACGGGCGGTGGCCGCGTGCCGTACGCCGGTCGTCTCGGCGATCGGGCACGAGCCGGACAACCCTCTCCTGGACCACGTCGCCGACCTGCGCGCGTCCACGCCGACCGACGCGGCGAAGAAGGTCGTCCCGGACGTCGGTGAGGAGTACGAGCGGGTGCGCTGGCTGCGGGACCGGGCCCGGCGCACGGTGGGGGCGTTCGTCGACCGTGAGGAGCGCGGACTCGCGCAGACCCTGGCGCGCCCGGTGATAGAGGACCCGCACCGCATGATCGACGAGCGCGCCGACCATGTCGGCGGCCTGGTCGACCGGGGCCGGCGCACCCTCGGGCACCTCCTGGACCGCGCCGGTTCGGAGCTGACGCACACCCACGCGCGCGTGGTGGCGCTCTCCCCCGCCGCGACCCTGCGCCGGGGGTACGCGGTGCTCCAGCGCGCGGACGGCCATGTGGTGCGGGCACCGGACGACGTGACGGCGGACGAGGAGCTGCGCGCGCGGGTCGCGGACGGCGAGTTCACGGTACGGGTGGAGTCGGAGCCGACACATAGGGTGGACGCATGACCAGCAAGGCGGACGAGGCGGGCCTCGGGTACGAGCAGGCGCGGGACGAGCTGATCGAGGTCGTCCGGCGCCTGGAGACCGGGGGGACCACCCTGGAGGAGTCGCTGGCCCTGTGGGAGCGCGGCGAGGAGCTGGCGAAGGTCTGCCGCCGCTGGCTGGACGGCGCACGGGCCCGCCTGGACGCGGCGCTCGCGGAGGAGGAGGACGACGACGAGGGCGAGAAGGCGTAGGGGAGACCGGAGACCCCCGACCGCTTACCAGCAGTGCCGGTGCGCCGGGGGCCCGTCGTCCTGCGCGGTGCCTCAGACCGTCGTCACGACCTGGTCGATCGCGAGGCGCGGGGAGCGCGGGAACCAGGCGTTCTCGCCCGGCCGGCCGATGTTGACGACCATCAGCGGGGTGTGGTCGTCGTCCAGGAACTCCTTCTGGATGCCCGCGAAGTCGCCGCCGGTCATCGGGCCCGCGGCCAGACCGGCGGCCCGGACGCCGATGATGAAGTACGCGGCCTGGAGCGCGGCGTTCATGGCGGCGGCCCGCTCGCGGACCGGGCGCTCCGCGAAGAAGGCGTCCTTGGCCTGCGGGAAGTGCGGGAGCAACTGCGGAAGCTCCTCGTGGAACTCGTTGTCTGCGGAGAGGATCGCGACGAGCGGCGCGGTGGCCGTCTTGGGCTGGTTGCCCTCGGACATGTGCCGCACCAGACGCTCGCGGGCCTCGGGGCTGCGGACGAGCGTGATGCGCAGCGGCGACTGGTTGAAGGCGGTCGGGCCGAACTTGACCAGGTCGTAGATCGCCTGAATCTGCTCCTCGGTCACCGGCTCGTCCGTGAAGGTGTTGGCCGTACGGGCCTCACGGAACAGCAGATCCTGGGCGGCGGAGTCAAGAACGAGAGACATGGGGCAACCTTCTCGGTGTGAAAATGGGGGGGATCCGGGGTCGGTTCCGACAGTACGACGATGAGGTTGAAGGTTCAACCAAAACTGGACCGTCGTGATCCACTTCACAGTGCGCGAGGGTTGCGTCCCGCCTAGGAAGCCGTGGCGGAGGCGGTCGGGGAGGCCGTCGTATCGGCGGTCGGTGAAGCCGTCGTATCGGCCGTCGTCAAGGCCCGCGCCATCTTCGTCAGACCGTCGAACGACGCCGTGCCCGTGACGACCGTCGTCGCGCCCTTCTCCGTGAGGACGAGGGCGTCGAACTTCTCACCCGCGTACCGCTGCCACGTCCGGCCGTCGATCTCCGTGGTCCGCTCGGTCCCGGTGGCGCCCCGGCTGACCCGGTCGATGAACGTCGACGGCTTCTCGGTGGACTGCTCCACGGTGACGTACTGGTCGTCCGGGCCGTGGAAGCCCAGGTGCCAGGCGTTGAAATTGTCACCCCGGTAGCGCACGGAGGTCGCCTTCCAGTCCTCGGACAGGCCCTCCGGCGCCGCCACCGGATAGGGCGCCGCTCGGCGCGCCGTCAGCAGCTCGACGCGGTAGTCCACACGCTTGATCGGCGTCTGCGTCTCGTCGTGCGGGATGAAGAGCCAGACGAATCCCGCGACGAGGACCGTCACACCCAGCGAAAGGATCATGTTCCGCACGTTCTTCGTGCCTTGCTTGCCAGCCACGGACCCATGGTCTCAGGTGGCGTTCCGCGCGCCGCCACCCCCCTCACCGCCACCCCTCACCGCCACCCCCACCAGCACATCCGGCGCCGGTCCGCTCATGCGTGGGGCCCTCTGCTCATTCTGGCGATCGGCGGATAGAGTCGATACACACCCTCATCCGGCCGTCGTCGTATCAGAAAGGTGCGTCTCGATGACCGAGAATCATCAACTTCCTTCCGAACTTGAGGTCCCCTCCGAGGCTCCGGACCGCAACCTGGCCCTGGAGCTGGTCCGGGTCACCGAGGCCGCGGCGATGGCCGCGGGCCGCTGGGTCGGCCGCGGCGACAAGAACGGCGCCGACGGCGCGGCCGTACGGGCCATGCGGACCCTCGTCTCCACCGTCTCGATGAACGGCGTCGTCGTCATCGGCGAGGGCGAGAAGGACGAGGCGCCGATGCTCTTCAACGGCGAGCGCGTCGGTGACGGCACGGGCGCCGAGTGCGACATCGCCGTCGACCCGATCGACGGGACCTCGCTCACCGCCAAGGGCATGCCGAACGCCATCGCGGTCCTCGCGGCGGCCGACCGCGGCACCATGTTCGACCCGTCGGCCGTCTTCTACATGGACAAACTGGTCACCGGCCCGGAGGCCGCGGACTTCGTGGACATCGACGCCCCCGTCTCCGTGAACATCCGCCGCGTCGCCAAGGCCAAGCGGTCGTCGCCCGAGGACGTCACCGTCGTCATCCTGGACCGGCCCCGGCACGACGGGATCATCAAGGAGGTCCGGGAGACGGGCGCCCGGATCAAGCTGATCTCGGACGGCGATGTGGCCGGTTCCGTACTCGCCGTGCGCGAGGGCACCGGGGTCGATCTGCTGCTCGGCGTCGGAGGCACGCCCGAGGGCATCATCTCGGCCTGTGCGATCAAGTGCCTGGGCGGCACGATCCAGGGCAAGTTGTGGCCCAAGGACGAGGCGGAGCGGCAGCGGGCGCTCGACGCGGGCCACGACCTCGACCGGGTCCTCGCCACGAACGACCTGGTCTCCGGCGACAACGTCTTCTTCGTCGCCACCGGCATCACCGACGGCGAACTGCTGCGGGGCGTGCGCTACCGCGCCGAGACCGCCACCACCTCGTCGCTCGTGATGCGCTCCAAGTCCGGCACCATCCGCCAGATCGACTCGGAGCACCGGCTGTCGAAGCTGCGCGCCTACAGCGCCATCGACTTCGACCGCGCCAAGTAGACGTAGACGTACACGCAGGCGTAGACGTTCGTGTACGGCGACGGGGGCGCCCTCCTTGTGCGGGGAGGGCGCCCCCGTCGCCGTACGGCGGAAATCCCTGGGGCGGAGGTCCGGTGTCAGCCGGCCGCCGCGATGGGGTCGGCCGTGCGGGCCTTCTTGAGTTCGAGGTCGCGCCGGCGGCGCCGGGCCAGGACCACGCGGCGCTCGGCGGCGGTGAGGCCGCCCCACACGCCGTACGGCTCGGGCTGGAGCAGCGCGTGTTCGCGGCACTCGACCATGACGGGACAGCGGGCGCAGACCCGCTTCGCGGCCTCCTCGCGGGAGAGTCTCGCGGCCGTGGGTTCCTTGGACGGGGCGAAGAAGAGCCCGGCTTCGTCACGGCGGCAGACCGCTTCCGTGTGCCATGGGGCGTCCTGGTCCCGATCCTGAACGGGCACCCGCTGTGTGGGGACGGCGGCGACCTGAAGGGACTGATGCGGCGGATGCAGCACGGTCTACTCCTGACGACGGCTTCGCGAGGGAGCGGTAGCGGCGATGCAGCAAGCCCTACCCGCTGTACGCGGTCCTATGCACTGAGTCCCCGTACAGGGGCGTGGTGCATGGACGTTCTCGGTCAGGTGCGGAACGCCGGGCGCGACGGCTCTGAGGTGCGGCGATGCCCGCCCGCCGCCCGTCCCGTACCGGAAGTGTCCCGTCGTGGGAGGTGGCCCGAAATCAGTGGCCGAGGTGCTTGCGCATGCGGTCCCGGAGATCCCCGATGAGGCGCCCCCGCTTGGGCCGGGCCTCGATGCTGCCGAGCACGGCGATGCCGTCGACGAAGACGACGGGTGCGTCGGTCTCGCGCGAGTCGAGCGTGGTGACCTCGAAGTTGCCGAGGACACCGCCGCCGCTGCCGCGCAGCGAGATGTTCTCGGGGACGCGGATCTCGACATTGCCGAAGACGGAGATCGCCTTGATGACGACCTCCTGGTACTCGAACAGGGCCTCGCTGAGGTCGATCTCGACATTGCCGAAGATCGCGTACACATGGGTCCTGCGGCCGACGCGCCAGCGGCCCTTGCGGACCGTGCTGCTGAACACCGCGACCAGGTTCTCCTCGGCGACCGACGGGACGGCGCCGTCGGCCGGCCGGTTCGGGGCCGATCGGCGGGTGTCGCGCGGGGCGAACTCGCCGCTGTTGGGCAGGTCCTGGACGAACGGCTGCAATTCGGCGACCGTTTTGGCGCGATACACGCCGTCGATGCGCTCGGCGTGCTCGTCGGCGGTGAGGCGGCCCTCGGCCAGCGCCTCGCGGAGGATGTCGGCCACACGGTCCCGCTCGGCGTCGGACGCGCGGAGGCCCGTGGGCTGCGGCTGCGGTGTCGGCTCCGTCAGGGCCGTTTCCGGCTGGGTCGGTCGCTTTTCGAGGTCCACGGCCACCACCCTACCGAAACGCGATAGATCGCGACTACCCCATCCGCGCCGATCCACCCGCCGATCCCCCGCCCATCCACCCATCCACCCATCCACCCACCCATGCGCCGCTTCCGGCCCCGCAGCCAAACTGAGCCTTACCTCACAAGGACCCGTCCCGCTCCCCGCTCTACGCTGGACCACGCGCTGCCAATGGAGGCCGCGCCGCAGTCCGCCGAGTGAGGAATGGCCGCAATGCCCCCTGTCGCCCGTACGCCCGAATCCGCCGCCGCCGGCTCATCCAGTTCCGCGTTCGCGTACACGGACCTTCTCCCGCAGGGCGAGGACACCACGCCGTACCGGCTGGTGACCGCCGAGGGCGTGTCGACCTTCGAGGCCGACGGGCGGACCTTTCTGAAGGTCGAGCCGGAGGCGCTGCGTACGCTCGCCGAAGAGGCGATCCACGACATCCAGCACTATCTGCGGCCCGCCCACCTCGCGCAGCTCCGGCGCATCATCGACGATCCGGAGGCGTCGGGCAACGACAAGTTCGTCGCCCTCGACCTCCTGAAGAACGCGAACATCGCGGCGGCGGGCGTGCTGCCGATGTGCCAGGACACCGGCACGGCGATCGTGATGGGCAAGCGCGGACAGAACGTCCTCACCTCGGGCGGCGACGAGGAGGCTCTGTCGCACGGCATCTTCGACGCGTACACGCGGCTGAATCTGCGCTACTCGCAGATGGCCCCGCTGACGATGTGGGACGAGAAGAACACCGGTTCGAACCTGCCCGCGCAGATCGAGCTGTACGCGACGGACGGCGGCGCGTACAAGTTCCTGTTCATGGCGAAGGGCGGCGGCTCGGCGAACAAGTCGTTCCTCTACCAGGAGACGAAGGCGGTCCTCAACGAGGGCTCGATGATGAAGTTCCTGGAGGAGAAGATCCGTTCGCTGGGGACGGCCGCGTGCCCGCCGTACCACCTGGCGATCGTCGTCGGCGGTACGTCCGCCGAGTACGCGCTGAAGACCGCGAAGTACGCCTCCGCGCACTACCTGGACGAGATCCCGGCCGAGGGGTCGGCGCTCGGGCACGGCTTCCGGGACAAGGATCTGGAGCAGAAGGTCTTCGAGCTGACGCAGCGGATCGGGATCGGGGCGCAGTTCGGCGGCAAGTACTTCTGTCACGACGTGCGCGTGGTGCGGCTGCCGCGGCACGGCGCGTCCTGCCCGGTCGCCATCGCCGTGTCCTGCTCGGCCGACCGGCAGGCCGTCGCGAAGATCACCGCCGAGGGTGTGTTCCTGGAGCAGTTGGAGACCGACCCGGCGCGGTTCCTGCCGGAGACGACCGACGAGCACCTGAGCGACGAGTCGGACGAGGTGGTCCGGATCGACCTCAGCCGGCCGATGGACGACATCCTCGCCGAGCTGACCAAGTACCCGGTGAAGACCCGTCTCTCGCTGTCCGGCCCGCTGGTCGTGGCGCGCGACATCGCGCACGCCAAGATCAAGGAGCGGCTGGACGCGGGCGAGGAGATGCCGCAGTACCTCAAGGACCACCCGGTGTACTACGCGGGTCCGGCGAAGACGCCCGAGGGGTACGCGTCCGGTTCGTTCGGCCCGACGACGGCCGGGCGTATGGACTCCTACGTCGAGCAGTTCCAGGCGGCCGGCGGCTCCAAGGTGATGCTGGCCAAGGGCAACCGGAGCAAGCAGGTAACCGACGCGTGCGAGGCGCACGGCGGCTTCTACCTGGGCTCCATCGGCGGACCCGCCGCCCGGCTCGCCCAGGACTGCATCAAGAAGGTCGAGGTCGTCGAGTACGAGGAACTCGGCATGGAGGCCGTCTGGAAGATCGAGGTCGAGGACTTCCCGGCGTTCGTGGTCGTGGACGACAAGGGCAACGACTTCTTCCAGGACCCGGCGCCGCAGCCTACGTTCACGAACATTCCGGTACGGGGGCCTGGGCTCGGGTAGCTGGGGCTGCGCCCCAGACCCCCTTCGGCCTGAACGGCCTCGTCCTCAAACGCCGGACGGGCTGAATGGGGTGCGCCGGGTGCGATGCTGGACGTATGGACCAGTTTCGGATCGAGCACGACTCCATGGGCGAGGTGCGGGTGCCTGCCCACGCCAAGTGGCGGGCGCAGACGCAGCGGGCCGTGGAGAACTTTCCCGTGTCCGGGCAGCGCCTTGAGCGGGCGCACATCGAGGCGCTGGCGCGGATCAAGGCGGCTGCCGCGCGGGTGAACGCCGGGCTCGGCGTGGTCGACCAGGACATCGCGGACGCCGTCGTGGAGGCGGCCGGTGAGGTCGCGGACGGGCGCTGGGACGACCAGTTCCCGGTGGACGTCTTCCAGACCGGGTCCGGCACCTCGTCCAACATGAACATGAACGAGGTGCTCGCCACGCTGGCGTCCGAGCGCCTGGGCCGTCCCGTACACCCCAACGACCATGTGAACGCCTCGCAGTCCTCCAACGACGTCTTCCCGTCCTCGGTCCACATCGCGGCCACCGCCGCCGTGACCCGCGATCTGATCCCCGCACTGGAGCATCTGGCGGCGGCCCTGGAGCGCAAGGCCGGGGAGTTCGCGGACGTCGTCAAGTCGGGGCGTACGCACCTCATGGACGCCACGCCCGTGACGCTCGGGCAGGAGTTCGGGGGGTACGCGGCGCAGGTGCGGTACGGGGTCGAGCGGCTGCGGTCCTCGCTGCCGCGGCTCGCGGAACTGCCGTTGGGCGGTACGGCTGTGGGGACCGGGATCAATACGCCGCCCGGGTTCTCGGCCGCCGTCATCGCCGAGGTCGCTTCGGCCACCGGGTTGCCGCTGACCGAGGCGCGGGACCACTTCGAGGCGCAGGGGGCGCGGGACGGGCTGGTCGAGACGAGTGGGCAGCTGCGGACGGTCGCGGTCGGGCTGACGAAGATCGCGAACGATCTGCGGTGGATGGCGAGCGGGCCGCGGACCGGGCTCGCGGAGATCGCGCTGCCGGACCTTCAGCCCGGGTCGTCCATCATGCCGGGCAAGGTGAACCCGGTGATTCCCGAGGCCGTGCTGATGGTGGCGGCGCAGGTCATCGGCAACGACACGACGGTCACGGTGGCGGGGGCCTCCGGCAACTTCGAGTTGAACGTGATGGTGCCGGTCATCGCGAAGAATGTGCTGGAGTCGGTGCGGTTGCTGGGCAACGGGGCGCGGTTGCTCGCGGACCGGGTGGTGGACGGGGTGACGGCGGATCGGGAGCGGGCTCGGGAGTACGCGGAGTCTTCGCCGTCGGTGGTGACGCCGCTGAACAAGTACATCGGGTACGAAGCCGCTGCCGCTGTGGCCAAGCGGGCGCTTGCCGAGCGGAAGACTATTCGTGAGGTGGTGTTGGAGGCGGGGTATGTGGACCGGGGGGAACTGTCTCTCGCGGAGCTGGACGCTGCGCTGGACGTGCTGGGGATGACGAAGCCTTAGAGGTGCCCGTCGCATCGGGCTGTGCCCACCCGTTCCGCCGTGCGGAACGCCTGCCCACAGCGGGACCGGGGGGGCGACGGGGGCGGGTGTCCGGGGCGGGATCGGCGGAAGTCGGCGGAGGCGGATGTCTGTAGCGGGACCGGCAGGAGTGGGCGGGGCGCCTGCCCACAGCGGGACCGGCGGGGGTCGGCGGGCACGGCCGTCCGCCGCGGGACCGGAGGCAGTCGGCGGAAGCGGATGTCCGTAGCGGGACCGGCAGGAGTGGGCGGGGCGCCTGCCCACAGACGGACCCGCGAGGGTCGGCGGGCACGGCCGTCCGCCGCAGGACCGGAGGAAGCCGGCGGAGGCGGACGTCCGCCGCAGGACCGGCAGAAGTACCCGGAACGCCTCCCCACAGCCGGACCCGCGAGGGTCGGCGAGCGCGGCCGTCCGCCGCAGGACCGGCGGAAATCGGCGGAGGCGGATGTCCGTAGCGGGACCGGCAGAAGTACGCGGGGCGCTTCCCCACAGCCGGACCCGCGAGGGGCGGCGGGCGCGGCCGTCTGCTGCGGGATCGGAGGTAGTCGGCGGAGGCGGATGTCCGGCGCGGGACCGGCAGGAATGCGCGGAACGCCCGCCCGCAGCCGGACCCGTGGGAGTCGTCGGGGTGGGTGGGGGCTGGTTGGTTGGCTGGAATCTGGATGTGTGGTGGCGTGTCTTATGACTGCGGCACCTACTATCTGGCCATGACAGAGAGTGGGAGGTGGGCTCCGGGGAGCCCTGTTCTGTGGCGTTATCGGGAGAACGGGCGTGGGGACCGGTTCCACATCTGCCGGCCCGTCACTGTCGTCGAGGACACCGGTGATCTGCTCGCCGTGTGGATGGCGCCGGGCACCTCCTGTGTGCGGCCGGTGCTCGCCGACGGCACCCCCGTGCACGACGAACCCCTCGGTACGCGCTACACCAAGCCGCGTACCGTGGAGACCGCCCGCTGGTCGGGGACCGGTGTGCTGAAGCTGGCGCGGCCCGGGGAGCCCTGGTCGGTGTGGCTGTTCTGGGAGCGGGGCTGGCGGTTCAAGAACTGGTACGTGAACCTGGAGGAACCACGTACCCGATGGGCCGGCGGCGTCGACTCGGAGGACCACTTCCTGGATATCTCGGTGCGTTCCGACCGCAGTTGGCGGTGGCACGACGAGGACGAGTTCGCCGAGGCCCAGCGCGCCGGTTTGATGGACGCCGCGCAGGCGCGGAGAGTGCGCGACGCAGGTCAGGCGGCGATCGAGGTGATCCATGCGTGGGGACGCCCGTTCTCGGACGGCTGGCAGGAGTGGAGACCGGACCCGAAGTGGCCGGTTCCGGTCTTGCCGGATGACTGGGACCGTACGCCCGCGCATGTGTCCTCATGAGACCCTTGATGCGCCCCCATGGTTCAAACGTAGGATCGTCCTCCGCAACGGCGTACAGCAGCAACTCCTGGTGCTTGCGCGGGGTCTGACAGGATGTCATCGAGGGGTGGCAGGACGTGAGCGAGAACAGCGAGGCGGACGGCGGGGCGCGGGCGGCGTACGAGGGCTCCGAGGCATACGCCGCGTACGGCAGCACGGCCCCGGACCGGACGGGTCAGGCCAAGGCGTTCGACATCATCGGAGGGCGCTACGACGAGGCCTTCCCCCACAAAGAGGGCCAGATCGCGGCGGGTGCGCGGCTGGCGGCGGCGCTGCCGGAGGGTGCGCGGGTGCTCGACGTGGGCTGCGGCACCGGGCTGCCGACCGCGCGCGGGCTCGTCGACGCGGGGTTCACCGTGCTCGGGGTCGACCTGTCGGATGGCATGCTGGACCTGGCCCGCGCACAGGTGCCGGAGGCCGAGTTCCTCAACCGTGATCTGGCGTCACTGCGCGCCGACGGCCCCGCGGGGCTCGGCCGGTTCGACGGGATCACCTGCTTTTTCACGCTGTTGATGCTGCCCCGTGCTGAAATACCGTACGCACTGCGGCAGTTCCGTACGCTGCTCAGGCCGGGGGGCCTGCTGGCGCTCTCGATGGTGGAGGCAGATCTGGATGACGCGGAGATTCCGTTCCTGGGGCAGTCGATCCGGGTATCGGGATTCCTGCGGGACGAACTGCGCCAGGTCGTCAGTGGAGCGGGCTTCGAGATCACGGACGAGGACACCCGCTCGTACGCCCCGGCGAGGGCAGACGCACCACCCGAGCATCAGCTCTTCCTCAACTGCCGACGCACCTGATCACCGCGTGACGCACTTGGTGACGCCTTGACCGCGCGCGCCGCGCGCAGCCCCGGACGGACGGATTCGACACGCGTGACGGAGCACCCCACCTCCCAGGAGGGCCGCCCGAGCGGCGCCGCAAGCCCTCCCGCACCCGCGGACCCTCGCGGGGCGCTGCTGCGTACCCCGAAACCGCCCCAGCAGCCGAGATCCCCGGAGACGGGGGCCGGCCCGCTGGCAGGGCCGGGAACCGGGCTGCCCGTGCAGGGCCGCTCCGGCGACCCGGCGCACGGCGCGACGGGCGCGTGCTCCGGCACGGGCCAAGGAGCCGACACGGGAACGGGCCCCGGCACCGGCCCCGAGCACGCCCAGTCGTCCCGCGCCGAGCCCGACCCGCACCGCACCCGACCCGTCGTCCCGGACCCCACTCCGGCGCCCGGTGAGGGTCCCGTCGCGCACACCGGCACCTCCACCGTGGCGCCGCTGTCGGCGGGCGCCGCCGCGATGCGCAGGGACGGCGACCGGCTGCGGTTCGTGGGCGCCGCGACCCGGCGGATCGCCCGGGGCATGGACCTGGACGAGATCGTGATGGGCCTGTGCCGGGCCACCGTGCCGACGTTCGCCGACGCGATCCTCGTCTATCTGCGCGACCCGCTGCCGGTCGGCGACGAGCGGCCCACCGGGCCCGTCGTGCTGCGGCTGCGGCGCACCGACCGGATCCCGGAGGACCGGGACACCGAGGGCGGCCCGCTGCCCATGCCGCAGATGGACCCCGAGGTCACGGGCACGACGGAGCTGTGCACGGTCCGGCCGGGCGGCGCGCTCGCGGAGGTGCTGCGCGGGGTCCGTCCGGTCTTCGCGGACGCGCCGACCGCGCACGCCGCGCTGCCGGAACTCCTCGGCGCGTTCCGGACCGTGCCCGAGGGCCGGCGGGCGATCCTGGCGCCGCTGCGGGGGCGCCGCCGGGTGATCGGCGCGGCGATCTTCCTGCGCCGGGCCGACCGGACCGCGTTCGAGGGCGACGACCTGCTGGTCGCGGCCCAGCTCGCGACGCACAGCGCGCTGGGCATCGACAAGGCGGTCCTGTACGGGCGCGAGGCGTACATCGCGGACGAGTTGCAGCGGACCATGCTGCCCGAGACGCTGCCCCGGCCGACCGGGGTGCGGCTGGCCAGCCGGTACCTCCCGGCCGCCGAGACCGCCCGGGTCGGCGGCGACTGGTACGACGCGATCCCGCTGCCGGGCAGCCGGGTCGCCCTCGTCGTCGGTGACGTGATGGGCCACTCGATGACCTCGGCCGCGATCATGGGCCAGCTCCGGACCACCGCGCAGACCCTGGCGGGCCTCGATCTGCCGCCGCAGGAAGTGCTCCACCACCTGGACGAGCAGGCCCAGCGGCTCGGCACCGACCGCATGGCGACCTGCCTGTACGCGGTGTACGACCCGGTATCGCACCGCATCACCATCGCCAACGCGGGCCATCCGCCGCCCGTGCTGCTGCATCTGGGCGGCCGGGCCGAGGTGCTGCGGGTGCCGCCGGGCGCCCCGATCGGCGTCGGCGGGGTCGACTTCGAGGCGGTCGAGCTGGATGCGCCCGCCGGGGCGACCCTGCTGCTGTACACGGACGGCCTGGTGGAGTCCCGGCTGCGGGACGTGTGGGCCGGTATCGAGCAGCTGAGGGAGCGGCTCGCGGCGACCGCGCGGCTCACCGGCGCGGACCATCCGCCGCCGCTTGAGGCCCTGTGCGACGACGTGCTCGACATGCTGGGCCCCGGCGACCGGGACGACGACATCGCGCTGCTCGCCGCCCGGTTCGACGGGATCGCGCCGAGCGACGTGGCGTACTGGTTCCTGGAACCCGAGGACGCGGCCCCGGGCCGTGCCCGGCGGCTCGCGCGCAGCGCGCTGGCCCGCTGGGACCTGGAGGACCTCACGGACTCGGTGGAGCTGCTGGTCAGTGAGGTCGTCACCAACGCCGTGCGCTACGCGTCACGCCCGGTGACGCTGCGCTTGCTCCGTACGGACGTGCTGCGCTGCGAGGTGGGTGACGACGTTCCGCAACTGCCGAGGCTGCGCCAGGCGCGGGCCACGGACGAGGGTGGGCGCGGGCTCTACCTGGTCAACAAGCTGGCGCGGCGCTGGGGAGCGACGCGGCTGTCCACCGGGAAGGTGGTCTGGTTCGAACTGAACCGGAATTAGACCCGGTCCAAAAGTTGCCGACCCCCCGTCGGCGGAGTTGACTGGCGTCGTGGCCGAAGCGACCACGACCCGGGGGACATATCCCCCATGTCCCCCGTCAGCCCCCTGTACGACGGGAGAACGCTCGTGACCGAGGCATCCCCGAAGGTCCCCTACACGACGACCAATGCCGGGATCCCCGTGGAGAGCGACGAACACTCGCTGACCGTCGGCTCCAACGGCCCCATCCTGCTCCAGGACCACTACCTCATCGAGAAGATGGCCCAGTTCAACCGGGAGCGGGTCCCCGAGCGGGTGGTGCACGCCAAGGGCAGCGGCGCGTACGGAACCTTCGAAGTGACGAACGACGTGAGTCAGTTCACCAAGGCCGACCTGTTCCAGCCGGGCAAGCGCACCGAGATGCTGGCCCGCTTCTCGACCGTCGCCGGTGAGCAGGGCTCCCCCGACACCTGGCGCGACCCGCGCGGCTTCGCCCTCAAGTTCTATACGGAACACGGCAATTACGACCTGGTCGGCAACAACACACCGGTCTTCTTCGTCCGGGACCCGATCAAGTTCCAGGACTTCATCCGCTCCCAGAAGCGCCGCCCGGACAGCGGGGTGCGCGACCACGACATGCAGTGGGACTTCTGGACCCTGTCCCCGGAGTCCGCGCACATGGTGACGTGGCTGATGGGCGACCGGGGCATCCCGAAGACGTACCGCCATATGAACGGCTACAGCTCCCACACGTACATGTGGATCAACGGCGGCGGCGAGAAGTTCTGGGTCAAGTACCACATCAAGACCGACCAGGGCATCGACTACCTCACCCAGGCGGACGCGGACGCGCTCGCCGGCACCGACGGCGACGTCCACCGACGCGACCTGCACGACTCGATCGCCTCCGGAAACGCCCCGTCCTGGACGATGAACGTGCAGGTCATGCCGTTCGACGACGCCCCGGACTACCGCTTCAACCCGTTCGACCTGACCAAGGTGTGGCCGCACGGCGACTACCCGCTGATCGAGGTCGGCCGGATGACGCTCAACAAGAACCCCGACGATTTCTTCGTCCACATCGAGCAGGCCGCGTTCGAGCCGTCGAACCTGGTGCCGGGCATCGGCCCGTCCCCGGACAAGATGCTCCTCGGCCGGCTGTTCTCGTACCCGGACACGCACCGCTACCGCATCGGCCCGAACTACGCGCAGCTACCGCCCAACCGGCCGCACTCGCGCGTCAGCTCGTACGCCAAGGACGGCCCCATGCGGTACGAGCCGGCGCACGTCGGTGCCGTGTACGCGCCGAACTCGTACGGCGGTCCGGCCGCGGACGTCGGGCGGTACGGCGAGCCCGCGGGCTGGGAGACGGCCGGCGAGATGGTCCGTGAGGCGTACAAGCTGCACGCCGAGGACGACGACTTCGGTCAGGCCGGGACGCAGGTGCGCCAGGTCCTGGACGACGCGGCCCGCGACCGGCTGGTGTCGAACATCAGCGGGCACCTCGCCGACGGAGTGTCCCGTCCGGTCCTCGACCGCGCCATCCAGTACTGGCGCAACGTGGACAAGACACTCGGCGACCGGGTGGCCAAGGAAGTCAACGGTGGCTGACCAGGGTCTGTCGTCCTAGAGCGGTGGCGCGGCCGGGTTCTGCGGGTTCTCGTCCGACGTCGTCGGGTCCGGGCTCGGCGGCTTGATCGTCGCCGGGTTCGACGGCGGGGGCTCCGACGACGGCGGCGGGCTCGACGGCGGCGGCTCGGAGGACGGCGGGGGGCTCGACGGCGGCTCGGACGACGGCGGGGGCGCGCTGGACGACGACGGCGGCGGGCTGGACGCCGGCTCCGACGGCGGTGCGATGGCCGCGCCCATGTCCGTGTCGAGGTCGAACTCGCTGGGCGAGCCCATCACGTCGAAGGTGTACGCGGCCCAGATCTCGGCGGGGAAGCCACCACCGTTGACCCGGCCGCCGCCGGCGGTGCCCTGGAGCGTGGTGTGCGCGCCGCGCGCCAGGGTCTTGCCCCCGTCGTCCTTGCGCTCCTTGCCGACCTCGCCGAACAGGCCGACCGAGGTGACCAGGTCCGGGGTGTAGCCGGTGAACCACGCCGACTTGTTCTCGTCGGACGTACCGGTCTTGCCCGCGACGTCCTGCCGCGCGTTGCGGACCGCGCTGCCGGTGCCGTCGTCGACCACACCGGTGAGCACCGAGGTGACGGAGTCGGCGGTGGTGCGCTCGACGACCTGGCCCCCGATCGGCTTCGGCAGGTCGACCGTGCGGTCCTTGTGATCGGCGGACTTCAGCACGGCCGGCGTGACCTTCTTGCCGTGGTTGTCGAGGGTCGCGTACACCCCCGCCATCTCCAGCGGGCTGGCGCCCATCGAGCCGAGGGTCTGCGCGGGCACGGCCTCCAGGCCCTTGACGTCCATACCGAGTACGCCGGCGGTCTTCATGACCTGGTCCATGCCGACGTCGACGCCCATCTGGGCGAAGACGGAGTTGATGGACTTGTTCATGGCCTTCTGGACGGTGACCTGGCCGTAGTTCACCTTGTCCTCGTTCGGCGGGGCGAAGGCGATGTCGCTGCCCTTGACCGGACGGCCGCTGGTGCCGTCGTAGACCGTGTCCGCCGTGATCGGCTTGCCGGTCTGGGTCTCGGCGCCCGCCTCCAGGGCCGCGGCGAGGATCAGCGGCTTGAAGGTCGACGCGGGCTGGTAGTCGCGGCGGGTCGCGTTGTTGGTGAAGTGCTTGACGTAGTCCTGGCCGCCGTACATCGCGAGGACCGCACCGGTCTTCGGGTCGACCGAGACGGCACCGGCCTGGACGTCCCCGTCGACCGTGCGGGACTTCGGTTCGAGCTTGCTGGTGAGCTGCGCCTTGACGGCCTTCTCCAACTGCTGCTGCTTGGCCTTGTCGATGTTCAGTGTGAGCGTCCAGCCGCCCGCCTCGACCTGCGCCTCGGCGTCGGACGCGGACAGCCCCTCGGCGACGAGCTGCTTCTGGAGCGCGTCGTTGGCCGCCTTGACGAGGTAGCCGGTCTGGCCGCCGAGTCCGGGCGCGGGCCGCGGGTCCTTCGGCACCGGGAACTTCAGGCCCTGCCGCTTGCCGGCGTCGAGCCAGCCCTGCTCGACCATGTTGTCGAGGCTCTTGGTCCAGCGGCCCTGCACCAGCCGCTTGCCGGTGTCCGAAGCGGTCGCCCAGTCGTACTGGCTCGGCGCCTGGAGCAGCGCGGCGAGATAGGCGCCCTGCTCGACGCTGAGGTCCTTGGCGTCGACGCGGTAGTACGCCTGGGCCGCCGCCTGGATGCCGTAGGCGCCGCGGCCGTAGTAGCTGGTGTTGATGTAGCCCGCGAGGATGTCCTCCTTGGACGCCTGGCGGTCGACCTTCAGCGAGATGACCAGTTCCTTCAGCTTGCGCGTGACGGTCTGGTCCTGGGTGAGGTAGTAGTTCTTGACGTACTGCTGGGTGATGGTCGAACCACCCTGCTTGCCCTTGCCCGACAGGGTGTTGATCAGGCCGCGGGCCGTGCCTTTGAAGTCGATGCCCTGGTCGCTGTAGAAGGACTTGTTCTCCAGGGCGACGAAGGTCCGCTGCACGTCCATCGGCACCTGCGCGAGGTCGACCACCTCACGGTTGACGTCTCCGGTACGGGCCATGAGCGAGCCGTCGCTGTACTTGTAGACGTTGCTCTGCTTCCTCGCGTCGGCGTTGCCCTCCGGTATGTCCACGAGCATGTACAGGACGATGAAGCCGGCCATGCCGAGCAGGCAGAGGCCGAAGAACGTACCGAGGAGCTTCTTCCAGGTGAAGAAGCGGCGTATGCCCCGGCGACCGCCGTCGGACGAGCGCCCGCGCGACGCACGGCGCGCGCCGCGCTGCCGTGCTCGTCTTTCTTCGGCTCGTCCCATGGGTCCGTTCTCTCCGCTTCGTACTCGCGCGTACTCGCTTCTCACTGGTGTCTCACCGGGAGGTCAGCTCAGGAAGCTAACACCGCAGGGCGGGACAAGGTCCGCCGATCCGGCCTTTTCCGGACGTGACAATCAGCACCCGGTCCCATGGGAACCGACGATCGGGGGGTGCGGAAGGTTGCCGCATCGGTTAATCTGATATCACTTTGCTAGGCCCAACAGGGGCCCGGGAGACGGGAAAACAAGGGAAACGGGGGCGCAATTATGTCCGATATGCATCGTTCATCCGCTTCGGCGAAGGCGGCTGCCACAGGGGCGGCGGGAGGCTCCGACGGGGGCCCGGGGGTGCCCGAGATGCCGGCGCCCCGGGTGCGGGAGTTCGCGGCGCGCAGCATCGGCGGTGGACTCGCCCTGCTCCTGGGCCTGGCGGGGCTTCTGGTGGGAGCCGCGCTGCTCGCAGCGGGTGCGGGGACCGACGCGACCGGCGCCAAGGCGACGCTGATCGTGGTCGGCATCCTGGTGATCATCGGCTCGCTCGTCGCGATGGGCGGCCTGAACATGGTGGCGCCCGGCGAGGCCCGCGTCGTCCAGCTCTTCGGCCGCTACCGGGGCACGATCCGCACGGACGGTCTGCGGTGGGTGAATCCGCTCACATCGCGCACGAAGATCTCGACGCGGGTACGGAACCACGAGACCGCGGTCCTCAAGGTGAACGACGCCTACGGCAACCCGATCGAACTCGCCGCCGTCGTCGTCTGGCGGGTCGAGGACACCGCGCAGGCCAGCTTCGAGGTGGACGACTTCCTGGAGTTCGTCTCGACGCAGACCGAGGCGGCCGTACGGCACATCGCGATCGAGTACCCCTACGACGCGCACGACGAGGAGGGTCTGTCGCTGCGCGGGAACGCCGAGGAGATCACCGAGAAACTGGCCGTCGAACTCCACGCGCGCGTGGAGGCCGCCGGGGTGCAGATCATCGAGTCCCGCTTCACGCATCTCGCGTACGCGCCCGAGATCGCGTCGGCGATGCTTCAGCGGCAGCAGGCCGGGGCCGTGGTCGCCGCGCGGCGGCAGATCGTGGACGGGGCGGTGGGGATGGTCGAGGCGGCCATCGCGCGGATCACCGAGCAGGACATCGTGGAGCTGGACCAGGAGCGGAAGGCGGCGATGGTGTCCAACCTGATGGTCGTGCTGTGCGGGGACCGGGCGGCGCAGCCCGTGCTCAACACGGGCACCTTGTACCAGTGACTCCGCAGCAACGTAAGCAGGTGCTGCTGCGGCTTGATCCGCTGGTGTACGAGGCGTTGGCTCGGTGGGCGGGGGACGAGTTGCGCAGTACGAATGCGCAGATCGAGTTCTTGTTGCGGCGGGCATTGGCGGACGCGGGCCGCCTGCCCGGCTCGGCCAAGCCGATTCCCCGGCGGGGGAGGCCTCCGGCCGGGGGCGAGGATATGGGTTGACCTTTCCTTCCGGGGCGCCGGACGCCTTGGGCTGTGCCCACCCTCCCCCAGTCTCGGCTTCGCTCGACCGGGAGGTGCCCCCATCGCTGTGCGGAACGCCTGCCCACAGCAAGTACAGCGGGAATCCAGGCGGACCGGCGCCCCTCCAAGGGCTATGCACGGGGGCTATACACGGGGGGTATACATCGTGTGTAGAGTGCTCTCATGTCCATCGGTCACACACTCTTGGGGCTACTGGAGTCAGGGCCCCGCCATGGCTACGACCTGAAGCGGGCCTTCGACGAGCGCTTCGGGCACGACCGGCCGCTGCACTACGGGCAGGTCTACTCGACCATGTCCCGCCTCCTGAAGAACGGCCTCGTCGAGGTCGACGGGATAGAGGCGGGCGGCGGCCCCGACCGGAAGCGGTACGCGATCACGGAGGCCGGCATCACCGATGTCCGGCGCTGGCTCGCGACCCCCGAGAAACCGGAGCCCTACCTCCAGTCGACCCTCTACACCAAGGTCGTCCTCGCGCTGCTCACCCACCGCGACGCCGCCGACATACTCGACACCCAGCGCGCGGAACATCTGCGCATGATGCGCATGCTCACGGAACGCAAGCGCAAGGGCGACCTCGCCGACCAGCTCATCTGCGACCATGCCTTGTTCCATCTCGAAGCCGATCTGCGCTGGCTGGAACTGACCGCCGCGCGTCTCGACAAGCTCGCCCAGGAAGTGCGCCCATGACCCCCGCAGGCTCCCTGCTCACCGCCGTCGACCTGCGCAAGGCGTACGGTCCGACGCCCGCCCTCGACGGCGCCGGATTCTCCATCCACCCGGGCGAGGTCGTCGCCGTGATGGGCCCGTCGGGCTCCGGCAAGTCCACGCTGCTGCACTGTCTCGCCGGGATCGTGACCCCCGACTCGGGCACGATCACCTACGCGGGCCGCGATCTGACCGCGATGAACGACTCCGAACGCAGCGCCCTGCGCCGCAGCGAGTTCGGCTTCGTGTTCCAGTTCGGCCAGCTCGTACCGGAGCTGACCTGCGTGGAGAACGTGGCGCTTCCGCTGCGCCTCAACGGCACGGGCCGCAAGGACGCCGAGCGGACCGCCCTCGCGTGGATGGAGCGGCTGGAGGTCGACGACCTCAAGTCCAAGCGCCCCGGCGAGGTCTCCGGCGGCCAGGGGCAGCGGGTCGCCGTGGCCCGCTCGCTGGTCACCGGCCCGCGCGTGCTGTTCGCGGACGAGCCGACCGGCGCCCTGGACTCCCTCAACGGCGAGCGCGTGATGGAGCTGCTGACCGACGCGGCCCGCTCGGCGAACGCCGCGGTCGTCCTCGTCACGCACGAGGCCCGCGTCGCCGCGTACTCGGACCGCGAGATCGTCGTACGGGACGGCAAGTCGCGCGACATGGAGCGCGTCGTATGAGCACGCGTACGCACCACGAGGGGCCCGCGCCCCGTCCCGCAGGGCCGACCGGCGCGACCGGCTGGATCCGGGACCTGAGGATGGGTGCCCGGTTCGCCGTGACGGGCGGGCGCGAGGGCTGGATGCGGACGGCGCTCACCGCCGTCGGCGTCGGGCTCGGCGTGGCACTGCTGCTGCTCACCACCGCCATACCCAACGCCCTCGCGGAGCGCCACAACCGCGAGCGCGACCGCCAGGACATGACCTACACCGCGCCGACCACGCCGAAGGCCGACGACACGATCCTCGTGGCGCAGACCGACACGACGTACCGCGGTGACGAGATCCGCGGCCGGGTACTCCAGCCCGAGGGCCCGCGCGCCCCGCTGCCGCCCGGCGTCGACTCCTTCCCCGGGCGCGACGAGATGGTCGTCTCGCCCGCGCTCGCCGAGCTGCTGAAGTCCGACGCGGGCGCCCTGCTGCGCGACCGCCTTCCGTCCACGATCACCGGCACCATCGGCGACAGTGGTCTGATCGGCTCGCAGGAACTCGCGTACTACGCGGGGTCCGACCGGCTGACCGTCCAGTCATCGGGCGCGGTACGCGTCGAACGCCTCGACCGCTACGGTGCGGACCGCGAGTCCGAGCCGCTCGACCCGGTCCTGATGCTGCTCGTGCTGATGGTGTTCATCGTGCTGCTGATGCCGGTCGGCGTGTTCATCGCGACCGCTGTCCGCTTCGGCGGCGAGCGGCGCGACCGCAGGCTCGCCGCGCTGCGCCTGGTCGGCGCCGACGGCCGGATGACCCGCCGGATCGCCGCGGGCGAGGCGGTCGCGGGGTCCCTGTTCGGGCTGGTACTCGGCACCGGGTTCTTCCTGGCGGGGCGCGAGTTCGCGGGCAGCGTCCAGGTGTACAACATCTCCACCTTCCCGCAGGACCTCAACCCGTCGCCGCTGCTGGCGCTCCTGGTCGCCCTCGCCGTACCGGCCGCCGCCGTCGCCGTGACCCTGTTCGCGCTGCGCGGTGTCGTCATCGAACCGCTCGGTGTGATCCGCTCCGCGAAGCCCCGGCGCCGCCGGCTGTGGTGGCGTCTGCTGCTCCCGCTCGGCGGCCTGGGGATGCTGTACCCGATGATCGGCCAGGGCAACGAGAACGGCGAGTTCAACCAGTGGCTCGTCACCGGCGGCACCGTCCTGGTCCTGGTCGGGATCACGGCCCTGCTGCCGTGGGTCGTCGAAGCCGTCGTGTCCCGGCTGGGCAAGGGCTCCGTCTCCTGGCAGTTGGCCGTCCGCAGGCTTCAGCTGAGCAGTGGCCCGGCGGCCCGCATGGTCAACGGCATCGCGGTCGCGGTGGCCGGGGCCATCGCCCTTCAGATGCTGTTCGCGGGCGTCGAGAGCGACTACACGAAGATGACGACCAACGACCTCTCGCGGGCCCAGATGAACGTCGCGCTGCCCAGCGACGTCCCGATCGGGGAGGCCGACCGCGTCCTGTCGGCCACGCGGGGCGTGACCCACACGACCCCGCTCGCGGTGGGCTCGCTGGGCGAGCGGAGGAAGGCCCCGGACCTCTCGACCGAGCTGACCGTCGGCGGGTGCGCGGCCCTGCGCGAGGTCGCCAAGGTGACGTCGTGCCGCGACGGTGACGTCTTCGCCGTGCGGAACGCCGAGTACGACGAGAACACGCCCAAGCTCGCCAAGTCCGGCCGGACGCTGTACGTCGACCCCGTCTACAGCGGCTGGGGCGGCAAGGGTGAGCCCTGGCGACTGCCGGACGACATCAAGTGGGTCGACGCCCGCAAGGACCCGACCGGGTACGAGCGCGGCGGTCTCCTCGCCACGCCGGGCGCCCTCCCGAAGGCCGCGGCCGGGGCGCTCCTGAGCACGGTCTACCTCCAGCTCGACCCGTCGGTCGAGGACGGCCGGGAAATCGTCCGCAACGCGGCGGCGTCACTGAGCCCGATCGCCGAGCCCATGACCATGGTGTCGGAGGAGCGGAACGAGCGCTTCGCGTCCATCCGTACGGGCCTGTTCGTCGGCGCGATCTGTGTCCTGCTGCTGATCGGCGCGAGCCTCCTGGTCTCCCAGCTGGAGCAGCTCCGCGAGCGCAAGAAGCTGCTCTCGGCACTGATCGCCTTCGGTACGCGGCGCCGGACGCTGACCCTGTCGGTCCTCTGGCAGACGGCGCTCCCGATCGCGCTCGGCCTGATCCTGGCGAGCGTGGTGGGCCTCACCCTGGGAGCGGCGCTCCTCAAGATGACGGGCTCAAGCGTGGCGATCGACTGGCCGAGCCTGCTGTCGATGACGGGCATAGGAGCGGGGGTGGTCCTCCTGGTAACCGTCCTGAGCCTCCCCCCCCTCCTGAAACTCATGCGCCCGGACGGCCTCCGCACCGAATAGAACCGCTGCAACGCCTGCCCACAGCGGACCTCCGCTCCCGCTGTGGGCAGGCGCCCGGCCGTGAGCAACCCCCGCCCCACAGCGGACCCCTGGTCCCGCTGTGGGCAGGCATCCGGCCGTAAGCAACACCCCGCCCCACAGCAAACCTCCGCTCCCGCTGTGGGCAGGCGCCCGGCCGTGCGCAACACCCCGCCCTACTGCCGACCTCCGGTCCTGCTGTGGGCAGGCGTTCCGCACGGCGGAACGGGTGGGCACAGCCCCAAGTGCCGGGTGCCCCGAAAGACAAGGGTCACCCAAGCACCGGTGGCTGTGCCACAACCCGTACCGGCAACCCCAAAAGCTCCCCCCGCAAAGCCTCCGCCAAAGCCCCGTACTCCCCGAACCGCGCCGCCCCCACCCGCGTAGCGAACGCCACCCGCCGAGTAGGCGCGGGCTCGGCGAAGTACCCGGTCGACAACTGGCCACTACGAGCCGTCTCCACCGCCACCGCACTCCGCGGCAACAGCGTCACCCCCAACCCCCCGGCCACCAACTGCACCAACGTCGACAACCCCGCAGCCGTGGTCGTCACCGGCGCATCGTCCCGCCCCGCCTCCCGGCAGATGTCGAGCGCCTGGTCCCGCAGACAGTGCCCCTCGTCGAGCAGCAGCAGCTTCAGCTCCCGCAGCGCGTCCCGAGGAATCCCCTCGCGCCCGCCGAGCCAGTGGTCCATGGGTGTGACAAGGACGAAGTCCTCGTCGAACAAAGGGAGTTCGACAATCCCCGGCACGCCCAGGGGAACGGCGAGCAGCAGCAGGTCGAGCCGCCCTGCGGCCAACCCGTCGAGCAGGGACGCGGTCTGCTCCTCGTGCACCTGGAGGTCGAGCTGCGGATACCGCTCATGGACGAGCCGCAGCACGGTCGGCAGCAGATAGGGCGCGACGGTCGGGATCACCCCGAGCCGCAGCGCCCCGGTGAACGGCGCCCGTACCGCCTCGGCCTCGTCCAGCAGCGCGCCCACCTCGTCCAGGACGGCCTTGGCCCGTATCGCAAGCCGCTCCCCGGCGGGCGACAACAGCACCTTGCGCGTCGTACGCTCCAGAAGCCGCACCCCGAGAACGTCCTCCAGGGCCGACACGGCACCGGACAGCGCCGGCTGGCTCATTCCGATCGAGGCCGCCGCGTCCCGGAAGTGCAGATGCTCGGCGACGGCCGCGAAGGCCCGTAGCTGAGCGAGGCTCGGCTGCCGCCCCCGCCCGCCCCGCACCGCGCCGCCCCGCACCCCGCGCTTGCCCGCGTCTCCGACCATCGGTCGCCACTCCCCGTAACTGATAACTGAAATCGATCAACACGACCGAGTCTAGCTATTTCCCGAATCAATGCACCCTGTGCCACCATCGTGGCCAGTCCAACCCACAGGAAACCCCTGCAATCCAGGGGTTCCTACGCTGCAAGGAGAGCGCGTGCTCACTGTCGGTGACCAGTTCCCCACGTACGACCTGACTGCTTGTGTGTCGCTGGAGAGCGGCGAGGAGTTCGAGCAGATCAACCACAAGTCCTACGAGGGCAAGTGGCGCGTGGTGTTCTTCTGGCCGAAGGACTTCACCTTCGTCTGCCCCACCGAGATCGCCGCGTTCGGCAAGCTGAACGACGAGTTCGCCGACCGCGATGCCCAGATCCTCGGCGCGTCGGGCGACTCCGAGTTCGTGCACCACGCCTGGCGCAAGGACCACGACGACCTGCGTGACCTGCCCTTCCCGATGCTCGCCGACTCCAAGCACGAGCTGATGCGGGACTGCGGTGTCGAGGGCGAGGACGGCTTCGCGCAGCGTGCCGTGTTCATCGTGGACCCGAACAACGAGATCCAGTTCACGATGGTGACCGCCGGTTCCGTGGGCCGTAACCCCAAGGAGGTCCTGCGGGTCCTCGACGCCCTCCAGACCGACGAGCTGTGCCCGTGCAACTGGTCCAAGGGCGAGACCACCCTCGACCCGGTCAAGCTGCTGGCCGGTGAGTGAGCATGGCCCTCGATGAGCTGAAGTCCGCCATACCGGACTACGCCAAGGACCTGCGCCTCAACCTCGGTTCGGTCATCGGCAACAGCGACCTGCCGGAGCAGCAGCTCTGGGGCACGGTCCTGGCCTGCGCCATCGCGACCCGCTCCCCGATCGTGCTGCGCGAGCTGGAGCCGGAGGCCAAGGCGCGCCTCTCCGCCGACGCGTACACGGCGGCGAAGTCGGCGGCGGCCATCATGGCCATGAACAACGTCTTCTACCGCACCCGCCATCTGCTCTCGGACCCCGAGTACGGGACGCTGCGCGCGGGCCTGCGGATGAACGTCATCGGCAACCCCGGTGTCGAGAAGACCGACTTCGAACTGTGGTCGCTCGCGGTCTCCGCGATCAACGGCTGCGGGCAGTGCCTCGACTCGCACGAGCAGGTGCTCCGCAAGGCGGGCGTCGACCGCGAGACCGTCCAGGAGGCCGTGAAGATCGCCTCGGTGCTCCAGGCGGTCGGTACGACCCTCGACGCCGAGGCCGTCCTCGCCGTCTGACGGTCCGTCCACCTGTCGACCGAGCCGTGAAGGGCCCGTACGGACATTCCCGTCCGTACGGGCCCTTCCGCCGTTCGCCTTTATCCGGCGAAGAGCTGTCCCGCCGCGAGGACCGAGGCGAGCGTGCCGCCGACGGCGACCGCCGCCGCTGCCGCGAGCGGAATCCGCCCGACCCAGACCCGCAGCACCGGCGACCTGGAGACCCGGCCGAGCAGGGCATCCCGGCCGCGCAGTACCACCAGGCCGACGCCGGTCAGCGTCACCGCCATCCCGGCGCCGAACGCGGCCACCATCGCGAGCGCGAGGGCGACCCGGCCGGTCAGCAGGCCGGTGAGCAGCACGAGGAACGCGGACGGCGACGGCAGCAGACCGCCCGACGCCCCGAGTACGAGGAGCCCGCGCCAGGTCAGCAACGAGGCGCCGTCGGGGATGACATGGGTGTGACCGTGCCCGTCGCCGCCGTGCGCATGACTGTGCCCGTGACCGTGCCCGTGACCGTGCCCGTCGTCGTGCGCGTGATCGTGTCCGTGTCCGTGGCTGTGCCCGTGACCGTCGTCCCGCCGCCGCAGATGTCGCCGCAGCAGGCTCAGACCCACCCCGGTCACCACCAGCGCCGCTACGAGTTGCAGCCAGCCGGTGACGGCCGCGAGGTCCGGGGCGCCGGTCGTCGCCAGCCACCAGCCCACGGCCAGGGCCGCCACGGACAGTGTGTGCATCACGGCCACGATGACCCCGAGCCACACCGCGTCGCGCGGTCGACCCCGGCCACCCACCAGATACCCGGCGGCCAGCGACTTGCCGTGGCCCGGCGCGAGGGCGTGCAGCGCGCCGACCGCCGCCGCGACGAGCAGCGCGAACGGAATTGCCGCGTCCCGGTCCAGAAGAGCCGTCAGGTCAGAGGTCCAGGCCCAGCCGCCTCCGTTGCCCGCGGCCGTCGCCGGTTTCGGACCCGCGAGGAGCGACAGCTCCCGTGTCGGCTCCTCGGCCGTGTGCAGCCCGCCGCCGCCCGATTCCGTCACGGACAAGGTGCGGTAGGCGGGGTGGAGATCCGTGAGGACGGTGACCGTCAGCTCGATACGGTCCACCTTGCGCGGGCAGACGAAGCGCAGCCGAAGCCCTGACGCCTGCTCCACCGGGCACGCGTGCCCGTCCTGGCGTACGGCGACATGGGACCGGAGGTAGCCCTCCCGGTCCCCGTCCGCCTGTTTCCGGAGCGCGGCGACGTCGTCGAGCCGGGCCGACCAGCTCGTGTCGACGGCCGTACCGTGCGCCTCGACCCGGATCACGGGCGGTACGCCGAAGGGGTGCGCCCACGCCGTCCCCGCGCCGCCGGCGAGCAGCGCGGGGACGACGACGAGGACGAGGACGAACAGGCGCGGCACCCGTATTCGGAGTGATCGCATGGTGCTGCTTCCCCTCAGCTTCTTCGGGAGGTCTGCGAGGTCCGGGTGCTCCGGGCGGCCAGCACGTGGACCGTCCCGTCGTCCGTGAGCGCGACGACCCGGTCCCCGCTGACGGCGAGCGCCGACGCGACACCGGCGCCGAGGTCGTACGAGGCGAACTCCCTGCCCGACGCGCGGTCCAGGACGAGCAGCCGCCCGTCCCAGGTACCCACGTAGACCAGGGACCGGGTCACCAGCGGATGCATCGTGGGTGAGCCGTCACCGGCCGAGCAGCCCATGGCGACCCGCCACTTGTCGTCCAGCGGACTTTCGCCGGGCAGATAGCCGACCTTGGTCTGCCACACCGGTTTCGACGGGTCGGCCGCGCGCGTGTCATAGGCGCGGACGACACCGTCCCGGCCCGCGACATAGGCGTCCGTGCCCCATACGGCCGGGCTGGTGAGCGGGGCGCGGCCCGGCTCGCAGACGCTGCCGCCGCCGAGCTTGGCCTCCCAGAGCACGGCGCCGGTCTCCGGGTCGTGGCCCCGGGTGCCGGACGCGGTGTGCGTGACGAGTTGGGCGGGCCCGGTGGCGGGGTCGGTGAGGGCGGGCGACGAGTGGCTGTCGATGTCGCCCGCCGTGTCCTTCACCCACAGCTGCCGACAGGTCGCGAGGTCCATGGCGATGACGGTGTTGCTGGACGAGGAGTGCAGATAGGCGGTGTCGGAGCCGGGCTCCCGTACGACCGTGCTGTGGTTCTGGCCCCAGGAGGCCGCCGCGCCGAACCCGCCCGGCTGGAGCTGTCCGGTGCGCGCGTCGCGGCAGCGGACGGTGTCCCAGTCCTGGTAGACGGCGACGGTACGGTCCCGGCCGGTGAGCGGGAAGACGCTGACGGGTCCGCCCGCGCGGCCGTAGCGGCGTACGGTGTCGCCGGTCCGTGTCTCCCGGTCGATCGCCTCCCACGTGACCTTGCCGGTGCGGGCGTCGAGTGCGTAGACCCGGCCGACGCCGGTCGTCAGGTAGACGGTGGAGCCGTGCAGCGTGGGCGCCGACTCGGCGTCGCCGTCGAGGTAGGTGCGCCACAGCTCGCGGCCGGACTTGAGGTCGTAGGCGAGCATCATGCTGTACGGCGAGTCGAAGGCGCGCGAGGCGACGATCAGGCGTCCGCCGGCGATGACGGAGCCGTTGAGGTTGAACTGCTCGCCGGTGTGCCGGGCCCAGTCGAGGGAGAGCCGCGCACCGGGTTCGTCGCCGCTCGCGGACCGCCCGCTCTCACCACCGCCCTGCCGCAGCCAGTCCTGCCCGGCCGCGACCGGAGCCAGTTCCTTCTCGCGTACGACGTCGAAGGTGGAGCGGTGCCGGGGGAACTCCTTGCCCCGGGTGTCCCGCGCGACGGCCTCGGCGGTGTACGTCCCGGGGCGCAGCCCGCGCAGCTCCCCACTGGCCCGGGTCCAGGCGCCACGGACCGCAGGGCAGGGCTCGGGCGTGCCGCCGGGCGGCGTGTAGCAGTTCTGTACGCCGGGCCGTGCGGCGTTCTCGCCGAAGCGGAGGGTGCGGCGGGCGACGGTGTGGCCGCGCCGGTCCTTCACGGTCAGCACCGCCTTGGCGGGCGTACGGCCGTCGTCCTCCGCGTACACCTCGACGGGGATCGCCGACCGGTCGCCGTACACACTCCCCCGGGCCGGGCTGACCAGCGCGGCGTCGTCGTCGATGTCGAACTGCCGGTGGACTCCGGTGACATGGCCGGTGTCCTCGTTGCGGCGGGTGCGCGGGTCGTCGGTGATGCCGGTGAAGTCGAGGACCTTGTAGTCGGGGCGGGCGCCGTCGATGCCGTAGGTGCCCTGGTTGTTGATCTCGACGGACCGCTGGAAGGCGCCGCGCCGGAACTCGGCCTGCTGGTTGTGTCCGGCGGCGACCATCCGGACGTCGTACTTGGCGAGTTCGTCGATGGTGGGCTGCATGCCCGCGCCGGGGCCCCACTGGGTGAACAGGGACCGGTGGGCGAAGACGAGGACCTGCTTGCCGACGGCGTGCCGCGCCAGGTCGCGCTTCAGCCACTCCAGCTGCGGGGCGAGGCCACTCGCGTCGTAGTTGTCCTCCAGGACGACGACATGACGGCCGTTGCGGTCGAAGCTGTACCACTCGGGGCCGAGGTTGCGGCGGTAGTACTCCAGGCTTCCGGCGTACCCCTTCGACGTGGCGGTGCCGCCGAAGTCGTGGTTGCCGACCACGGGGTAGAAGGGGTGGCCGAGGCGTCCCTCGCGCAGGCCGCGCGCGAACAGGTCGTAGCCGCCCTGCCGGCGGGGCTCGTCGGCGTAGTCCGTGACGGTGAGGTCGCCGGTGGCGATCTGCATCGTGGCGCCGTCGACCTCGGACATCGCCCGCACCTGCCCGGTCCACTGCGGCAGCGCGCTGCGGGCCTCCGCGTCGGTGCGGTTGCCGATCTCGGGGTCGGAGTTCATGACCCAGGTCTCGGTCGGGTTCGCGGCGTTCCGGTCGGGCACGAGCGCGAAGTCGACGCCGGTGCCGCCGGTCTCGGGGACCTGGTGGAAGAACTGGGGGACGTAGTCGTCGCGCAGGGCGGGCGTGTAGCCGTCGGGCGAGACGACGCTGACGACGTCGGTCTCGCGGCGGGCCGGGTCGACGGCCAGGGTGTACGAGCCGTCGGCGCGGGTGGTGGCCCAGACGGCGCCGTCGGTGACGTCGACGCCGGGCATCGGGCGCTCGCCCCGGTCGCGGCGGCCGTTGCCGTTGGCGTCGCGGAAGACGGTGCCCTCGACGGTGACGGTGGCGGGGGCGGCGTCCGGTTGCGCGGTCGCGGCGAACGCCGCCTCGGGGGCGAGGCAGGACAGGGCGACGGCCCCGGCGACCCCGTACCGGAGGCGGCGCCGGGACAGCACCGGCACCCGGCGTCCGCCCTGAACCCCGGCGATCGTGCCGTGTATCCGCCGTACCCGTCCGATCAGCCACGGCAGCCGCCACGCGGCGAGCAGCAGCGCGACGCCCGCCGCCGTGGTGAGCGCGGCGGTGAGCCAGGGGAAGCCCGGCAGCGCGTGGGCGCCGGCGGCGTCGACCAGGGGGCGCGCGGCGGAGGCGTTGACGGTGGTGCCGTCGAACTCGACCACGACCTTGGCCAGATGGCCCCGGTCGAGCAGCGGGGCGAGGTCGAGCGCGTCGACGTGGCAGCTCCACGCCAGCTCGATCACGGTGCCGCCGGGCACCCCGCCGTCGTCGCCGGGCACCCCGGACCCGGTGGCCGGGCAGTCGGTCGCCAGCAGTCCCGACGCCCAGGCACCGGCCCGTTCGGGCGGGACCACGTCACGGTGGACGATGAGCCGGGCGCTGGTCACGCGGTCGCCGGTGGCGACGACGAGTTCGGCGTGCTCGCGGGAGACATGGGCGGCTGCGGGCTGGGCTCCGATGCCCAGCACGAGGAACAGCAGCCCGAGACAGAGCCCGGCCGCTGCGCTTATGCGTTTCATATGGGCGGACGTTAGCCATCAACTGCGCCTTTTCGGCCACCCCGGAACGATCTTCATGGGCCGGTGGGCAAATGTTCAGTCCCGGTCAATCTGCCCCGGATCGGACGGCGGGGGCGGCGTCTTGGGTGGCGCCTTCGGTGGCGGTGTGCCCGGCACGTCGAGGACCGGCGCGACACCCGTCGCCGTCGCCCCGTGCGGCTGCGGTGAGCGCCGCAGCACCTCCTCGCGGGAGTACGCCCGCAGATAGCCGACGACCGTGTTGACCACGGCGACCAGCGGTACGGCGACGACGGCGCCGCCGATCCCGGCGACCAGTCCGCCCGCGGCGACCGACAGGACGACGGCGAGCGGATGCACCCGTACCGCGCGGCCCAGGATGAAGGGCTGGAGGATGTGGCCCTCGATCTGCTGCACGGCGAGCACCACCGCGAGCGTCATCACGGCCGTGAACGGGCCCTGCGTGACCAGCGCGACGACGACCGCGAGCGCCCCGGACACCACCGCGCCGACCAGCGGGATGAACGCGAACAGGAAGATGAACACGGCGAGCGGCACCGCCATCGGCACGCCGAGGAAGTAGATCCCGAGGCCGATGAAGATGGCGTCGATCAGGGCGACTATCACCGTGCCCCGCACATACGCGGTCAGCGTCCGCCAGGCGCGCGGCCCGGCCCCCGCGATACCGGGCCGCGCCGCGGTCGGGACGAGCTTGAGCACCCATTCCCAGATCCGCCGGCCGTCGTAGAGGAGGAACAGCGTCGAGAACATCGCGAGGAGTATCCCGGTCAGGGCCTCCACGATGACGGTGACGCCCTCCAGGCCCGCGGACGTTATCGAGTCGGTGTTGGCGCCGATCGCGTCCCGCAGGTTCTTGGCGATGTCGTTGATCTGGTCCTCGGTCACATGGAACGGGCTGTTGAGGAGCCACTTGCGCAACTCGTCGATGCCGTCCTGGACCTGGTCGGACAGGTTGTCGATGTTCTCCATGACCTGCCACACCACGAACCAGCCGACCAGTCCCATGACGACGAAGCCGAGGATCGCGGTGAGGACGGTCGCGAGCCCGCGCGGCACACCGAGCCCCTTGAGGCGGGCGACGGTCGGCTGCAACAGGGCGGTGACGAGGAGCGCGGCGACGAACGCGAACACGACGAGCTGTACGGAGCTGATGACCCGCATCAGCACCCAGAGCACGACGGCGAGGACGAGGAGGCGCCAGCCGGCCTCGGCGGCGACCCGCAGCCCCCAGGGCACGGCGGCGACCGGGTCGGTGCGGGGGGCTATGGCCGGTGCGTAGGCCGGGGGCGGCGGTACGTGGTCCGGCACCGTCGGGTCGGTGTCCTCGCCGGGGCCCGGCATGTCGTCCTCGGCGGCGGCCCGTTGCTCGGCGCGCGTCCGGCGGGCGTCCCACTCCTCGCCGAGTTCCTTGCCGAAGCGGGAGAGCCCCGACCCGAGCCGGTCGAGCCACCCTGGTACGCGCGCCATGATCTGTCCGTTTCCCCCGCTTTTCCCGCTCACCACTCCCCCGGAACGTAGAGAACCGTACAGGGCCGAAGCCCCTCACCGTAGGACGGCGAGGGGCTTCGGAAGGTTGAGCGGTACGCGACGAGCGCGTACGCGGTGCCCGGGGCTAATACCAGTTGTTGGCCTGCCAGAAGGACCAGGCGCCGCACGGGCTGCCGTAGCGGCCGTCCATGTAGCTGAGGCCCCACTTGATCTGGGTGGCCGGGTTGGTCTGCCAGTCGGAGCCGGCCGAGGACATCTTCGACGCGGGCAGGGCCTGGAAGAGGCCGTACGCGCCCGAAGAGGGGTTCACCGCGCGGTAGTTCCACGTCGACTCGTGGTTCACGATGTTGCTGAAGCACTGGAACTGGTCCGCGGGGACCATCGAGCGGGCCATCGCCTGGATCTGCGCGATCGAGTACGAACTCTGCGGGGCGAAGCTGGACGCGTCGCGGGTGGCGGAACGGCTGGCGACCTTCTCGGCCTCCGCGCGCTCCTTGGCCTCCTTCTCGGCCTTCTCCGCTGCCTTCTGCTTGGCGACAGCGTCCTCGGCGGCCTTCTTACGGGCCGTCTCCTCCGCGGACTTCTTCGCAGCGGTGTCGGCCGCGATGGCCTGGGCGTCGGCCTGCTGGGTCAGCGAGGCGGTCTGCACCTGGGCCTGCTGGCCCGCGGGAATGTTGGCGAGGAGGGTCGCTTCGCCGGCCGTCGCCTCGAAGTCGTTCGAGGGCTGCTGGGGGTTGCCCGAGGCAACACCCACGACGGCGCCGACAGTGGTGACCGCGGTGGCCGAGGCCACTGCGAATCCCCGGACCGAAATCCGGCTCACACGGTTGTCCTTCCAGCATCGCCCGCTTAGGTGACCCTCGCGGACGCAATCGTGCCCCTGGCACTGGCCTCCGTACTACGGGGTCACGGGAGGCACGGGCCCGGTGGGCAACTCCCTTGACGGGAGCGCCGCATGGTGCTCGGGCGGCATACGACGACGCTATGGAGTTCTGTGGTGCCGTATCGCTGGGGATACAGGTGTGTCGTATGCGGGGGCCTGACAGGACCCAGACTCTGCCGCAGCCCGACGCCGCAAGGCAATTCCGCGTTGAGTGTGAAAGCTCACACCTCGTTCGTCACAGAAGTTTCGGGGAAGTTCCCGCACATGGAGGCGCCGCCCGGCTAAGCTCTCAGGCTCTTCCGGGCGGCGCCAACATAAGTGCCATCACCACGAGATGACGGATCGGGACCGATCACCAGGTCATGGCCGGACCCCTACTTCTCGGTCAGATGTGCCCGTCCTCCAGCATTTCGGTCACCAGGGCCGCGATCTGCGAGCGCTCCGAACGGGTGAGCGTGACATGGGCGAAGAGCGGATGCCCCTTCAGCTTCTCGACCACGGCGACCACACCGTCGTACCGCCCGACCCGGAGATTGTCCCGCTGGGCGACGTCATGGGTCAGCACCACCCGCGAATTCGCCCCGATCCTGGACAGAACGGTCAACAGGACGTTCCGCTCCAGGGATTGGGCCTCGTCGACGATCACGAACGCGTCGTGCAGCGAGCGGCCCCGGATATGGGTGAGCGGCAGCACTTCCAGCATGCCGCGCGCGGTGACCTCTTCGATGACCTCGCGGCTGGTGACCGCCGACAGCGTGTCGAAGACGGCCTGCGCCCAGGGGCTCATCTTCTCGGCCTCGGAGCCCGGCAGATACCCCAGCTCCTGCCCGCCCACCGCGTACAGCGGCCGGAAGACCATCACCTTCTGGTGCTGCCTGCGCTCCAGGACGGCTTCGAGACCCGCGCAGAGCGCGAGCGCCGACTTGCCGGTGCCGGCCCGGCCGCCCATCGACAGGATGCCGATGTCCGGGTCGAGCAGCAGATCGAGCGCGATGCGCTGCTCGGCGCTGCGGCCCTTGATGCCGAACGCCTCCCGGTCCCCGCGTACCAGCCGGACCTGCCCGTCGGCCGTCACCCGCCCGAGCGCCTTGCCGCGCTCCGACTGGATCGTCAGCCCCGTGTGCACCGGCATCTCCGCCGCCTCCGGGACATACAGGGTCTCCTGGTCGAAGAGGAGGTCCACCTGCTCACCCGAGAGGGTCAGTTCGGACATTCCGGTCCAGCCGGAGTCCGTGATGGCGAGTTCCGCGCGGTACTCCTCCGCGAGGAGACCGACCGACGACGCCTTGATGCGCAGCGGCAGGTCCTTCGACACGACGGTGACGTCGTACCCCTCGGCCTGGAGGTTGCGGGCGACGGCGAGAATCCGGGAGTCGTTGTCCCCCAGCCGGTAGCCCGCCGGGAGGACGCCCGGGTCGGAGTGGTTCAGCTCGACGCGCAGTGTGCCGCCCAGGTCGCCCAGCGAGATGGGGGCGTCGAGTCGGCCGTACCGGACGCGGTAGTCGTCGAGCAGGCGCAGGGCCTGCCGGGCGAAATACCCTAGCTCCGGATGGTGCCGCTTGGCCTCCAGCTCCGTGACGACGACGATCGGGAGCACCACTTCGTGCTCGTCGAAACGTGTCATCGCGTTGGGGTCGGCCAGCAGGACGCTGGTGTCGAGGACATAGGTGCGCCGGTCTGGCAGACGGCGCTTCGTGCTGGTCACCACGGAAGGACGTACCCCCTCGGATGAGGTCGGGGAGCGACGGCGGCGCGGGGCACCCCAAAGGGAAGGAACGAACCGGGTTCGGGCCGCGAGACACGGGCCGAACTCCGGCCCTCTGCCTCGTCCGCACGGTACGTACGGTGCACCTGGTGCAAAGAGCCTCCCGGGCGGACGGCCGATGCCGTCCGCTGAGATCCGACATCCCTTTCCGGTACTGCTCGGGATGTCGACCTGGGTGGCTTATTCCCTTCAATACGCCTGGCCATGCCATGGCATATGACGGCGCGTGGGTGAACGTCGGGTGACTCGCGTCACCAGTGACCCCCCGGGACCGCCCGTCCGGGGACCCGGTCAGCCCCCGTAGCGCCGGTGGCGCGCCGCGTAGTCACGCAGGGCGCGCAGGAAGTCGACCTTGCGGAAGGCCGGCCAGAAGACCTCGCAGAAGTAGTACTCGGAGTGGGCCGACTGCCACAGCATGAACCCGGAGAGCCGCTGCTCACCGCTGGTGCGGATGACGAGGTCCGGGTCGGGCTGGCCGCGCGTGTACAGGTGCTCCGAGATGACGTCGATGTCGACCAGCTCGGCCAGCTCCTCGAAGCTGGTGCCCCGCTGGGCGTGGTCGAGGAGCAGGGAGCGCACGGCGTGGGCGATCTCCTGGCGTCCGCCGTAGCCGACGGCGACATTGACGAGTATGCCGCTGTTGCCGTGGGTGGCCTGTTCCGCCTCCTTGAGGACGGTCTGGGTGCGGCCTGGCAGCAGGTCGAGGGTGCCCACGTGGTGGACGCGCCAGCGGCCGTCGGCCGCGAGACCGGTGACGGCGTCCTCGATGATGCCGAGCAGCGGGCCGACCTCGTCCTCGGGCCGGTCGAAGTTGTCCGTGGAGAGCATCCAGAGGGTGACGACCTCGACCTCGGTCTCGGCGCACCAGCCGAGGAACTCGGAGATCTTGTCGGCGCCCGCGCGGTGGCCCTGCGCGGTGGTGCCTCCGGAGGCCTTGGCCCAGCGCCGGTTGCCGTCCAGGATGACGCCGATGTGCTTGGGGACCTGGTCGTGGTCGAGGCGGCCTTCCACGCGGCGGGCGTAGAGCCGGTACACCAGGTCGCGCAAGTTCACTCTTGTCAGCCCCTCTGGCAATCGGGTCCCCGGGGGCCTGGCTTCGGCTTCCCCGAGGGCGACACCCTACCGCTGTGAGGGGTGGGTGCCGCTGTGGGGTGCGGGCCCGCTGAAGTAGTTTCGGACTCATGAACGACACGTCTCTGTACCAGGCGGCAACGGCGCGCTACGACTCCATGGAGTACCGGCGCTCGGGCCGCAGCGGGCTGCGGCTGCCCGCGGTCTCCCTCGGCCTGTGGCACAACTTCGGCGACGACCGGTCCCTGGAGTCGCAGCGCGCGATCCTTCGGCGCGCCTTCGATCTCGGCGTCACCCATTTCGACCTGGCGAACAACTACGGTCCGCCGCCCGGCTCCGCCGAGCTGAACTTCGGCAAGCTCTTCGCACAGGACTTCGCGCCGTACCGCGACGAGCTGATCCTGTCGACCAAGGCCGGCTATCTGATGCACCCGGGCCCGTACGGGGAGTGGGGCTCCCGCAAGTACCTGCTGTCGTCGCTCGACGCATCCCTGAAGCGGATGGGCGTGGACTACGTCGACATCTTCTACTCGCACCGCTTCGACCCCGACACGCCGCTTGAGGAGACCATGGGCGCGCTGGCGTCGGCGGTCCAGCAGGGCAAGGCGCTGTACGTCGGCGTGTCGTCGTACACGAGTGAGCAGACGGCCGAGGCGGTACGGATTCTCACCTCGATGGGCGTACGTCCGCTGATCCATCAGCCGTCGTACTCGATGATCAACCGCTGGACCGAGGACGACCGGCTGCTCGACACCCTCGAAGACGCCGGGATGGGCTGCATCTCCTTCGCGCCGCTCGCCCAGGGGCTGCTGACGGACAAGTACCTGGCGGGGATTCCGGAGGGTTCCCGGGCCGCGCAGGGCAAGTCCCTCGACCCGAATCTGCTGAGCGAGGACGTGGTGGGCCGGTTGCGCGGTCTGAACGCGATCGCGACCCGCCGGGGCCAGTCCCTGGCCCAGCTCGCCCTCACGTGGGTGCTGCGGGACGAGCGGATGACGTCGGCCCTGATCGGCGCGTCGAGCGTGGCGCAACTGGAGGCGAACGTGGCGGCGCTCGCGGGCCCGAAGCTGACGGACGAGGAACTGGCGGAGATCGACACGTTCGCGGTGTCTACGCCGGGGACGAATATTTGGGCGGGTCGCCGCTAGTGCCTCCGGCGGTGGACCGGTGGGTCGGGCGCCGTCGGGTGGGGGCCGCTGCTCCGTTCTGAAGGGCTCCGCCCTTCAGTCTTCCCGGGGGGCGGGGGCGAGGTGGGCTTGGCACCGCCGGTCAGGTGTGGGGTGGCTGAGCGCCGTTGCGGCGGATTCGAAGGGCCGGCCCTTCGAGCAACCCGGGACGGGCCCTTCGAATAACCCGGGACGGCGGGCACTTCCAGGAACCCGGGAACCTTCCCCGCGGGCCTGGGCAGAAAAACGGGCCGGTCCGTGGGGGGGGAGACGGACCGGCCCGAGGGGGGGTTTCCACCATAACCCTTCGTAAGTGATGCTGCGCGCATCACCGCCGGACAACTACTCTCCGCTACCGTCCGGCAACGCCACAGGGCGCGCGACAGACGGGTTCCGGCCGGTGAAACCGCCGGTGCGCGGGGGTGAAGCGCCGGCGTGTCGTACGCGCGTGCCGTACTCCTCCCGGGTGAGGCGAGGGGGGACGTCCGCTTGACGGGGGACTCGCTCGGGCGGGCTAGCCTCCCCTGTGTGGCGACGAGCTTTGTGGTGCCGGGGCGCGCGGCGGCGGTCCCGCTGGAGATCGCGGGGACGGGTGCGGCGCGCCGCCGGGGGCTGCTGGGGCGTACGGGCATCGACGGGGCACTTCTGCTGACCAGGACGCGGTCGGTGCACACCCTGGGGATGCGGTTCGCGATCGATGTGGCCCATCTGGACCGCGACTTGGGAGTGCTCTCCGTACGGACCATGCGCCCGGGGCGGATCGGTCTCCCGCGACTGCGGGCGCGGTACGTCCTGGAGGCCGAGGCGGGGGCCATGAGGGGCTGGGGGCTGACCCCGGGAACCCGTCTGAAGATGGCCGAAAACTGATCTGGCACCGGCCCTGCACGGCCCTGGCTCTGTTCCGGCACCGCGCAGCCCCCTCCACTGCGCGGTACCGCCCGCGCAGCTTTGCTGACGCGAATAACCTTGGTCTGAACTTACGTGGAGCCGCGCCCTGATGCGAGCCAGGCTCGATAACGATACGGAAAACGCCCTCCGGGGCGGGTGGTGCGGTTGGTGCGCGCGGGGCGGTTCGGCGGCGGCCCGGTGAGTGAGATTTCCGGCCATCGGGCACCCCGTTCAGGCCGGTCCAGGCCGGTCAAGGCCCGTTCAGGCCGGGGTGTGGTGCGGGTGCTTGCGGGCGACGACCTCGTCCATGTGCCGCTCCCCCCACAGCCCGAGCGGAATCAGCGCCGTGTTGAGCTGCTCGCCGAGATCGGTCAGCGAGTACTCCACCTTCGGCGGGACCTCCCGGTACACCTCGCGGTGCACGATCCCGTCGGCCTCCAGCTCCCGCAACTGCTGGATCAGCATCTTCTCGCTGACCCCGCTCACGGCGCGGCGCAGCTCCCCGAACCGGAGCGTTTCGCCCGCGTACAGCGCCCACAGGATCATCGGCTTCCACTTCCCGCCGACGACATCGACGGCGGCGTCGAGACCACAGCTGTACGGACCCTTGCCCTTGGCCATCCCCAACCCCTCCAACTCCTCGCCCACGCACCACGCTTACCGGATCGACAGTACTGCCGAAGCTGCTTCCGGTCACCGGCCACGTACCGCCGGGCAGTACCTGCCAGTGTCTGTCAGTGTCGGCAATGCGGACAGAACTCGGCCTAATCGGTGCCTAGCCTCGCGTTCATGACACCGACGATCACATGGGCGCGGGCCGGGGCCCGGCGCGCCGCACGCCAGTTCCTGCGGATCCGCGCCACCGAGGACACGACGGTTGCCGAGGTGGCGGGCGCGATGCTCGGCGTGCACGCGCAGGTGATGTCCGCGGCGGAGATCTCCCTCGGCGTCCGCATGGACGGCGTGACCCGGCAGAACGTCCGCGACGCGCTGTGGACGGACGGCACCCTCGTGAAGACCTTCGGCCCGCGCGGCACCCTGCATCTGTTGCCCGCCGCCGAACTCCCCTTCTGGTCGGCCGCGTTGCCCGCGATCCCGCCGAAGGGTTCGTTCGCGTCCGGGGTGCGGATGTCGCCCGAGCAGAGCGAGCAGGTCGTCGCGGCGATCGGCGACGCGCTCGACGGGGCCCGGCTCACCGCCGACGAACTGGGCGACGAGGTGGTGGCGCGTACCGGGGCGTGGGCCGGTGACCTGGTGATGCCCGCGTTCCAGGGGATGTGGCCGCGCTGGCGGCAGGTCATGCACCTCGCCGGCCAGCGCGGCGCCCTCTGCTTCGCACCCGACCGGGGCCGCAAGGCCACGTACACCCGCCCGCCGCACCACGACCCGCTGCCCCGGGACGAGGCGGTCGCCGCGTACGTACGCCGCTATCTGTACGCCTACGGGCCCGCCACCGCCCACGACTTCGCCCGGTGGGCGGCGGCGCCGCAGGGGTGGACCGGAAAGCTGTTCGCGTCGCTGGCCGTCGCCGGCGCGATCGAACCGGTCCCCTTCGAGCCGGTGCCGGGCGGCGGGACGGCGTGGGTGGCGGCCGGTGACACGGACTTCCCGGAGGAGGAGGCGGCGGGCGCGGTGGGTGGGGTGCCTGGGGTGCGGCTGCTGCCGTACTTCGACGCGTACGGCATCGCCTGCCACCCCCGCGCGCGGCTCTTCCCCGGCCGGGCCTCCGTACGGGCCCTCGCGGGCGGGCAGGCCGGGAACTTTCCGCTGCTCCTGGTCGACGGGGAGGTCGCGGGGGTCTGGCACCAGCGGCGCAGGGGCCGCAGGGCGACGGTCACGGTGGAGCCCCTGGACCGGCTGACGGCGGCCCAGGAACGGGAGCTGGCGGCGGAGGTCGCGCGGGTGGGGGAAGTGATGGAGGCGGTACCGGAGTTGGTGGTGGGCGAGGTGACGGTGGGGGCACACGCGTAACCCGTGACAGGCGCCCCTACGTCACTCCGGCTTGTGGGCCTCGATCAGGAAGCGGCTGCTGTGGGCCACGAACGGGCCCTCGGCCACGATCCGTTCATGCAGCTCACGCAGCCGCACCCGGTACCGCTCGACCGTGAAGTCAGGCACCATCCAAATGACCTTGCGCAGGAAGTGGACGACCGCGCCGATGTCGAGGAACTCGATCCGCAGCCGCTCGGCGCGCAGATCGGTGATCCGGAGACCGGCCGCCTCGGCGTCGCGGCGGGCCCGCCCGGGGTCGCGTGCGGTACGGGTGGCCTCGGGCTGCGGGCCGAGGAAGTACTCGACGACCTCGAAGACGCTCGCCGGTCCGACCTCCTGCGAGAGATAGCCGCCGCCGGGTCGCAGGACCCGGGCGATCTCCGGCCAGTGCGCCCTGACCGGGTGGCGGCTCACGACGAGGTCGAACGCGCCGTCCGCGAAGGGCAGCGGTGCGTCCTCGGGCGAGGCGACGACGACCACGCCGCGCGGGGCGAGCAGGGCGGTGGCGCGGGCGACGTTCGGCGGCCAGGCCTCCGTGGCGGCGGTCAGGGGCGGCAGCGCGGGCGCGGAGGCGAGGACTTCGCCGCCGCCGGTCTGGATGTCGAGGGCGGCCGTCGCACGGGCGAGGCGCCCGGCCATCAGCCCGGCGTACCCCCAGGACGGGCGCTCCTCGGTGGCCCGGCCGTCGAACCAGGAGAAGTCCCACCCCTCGACGGGCGCGGCGGCGGCTTCGGCGACGAGGTCGTCGAAGGTACGGGGCGCGGGGGGCGTACGGGTCATGCTCCGATGGTCCCAGGGGCGCCGTGACCTGGCGAACCGTTTATCGCCGGGTGGATGTCAGAGGCCGCTGTTACGTTCCGGGCATGACGAAACAGACGCAACGGGTGCCCTACACCGGCGGCGAGAAGGAAAGCCTGCAGGTGAGCCTGGACCGCCATCGGGACGCGGTGCTGTGGAAGCTCGAAGGGCTGGACGACGAACAGTTGCGGCGGACGGTCCTGCCGTCCGGGCTGACGCTGATCGGCTTGGTGAAGCATCTGGCGACGGTCGAGTACGGGTGGTTCTGCGAGACGTTCGGGCGGGCACACGAGCCGCTCTGGTTCGACGCGGAGACCGAGGACATGGCGCTCGGCCCGGACGAGACACCGGAACAGATCCTCGCGTTCTACGGCCGGGCCCGCGCCGCCGCCGACGCCGCCATCGAGGAGACGGGGCTGGACGCGCTGGGGACGGCGTGGCACGGGGCGACGGTGTCGATGCGGTGGGTGCTGCTGCACATGGTGGAGGAGACGGCACGGCACGCGGGGCATGCCGATGTCATGCGGGAGCTGATCGACGGCGCGACGGGGGACCATCGGCCGGGGTGACGACGGCGGACTGTGGTCAGGGGGTGCTGGATCCGGCGGCGGTGTCGCCTCCGCTCTCGCTCGCCGGCTGTTCGCCGCGGGGGAAGGAGACCTCCACCCGGCGGTTCTTCCTGCGGCCCTGTTCGGAGGTGTTGTCGGCGATGGGGTAGTCCTCGCTGTATCCGCGGACCTCGTAGGTGATCTCGGGGCCGAGGTCGGCGGCCAGCGCGTCGTGGACGGCGTCGGCCCGCTTCTTCGACAGCACCTTGCCGTGCTCGTAGGAGCCGAGGTCGTCCGTGAAGCCGAACACGCGGATGTTCGTGGCCCGCTGGCTCTTGATCTCGTCGGCGATGGCGCGGATACGGGATCGGGCGTCCGGGTTGAGTGTGCTGCTGTCCTTGGGGAACAGGACCTCGGCCTGGAGCGCGAACTTCACGTCCTGGTTGGTGTCCTCGCGGCGTTCCTCACCGCCGAGGTCCTCCACGACGGACTTGATGTCGAGCACCTTGACATCCGCCAGAGTCGCCCCGTCCGCCAACCGCAGCCCCGGACTGTTGGCATCCACCTCGGGCGGAACGGCACTGGTGACGCTGCCCGGGGGTGCGCCGGGGGTGGGGTCGTCGGCTTGGGCGGATCCGACACCGATGCCGCCCACGGTCAGGGTCGTGAGGAGGACCACGGCGGCGAGTCCGGCAGTTGTGGGGCGCGGGGACATCTGGTTACTGGCCATCTGAGATCTCCAGAGAGGCCGGCGGCATGGCACCGACCTGAAAGTCCACCTTCGTCGTGCTCTTCGGCGGGGCGGGGAACTGCGCGTACCAGTCGGCCGACTGCCCTCCGTCGACACCCCCTCCCTCGAACTTCGTGCAGAGGCATCGACCCTGAGTGTCCCTGAGTACGAGGTACTTCTTCTTGCCCGCGCTGTCCACGACGGAAGCTCCGGCCATGGAGGCGCCGTTCGGGCTCAGTTCGCGCTCGTCGCCCCGCCAGTTCGCAGCCACCCAGAACTTGCCGCTCCCGTTGGTCACTTTGCCGGAGAGGGTCAGGAAGCCGCCGGGGTCGCGAACCGCAGAAGTGACGGTGAGGGTGATGCCGTTCTCCCCCCGCACCTCCGCCACGATCTGATCGGTGCCGGCCGAAGGGGACGGGCTGTCCTTCTCTCCGTCGCCGCCCTTGGCCGGCTCTGACGAGGACGAGCCGCCGCTGTCCTTCGGATCGTCGCCACCTCCACCGCCACAGCCGGCCATGGTGAGGACCAGCCCGGTCGTGAGAGCCGCGGCCGTCACCGCCCTGTGGCCCTTCCTGCTGTGCCGGAAGTTCATCGGTGGGGCTTCCTTTCACTCGGCCAGATATACGGAGAACAGGACGGACGCCTCGGGCAGATCGTCCGGCCGGAAGTCCCCGGGATCGATGTCGATGGTTTCGCCGTCACAGTCCAGCACGACGGGCTTCTTCGGGTCGGCTTCGAGGTCGAAGTCGCAACGTGGCTTGATGACGGCCTGGGCATGAGCCTTGGCTCGCATCGACTCCGTGCCAGGGATGATGGAATCTCCGACCGTGTAGTTGGTCTTGATCTCCACCCGGTAGCCGGGATAGCCGTTCACGACGACGCGTTGCGCGGCGCCTTGGACCGCCGAGTCGTTCTGTGCCGCCAGGCGTCGGGCGGCGGCATCGGCACCGTTCCCCGGGAAGAGGTCGCCATCCAGCCAGTCGAGCCAGTCGGCGTCCGCGTTCCCTATCGCCGTCTCCAGACCGAGCACCAGTTCCTCACGAGCGTCCTGCGCCGCGGCCAGGGCTGCCGCGTCCGCCGCTGACTGGGCGCCACTGCGGGCCGAGGCCGCCTGGGCGAAGGCGAAGAAGGCGAACGCGACGAAGAGCAGAATCCCCGACAACCAAATGTAGATCGGAAGGGTTTGCCCTCGATCGCATCGCAGACGACTCCGAGTCAGCCTCCGATGACGGACGTGACGGCCGTACGGATCGCGCCCGAGATCATTCCGTCGAGACCGATCTGGTCGATCAGCGTAAAGATCCCCGCAATGATGATCAACAACCCCGCATACTCCACGAACCCCGCGCCCGCGTCCCGGTTCCGTCCCCGGGTTCGTGTGGTTACCCTGCCCGCCCACCGGCTCAGCCGTGTCGTCATCGCGCGTCCTTTCCCTCCGGCCGGTCAGACTGCCGACCACGGCAACGTAAGCGATGAAGTAAGTCTCCCTCGTGGGTCCAGGGGCCCAACCCTCCCCCCGTGGGGGAAGTTGGCCGGTTTGTGGCGGGTCGTTGTGGCGGGTCATCGTGGGTTCGCCTCCCCCACTGCCGCGTGTGCCGTGCCCAGCCACCGCGCTATCGCCTCGCTGCGGCTCACGCACTGCACCTTCGCGAAGATCCGGTTGATGTGGTTCTTGACCGTCTTCTCGCTGATGAAGCAGGCCGCGGCGATCTGCCGGTTGTTCATGCCGGACGCGATGAGATCCATGACCTCCACCTCCCGAGAACTCAGGCCGTACGCACGCCGGTCCCACCGTGGCGAGTGGTTTGAGCGGTCCGCCGACCTGTCCCCTTCGCCAGCCCTCTCCAACTGTCCCACAACCCGTTGCATTTGCGAAGCTATCGACGTCACCACCGGCGAAGTCCCGCCAACCATAAGGGGATCCCCGACACTCGACCCCCGCGCCACCCTCCGCTCCAGCAACGCATCCCGCGCCGTCGGCGTGAACGTACCCCTGCCGTCCCTCATCCACCGCACCGCCGCCACCAGTTCCCCGGCCGTGAACTCCCCGTGCACCAGATACCCCCGCGCCCCCAGCCGCACCGCCTCCCGGACCGTCCCCGCGTCCCCGCTGTACGTCAGCATCAGCACCGGTACCCGACCCGCCAGCGCCGACAGTGCCGCCAGGCCGTCCGTGCCGGGCATCCGGACGTCCAGGAGGAGGACGTCGGGACGGCACCGCCGTACCGCCGCCACCGCACCCGCGCCGTCGGCCGCCTCGGCGACCACCCGGATGCCCGCCCGGCCGTCGAGCAGCGCGGTGAGCCCGGCCCTTACGACCGGGTTGTCGTCCGCGACCACGACCCGCAGCGCCCCTTCGGCCTCCTCATCCGGCATGGGATCTCGACCCCCTCGGCGCCGTCAGGGTCAACGTGACCGCCGTGCCCGGCACACGCCCCTCGCCCGGACCGCCAAAGCCACCGTCGCCGCCACCGCCGTACGTCAGCACCCCGCCCAGCGCGGCGGCCCGTTCCGCCATGCCGATCAGGCCGTAGTGGCCGTCGGCGCGCAGGGCGGCGAGGGTGGAGTCGGGTGGCAAGCCGGGGCCGTCGTCCGTGACGGTCAGGGTCAGGTCGTCGGCGCCCGTGCCGGCGAGGGAGATCTCCACCCGGGTCGCCGCCGCGTGCCGCCGTGTGTTCTCCAGCGCCTCGTCCACGATCGTCAGCACCTCACGCGCCGCCCACCCGGGCAGCAATGCCCGGTCGGCGCCGGTCCGCACGACCCGGGTCCGTATCCCCGTACGGGTCGTGAAGTCCTCGGCGCGCAGACCTAGTTCCGACAACAGGTCGACCGCGTCTTCGC
This sequence comes from Streptomyces sp. NPDC091292, assembly GCF_044757265.1. Lineage (NCBI taxonomy): Bacteria > Bacillati > Actinomycetota > Actinomycetes > Kitasatosporales > Streptomycetaceae > Streptomyces > Streptomyces sp. NPDC091292. Next base: position 249,275 of record NZ_JBIVUQ010000003.1, on the reverse strand, counting down.
TCCCCGCCTCCGTGTGGCGGCGCAGGCCGTCGAGCAGGTCGCGGGACTCGGCGGCGGCGTGCCGGGCCGAGCGGGCGACCAGGTCGGCGCGGTGGCGCAGCGCCGCCGGGTCCTCGCGGTCCGCCGACGCGGCCAGGGCGTCGGCCGACAGCGCCAGGCCGTAGAGGGTCTTGGCGACCGAGTCGTGCATCTCGCGGGCCAGGCGGGCGCGTTCGGACTCGACGGCGTCGCGTACGGCGAGCCGGGCGTTGGCCTCGGCGAGCGCCTGGCCCGCCGCGCCGAAGCGGAAGATCAGGTTGCGCAGGGTGACGCCGATGATGCCGGCGCCGATGCAGAACCCGGCCAGGAGCAGGGCGCTGGGTCCGGCGCCCGGCCGGTGCTCCCAGGCCCGGTAGACCGACAGGAGGACGGCGATCTGGATGCCCGTGAAGACTCCGGCGCCGCGCCAGCCGTAGAGGAGGCCGGAGAGGAGGGGGGTGCAGACGGCCGCGTAGCCGAGGGGGGACGCCGGGGACGCGGCGAGCAGGAGGACCGAGCCGAGGAGCAGGTCGGCGCCGAGGAGGGTGGGGTGGGCGAGGACGCGCGGGCCGAAGCGCTCCCAGTCGCGGAGCATCGCGTACGAGCCCATGAAGCTGAACACGGCGGCGGCGAGCACGAAGTAGCGCGGGGCGCCGTCGGCGGCGCCGGTCGTCGCGAAGGGGGTGCCGAGGGCGATCATCGCGAGGCGGACGCCGCACACCTGGCGGCACAGGGCCTGGAGGGCGCTGAGCTGGATACGGAGGCTGGGCGCGGGCGCGTCGTCCTCTATGGCGGACGGCCAGGGGCCGGGCCGGGTCGCCAGCGCCGAGGTCGCGGAACGTCGCCTCACCTCCCTCACCTCCCCAGAATCGAGCCGAAGTCGGTGCCCGAGCCCAGGAACATGCCCGTGGCGATGAGGATCATCGTGGCGGGGAGCATGAAGACGAGGGTGACCATGGTCGCCTTGGGGATGGTCTTGGCGGCGCGGCGGCGGGCGTTCTGCGCGTCGGTGCGGCGCATGTCGGTGGCGATCTGGATGAGGGTGTCCGCGATCGGGGAGCCGAGTTCCTCGCCCTGCTGGAGGGCGGAGACGAACTGGGAGACCTGCTCGGACTCGTTGCGCCGGCGCAGTTCGTCGAAGGCCTGGCGGCGGCTGACGCCCATGTCCATCTGGCGCAGGGTGATACGGAGTTCGTCCGCCCAGGGACCCTCGTACCGCTCGGCGACCCGGTCCAGGGCCTGGCGGAAGCCGAGTCCCGCCGAGACGACGACGGCGAGGACGTCGAGGAAGTCGGGCAGGACGCGGTCGATGACGGCGCGGCGTTCGCGGACGGCCTGCCAGATGAGGGCGTCTGCGGCGAACAGGCCGAAGGCGAGGGTGAAGGCGGCGAACAGGGTCTGGCCGTTGCTGAGGAAGACCAGGCCGAGGACGGTGCCGAAGATGCCGTAGACGGCGCGGCGGGCCGCGTACCGGTCGAGGGTGAGGCCGCCCGGGTTGCCCGCCATGTCGATGCGGCGGCGTTTGGCGTCGACCCGCCGTCGGCCCATCATCCGCAGCACGGTGGGCGCGAGGCGCATGCCGAGGCGGTCGACGGCGGAGTCGGCCTTGGAGACGCGGGACGCGCCGACTTCGAGGGCCAGGGCGAGGTCGCCGGGGAGTTTGGCCTCCGCGCGGTACATGCGGATGCCGAGGCAGACGCCGAGTACGGCGGCGCCCGTGACGAAGGCGAGCAGCAGGCCGGCCAGTGTGGTGTTCACGGTCACACCTCGATCTTGCCGAGGCGGCGGATGACGACGAATCCGACGCCGTAGAGGCCGAGGGAGATCAGGACGAGGGCCTGGCCGACCGGGGAGCCGGTGACGCGGGCGAGCGCTCCTTCGTTCGAGGAGTTGACGAGGAGGAGCGAGCCGAGGCCGAGGAGCGGGACGGTGAAGGCGGTGGCGTTGACCTCGGAGAGCATGGTGCGGATCTCGCGGCGGGTCTCCTTGCGGTCCTCCAGGGTCTGGGTGAGGTTCCGCAGCGAGCTGACGACGGTGCCGCCCGCCTTGTTGGCGAGGACGAGGGTGGTGACGAGGACGACCAGCTCGCGGGACGGGAGGCGGGCGGCGAGTTCGCCGAGGGCGTCGTCCACCGAGCGGCCCATCGTCAACTGGTCCGCGACCATGGACAGTTCCTCACCTGCCGGGGCCTCCAGCTCCTCCGCCGCCATGGCGAGCGAGGTGCGCAGGGCGAGTCCGGCGGCGGTCGCGTTGGCCAGGAGCCGTGCCACGTCGGGGAGTTGGTTGATGAACGCCTCGATGCGTTTCTGGCGCTGCCAGTTGAGGAAGAAGACCGCGCTCCATACGCCGACAAGCCCGGCGATCGGGCCGAAGAAGGGGGCGAGTACGGAGGCCGCGATCAGCCAGAGGGCGACGACGACGGCTGTGACGTAGGTGAAGAACTCCCCCGCCGTCAGGTCGAGTCCGGTCGCCGAGAGGCGCAGTTGGATGGCGCGGCCGAGGCGGGTGCGGCGCAGTCTGCGGTCGACGGCGGCGAAGCGGCGTGCGCGGCCGGTGGCGCCGCGGAGGGGTCCGGTGCCGGAGAGCCGGTCGACGAGGGCCTGGCGCTGGGCGCGGCCGGAGGCGTAGCTGTGCACGCCGGCGACGGCGAGGGTGCCGCACAGGACGGTGGCGCCGAGGGCGAGGAGGGTGGGGTCAGTCATGCCGGGCTCCTGGCCGGGGTGGCTTTCTGGACGCGCTGAGGCGTACGGGGGCTACGCGGGTCACGGGGGTCACGGGGGCTCATCCGATGGCCTGCCGGGTCGGGAGGAGGTCGAGGCTTTCGACCACGCCGAACGCGGGCGGGATCGGTTCGCCCGCGCCGTACAGCTTCTCAGCGACCGGGCGGGGCAGCGGGAGGTGTTCGAAGTGACCGTGGACGATGCGGTCGGCGGCGACCGGGCGGGGGACGAAGCGGGAGACGGTGGCGATACGGAACTGTTCGCGGCCGTGCGAGACGAGCAGGGCGACCTCGGCGATCTTGCGGGAGCCGTCGATGTGCCGGGTGAGCTGGACGACGACGTCCACGGCCGAGTTGATCTGGTCCTTCAGCGCCTCGAAGGGGATCTGCACCTCGGACATCGAGCCGAGGGTCTGGAGGCGCATCAGCGCGTCTTCGGCGGTGTTGGCGTGGACGGTGGCGAGCGAGCCGTCATGGCCGGTGGACATGGCCTGGAGCATGTCGAGGGTCTCGCCGCCGCGGACCTCGCCGACGATGATGCGGTCGGGGCGCATCCGGAGGCTGTTGCGGACGAGGTCGCGGATGGTGACGCGGCCCTTGCCCTCGACGTTCGGGGGCCGGGACTCCAGGCGGATGACGTGTTCCTGCTGGAGCTGGAGTTCGGCGGAGTCCTCGATGGTGATGATGCGTTCGCGGGGCGGGATCAGGCCGGAGAGCGCGTTGAGCAGGGTGGTTTTCCCGGAGCCGGTTCCGCCGCTGACGATGACGTTGAAACGGGCGCGGACGAACGCCGAGAGCAGCATCAGCATCTGCTCGTCCAGGGTGCCGAGGCCGATGAGTTCGGGGAGGGTGTACGCGCGGGGGAAGCGGCGGATGGTGAGGGTGGGGCCGGTGAGGGAGAGCGGCGGGATGATGACGTTGACGCGCTCGCCGGTGGGGAGGCGGGCGTCGACCATCGGGTTGGACTCGTCCACGCGGCGGTTGACGGTGGAGACGATGCGTTCGATGGTCTGCATCAGCTGCTCGTTCGACGCGAAGCGCAGGGGCAGTTGCTCCACGCGGCCGGCCCGCTCCACGAAGATGGACTCCGGGCCGTTGACCATGATCTCGGTGATGGACGCGTCGGCGAGCAGCGGTTCGAGTACGCCGAGGCCCAGGGCCTCGTCCACGACGCGGCGGATGAGCTGGGTGCGCTCGGCGGTCGACAGGACCGGGCCTTCGCGGCTGATGAGGTGGCCGAGTACGCGTTCGAGGCGTACGCGGCGTTCGGCGGCTGCCAGGGACGACATCTCGGCGAGGTCGATCTCTTCGAGGAGTTTCGCGCGGTAGACGGCGACGAGGTGGCCGTCCTCGCGGCCGGGTCCGCCGCCGTCGTCGGGGGCGTTGATACGGGACCTCAGGCTCATGGTCCTCACTCCCTCCGGTCGTTGGGCATGGTCACGCTGCGCTCGACTTCCCAGCCGGAGCCGACGAACGGGAGCAGGAGGGGGACGCGGACGGTGACCGTGGCGGTGGTGGTGTCGCCGGTGCCGGGGCCGCCGCCGGGGTCGACCCGGGCGCTCAGCCGGCCGTCCATCGCGGCCAGCCCGGCCGCGGCGCCGTCCTCCCCCTGCGACTGCACCCGAGCGGCGGCCCGCGCCCCGGACCCGGCCTGACTGACGGCATACCCGACGAGGCCGAGCTGGATGGTGGCGAGCCCGATGAAGAGAAGAATGGGAAGAAACCCAACAAATTCGAGAATACTGACGCCTCGGTCACCCGAGGGCCGCAGACGCTGCGCGGGGCTTGACCGGGACCCGGTACCGGACGATCGTGCCGCACCGGGCCGCTGCGCGGGGCTTGAGCCGGGCTCGACACCGGGCCGCTGCGCTCGGCCCGACCCGACAACCGGCCGCTGCACGGAGCTTGAGCCAGCCTCGGCAGCGGGCCGCTGCGCTCGGCCTGATCCGGTACCAACACCCAACCGCTGCACGGAGCTTGAGTCGAGCCTGACACCCGGCCACTGCACTCGTCCAGACCCAACACCCGACCGCTGCGCGGAGCTTGAGCCGTGCTCGGCACCGCCGGATCGCTCGACGATGGCTGAGCGCCGCTGCGGCGGATTGAAGGTGCCGGGCACCTTCACACCGAACGCCGCACCACCGGACCGCTCAACAGTCACTGCGCGCCCCGGCGACGGAAGGAAAGCTCCAGGCACCATCACCGCCAGCACCCCACCGCCCCATCGCTCAACCGTGGCTGCGCCCCACTGCGGCGGATCGAAGGAACCGGGCACCTTCACACCGAACGCCGCACCACCGGACCGCTCAACAGTCACTGCGCGCCCCGGCGACGGAAGGAAAGCTCCAGGCACCATCACCGCC
>NZ_JBIVUQ010000003.1:0-244078 GCF_044757265.1 Streptomyces sp. NPDC091292 | reverse complement strand
GCCAGCACCCCACCGCCCCATCGCTCAACCGTGGCTGCGCCCCACTGCGGCGGATCGAAGGTGCCCGGCACCTTCACACCGAACGCCGCACCACCGGACCGCTCAACAGTCACTGCGCGCCCCGGCGACGGAAGGAGGACTCCAGGCACCATCACCGCCAGCACCCCACCGCCCCATCGCTCGACCGTGGCTGCGCCCCACTGCGGCGGATCGAAGGTGCCGGGCACCTTCACGGCGGGCGCGGCACGTCCCGCCCCCTGCCGGAAGTCCGCCCCCCGACCCGCCTCCGGCACTCTCAGGGAAGTGGTCGCCGGTGCTCTCCCGCCCCTCACGGAGTGCCCCCCTCTGTCGCCGCCCCCGCGCTCGCCTCGACCTTCCAGCCCGTTTTCACGCCGGGGAAGAAGACGGGGACGTCCGCGTGGACCTGGGCGCGCCAGACCAGGCCCTGGGGGGTGCAGGTGACCGTGGCGTCCTGCCAGGCGGACGGGAGGTGGGAGCGGGCGGCGGTTTCGCAGGCGGCCTGGCCCCCGTTTCCCGCCGCGGCGGCGGCGACGGCCGCGCGGGCGCCCTCGTCCGCCGCGTTCCCGGCCAGCGAGAACGTGTAACCCCATAGCGCGCACTGCCACAGGATCGCCATCACGACGAGCAGCAGCGGGAACATGCCCGCGAACTCCAGCGTGACCGCTCCACGGTCGAGGGCGGCGCGTTTGCGGCGTCCCCCGGCCGGCGGCTCATCGGATGTCGCCACGAGGCCCAGCTCCCCCGCCAGCCCCCACAGCGCCTGTTTCACCGTGGACCGGCTGTCCAGGTCCTGCATCCGCCCCGCGTCCACGGCGGACTGGAGTTCCTTGAAGTGGGACGGCACGGCGGTACGGGCGACCCGGGTCCCGGTGACCCGTTCGATCAGCGCCGCCTGGATCTCCGTACCGCGTGCGTGGCGGTTGAGCACGGTCACCGTCTCCTCCGCCTTGCGGATCTGGAGCCGGTCCCACAGCCGTACCATCCGCTTGGCCGCGCGGACCGCGATCACGTCCGGGGTGACCACGAGGAGCGCCTGGTCGGCGAGTTCGACGGCGACGGCGTTGGCGGCGCTCATCTGGGAGCCGCAGTCCACGACGACGATCTCGTACCGGCTGCGCAGCGCGGCGAGCACCTGCCGGGCGACCCGGTCGGTGACCTCTTCGCCGCGCTCTCCCTCGGCGGGCGCGAGGAGCAGGCCGAGCCCGGTCTCGTGCGTGTACACGGCCTCCTGGAGTACGCGGGGTGTGATGTCGCTGATCGAGGCGAGGTCGGCGACGGAGCGGCGGAACTGGACGTCGAGGTACGACGCGATGTCGCCGGACTGGAGGTCCAGGTCGAGTACGGCGACGCTGTGGCCCGACGCCCGTGCGGCGAGGGCGAGTTGGACGGAGGTGAGGGTGGTGCCGACGCCGCCCTTGGCTCCGGTGACCGTGACAAGGGTCCCGCCGGGTCCCGCGTACAGGCCCTCGCCGCCGCTGCCGAGGTGGCGCCGCATCCCGCCGGACCAGGCCGCCGCCGCGTGCACCCGTTCGACCAGCGCGTCGTACCCGAGAGGGAGGCCGACGATGCCGCGGGCGCCGGAGTCCATGGCGGCGGTGAGGACGCCGGTGCTGGTGTCGGCGGTGATGAGGACGACGCCGACCGCGGGGAAGCGGAGGACGAGTTCGCGGATGAGGTCGAGCGCGGGCACGGGCCCGATGCGCTCGTGGACGAGGACGACCTCGGGCACCTCGTCGAGGGATTCGGCGGCGAGCCGGCCGAGGGTGTCGAGGAGGGCCGTGGAGTCGGCGACGGGCAGGGCGGGTTCGGCGTCGGGGAGCTGGCTCAGCAGGGTCGACAGGGCGCGCGCGGACTCCAGGTCCGGCACGGCGGGCAGTACGCGCACACTCATACCGAACCTCCGGCCGCCCGGGACGCCCCGCCATCCGCGTCCATCACGCCACTTCGCACACCCGTCCGCGTACCCATCGGGCGCGCTCCCGTACCCCCGGGCCCGACTCGCGTCCGCGCGGGCCCGTAACGGCGACGACCCATGCCGGGCCTCCTACCTGTCCTCGTCGAGGGTGTACGTGCGGTCGCCGGGCGGTACGGTCGCGTCGCCGCCGGGGGCGACGAGGGCGAGCCGGACGTGGGTGGCGAAGGACTCGGCGAAGGCGACGCGCTGGGCGTCGCCGGTGTCGAGCGCGAAGGTGATCGGCACGGCCTCGGTGGTCTGGCGGCTGCGGCTGTCCTGGCCCGGGTCGAACGGGGTGAGCTTGCCGACGTCGATGACCTTGGCGTTCGCGACGATGACCTTCGACTGGTCCTTGGTCTTGTCGTTGGGGGCCTTGAAGGTGGCGTAGATGTTGACCGTGGAGCCGGGGGTGATCTTTCCGGCTACTCCGGTGGCCGCGTCGATCATGATGGCGATCTCCTGCTGACCCGGGGCGAGTTGGGGGCGGGCCACGATCATGTCGGTCTGGAGCAGGGAGCCTTTGCGGAGCTGGGTGACGGCGATCTTGCCTCGGATCTGGGCGAGGCTGGTGACGGCGTTCGAGGAGAGCCACCGTTCGGGCATCTCGATCTTCTCGAACTGGCCCGCGCTCAGCTCCTTGTAGGGCGCGATGTCGCTCTTGAGGCGGTACGCCGTGACCTCCGGGCCGACCTTGGAGTTCACGTCGCGGATCACCGCGAGGACTCCGGCGAAGGCGCCGAGGGCGCACAGCACCGAGAGAACCAGCAGGATGACGCCACGGCGCTGGCGTGAGTTCATGGCCGGACTACCTCGATCGGGGCGAGTGGTGACGGGTGGTGGGCAGGCTCACGGGAGGGGTGTCCTGTCGCGGCCGGAGTCAGGTGGTTCCGGGAGGCAGGGCGCGGGGCGCCCCTGGTGGGCGCGCGTCGGGGGCTTGTACGGGGGCCCGTACGGCGGGTGACATGCCGCGTACGCCCCCCGCGAGACCGGAACCCGAACCGGGACCGGGACCGGGACCGGCGCGGCGGACGGCGACCGCCGGGATCCGTTCGGGCAGGGGCGCGAGTGGTGCGGAGCAGAACCCGCAGCGGTCGCCGATGAGTTCCAGGCCGCACCAGTGACACCGTTCGCGCCGGACGGACGACACGAGCTGGTAGAGGACGGAGATGTCGGGGATGGCGGCGGCGAATTCGACGAGGCGGCCGGTGGCCCACCAGCGTGCGGACTCGGCGGGCAGCCGGGTCTCGGTGACGCCCTGGACGCGCCAGGCGGGGGCGAGCGCCGAGGTGACCCAGTCCGTGGTGAGCTGGCCTGGCGCGGTGAACAGGCGGGTGCCGAAGGCGGGTCCGGACAGGGCCGGTTCGGCGGGGGCGCCGCCCGCGCCGCGCGTCCCGGCGCCCGATCCGGAGACCCGGACGAGTTCGGGCTGCGGGGTCGCGAGGACGGCGAACTGGCTGCCGGGCACCCAGGACTTGGCGTGCGCCTTGAGGCCGACGGGGACCCGGTCGAGTCTGGCGACGGAGCCGAGGAGGGCGCCCGCGTAGATGTAGTGGGCGAGCAGCCGGGCGGCGGAGGCGAGGACGCCGGGGCTGAAGTCGCAGATGGAGAGCTGGCGGAGCTGGAGGGCGAGGACGGCGAGGCCGAGCGGCGGCAGATCGGGCCTCAGCAGGGCGATGCGGTCGCTCTCCAGGACGGAGCGGACGGTGTGCAGGCGGTGCAGGACGGTGTCGGGCGCGGACGCGGGGCACAGGACGATCACGTAGCCGTGGTGCTCGATGAGGGTGTGCATCTCGGCGAGTGACTGGTCGAGGGTGTAACCCGGGGGCGCCTTGCCCTGTTTGGCGGCGGCGCCCTTGCGATCGGCGGTGCGGTCGGCCCGTACGGCGGACTGGAGGACGGCCGCGGACGGGGTGTGCCGGTCCGGTGAGGGCAGCACGAGGTCCGGGCTCGTGACGGCTATGGCGGTCGGCACGCGGCACACCCCCGAATCCTTCTGGTCCCTCTGACGGCGTGGTCGACGACCACCGCGCATCGCCCCTGTGACGTCCTCCGTGACGTCCTCCTGCATATGCACCATATCCACGGCGTGGCCCGCTCAACACCCGATCTCATCAGATGACCTCACCGCCGGTAGGAAGCTGATCAACACAGCGTGAATGGGGGCCTGTCGGGGCGGTCCGCGACTCAGGCCGCGACTCAGGCCGCAACTCACCCACTGGACACCCGAAATGAAGACCTCGGTTGACGCCAGAGGTCTTGACAACCGAATTGGTCTGGACCAGCTTGTACGCCAACGGTGGCCACCGTTCCGCACGTTGCCGCACTTGCCGATGCCCCCCGGGGCGTTCCCGTGCCCCACGCGGGAGAGCCCCGTTCACCACCCCCACGGAGGCCGTAATGGACCGCCGATCCACCCTGTCCGGCAGAGTCAGAAGAACCTGGGCCGGCGCGCTGGCCGCCGTCCTCGCCGCGTCCGCGCTCACGCTCACCGGACTCGCCACGGACGCCGCCGCAGCGGACATCAACAACGCCAAGAACGCCGGCTTCGAGTCGGGTCTCGCCAACTGGACGTGTTCCGCGAACAGCGGCACGACCGTGTCCTCGCCGGTGCACGGCGGTTCGGCCGCGCTGAAGGCGACGCCCGCCGGGCAGGACAACGCCCGCTGCTCGCAGACGGTCGCCGTGAAGCCCAGTTCGACGTACACGGTGAGCGCCTGGGTGCAGGGCGGTTACGCCTACCTCGGCGCGAGCGGCACGGGCACCACGGACGTGTCGACCTGGACACCGGACTCGGCGTCCTGGAAGCAACTGTCGACGACCTTCACGACGGGCGCGTCCACGACGTCCGTGACGCTGTACACGCACGGCTGGTACGGCACGGCCGCGTACTACGCCGACGACATCTCGGTGTTCGGCCCGGACGGCGGCGGTGGCGGCGACCCGACCCCGACGATCCCGTCGGCCCCCGCGACCCCGGCGGTGGGAACCACCACTTCCTCCTCGATCTCCCTCTCCTGGAACACGGTGACGGGCGCGACGGGCTACAACGTCTACCGGGACGGTACGAAGGTCCTGGCCGTGTCGGGTACGTCGGCGACGGTGACGGGGCTGGCGGCGGACACGTCGTACTCCTTCCAGGTCACCGCCACGAACGCGGCCGGTGAGTCGCCGAAGTCGGCGGCCGTGAGCGGGCGGACGGCGACGGGCGGCGGGGGCGGCGGGAACCTCCCGAAGCACGCCGTGACGGGCTACTGGCAGAACTTCAACAACGGCGCGACGGTCCAGCGCCTGTCGCAGGTGCAGTCCCAGTACGACATCATCGCGGTGGCCTTCGCGGACGCGACGGCGACGCCGGGCGCGGTGACGTTCAACCTCGACTCGGCGGGCCTCGGCGGGTACACGGTCGACCAGTTCAAGGCCGACGTGGCGGCGAAGAAGGCGGCGGGCAAGAAGGTCATCATCTCGGTGGGCGGCGAGACGGGCACGGTCCGCGTGAACGACGCGGCATCGGCGACGAACTTCGCGAACTCCGTCTACTCCCTGATGCAGACGTACGGCTTCGACGGGGTCGACATCGATCTGGAGAACGGCCTCAACGCGACGTACATGACCCAGGCACTGCGCTCGCTGTCGTCCAAGGCAGGCTCGTCGCTCATCATCACGATGGCCCCGCAGACGATCGACATGCAGTCGACGTCGAACGAGTACTTCAAGACGGCGCTGAACATCAAGGACATCCTGACCGTCGTCAACATGCAGTACTACAACAGCGGCACGATGCTCGGCTGCGACGGCAAGGTGTACGGCCAGGGCTCGGTGGACTTCCTCACCGCGCTTGCCTGCATCCAGTTGGAGGGCGGCCTCGCCCCGTCCCAGGTCGGCCTCGGCACCCCCGCGTCGACCCGCGCGGCGGGCAGCGGCTACATCTCCCCGACGATCGTGAACAACGCCCTCGACTGCCTCACCAAGGGCACCAACTGCGGCACCTTCAAACCGTCGAGGACCTACCCGGACCTCCGCGGCGCGATGACCTGGTCCACCAACTGGGACGCCACAGCGGGCAACACGTGGTCGAACGGCGTGGGCCCCCACGTCCACGCCCTCCCGTAACCACCCCCAACACCCCCACCAACAGCGCCGCCGCTCCCCCCGTAGTCGCATGGATACCTCTCCGTGACTTGGGGACCTCCCTGGAGCGGCGGCGCTGTCGTTCCCGCTGGGGCTTCAGGAGCCCAGGGCCATCGTGTGAGCGCGGTGGGAGAGTTCGATGACCCGGGGGTCGCGGTGCCAGGGTGCCATGGCTCGTACGACGTCGCGGAGGTAGTCGGCGGCGCGGGTGGACCGTACGTGTCTGAGGATGGTGAAGGCGCGCTGCCCGTGTGCCAGGGCTTGGTCAAGGTCACGTTTTTGAAGGTGTGTGGTGGCCAGGACGGTCATGCGCAGGCCGACAGAGCGGGTGAAGTCGTGCGCGGACATGCTGCCGGCCCGGTCGTTCCAGCGCAGGGCGGCGGCCGGCAGGCCGAGGTCGCGGTGGATCTCCACGGCGTCGGCGGCCATGCGCACCGGCGTGTAGTAGCTGATCCATTCGGGTTCGTCACCGGGGGAGGTCTCGGCGCGGTCGAGGAGTTGTTCGGAGGCGCCGAGCGCGGCAGCGGCCGGGCGGGCGTCGCCAAGGCGGGCATGTGCTCGGGCCTCGATGAGTTTGGCGAAGGCGAGGACGCGCGGGGCCGCACGGTGGCGAGCGCGGTCATAAGCGCCCTGGGCCATGTCGACGGCCTCGCCGGGGTAGCCGCGCAGGGTGGTCTGGAGGGCCATGGTGGCGAGGACGTGGCAGCCGGTGTCCAGGCTGCCCCCGGCGCGGGCCATGCGAAGGGCTTGGACGAAGTGCCGCTGGGCAAGGGCGTGGTGGCCCATGTCGAGTGCGCTCCATCCGGTGACCCGGGCCAGTTCGGCGGTGCCCGCGAACAGTTCTCTGCCCACGGCGTCCGTGTAGTCGCCGTGCAGGAGGGGGACGGCTCGCTGGGCCAGGAACGCGGAGACCATGGATGCCTTCCGGGCGCCGCCGCCGTACTTCGAGTCCCAGCGTTTGGCTTCGGCGGCGGCGGCCCACAGTGCGTCCAGGTCGTGGCGGCCGACGCGGTGTCCGCCGGAGCGAGCGGCGTCGGCGTCGGCAGGGACGGCGAGCCACCGGGTGACTGGTGTGCTGTAGGCGCTGACGGCGAAGGCGCCGGTGACGAAGGTACGGCGGTGCATGGTGGTGCTCCAGAATCTGGTGGCGGTACGGACGGCGTCGTGTGCGTCACGGGGAAAGTCCAGGCCGAGACGGTCGGGGCTCTCGCGTATCGCGGTCATGCCGATCTCCACCGGGTCGACCGGCCGTCCCAAGCGTTCTGCGAGCGCCTGCGCGATGAACGCGGGGACTGGCGGGCGGGGGCTCATGCCGCGCCGGGTCCAGTTCGTGACACTGGTGTGGGTGTAGGAGACGGCGAGCCCTGCCTGCCCGGCCAGTTCGTTGACACGGCGTGCCAGTGCGTGATGGCTCGTCCCGGCCGCCTCGATCACGTGGGCCAGGGCTTCGTTCGCGGTCCTGGCCGGACGGTCACCGAGCCTCATGTCAGACGCCTCCCTGGTAACCGGGTCCCGCCGGTACACCGCCCGCGGGACCAGTCGGGTAGGGGGAGCGTACGGCCGCGAGCCCGGTGGTTTGGGTGATTTGCCGTTGTGAGCCCCCTTTATGAGCCTGTGCCGGCGGTGGCGAAGCGGTTCCATGCGGTCACCGCACTCCAGTTCTGGGGTGCCAAGCCGCTACGCGTGCAGGAACGGTCCGTGCCCCGCGCGCGGATGTTCGGGTCCGGGGCTGCTCCGGCCCGTCCTGCGCCGCAGGGAAGGGACCATGCCCATGCTCACTGTGCTCGTGACCGGGGGCGCCGGGTTCATCGGCTCTCACTACGTCAAGGCTCTGCTGCGGGCCGACGACGTCGCCAGGGTCACTGTGCTGGACGCTCTCACGTACGCCGGCCATGTCGAAAACCTAGGAGAGGCGTTCCTGGACTCGCGGTTGGCGTTCGTCCACGGCAGCGTCGTCGATGCCACGCTCGTCGAATCGCTCATGGCCGGACACACCCATGTCGTGCACTTCGCTGCCGAGTCCCACGTGGACCGCTCGCTCGCGGGAGGAGGGCTGTTTGTCGAGACGAACGTGCTGGGCACGCAGGTCCTGACGGCCGCGGCGTCCCGGCACGGGGTCGAACGGTTCGTGCACGTCTCCACGGACGAGGTGTACGGACCGCTGCCGGAGGGCGTGGCGACGGAGGACCATCCGCTGCGTCCCACGGTGCCCTACGCCGCGTCCAAGGCCGCCGGCGACCTGATCGCCCTGAGCGCGTACCGCACCTACGGGCTTCCCGTGTCCGTGACCCGCTCATCGAACAACTTCGGGCCCGCCCAGTACCCGGAGAAGATCATCCCGCTGTTCGTCACCCGTCTGCTGCGCGGTGAGCCGGTCACCCTGCACGGCCGGGGGCAGCACGTACGCAACTGGCTGCATGTGACGGACAACTGCCGTGGCATCGAAGCCGTCATGCGCGACGGCTCCCCGGGCGAGGTCTACAACCTCGGCGGCGGCACCGACCTGACGAGCAGGGAGCTGACCGGCTACCTGCTGGACCTCTGCGGGGCCACCTGGGACGCGGTCATCTATGTCCCCGACCGTCCGGCGAACGACATACGGTATGCGATCGACTGGACCAAGGCCCGTGACCAGCTCGGCTACCGGCCGCAGCGGCGCCTGGATGACGCCCTCGCGGAGACCGCCGAGTGGTACCGCCGCAACCCCGACCGCTGGGCCCCGCTCGCGACCGCCGGCCCGCGCACCGTCCTGCCGACCGGCCGCCCGATGCTCGCCCCGCTGGAGATGCCCCGTGGCCACTGACCAGATCGAACCGCGCAGGATTCTCGTCACCGGCGTCGGCGCCAACCCCGGATTCGGGCTCGCCCGCAGCCTCACCCGCCTGGGCCACCACGTCGTCGCCGCCGACGCCAACCCGCTCGCACACGGCTTCCTCCTCCCCTGCGTCCGCCCTCAGCTCATACCGCCGGCCGACGACCCCGGCTACTGCGCGCGTCTGGACGAGCTGTGCCGGGACCTCAAGGTCGACGCAATCGTGCCGGCCATCGAGAACGACCTTGCGCCGCTGCTGCGCATGGCCGAGCGCCTGGATGAGGCCGGGGTGCACCTGTGGCTCCCTGAGCCCGCGTCCGTACACGCGTGCGTCGACAAGGCAGCCTTCCACCAGGCTCTCACCGAGCACGGCGTGCCCACCCCCCGCTCCTGGTGGGGAGACACCCTCGACCAAGTCCCCGACGGCACGGAGCTGGTGGTCAAGCCGCGGCGCGGACATGGCGCCCAGCACGTCCACTTCACCGACAACCGGCGACACGCCCTGCTGCTGGACGAGCTGGTGCCCGAAGCTCTGGTGCAAATGCGGTTACGCGGCGTCGAGTTCACCGCGGACTGCCTCGTGGACCGCTCCGGACGGGCGTCGGCGATCCTGCGCCGCCGGGACCTGGTGAAGGCCGGGCTCGCCGTGGTCTCCACCACCTTCCACGACCCCGTCGTGCTCGACCTCGTCCTGGCCACTCTGCGCGCGGTCCGCGCCGAGGGGCTGTGCTGCGTGCAGGGCTTCATCCAGGACAGCGGCGCCGTCACCATCACCGAGCTGAACGTCCGGGTGGGCGGCGGCTTCCCGCTGACCGAGGCCGCCGGGGCCGACCTCGTCGGCCAGATGGTGCGCGGACTGGTCGGCCTGCCGGTCGACCACGACGCCCTCGCCTACCGGGGCGGGATGTTCCTGACCACCTACGTCGAGACGCTGGCCGTCGGCAATGCCGCCGACCTGGAGCGCATCGTCACCGCCGAGGAGGCTGCCGCATGACGCGGATCCGTCCCGACTACCGGCGCAACGCCAGCCCCTTCCTGAACGGAGCGGAGGTGGCGACCGTCGCCCGCGTGCTGGAGAACGGCCAGTACGGGCACACCGACGTCACCGAGGAGTTCGAGCGGCGGATCGCCGCCCACCTCGGCGTGCCCGACACGGTGGCCGTCAGCTCCGGCACAGCCGCCCTCCACAGCGCCCTGCTCGCCGCCGGCATCGGCGCCGGTGACGAGGTGATCATGCCGTCCATGACCTTCTGCGCCTCCGTGCAGGCGGTCCGGGCCGTCGGAGCGACCCCCCGCTTCATAGACATCGACCCCGCCACCCTGTGCATCACCCCGCAACTCGTCACGCAGGCGCTCACCGACTCCACGGCCGCCGTCCTCCCGGTCCTCTTCGGCGGCCGGGCCGTCGACCTCGCCCCGATCCGCGAGGACCTGGCCGACCGGGACATCGTCGTCATCGAGGACGCCGCGCACGCCTTCGGCTCCCGCAGCCGCACCAGCCTCGTGGGCAGCGACGGGACGGCCCTGACGTGCTTCTCCTTCGGGCCGATCAAGAACCTGACCTGCGGCCAGGGCGGCGCCGTCATCCCCCGCACGCCCGCGGAGGCCGCGACCCTCCGCCGGCTCCGCCTCCTGGGCGTCGTGCAGTCCCGGAGCGAGCGCGCCGAGAACACCACCTACCAGGTGGCCGGCTTCGGCCTGCGCTACCAGCTCTCCGCCATCAACGCCGCCATCGGCCTGGCACAGCTCGACACCTTCGACACCGCCGCGGCCACCCGCCGCCACCTCTGGCACATCTACGGGGGCGCCGTCGCCGAACTGGACGGCGTGACGCTCGTCGACGTCGACCCCGACCACGCGGTGCCGCACCTGTGCCAGATCCGCGTGCGGCGCCGGGACGAGGTCTTCGCGTACCTGCGCGAAGCGGGCATCGGAGTCGGCGTGCACTACCCGCCGAACCACCTCCAACCCGCCTTCGCACCCTGGCGGCGCCCCCTGCCGGTCACCGAACGGGCCGGCGCGGAGATCCTGAGCCTGCCCTTCCACCAGCACCTCACCGAGGCGGACGTCCACCACGTCGTGAGCACCCTCCGGAACGCCCTCAAGCACGCCGGGGGCGCCTGATGCCCACCAAGGTGCTCACCGTGTGCCTCGGCAACTACTGCCGCAGCCCGTTCGCCCAGCTCGCCCTCTCCCGCCAAGGCGGGTCCCGCCTGACGGTCCGGTCCGCCGGTCTCGTCAGCAAGTGGCAGGACCAGCCGGCCAACCCGATGATGATCAACGCGGCCCGGCGGCTGGGCTACGACCTCACCGCCCACCGCGGCCGGCACATCACGCTGGAGACGATGGGCTGGGCGGACACCGTCCTCGCCATGGACGCCTCCGTCCTCGCCATGCTGCGGTCCGTCTTCGGTCCGCAGTACGAGAGCAAGTTGCGCCTCTACCTCGGCGACCGCGACGTCCCCGACCCGATGGAGCAGGACGACGACGCGTTCTTCGACTGCGCCGTGATGATCGAGGCCGGTACCGCCCTGCACCGAGGCGGCCTCATCACCTAGGGCCTGTCCTGGGGCCGGTCAACCGGATGCCGCGGACAGGAGCAAGTCCACGAGCCTGTCGGCGGCATCCGGGCGTCCGTGCGCCCTCGCCGCCCTCGCCATCGCCTCCCGGCGCGCCGAGTCCTCCAAGAGCGGGCCCACCGCGTCGCGAAGGTCCCCGCCGGTCACCTCACCGAGAAGCGCGACCGCCGCACCGGAGGCCGCCAGGTGCCGGGCGTTGTGCGCCTGCTCGTCACCGGCCGCCGAGGCGAGCGGGATGAAGACGGCAGGCTTGCCCAGGGCCGTCAGCTCCGCCAGCGTGCCCGCACCGCTGCGCGAGATCACCAGATCGGCCAGCGCCAGCACATCGGGCAACTCCGGCCCGACGAACGGCGTGAGGTGATACCGGGCAGCCATGGCAGCGGGCAGCCCGGCCGCGCGCGCGGACAGCGCCTCACGGTGGGCAATACCGCACTGATGCACCACGTTGGCGCGCTCAAGGAGCCACAGCAGCTCGCCGCCGACCAGGTCGTTGATCTGCTGGGAGCCCTGCGCCCCGCCGGTGATGTACACCGTGGGCAGACGGCGGTCGAACGTGAGGCCCAGCGCCGTCACGGCCTTGTCCGGATGCCCGGCCAGGACCTCCGGCCGCACCGGATTGCCGGTCACCACCACCGCGGAACGCACGCTCTGAGGGAGGAGCGGCAGGCTCGACTCGGAGGACACCGCGATCCGTGCGGCGGAGCCGGCGAGTCGGCGGTTGGCGAGGCCGAGCCTCACGGTCTGCTCGTGCAGGACCAGCGGAACCTTGCACATGCGGGCGGCCAGCCCGGTCGGCACGGCCACGTAGCCACCCGTCGCGAGAACGACGTCCGGCCGAAACTCTGCAACTGCCTTGCGCGCCTGGGCGACCCCGAGCGGAACGCGCGCCATGTCGCGGACATTGGCCGGGGACACCATCTTCAGAGGGTTCGCCGACCGCCGGATCTTCCCCGTGGCGACCGCCGTGAAGGGAATGCCCTCCGCACTGGCGACGCGCGCCTCCAAGCCCTCGGCGGTACCGATCCAGAGCACATCCAGCGTGCCGCCGGAGGCAGCCGAGCGGGCCTGCAACGTGCGGATCGCGGTGAGCGCGGGATACGTGTGGCCCCCGGTCCCACCGCCCGCCACGACCAGCCGGAAGGCACCGGACGCGGCGTCATCAGCGCTGTTCACCAAGGGGGTCCCATCTGGGCCGTACGGAGACTCGCCCGTACCGTACCGGCATTTCAGCCGAAGGCACTGGGATTGACGTCAGCTGGGGGCGCAATGTCCGCCACGAGACCCAGCGCCCGGTACTGCGTCCCCGGCCCCCGGCGGCGCTGTTGCGTTGCCCTCCCTCGCACCCGCGCCGCACATGGCCGAAGTTCACGTCTTGACGGGCGCATGCCATGGCCCGAGCATGAGCGCCACCCTGTGGATTCGTCCGCACAGGGGACGCACAGGAATCGCATCGTGCCCCGTCGGTGAACCCCTGCCGGCCGGGTGACCCCCCACCTCCCCCTCCAGGAGATCTCATGCGATCACGCTTTCGTGGCAGACGGTCGGTGACGCTTGCCGTGGTGTTGGCCGCCGCGCTCGCGGCGCCTCTCACCGCCACCGCGACCAGTGCCAGTAGCAGCAACAGCAGTGTCGGTGCGGCCCCATCCGACCAGGACATACGGCAGTACGAGATTCAAGGGCCCTCCAGCGCCGCCGAGCGGACCGCCATCTCCCGTACCGGAGTCTCCGTCGACGAGGCCCATGACGAGAGTGTCGTCGTGTCGGGGCGCGCGGCTCAGGCCGACAAGCTGCGGGCGCTCGGGTACGACGTGCAGCCGCTCGGCGCCGTGCCCGACCGGAGTCGGGGCGCGGACGTCACGCCCTTCGACTTCCCCTCCGCCGACTCGCGCTACCACAACTACGCCGAGATGAACGCCGAGATCGACCAGCGGCTCCAGCAGTACCCCTCGCTGATGAGCAAGCGCGTCATCGGCAAGTCGTACCAGGGCCGCGACATCGTCGCCATCAAGGTCAGCGACAACGTCGCCACCGACGAGAACGAACCCGAAGTACTGTTCACCTTCCACCAGCACGCCCGCGAGCACCTCACCGTCGAGATGGCGCTCTACCTGCTCCGCGAACTCGGCGCGGGCTACGGCTCCGACTCGCGGATCACCAACGCCGTGAACGGGCGCGAGATCTGGATCGTGCCGGACCTCAACCCGGACGGCGGCGAGTACGACATCGCCACGGGCTCGTACCGGAGCTGGCGCAAGAACCGTCAGCCCAACACCGGTTCCACCAATGTCGGCACCGACCTCAACCGCAACTGGAACTTCAAGTTCGGCTGCTGCGGCGGCTCTTCCGGCTCGACCGGCTCCGAGACCTACCGCGGCCCCTCCGCCGAGTCCGCGCCCGAGGTGAAGGTCGTCGCCGACTTCGTACGCTCCCGGGTCATCGGCGGCAAGCAGCAGATCACCGCCGGCATCGACTTCCACACCTACAGCGAACTCGTGCTGTGGCCCTACGGCTACACGTACAGCGACACGGCCGCCGGGCTCACGCAGGACGACCGGGACGCGTTCGCCGCCGTCGGCGGCAAGATGGCCGCCAGCAACGGCTACACGCCCCAGCAGTCCAGCGACCTCTACATCACGGACGGTTCGATCGACGACTGGCTGTGGGGCAACCAGAAGATCTTCGGCTACACCTTCGAGATGTATCCGTCGTCGGCCGGCGGCGGCGGGTTCTACCCGCCCGACGAGGTCATCGAGCGGGAGACCAGCCGCAACCGTGACGCCGTGCTGCAACTCCTGGAGAACGCCGACTGCATGTACCGGTCCATCGGGAAGCAGCAGCAGTACTGCGCGACCCCGTAGGCCCCGTAAGCCCGGGACGGCCCGGTCACCCGGTCACTCGTCCTCGAACCACGCGTCCAGCGCCTCGTCCAGCCGTGCCGTCCACTCCTTGAGGTCGGACCGCGCCGGTGCCTCGACCTCGTTGGGGTACCAGCGCCGGTCCGGCGTGTGGACGACGACGGTGAGCCGTTTCCCGAACCGGGGCGTGTCGTACTCGACCGCGCCGATCTCCTCCCACCGCCACTCGGCGGTCTGGTCGTCCAGCTCGAACCGGACACCGGCCCCGTCCACCGTGATCGACCCACGACGGTCGGAGACGGAGAAGGCGGGGCCTTCGTCCGTATCGTCTTCGGACTCGGGTTCGGCATCGGACTCGGGTTCGGAATCGGCTTCCGGCTCCGGTGCGTCGGTCTCCGCCGCCGGTTCCTCCGGCTCCGAAGGCTCCGTTTCCGAAGACTCCGGCTCCGAAGGCTCCGGCTCCTCCGGGGCCTTGGGTGCCGTACCGGCGGCGGGCGTCACGAGGCCCGGGACGTGCGCCGGATCGATCGCGGCGGCGTCGACGAGCGAGGGGGTCTTGCCTATGGGCTGCTCCACGGCACCGCAGTATGGCCGACGATCCTGTGGAGCGCAGGACCGGGGTGGACATTGGACACGATCGGATGTCCGGTAAAGGCCGTACCAGGCCGAAGTAAAGCCCCGTCCAAGCGGATCGCACCAGGCACTCGGCGGCTCAGACGAACAGGCTCAGACGAACAAGCTCAGCAGCGCCGCCATCGCGAACCCGGCCACCGAAAGCACCGACTCAAGCACCGTCCACGACTTGAGCGTGTCCCGCTCGCTGATCCCGAAGTACTTCGCCACCATCCAGAACCCGCCGTCGTTGACGTGCGACGCGAAGATCGAGCCCGCCGAGATGGCCATGATGACGAGCGCGACGAACGCCTGCGAGTGACCGCCGTTCTCCAGGAGCGGCAGCACGATCCCGGCGGTCGTGACGATCGCGACGGTCGCGGACCCCTGGGCGACCCGCAGCACCAGCGAGATCAGATACGCGAGCACGATCACGGGCAGACCGACATCGCTGAAGGTGTCCGAAAGCGCCTGCGCGACCCCGCTGCCCTTCAGCACGGCACCGAAGATCCCGCCCGCGCCGACGACCAGCAGGATGTTGCCGACGGGCTTCAGGGACGACGTGGAGACCGTCTCCAGGGACTTCCGCGACCACCCGCGCCGCAGCCCCAGCAGCCAGTACGCGAGGAGCAGCGCGATCGTCAGCGCGACGAAGGGGTGCCCGAAGAACTCGACGACCGAGCGGAGCGTGGACGGGTCGAGCGCGATCGACGAGAAGGTGGCGAGGAGGATCAGCAGCAGCGGCGTACCGATGATGGCGAGGACCACACCGAGCGGTACGGGCTTCTCGCGCGGCGCGACTCCCGCGGCGCGCTGCTCGTCGGCGACGGCCTGCTTGGCCTCTTCCGCGGCCTCGACCATGTCCTGCGGCACGGCGACGAACAGCCGGTTGCCGATCCACGCGGAGTACCCCCACGCCACGACGACGGCGGGCAGTCCGCAGACGACACCCATGAGGATGACCCAGCCGAGGTCGACGTTCAGCAGTGCGGCGGCGGCGACCGGGCCGGGGTGCGGTGGCAGGAACGCGTGCGTCATCGACAGACCGGCGAGCAGCGGCATGCAGTACAGCAGGATCGACTTGCCGGACCGCTTGGCCGCCGCGTACACGATCGGCGCGAGGACGAAGATGCCGACGTCGAAGAAGACCGGGATACCGAAGATGAGGCCGGTGAGGCCCATGGCGAGCGGGGCGCGGCGCTCGCCGAAGAGGTTGAGCAGCCGGGACGCCAGCACCTCGGCGCCGCCCGACACTTCGAGGATCGCGCCGAGCATGGTGCCCAGGCCGATGATGATGGCGACATGGCCGAGGATGCCGCCCATACCGCTCTCGATGAGCGAGACGGCGTCCGACTTCTGGACGGTGCCGAAGAGTTCGGTGACGGAGAGGCCGGCCCCGAGGCCGACGGCTATGGAGACGGCGAGCAGCGCGACGAACGGCTGAAGCCTGGCCTTGATGATCAGGAAGAGCAGCAGCAGGATGCCGAGCGCGGCGACGGTCAGGAGTCCGGCGGTGCCGGGTATGAGGGCGAGGAGACCGCCGGTGTGGGGTGGGGCCTCGGGGGTGGAGGCGGCGAGGAGGGACATAGGGGGGCCTCGGCAATCCATGGGGCTTTCGGGCAGGGCGGATCGCGGCACGGCGCCCCGGGGAGGGGACACCGCGCCGTGCGGGCGTGCGGGGGCGTGCGGGGGGCGTCAGCCCAGGACGGGTCAGCCCAGGACGGCGAGCGCGTCGATCTCGATGAGGAGACCCTTGGGCAGCCCGACGTACACGGTCGTACGGGCGGAGGCGGGCGCGGTCAGCCCCTGCTCCTCGAAGTACGCGTTGTAGATCTCGTTCATCTCCGCGAAGTGGTCCACGTCCGTGAGGTAGACGCGCGTCATCATCACGTCGTCCCAGCTCGCGCCGCCCTCCTCCAGGATCGCCTTGACGTTGGCGAAGGTCTGGAGGGTCTGCTCACGCAGGGTCGGCCCGGCGGGCGTCGGCGGCTGTCCGTCGACGGCGGGGAGGAACCCGACCTGCCCGGCGACCTGGAGGATGTTCCCCTTGCGGACACCGTGCGAGAACTTCGCGGGCGGCGCGGTGTGCGTGGCGGGCGTGAGGGCGATCTTCTCGGTACGGGTCTGCTCGGTCATGGACGTTCCTTACGTTCACTGGGTGTGGCGGGCGCGCTGCCGGAGTACTCGCGGCTGATGGCGTCGGCGGTACGGCGTACCAGCGGCAGCAGGGTGAGGAGTTCCTCGGCGGTGACGACGACGTTCGGCGCGGACACCGACATGGCGGCGACGACCCGGCCGTCCGCGCCGCGGATGGGGGCGCCGACGCAGTTGATGGACTCCTCGTGGCCACCGAGGTCGGTGGCCCAGCCCTGTTCGCGCACGGTCGCCAGCTCCTTCAGGAAGGCGGCGGCGTTCGGCGTCGAACGGGCTGTGTACAGGGGGTAGTCGAGCTTGTCCGCGAGGGCGCGGCGCTCGGTCTCGGGGAGGTCGGCGAGGAGCAGTTTGGCGACGGCGGCGACGGTGAGGGCCACCGGTTTGCCGATCCGCGAGTACATCCGTACCGGATAGCGGCTCTCGACCTTGTCGATGTAGAGGACCTCGTTCTCCTCGTAGACGGCGAGGTGGACGGTGTGGCCGCACTTCTCGTTGAGGGCGAGGAGGTGGGGGTGGGCGATCTCGCGGACGTCGAGGTTCTCGACGGCTTCCTGGGCGAGCGCGAAGAGGCGGGCGCCGAGCCGGTAGCGCTGGTCGGACTGGCGGTAGACGAGGCCGTGTTCGTGGAGGGTGCGCAGCAGCCGCAGCGCGGTCGACTTGTGCACGCCGAGGCGTTCGGCGACCTGGCCGAGGTCGGCGGGTCCCTCGGCGAGCAGCGGCAGGATGGACAGCGCGCGGTCGACGGTCTGGCTCATGGCGTACGTACCTCCTCGTCGGCACTCCGGGCTGCCTCTGTCCAGCCGGGGCCGAGTCGAAGTGTCCCCCACGCGGTGTCGTCGAGTGCGGCCAGGCGGTCGGCGTGGGCGCGGCCGGGCGGGGTTCCGAGGTCGCCGGGGACGGTGAGCGCGGCGGCGGCCATGAGGTGCCCGTGGCGCAGCCGGTCGCGTACGGGGAGGCCGCGCAGGGTCGCGGAGAGGAAACCGGCGGCGAAGGCGTCCCCGGCGCCGACCGGGACGACGACGTCGACCCGCAGGGCGGGTACGGAGGTGACGGTGCCGTCGGCGGCGAAGGCGGTGGCGCCGTGGGCGCCCTGCTTGACGACGAGGAGGCGGGGCTCGGGCAGGGCGGCGCGGATCGCGGCGGGCCCGCCGGTGATGCCCCAGGCGGCGTGCGCCTCGTCCTCGCCGACGAAGACGAGGTCGCTCGCGCGGGCGAGCCCGAGCAGGATCTCGCCGGCCGCCGCCCGGTCGCGCCAGAGGCTGACGCGGTAGTTCACGTCGAAGGAGACGAGGGGGCGGCCGGGCCGGGGCGCGGTGAGGGCGCGGAGCAGAGCGAGGCAGCCGGTGGAGAGGGCGGCGGTGATGCCGGAGAGGTGGAGGATCCGGCCGGAGAGGACGGCGGCGAGGTCGACGGTGTCGGGGGACATGGCGGAGGCGGCGGAACCGGCGCGGTAGTAGACGACCTCGGCGAGGGGGGTAGGCGGCTCGGCGCCGCCGGACTCGGTGGTGGGGGGTTGGGTGGGGCGCTCGCCGGCCGTCCGGAAGTAGATGCCGGTGGGGCGGTGCGGGTCGTGGCGGACGGCGCTCGTGTCCACCCCGTACGAGGCGATCTCCTCGACCAGGTGGGTGCCGAAGCCGTCGGTGCCGACCCGGCTGACCCAGCGGGCGCGGTGCCCGGCGCGGGCGAGGCCGCAGGCGACGTTGGACTCGGCGCCGCCGATGCCGCGCTCGAAGGAGGGCACGTCGGCGAGGCGGCCGGGCCGGGTGGGCAGAAAGGTGACCATGGACTCGCCGAGTGCGACGACGTCGACCTGGAGGTCGGCTCCGGCGTCGGCGGTGGTTCCGGGTGCGGTCACGGCAGTCTGGCTCCTCGCTGGTTCCCGTCGCCGGGAGGCGCCCGGCTCCGTTGACCCGGCGTCCGCTGGGATGTTAGACAGCAGTAAGCGACATACGCAATGAGTGTTGCAGAGAATGCAATGCATAGAGTTGGCAATGTGCCGCCCGACTACCAAGGAGGCCCCATGCCCGCCCCCGCCCCCGAAGCACGTACCGCGCTGGCCGCTCTGGACGACGAACGGGTCGACCACCGCTTCAAGGGGCTGCCGCCGGACGCCGACGGGCTGACGGTGGGCGAGCTGGCGGCCCAGCGCCGGAACCTCTTCACGGACGGCTTCACGACCCCTGTCCTCGCCCTGTCCGCCGAGGGCCTGGAACACAACCTGGCGCTGATGGAGACGTACGCGACCCGGCACGGCCTGGCGTTCGCGCCGCACGGCAAGACGTCGATGGCGCCGCAACTGTTCGCACGGCAGCTCGACCGCGGCGCCTGGGGCATCACCCTCGCCGTACCGCACCAGGTGCGTGTGGCAAGGGCGTTCGGGGTCGGCGGCCGGATCTTCCTGGCGAACGAACTCGTCGACGCGGCGGCCCTGCGCTGGCTCGCCGCCGAACTCGACCAGGACCCCGACTTCCGCTTCATCTGCTACGTGGACTCGGTACGGGGCGTGGAACTGATGGACGCCGCGCTGCGGGACGCCGGGGCGGGGCGGCCGGTGGACGTGGTGGTGGAGCTGGGCGCGGGCCCCGGCGCCCGGACCGGCGCCCGCACGGAGGCGGACTGCACGGCGGTCGCGGACGCGGTGGCGGGCGTGCCGACGCTCCGCCTGGTGGGCGTCGCGGGCTACGAGGGCGAGGTACCGGGGGCCACACCGGAGCGGGTACGGGAGTGGCTGCGCCGGCTGGTCGGTCTCGCGGTCGCCTTCGACGGCGAAGGGCGCTTCGCGGGGGCGGGGGTGGACGAGGTGGTGGTGAGTGCGGGGGGCAGCGCGTGGTTCGACGCGGTGGCGGAGGTCTTCGAGGAGATCCCGGAACTCTCCCTCCCCACTCTGAAGTTGCTGCGCTCGGGCGCATACGTATCGCACGACGAGGGCCACTACCGCCGCCTCACCCCCTTCAACCGCGTACCGGAAGAGGGCGCTCTGCACCCCGCTTTCCGCCTCTGGACCCAGGTGGTGTCCCGCCCGTCCCTGGAACAGGCGTTCGTGAACGCGGGCAAGCGGGACGCGGCCTATGACCTGGATCTGCCTGCGGTACGGGAGGTAAGGGGCGCGGCGGACCCGGCGGACATCGAACTGACGGCCCTGTCGGACCAACACGGGTGGCTCCGCACGGCCCCGGGCACCGACCTGGCGGTCGGCGACTGGCTGGGCCTGGGCCTCTCGCACCCGTGCACGTCCTTCGACAAGTGGCAACTGATCCCACTGACGGAGACGGACGGCACGGTAACGGAGTACATCCGCACGTTCTTCTAGTTATTTCCCACCCACCCACCCTCATTACCTCGGCGCGACAACGGGGCACACCCGGATTCCCCACCCACGGAGCCGCAGCCGCCGACGGTGGGTCACCCGGGAGGGGGCCACCCGCACCCGCCCACGATCCGCACGGGTGGTGCGGGTGGGAGCACAACCCGGCCGGAGGCCGGGAGCACCACACACGGAGCCGCAGCCGCCGACGGCGGGCCACCCTGGAAGGGGCCACCCGCACTCGCCCACGGTCCGCACGGGTGGGCGGGTGGGGGAAAGAAGCCGACCGCGGCGCGGCAGCCGCCGATGGTGGGTCACCCCGGCAGGGGCCACCCGCAGCCGACGACGAGACCCGCACGGGTGGGCGGGCGGGAAAACGAAACCGATCAACCGACGGAGGACCCCCTATGGATCTCGTCATCCGCGACGCCCACCTGATCGACGGCACCGGAACCCCCGCCCGCAGAGCAGACCTCGCCGTCCAGGCGGGCCGAATCGCCGAGATCCGGGAAGAGGGAGCAGGCGGCCCCCGCCTCACGGGGGCCCGAACCCTCGACGCCCAGGGACTGACCCTCACCCCCGGTTTCATCGACATGCACGCCCACAGCGACCTGGCCCTACTCCGCGACCCCGACCACTCGGCGAAGGCCGCCCAAGGCGTCACCCTCGAAGTCATCGGCCAGGACGGCCTGTCCTACGCCCCGGTGGACGACGAAACCCTCACCCACATCCAGCGCACGATCGCCGGCTGGAACGGAACCGACGGCGTCGACTTCACGTGGCGCACGGTCGCGGAGTACCTGGACACCCTCGACGGAGCCCACGGCGGCGAGGGCATCGCAGTGAACGCCGCGTACCTCCTCCCCCAGGGCACGATCCGGATGCTCGCCGTCGGCTGGGAGGACCGCGAGGCGACTCCGGCCGAACTGGACCGGATGCGCCACGAGGTGGCGAAGGGGATGCGCGAGGGCGCGGTAGGCATGTCGTCGGGCCTGACCTACACACCCGGCATGTACGCGAAGGACACGGAACTCACAGAACTCTGCAAGGTGGTCGCGGCGCACGGCGGCTACTACTGCCCCCACCACCGCAGCTACGGCGCCGGCGCCCTCCAGGCGTACGAGGAGATGATCGACCTCACCCGCGAGGCGAACTGCCCCCTGCACCTGGCGCACGCCACCATGAACTTCGGCGTCAACAAGGGCAAGGCCCCCGACCTGCTCGCCCTGCTCGACGGCGCCCTCGCCGAAGGCGCGGACATCACCCTCGACACGTACCCGTACACCCCCGGCTGCACCACGCTCGTGGCGATGCTGCCGAGCTGGGCGAGCGAGGGCGGCCCCGAGGCGACGCTCGCGCGCCTCCAGGACGACGAGACAGCGGATCGCATCCGCCACCACATGGAGATCATCGGCGCGGACGGCTGCCACGGCGTACCGATCGACTGGGACACCATCGAGATCTCGGGCGTGAGCACAGGCGCCCCGGACCTGGCCGCGTATGTCGGGCGTACGGTACGAGAGTCGGCCGCCGATCGAGGCGAGGAGCCGTGGACGACCGCGCGCAGGTTGCTGATCGCCGACCGCCTCGGCCCGACGATCCTCCAGCACGTCGGCCACGAGGAGAACGTGCGCGCGATCATGCGGCACCGCGTCCACACCGGCGGCTCGGACGGCATCCTCCAGGGAGACAAGCCGCACCCGCGCGCGTACGGGACCTTTCCGCAGTATCTCGGCCGGTACGTAAGGGAATTGGGCGTACTTGGCCTGTCCGACTGCGTGGCTCATCTCACGTCACGCCCCGCCGCCCGCCTGGGCCTCACCGACCGGGGCGTGATCCGCGAGGGCTACCGGGCCGACCTGGTCCTGTTCGACGCGGACACGATCGCGGCGGGCTCGACCTTCGAAGCCCCCCGCACCCTCCCCACCGGCATCCCCCACGTCCTGATCGACGGCCGCTTCGTCATCGAGAACGGCCACCGCACAAACACCCTCGCGGGCCGCACGGTACGGGGTACGGGGACGGTGTGAGATCGAGGAATCAGTACCAGTTGTCGCCGATTCTCACCGGCGCCTGACCGGAGTAGCCGCGCTTGCTCTGCCCCGGGTAGAGCCACAGGTCAAGGGTGGTGTAGTAGCGGGCGAGGATGTCCTGATGACCGTCGCCGTCCCAGTCGGCGATACCGAAGCAGTCGTACCAGGTCCAGCCGTTGCCGATTCTGACCCGTGTCTGACCGGAGTAGCCGCGCTTGCTCTCGCCGGGGTAGAGCCACAGATAGCCGGCCGCGTCTTCGGCGATGACGTCCTGATGGCCGTCCCGGTCCCAGTCCGCCACCCCGAAGGGCGTGTAACCGCCCCAGCCGTTACCGATTTTCACCATGGCCTGGCTGGAGGAAACGCGTCGGCTCTCGCCCGGGTAGAGCCACAAATCACCGGTCGAGTCGTTCCGGAAGACGAGGTCCTGGTGGCCGTCACCGTCCCAGTCGGTCACGCCGAAGGGGGTGAACAGGCCCCAGGCGTACCCGATTTTGACCGGCGCCTGAGTGGAGTAGCCGCGTCGGCTCTGACCGGGGTAGAGCCACAGATCACCGGTCGCGTCGTCGCGGGCGACGATGTCCTGGTGGCCGTCGCCGTCCCAGTCGGCGATGCCGAAGGAGGTGAAGCCGCTCCAGCCGTTGCCGATTCTCACGCGCGTCTCGGCGGAGTACCCGCGCCGCCCGTCGCCGGGGTGAAGCCACAGATAGCCGGTGTTGTAGTCCCTGGCGATGATGTCCGGATGGCCGTCACCGTCCCAGTCGGCGACACCGAAGGAGGTGACGACGTGCCTGCCCGCCTGCGCCTCGGTCGCGGCGAACAGCGGGAGGGCGGTGGCCAGTACGGCGGTGGCCAGGACCCGGATCAACCAGCGGCCGGAACGGTGTCCGGGGCCGCGTAGGGCGGTGGGGAGAGTACCGATCTTCACTGCGCCTCCCTCGACAAGAGCGTGCCGCAAGTGTTCCAAAGCCCGCCCCGAAACGACCCCGAAAGGACGGGAACGCGGAACTGGCCCCCGGTTGGTGCCGGAGGCCAGTTCGCTGTGGGGTTGTCGGCGGGGTGCCGGGTACGGGACGGCTCAGCTGATGATGTTCAGCATCGCTTCTTCGACGTGGTCGGCGGCGTTGCGGTGGCCGAGGGCGTTGGGGTGTACGAGGGAGAGCTGGTCGGGGAGGGTGAAGAAGCCTTCGACCCACTTGGCGTCGTCGCAGACGCTGTGGTTCTGGGAGGAGGTGTAGAGGTCGACGAAGCTGGCGGCTCCCTGCGTGCCGGTCGACTTCTCGATGGCCTTGTTGAGGGGTTCCAGGACGTCATGGCGCAGCCACGCAAGGTCGCCCTGGGTGATCGTGCCGAACTGTGTCACGTTGCCGAAGGCGCACTTGGAGGTGTTCTTGGGGATGACCGTGGGGTAGCCGACGGTCAGGATCTTCGCCTTCGGAGCGCGCTTGTGGAGGACCGTGAGCATCCGGTCGTACTCCTTGCTCACCTTGTTCAGCCGGGCCGGGATGCCGGCGGCCAGGGCGTCCTTGCACGGGGTGCCCTCGCCGCCGCTTTCGCCGCCCAACTCCGTGCACTTGGCGAGGAAGTCGGCGAAGCCGAGGGTGTTTCCGCCCACGCCGACGGTGATGACGTCGGTGGCGGGACCCACCGCCTCGGACTGCGGGGGCACCGCGGGGAAGGGGTAGTCCGGGTCCTCGGAGATGGGCGGCAGATGACGGCCGATCGGGTACTGGGGTGTGTCGGTGACGTTCTCGATGGTGGCGGCGCCGCAGCTCACGTTGGTCAGCTTGAAGAGACTGCCGAGGTCGCGGTCTACGACCTGGGGGTAGGACTGGTCGGTTCGCTCACAGCCGTCGCGCGGGACTTCGAAGGTGTCGCCCGCGGCCCGGATCACCCCGGCGGTGTAGGAGTCCCCCAGGGCGGCCCACTGGTAGTCCTGGGCCGCGGCGGCGGGCTGTGCCCCGGCGAACTGCGCGGGGACGGCAGCGCCTGCGGCAAGAGCCGCGGCCGAGGCGAACAGGGCCAGACGAGTGCGGAAGCGTGCCACAAATCCTCCATGCATACGGTGTTTATGTCGCCTTGACCCTAAAGAGGACGTCACTGAGCGCACTAGATCCAATACGGCCAGTGGCCAACCGATGGTGGGATGCGTCTGTGTGGGGGACCCGGGTGCGACCTGTCGACCGGACACGCTCTCTTCGTGACCGCCTTGACGCGACACTTGCCCCATACGGTGCGGCCCTTGACCGATTGGGTGATCCCCGGCCTGAGAGCACGTTCGTGGCGGCTGTCTTGTTCTAGATCACCGGGATGCCTGCGCGCAGGCCAAAGCGAAGCGCTCTAGTCCCGCTTCCTCCGCTTCCTCCGCAACCACCGGATCAGCGGGCCGCTTTCGCCCAGGACCCGGCGGCGCAGCGACTCGGTATCCGGGTCGCGCACGCTCCACGAGTGCGCCGGGGCGTGATCCCGATAAAGCGCGCACGCGTCCCCGTATCTGCCGCCCTCGCTCCCGCACCAGGGCAGGGACTCGAACCGCAGCGTTCCGCCGGTGTCCCAGCGGGCCCACAGGGGCGGCGCCAGGCCGTCGGGCCAGTCCCACACATGGTCGGCGTGCTCACCCTCGTGCCGGAGCCCGAGTTCGCAGCGGACCCGCCGGGGCGCGTAGCCCAGATCGTCGCCGTAGATCCGCCCTTGCCCGGCGAGTACGGCGAAGAGGAGCGCGGCGCGCGGCACATCGGCGGTGGCGGTGCACTGACGCATGGCGCTCATCCGAGGTGGGCGGTCGGCACGCTCCACGAGTCCCCGCGAGGCGACTGGTGCCAGAGCGTGTGCTGTCCGTCCGGGCCGACCGTGAGGCCGAATTGATCCCAGGCGGGTTTCGCGTGCGCGATCCACCAGGACCACGTCGTCTCGACGACTTCCCAGAAGCCCTGACCGTGGTCCTGGTAAGTCCCCCTGCCATCGCGGTAGGTGACCTCGCCCCACTGGCCGCCGGGCATCGTCAGGCGGCGCGTCTGCGTCTGCGTCCGCCGACCGTCGTCCTCCGTTCCGTACTGGAGGTCCAGGCCGGGCAGTCGGGCGGACAGCAGGAACTTCAGGTGGTGGTTGTCGAAGTCCTCGACGGGGATGGCGGAGAGGCCGTCGGAGCGCGCGTTGAGATCGGCCGCCACGGGCTTCGCCTCGCGCCTGGCCGGCATGAACGACCCGCCGTCCTTGGCGAACCGACCCGCGAGGGTTCCATCGGGCCGAGCCTCCAGAAGAACGAGACCGGCGCTCAGGGGACCGAACACGTTGGCGATGAGCTTGCCGCCCGGCACCAGCGCCGTGCGGATCGAATGGGTGACATACGGCAGCCCGAAGGAGAAGACGATTTTGTCGAACTGCTTCGACCACCGGTGAGAAGTGGCGTCCGCCTCGATGATCTCGGGCCGGTAACCCAACGCCTCCAGACGGTCCCCGGCGACCCCCGTACCGCTGATGTCGCCGGCAACAAGCTGCCCCTCCCCGGTCACCAACTTCAGGATGAGCGCGGCTTGGTATCCGGTCCCCAGACCCGCGTCCAGCACCTCGTCGCCGGGCTCGATACCGAGGTCTTCGAGCATCCGCACCGTGAGGCTCGGCTGCGTACTCGACGACGTGGGGACGCCGTGCCAACCGCCGCCCTCCACCTGCCGGGCGGAGCCCAACTCGGTCACCAGGGAGGTGTTGGCGTAGATCGGCTCCACCCACGCGACGCCGTCCCGCTCCGCGCGCTCCCTCCACAGCGTCGGAACACCCCCGGCGTTCTGGAAGTACGTCGGTACGAAGGCGTGCCGTGGGGTCGCGGCCACGGCCTCGTACACGCGCTGCGACCTGATGTCCCCGGACGCGCGCAGCGAATCCGCGAGGGAGCGGGCCTTGGGCCCCCAGTTCAGAGAGTGCACCATTCCTCCAGAACGGTAGAGATCGCCATCGCGACAGGTAGTTCAGGGGAGTTGGCCCAGGCCCACTGGCCGGACGGGTTGGCCTCCAGGAAGATCCACTCCCCGGAGGGCCGCACGATGAAGTCCGCGGCGAAGTAGGCCAGATCCATCACGGCCGCGTATCGCTGCAACGACTGGAGTACGGACTTGGGTGTCGGCATGGCGGTGAGCCGGATCGAGTCGTAGTCCGCACGCCAGTCGATACGGGCCTGATGGCTCGCCGCGTCGATACGGGCGCAGAGGCACTCGTCCCCGATGAAGAGCGCACGGACCTCGAAGTCTTTCTCGATCCGTTCCTGAAACATATGAGCGGTCATGTCGACGCCTTCAAGGGCGTCAAGGTCCGCTTCCCGGGTGTAGACGGACTCGTACCCCGCCTCATGGGCCACGACCGGCATTCCCAGAGCCTTGGTGATGATCGGGCCGTCGACCATGCGCGCGAAGCGCCGGACGGCTTCCGCGTCCGTCGTCACCAGTGTCCGGGGAACCGAGAGCCCTGCCACGCTCGCCACCTGGAGCTGACGCGGCTTGAACTCCGCGGCCGACGCCTTGGCGGGATGGTTCAGATACGGAACGTCCAGGCTCGTCACGACCCCACCGAAACCGATCCTGGCCGCTCCACGGGCGTAGTGCTCGTCGGACTCGGACAGCCCGGAAAACCTGAACGTGCCCGGCCGATTCCAGTACACGGCCTTGATGGCCGACAGTTCCACGGACCTCTCGCCGTCGGCGAGCACACCCTCCCAACGGCTCCCGCTGAACGTCGCACGGAACTCCAGCCCGGTCGGGAACTCGGCCGTGTCCATACGGAACACGGGGACCCCCGCCGAGGCCAGCTCACCGACGATCAAGTCGGTGCCGGCCTCGAACGGGCTGTCCACAACGAGAACAGTCACTCGGTGTCCCCCGGGTCTCCACCCTCGGCGTGCAGCAGCGGGTTCTTTTGGTCGCCGTGGAGCGCGTACGGGCGGATGCACGACGGCCGTTGGGCGACCGGCGCCGACCTGCCCAACGGCAGTGCCTCGATGATGTTCATGTCGTCGTCCTTCCGATCGCCTTCAGGCCGAGGCCGAGGCGGAGACGATGGGGCGGTAGATCTCGCGTGTGGACGTCATGACCCAGGGGCCGTAGCGCTCCAGGATCAAGATCCGGCACGAGGCGCCGCCCTTGCCGCGCATGTCGTTCACGCGGTGGAAGCGGTTGTCCAGGGGGACGAAGTCACCTACGCGGATCTCGTTGGGCGCGCATCGCGTCGGCAGCGTGTGCCGGGGCGGCGCGGGACGGTTCTCGGGCGCGTCGTCCACGAGCGTGCAGCGCTTCTCCAGCACCGTCCACGAGTAACCGGCCCTGTTCTGAAGGTGGAGCAGGTCGCCCGAGCGCTTCCAGATCCTGCCCCGTGCCGCCCGCGTGTGGTCTCTGACCACGGCTCCTACGGGGAAGCTCACGACGCTCCCTCCCCCGGGACGTCCGCCTCCACGGCGCGGTCCGTGGCCTTCTCCAGGGCCTCGATCAGCCTCTCGGCGGTGGGGATGTTGATGCCGCCGAGCACGATGAGCGGGTTCATCGGCGCGTCCTCGCGCAGGCTCATGCTGCGGAGATTCACCCCGTGCGAGACGAGCGCGGTGTAGAGCCTTGTGTAGGCGGCGTGGGCACGGGCGAGGGGGATGTGCTCCAGGTTGATCTCACTGCGCATGAGGGTGCGTTGAGGGATGCGCTTGGGGAGAGGGGTGGTGGTGCGCTGCGGACGCATGCTCGCTCGATTCGTGGGGGGGCGGGAGATGAACTTCGGTGTTCCGCAACCAGGTTGAGCGAGTAGCCGTACGATCACTAGGTGTAATAAATCCGAGTCCCCAACGCGAAAAAACGGAGTTGCACACATGGCGAGGCCGCCGAAGGACCTGACGCCCGAGAAGAGCGTGGAGGATTTACTCGGGTCCAAAATCCGCAAGTTGAGGCTGGCGAAGGGGTGGGAAACCACCGACCTCGCGACGAAGGTGTTCGTCAGCCCCGGCCGGATCAGCTCGATCGAGACCGCGAACGACCCGCCTGGGCGGGACCTCACGCTGAAGCTGGAGCAGGTGCTCGAAGCCCCGGAGGGCGCCCTGTTGGAACTCCAGACACTCATCCGGGCCGAGGCGTTCAAGCATTACGCCAAGCGATTCCTTCGCGACCAGGCCATTGCCAGGTCCATACATGAGTTCTCGCCGGGAATCCCGGGTCTGCTCCAGACTCCTGGCTACGCCCGCGCGCTGATGTCAGTGGACTTCACGGACAATCCCGAGGGCCTGGAAGCATCGGTCGTCCGACGGAGCGAGAGGCAAGAGGTCTTCGAGAGGGAGAGCCCTCCGTGGCTGTGGGTGGTGCTTGCCGAACCGGCCCTCTACCAGGTCCACGGCAGTCCCGAGATCATGGCCAGGCAGCTCGATCACATGCTGGAAATGGGCGAGCGCCCGTGCATCCACATCCAGGTGCTCCCGACCGATCAGCCGGCCGTGCCCGGCTCCATCAGCCTCCTGACGCTCCAGGACGGTACGCGAACCGCCTACGCCGAGGGGTTCAACACGGGTACCTACTACCACGAGCCCAGCGACGTCGATAGGTTCCAGAGGATCTACGATCGCATCCAGGCAGGCGCGTTGGACACCGATGCGTCCGCACAGGCCATGAGGGACGCACGAAGGAAGTACCAGCGATGACACGGCACTCTGACTGGCACATCAGCTCGTACAGCGGCAGCAACGACAACTGTGTCGAGGTAAAGGTCGCAGACTCGAACCTTCCCGGTGTGGTTCGTGCGCGCGACAGCAAGGACACCAACATCCCCGAGATGCGGGTGCGCGCCGGAGCGTGGTCCGCGTTCATCGACCACGTCAGCCACCCCGAGGTCTGAACACACGACACTCACACCCGGCGGACGCGTTGGACACCGACGCGTCCGCACAGGTCTTGGGCGACGCGGGAAGGATGCACCAGCGATGACACAGCACTCCGACTGGCACATCAGCTCACACAGCGGCAGCAACGACGACTGCGTCGAGGTCAAGGTCGCAGACCCGAACCACCCCGGCACGGTCCGCGCCCGCGACAGCAAAGACACCAACATCCCCGAGATGCGGGTGCGCGCTGCAACATGGTCCACATTCATCGACCACGTCAGCCACCCCGAAGTCTGAACACACGACACTCACACCCGGGCGGACGCGCTGGACATCAACGCGTCCGCACAGGTCATGAGCGACGCGGGAAGGATGCACCAGCGATGACACAGCACTCCGGCTGGCACATCAGCTCACACAGCGGCAACAACGACGACTGCGTCGAGGTGAAGACCGCAGACCCGAACCACCCCGACGTGGTCCGCGCCCGCGACAGCAAAGACACCAACATCCCCGAGATGCAGGTACACGCCGCAACATGGACCGCGTTCATCACCTACGTGAGCCACCCCGAGGTCTGAGGGACCGACGAAGGAGGCGCCAGCGATGACACAACAGACTGACTGGCACATCAGCTCATACAGCGGCGTCAATGACAACTGCGTCGAGGTAAAGGTCACAGACCCGAACCACCCCGGCACGGTCCGCGCCCGCGACAGCAAAGACACCAACATCCCCGAGATGCGGGTACGCGCCGCAGCGTGGTCCGCGTTCATCGACCACGTCAGCCACCCCGACGTCTGAACACACGACACTCACACCCAGGCGGACGCGCTGGACATCAACGCGTCCGCACAGGTCTTGGGCGACACGGGAAGGATGCACCAGCGATGACACAGCACTCCGACTGGCACATCCGCTCACACAGCGGCAACAATCAGCCTTGCTCAAGCTGCCCAAAGGAATAGCTCCGCCCTTGCAAGGCCCATGCGAGACCTTGATCAGGAAGGCGGCCGGGCGAGATGGCCAAGAACCGCAAGCGCCGAGAGAAGCCGCGTTACATCTGCGGCAAGTGTCGAAGGGATGTCGGTTCACCTGAACAGCTTTGGGCGAGCGAGCCGAATCCGCAGACGATGATGCCGGTGTGCGCCGAATGCCGTGGGCCGAAGTCATTCAAGCTGCCCTGAGAGACGTTCGTGGAGTGGGTGGGAGTGCCGGGTCGGCGAGGCGCGTAGGTGTCGGCACCCCGACAGGACATGGGCGGTACCGCAGCACGGGGCGGAAAGGCCCGGTGGCTCGCCCGGGAGGGCGAGTGGGCCGCCCGTCACCCGGATCCGGCGGGGCGGGGGGCGGGGATGCAAGCCGGGCGGGGGTGCTTCGGCGGCTCTGCTGGGCACGGTTGCCCGCTGCAGCACCGGCGAGAAGCACGCCGCCCACCAGGCGGACATGGAGCGGATCACCGCCGAGACCGACGAGCCGGGGGCCGTTGCCCTGCAGCTTGGGGAGATCCGAGTGCCGGTCGGCTCAGGGTTGCGTCCTTACGGGCAGTCCGGGCAGCTCTTCTGCCTTGCGGCCCATGAGGTAGACGTGGTTGTGCGTGCGCTGGACCTCATGGATGAGACTGAAGCCCTGGGTCTCGTAGTGGCGGACGAGGCCGGGGAACATGCAGCCCCTTCGCACCCATGTCCGGCCCTGGCGGGCTGCGCGGTCCACCGCCCACAGGGCGATCAGAGTGCCGGGGCGGTGTGCACGATCGGCCGGGTCCGTCACGGTCGTATACAGGTAGTCGGCGGGCTCTGAGAGCTCAAGCTCGGTCCACCCCCACGGCGGGCTCTCCTGCTGGACGGTGGTGCATCCGATGACCCGCCCCGAGGTCTCCTCGGTGAGGAGCCACATCGTCCCGTCGGTGTTCTCGGCCTGCCCGGCCACGTCGTCCGCACTCTCCCGCCACGAGGGCATCTGCCGCTCTTCCAGCCATGCGGAGCGGGCCAGGACGAGGGCGCGGACGGCAGGGATGTCGGCGGCCGTGGCCGGGCGGACGAGGTACATCGGGCCCTCCTTGAAGGGGTTGGGTGAAGCCTGGTCTACAGGAACGCGGCGGCGGCCAGGTGGAGGTCGACGACTTCCAGGAGCTGAGCGTCACCGTCCTCCCGGTACGGGCCAGAGTCGAGCTGCCGCAGCCCTTCGCGGAGGCCGTCGGGGTCGATCAGTCCCTCCTCGAAGAGGGGCGAGCCGTCCTTGAGCATCACGTCGAACAACGGCCGGGCCTCGGTGGCCAGTGCGTGCTGGACGACTTCCGCGAAGGACTCCCGGGTGCGGGACTGCGTCACGTCCGCTCCGAGCCCGAGGGCGGCGAGGCGGCGTCGCTGGAGCTGTTTCAACTCGCGCCAGTCGTAGGGCAGCCACTCGCCGAGTTGGATCATGTCGGGATCGGTGAAGGGGTGGACGGGCCAGATCCCGGCGCGCAGAAGAACCGGGGCGGTCGTCTCCAGGGACAGCAGGGTCATGGAATTCACGCGGGCGGGCGGGGCGATGGCGTCGTCGGCGAACTCCAGGGCGGCTCGGGCCCGTGCACCGATCCAGGGCAGGGCGTCGCTGATCTCGCCCATCGGCTTGTGCGGATACTCCTGCTGGGACAGGGCCACCATCTCGTCACCCCCGAGCCCGGTGACGACGGTCCGGGCCCCGTGGTGGGCGATCAGGTGTGTCATGCGCGTGAACGGGTGGTGCAACGGCTCCTCGTACGGGCTGATCCGTGCCCCGCCACGGCGGACGCAGCCGGGGGCGAGCACGCCGGATTCGACGGCGTCCACAACGAGATCGGTGTCGGCGAAGGACACCGCGTCGCGTATCTGCGCACGGCGGCGTAACTGGGACTCCCGTCCGGGACCTGCGATGAGGAGGGTGGAGGTCGCGTACTGGCCGGGGAGGCGTTCGGCGGCCCGGGTGGCGACGGTGCCCGAGTCGAAGCCGCCGGTGAGGTGGAAGACCGTGGTGCCCGCATCCAGCGGGCGAGCGTCCAGGGCGTCGTCCAGGGCAGCGACGAACGCGCCCAGGACGTCGGCGTCTTCGGTGAGTTCGCGGGGGCCGCTGTGCAGAGCAAGCTCCGGGTACTGCACATGAAGGTGGCCGCCGAAGTGCGCGGTGGCACGTTCGGTGACGCGGTGGATGCCCTGGAAGACGGTCTCCTGGCTGTAGCGGGGACGGTAGATCAGCAGGCGGGCGACCTCGCGCGGGCTCAACGTGCGGGCGTACTGGGCGAGGTCGGCCATGTCCCAGGACCCGAACAGTGTCGTGCCGTCGTGCGCGACGTACAGCGGGGCGATGCCGCACGGCCCAGTGGTGACCCGCACGGGCACATTGGGGGCGGTCTCGACGAGGACGTAGTCCAGCGGCCAACTCTCGGCGGCGGCACGGGCGGTGTCGAAGTCGGCCGGGGTGAGCGTGCGCGGTTCGGGCCGGGCAGATGCCCGTCCTGCCGTGCGCTCTCGGACGACGACCAGGGTTCGGGTGCCGTCGGTGAGCGCGAGGTGTTCGAGCATCGGGTGGTCCAGCGGGGTGATCTCACTCCGGCCGCCGGCGGTGCGGTAGAGGCCGGTGGCCATGTCCCAGGTCCAGGCGGTGTTCGCGTACGGGGTCAGACGCAGCTTGATCATGTGAGCCTTCCGAAGGGGGCCCGGTGGGTGCGTCGGGGGCGACCCACCGGGCGGACGGGGCGGATCAGGTGGCGGTGGTGTCGTACGTCTTCGCGCCGTCGGACGACCCGGAGGTCTTCTTGTACTCGTGGCACTCGCCGGGGGTCTGGACCCGGCGGTTCGCCTTCGTCGTGAACAGGCGCTCTGCGCGGGTGGTGCGCTTCGCAGGCGGCATGAGGTCGTCCATGGAGTGCCCTTTCTGTTCATCGTGCTTGCGGTCTCGGCGAGGCTTCGCCCGAGTTCATGGGGTGGAAGGTGGCGCCGGGCACCTGGCCGGCGGCGGTGTTCTGGCTCACCTCCGGCGCGGTGTCCGGCCGGTGGCGGGGATGCGCGGTCATGGGGACTGTCGCCTCGTTCCGTTCGAAGGGAGACGCCAACGGGCACGTCACGAAAGGGCCGTTGCGTCGTGGATACCGCCCGTCAAGATCGAGCAGGCAAGTCCAGTGAACGGCCGTCTGCTATCGGCGGTAACCCCATGAAGGGGGCCCCACGGTGGGTACATTCCGTGGGGGGTAGGACCAACTGAGGGGGCAGGCATGGACTATCCGCTGTCACCAGCGGCACTTCCGGCATCGCTGCTGGCAGACCGCCGCATGGCGGCGGCTCTCGCCCGCCGGGACATCGGTGCCGTCTTCCATCTGGCCCACGACGAAGCGGGCATCAGCTTCAACCGGCTGAGCGAAGCAACCGCGATCAAGGCCGAACGCGTCGGGAAGCTCGCACGCGGCGACGGCACGGTCACGACCCTGCAAGCGCTGGAGAAAGTCTGCGACGGACTACGGATTCCCGGCCGCCGCTTAGGCTTGGCGACAAGGCCGTGGGAGCCATCAACTCCCGCGCACCAACGATCAGAGGGAGCCGGAGACGACCCCATGAAGCGCCGCGACGTACTACGCGGCGCGCTCGCTGCCGGTCTGGCAGGTCCCGGGCTCGCCGCTTTGACAACCACCCGCCACGACATCGACACCGCCCTCGCCGCCGACGCCACCACCGCCGATCTCGGCTACTGGGAGAGCACCGCCGAACGGTACGGGTACGGCTACCACGGGCAGGCCCCCGCCGACGTCCTCTCCGACATGCTCGCAGACGTGGACGGCATGAAACCCCTCCTCGCCCTGCCGCAGCCCGTCAAGAGCCGCACGCAGATGTGCCATGTCACCGGGCAGATGGCCGGAATGGTCGCCATCGTCCTCCACGACCTGGGGCAGCACCGCGAGTCCCACGGCTGGTTCCACACCGCCGCCCGCGCTGCCGAGGAGTCCGGAGACCGCCTCCTCCACTCGTGGGTTCTCGGACGCGAAGCAATGGTGCCGCTGAACTACGGGGTCCCGCAGGCCGCCGCCAAACTCGCCGAGAAGGCCCGCCGGCTGGCGGGCAAGCAGCCGTCCGCCGCCGCCGCGCTGGCATCCGCCGTCGCGTCCCGGGCGTACGCGATCGGCGGTCACACGGACAAGGCCCTGACCTTCGTTGCGGACGTCGAGACGATGTCCGAGCGGCTGACACCGCAGCAGCAGGCCGACACCTGGTTCGGATACCCCGAACAGAAGCACCACGTCCACATGAGCCAGGCCCTCACACTCTTGGGAGAGACCGGGCGGGCGTACGCGACGCAGGCCCGTGCGTTGGAGCTGTCGCGGGCACCCTCGCTCATGACGCGGGCTCTGATCGCGATCGACGAGGCCACCTGCCGGGCCCACGACGGCGACCGCGAGCAAGCCGCTCACATCGCCGCCCAGGCGTATGCCGAGCTGCCCGATTCCTACCGCACCGGGCTGACCCGCACGCGGGCCCTCGCCCTCTACCGCATGTTGCCCCAGCAGACCCACGGGCGCGATCTCCTCGCCGACGCACTCGCTATGGCCGGATAGTCACAGCGGCCCCCGGAACGGAAGGCGGCCACCGATGCGTCGGTGCCGGTGCCCGGCGAGGAAGGGTGCCGCAGTACGGGGCGAAAATGCCGCTGCCCCGCGCCCCCGGGGGCGAAACTACGGGCCGGCGGGGCGCCCGTCACCCAGATCCGGCGGGGCGGGTGGCCGGGGATGCAAGCCGAGCGCGGGGCGGAGACCGGTGGCAGGACGGCCCCCGTGTGGGGGACAACACCGCGCGGCGCCCGATACCCCGCCGTAAAGTTGCCCGCATGCAGGTGATCCAGTCCACGAAGCTCGCCAACGTCTGCTACGAGATCAGGGGCCCGGTCCTGGAGGAGGCGATGCGCCTCGAAGCCGCAGGGCACCGCATCCTCAAGCTCAATACGGGCAACCCGGCAGCCTTCGGTTTCGAGTGCCCGCCGGAGATCCTTGAGGACATCCTCCGCAACCTCAAGGACGCCCACGGATACGGCGACGCGAAGGGCCTCCTCGCCGCCCGCCGCGCCGTCGTCATGCACAACCAGACCCTCGGCATCGAGACCGACGTGGAGCACGTCTTCATCGGCAACGGTGTCTCCGAGCTGATCGTCATGGCCATGCAGGGCCTGCTGGACGACGGCGACGAGGTCCTCGTACCGGCGCCCGACTACCCCCTGTGGACGGCCGCCGTGTCCCTCTCCGGCGGGACGGCCGTGCACTACCGGTGCGACGAGCAGTCCGACTGGATGCCCGACCTGGCCGATGTGGAGCGGAAGGTCACCGACCGCACCAAGGCCATCGTCATCATCAACCCCAACAACCCCACGGGCGCCGTCTACGACGAGACCGTGCTGCGCGGGCTGACCGACATCGCCCGCCGCCACAACCTCCTCGTCTGCTCCGACGAGATCTACGACAAGATCCTCTACGACGACGCCACCCACACCCCGACCGCCGCCGTGGCGCCCGACCTGCTGACGCTCACGTTCAACGGGATGTCGAAGGCGTACCGGGTCGCCGGTTACCGCGTCGGCTGGATGGCGATCTCCGGGCCGAGGGCGCACGCCGACTCATACATAGAGGGTCTGACGATCCTCGCGAACATGCGGCTGTGCGCGAACATGCCGGGGCAGCACGGCGTGGTCGCCGCGCTGAGCGGCCGGCAGACCATCGGCGATCTGGTGCTGCCGGGCGGCCGGCTGAAGGAGCAGCGGGACACGGCGTACGAGCTGCTGACGCAGATCCCGGGTGTGACCTGCGTGAAGCCGAAGGGCGCGCTGTATCTGTTCCCGCGCCTGGACCCGAAGGTGTTCAAGGTCAAGGACGACCGCCAACTCGTCCTCGACCTGCTGCGCGCCGAGAAGATCATGGTCGTCCAGGGCACCGGCTTCAACTGGCCCGAGCCCGATCACTTCCGCGTCGTCACCCTGCCGCCCGCCACCCAGCTCAGGGACGCGATCACCCGTATCGGTACCTTCCTCGACGGCTACGGTCAGCCCTAATCGAGCATATTTTCGAATAGCGGCGTACGGTGGAGAGGTGCGCGCGCATCTTCAGGGTTCCCTCTTCGACCAGACCGGCCCCGACGAGACCGGCGGCATCCGGCTCGGCCGGCCAGGCGCGCTCGGCGGAATGCGCCGGACCATCCTCGGCGCCGGCGCCTGGATCGACGTCCTGCCCGGCTGGCTGCACGGCGCCGACGCCCTCTTCACCCGGCTCGCCGCCGACGTCCCGTGGCGCGCCGAGCGCCGCCAGATGTACGAGAACACGGTCGACGTACCCCGGCTCCTCTGCTTCTACGGCGCCGAGGACCCCCTCCCCCACCCCGTCCTCACCGAGGCCCGCACCGCCCTCAGCGCCCACTACCGCGACGAGCTGCGCGAGCCGTTCACCACGGCCGGGCTCTGCTACTACCGCGACGGCCGCGACAGCGTCGCCTGGCACGGCGACCGCATCGGCCGGGGCGACCGCGAGGACACGATGGTCGCGATCCTGTCGGTCGGCGCCCCGCGCGACCTCCTGCTGCGCCCCCGAGGGGGTGGCGCAGGGTCCACCGTCCGGCGTCCACTCGGCCACGGCGACCTCATCGTCATGGGTGGCTCGTGTCAGCGCACCTGGGAGCACGCCATCCCGAAGACCACCCGCGCCACGGGCCCCCGTATCAGCATCCAGTTCCGCCCCCACGGCGTCCGCTGATCCGCCGACCCCGGCACCCGGCCCCGCACCCGACCCCGCGCACCAGCCCGCGCACCACCCCGGGACTCGACCCGCGCCGCTTCCCCGTACAGGAAAAACCCGCCCCTCAGCCCAGTGACGCGCCCCGCTCGTCGTCGTCCACGGCAATCGGCCTGCGGAATTCGGTGTCGGCGACGGCCATGCCGGGGCAGGCCCGGCGCAGCGCCGCCACCAGTGGCGCCAACTGGGCCGTCCGGTGCGGGCCGGGGTATGTGGTGTGGACGCGGTCGCCGAGGCAGAGGCGCAGCAGGAGTTCGTCGCGTTCGGTCCGCTCCTCGTCCTCGCCGGGCGCCGCGGACACGAAGGAGACGGCTCCGACCTGGAGCGGGCGGAGCGCGGTGAGCGAGTCGAGGGGGTAGGTGCGGGTGCGGCCGTAGCGCTGGCGCAGGACGAGGTGGCCGGTGTCCGGTGCCACCCGGATGTCGGTCACCGACCTCCAGGTGCGTATCCACTTCCGCGACTCCGCGGCGGTCAGCACGACTCCCGCGAATCCGCAGAGGTACGCCACGACCGGTGCGACGAAGGCGAACAGCGCGGTCAGGGGCAGCAGGGGGGCCAGGGGGAAGATCCCCTGCTCCACGAACCACGGCTTGGAGTCGGCCCGCCAGTGGAAGTCCCGTGCGCTCAAGTCGTCCATGGGCCAAGGGTCGGTGCTCGCCGCGCCGAACACCACCCCGGGCGGGTGATTGTCGTACCGCAATCGGGCGCGGTCGAGTGTCTGCCGGGGGCGGTGCGGCGCCGGGGTGCGAGAACGGCGCCATGAGAGCCATGCTCACCAAGCTGCGCCGGCGCACCTGGGCCACCGGACTCGCCTACGCCCTGGCCGCCGCCACCGCACCCGTCATCGCACTCGGACCGGGCGCCACCCCCGCCAGTGCCGCCCCGCTGCCGGGGGGCCTGGGGCCGTGCGTCCCGGGTGACTGCCCCAACCCGTATCCCCCGGTCAGTAACGGTCCGATCCAGGGCCGCGACAACGGCATCAACATCTTCGCGGGCGGCGACTTCCACGTCCGCCAGCGCGCCGCCGAGGCCGAGGGCCGGATCGTCGTTCTCGGCGACTTCGACCAGAACAAGGTGGCGGGGGCCAGCGCGGTCTACAACGTCGGCATCGTCGGCGTCGGCTCCCGGGTGCCGCCGCCCAACGGCGCGGACTTCCTCACCACCGGCGGTGACGTCACCGTGGCGAGCGGACAGCGGCTCCTCGCCGAGGGCGGCGTCGTCCGGCACGCGGGGGCCGCCAACGGCACCATCGTCGGCACCTCCGTCGCCGACCCGAACGCGGTGAACCCGTACCTCCCGCTGCGCGGTGCGCTGACGAACGCCAGCCACTGCTACGCGCGGACCGCGAACGGCACCCGCCCCGCGACCGGCACCGCCGTCAACAACGGCGGCGAGACCGTC
This sequence comes from Streptomyces sp. NPDC091292, assembly GCF_044757265.1. Taxonomy (NCBI): domain Bacteria; kingdom Bacillati; phylum Actinomycetota; class Actinomycetes; order Kitasatosporales; family Streptomycetaceae; genus Streptomyces; species Streptomyces sp. NPDC091292. Next base: position 205,610 of record NZ_JBIVUQ010000003.1, on the reverse strand, counting down.
TTCACCGGCGACAACACCTCCGCGCTCCAGGTGTTCAACGTCGACTTCAACCTGCAGAGCGCGAACGGCGGCCAGCAGGGCCTGGTGTTCCGGAACATCCCCGCGAACGCGACCGTCCTCGTCAACCTCGTCGGCGCCGCCCGCACCATCAACACCTACAGCGGCGGCATCGCGGACACCGATCCGCTCAACCAGCTCCGCCCCCGGCTGCTGTGGAACTTCCCGGACGCGTCGACCGTGGACCTGGTGGGCACCGGCCAGTTCCAGGGCAGCGTGCTCATCGGCAACCCGAACTCGCAGACCACCGTGACCCTGCCCGGGATCAACGGCCGTTTCTTCACGACCGGTTCGGTCACGCACACCAGCGCCGCGAGCGGGGGCGGTGGGCAGGAGTTCCACGCGTACCCCTTCGACGGTGACCTGCCCGACTGCTCGGGCGTCGTCAACCAGCCGGCCCCGGTCACGGTCATCAAGCGCGACACGGACACGGACGCCCCGCTCTCCGGCGCCGTCTTCCAACTGTGGCGGGAGACCAACGGCGTCCCCGGGCTCCAGACCGGCGGCACCGACCCCGACACCCGCGTCGGCACCCCCTGCGCGACCGGCGACAACGGCATCTGCACCCGCGACGTCGACCCCGGCACGTACTACTGGGTCGAGACCAGGGCCCCCGCCGGGTACGACCTCCCCGCCAACCCCGTCTTCGGACCGCTGGTCCTGGCGCCGGACACGCCGGCGGGCGTCACGGTCACCGCCGAGGACACCAAGACGGTGGTGCCGCCCGTGACCGGTGAGGTCCGGGTCGTCAAGCGCGACGCGAAGACGGACGCAGCGCTCTCCGGTGCCGTCTTCGAGCTGTGGCGGGAAACCAACGGCGTCCCCGGGCTCCAGACCGGCGGCACGCGCCCCGACACCCGCGTCGGCGCCTCCTGCACCACCGGCGCCAACGGCATCTGCGCACGCAGAGTCGACACCGGCGTCTACTACTGGCGCGAGACCAAGGCCCCCACGGGCTACGACCTCCCCGCCAACCCCGTCTTCGGACCGCTCGACCTCAACGACGGGAACGCGGCGGCCGGAGTCACCGTCACCGCCGACAACACCAAGACGCCCGTCCCCCCGAAGGACGGCAAGCTCAAGCTGCTGAAGACCGACGCCAAGAACGGCAAGCCGCTGGCCGGCGCGGTCTTCGAACTGTGGCGGGAGACGAACGGCGTCCCCGGGCTCCAGACGGGCGGGGCCCGCGACACCCGTACCGGACCCGGCTGCTCCACGGACACGGCAGGCGTCTGCGTCTTCGACCACGCGGTCCCGGGCACGTACTACCTGCGCGAGACGGCCGTGCCCGAGGGGTACGTCCTGCCGGGCAACACGGTCAGCGGCCCGTACACCGTGAAATCCGACCAGACGCTCACCGTCAAGCTCAGCAACAAGCGGGGTGAGCCGGGCAAGGGCGACAAGTAGGCCGTACGGCCGACCCCGAAGGCGCGGATCGCCGGGTCCTGGTAGCCCTGGTAGCCCTGGTCCTACTGCTTCCCCGGACCGACAGCTTGCCGGACCAACAGCATCCGCACGGACGGAGACCCCGATGAGGCGTGACGCCGACAGCCGCCGGGGCGGCATACGCGGGCGGGTCGCCGCGCTCACCACCGTGGGCGCGGCGCTCGCCCTCACGCTTGCCGCCCCGGCGACCGTGAGCACCGCCGCCCCCGCCGCCTGCACCGCACCCACGGGCCCCTATCAGCGCCCGATGGAGGAGTATCTGAAACGCCCGGTCGACGGTGTCCAGTCCGCCGCCGACTGCGCCGCGATCCGCGACTTCCAGAAGGCCCAGTCCCTCACCCCGGCCGACGGCTACGCCCGGCTCGTCACCTACCGCACGATGACCGCGCTCAAGGCCCGCGCCAACCCGAACGCGGCGGGCAAGTGCCCGGTCCGGGACTTCCGCGTCACCTGTGTCGACCTCGACCGGCAACTGCTCTGGGTCCAGCAGGGGCGGAAGGTGGTCTTCGCCCCGGTGCCGATCCGGACCGGCCGGGACGGCGAGGAGACCCGGAAGGGCTGGCACGCCATCTACTGGCGCGACCGCGACCACGTCTCGACCCTCTACCACAACGCCCCGATGCCGTACGCGCAGTTCTTCAACGGCGGGCAGGCCCTGCACGGCCGCCCCGACGACCTGTTCGACGGCGGCGGCTCGGCGGGCTGCGTGAACCTCCGGCTCGCGGACGCGAAAACCCTGTGGAACCTGCTCGCGATCGACGACGCGGTGTATGTGTGGGGGACGAAACCGGGCACCGGCGGATGACCGGCCACCCCGCCCAACTGCCAATAAATACCGGCTAGTTGGAGCGCCCCCGCTCCTCCAGATACCGCGTATGGGACTCCTGGCGGCGGGCCTCCGTCTCGCGCAGCGCGGCGGCCAGCGTGTCGGCCTCGTCGTGCAGGAGGGTCAACTGCCGTTCCAGATGGCGTTCCGGGGGCAGTTGGCCGGGTGTGAGCCGGGTCCACCAGCGGGTGCGGACGAAGGTGTCGACCGACTCCGGGATGTCCTGCCGGATCGCGCGGGCCAGCCGGTGCACGCTCTCCGGGTCCTGCGCGAGGATCTGCGCGACCCAGCCCGGGTCGAGCAGCGCGGTGAGGAGTTCGGTCAGCTCGGTGAGGCGTCCGGCGGCGGCGGGCGGCAGCTCCACCGACTCCAGATACGTGCGCAGGGTCGCGAAGTCCTCCCGCAGCGCGTCCAGTTGCTCGGCGGGGTCCGGGAAGTCGGGCGCGGCCGGGCGCTCCGGCGGGGCGACGAGGGCGCCCGCGCCGTAGAGGCCGACGACGACCACGGGCCAGTAGGCGCCCGCAAGACCCGTGAAGGTCAGGACCAGCCCGACCAGACCGCACGCACAGCCGGTCAGATTCTTACGGGACTCCAAATACGCGAGGGCTCTTCTACTGGTAGCCACGGATCTCCTCGAAGGCGCCGTCGAGCGAGCCCGTCTGCGCGTCGAACAGACGCCCGCCGGTCAGTTCGGCGATGTGCGTCAGCTCCGCGCGGTCCGAGTCGCCGAACAGGATCGGGAACACCGGGATGTCCCGTTGGGCGGTCGGCAGATCCTTGTAGAAGGCGTCGAACTCCTGCGGCGGTGCGCCGGTCGTGTTCTCGCCGTCCGTCATCAGCACGATCGACGTGAACGTGTCGTCGTCGGGCCCCAGATGCTCGTACGCCTTCCGCAGCGAGGTGTAGATGGCGGTGTCGCCCTGGGCGGTGAGGCGGCCGGTGTCGGCGCGGATCGCGTCGAGCCCGGCCTGCGGGTCGGCGGGCTTCACCACATGCGTACGGACCTCCTTGACCTGCGATCCGAACGGCATCAGCGTCACCTCCTCACGGTCCCGGAAGTCCCCCGTGAGATCGCTCAGCGCCTTCTTGAGCCGGGTGAGCCGGTCGCCGTGCATCGACCCGGAGGTGTCCAGGACGTACACGGTCCGCGAGGGCCTGCGGAGCTTGTTCTCGTACGCGTCGATCAGGCCGTCGGCCACGGCGCGGCTGCCGGGGAACGGCAGTTCGCGGCGCTTGTCGGCGTCGAGCGCGGCGGCCGGCTTCACGGAGGGGACGACCGGGCGGCGCAGGGTGGTGTCGGTGATCTGCCGCTGGATCTCCGGGGAGCGCAGCCGGTCGGTGAGGCGGCGCACGGCCTCACGGGTCGCGCGGTCGGTGGAGGTGAGCGAGGACAGCGGGTAGTCGGCGGTGACGACGCCTTCGCGGGGGCGGATGACGGTGAGGTCGGCGCGGGTCTCGTTGCCGAGGAGTACCGACTCGTAGTTGATGAGGGCGTCGACGTTGCCCCGGCGGGCGTATGCGGTGGCGAGCCAGCCGGAGGAGCCGGAGGTCAGCTTCTGGCCCTTGAAGAACTCCGTCAGGGCCGGGGTCGCCTTCTGCACGTCGGCGGTCGTGAGCGCGGACTGCGCGCCCGACAGACCGGACGCGACCGATATCAGCGCCGAGAATCCGGAGTTGGAGCGCGCGGGGTCGGTCATTCCGTACGTCAACTTGCCGTCTGCCACGGCCTGTTGGACCTGCGACCAGGTGACGTCGGTCGGCTCCCACTTCAGCCGGGTGACGACCGACCGCTTGACGCCGATGGCCACCGGGCTGGACATGATCGGGGTCTCCGACGCGACCGCCTTGGCGGCCTCCGGGCGGAGGGTGAGGTAGTCGTTGGACGACAGCCACACGGCGTCGTAGCGGCCCTTGGTCTTCCCGGCCGCCAACTGCTCGACGGCGTCGACCGTGCCGGTGTAGGTCGGCTCGACGGTGATGCCGGTGTCCTTCTGGACCTGCTCCAGGACGGGCTTCATGTCGGACAGCTCGGAGGACGCCAACACGCGGAGGGTACGGGGGGACTTGGGGTCTTCCTGCGGGTCGGCCTTGTCGTCGGTGGACGTGGTGCAGGCCGCCGCCGCAAGGGCGAGGAGAAGGACGAGGGCGGAGCGTCTTCCCCCGGACAGGGGCGCGGACCGGGGCACTGGTGTGCGATTCACAGCGCCCCGCCTTCCAGGGAGTTGTTGGCCTGCGAGCGGGCCAGATACGTACTGGCCTGCTGGAGTTCCGACGTCAGGGACTCCACGGTCACGGCCATCGACTCCGTCGCCTGGACCTTGTACGTGTCGATCGCGTCGAGGGTGCGGTAGATCTGCTGGAACGCCGCGCGCAGCGTCTCCGCGCCGACCGCCGGGTCCGCCGCGATGCGCTGGATCTCGCCGGACTGGGTGGCGAGCATCTCGGCGTTGCCCCGGATCAGGTCCTCGGTGGTGCCGCGCAACGCGTTGACCTGCTCGACGACCTTGCGCTGGTTGTCCAGCGCGGACGACAGCATCACGGCGATACGGAGCGCCGAGACCGTCGTCGTCGCGGCGCGGTCCACGCCCTTGATCAGCTCGTCGTTGTTGCGCCGGACGACGTCCATCGCGAGGTAGCCCTGCGCGCAGACGGCGAGCTGGGTCAGCAGGTCCTGGTGCTTCTGGCGGACCGGGAAGAGGACATCGGCGCGCAGGGCGTCCGCCTGGACCGGGTCGGTGAGGTCGACGGTCGCGATGTGGCCCTCGACCGCCTCGTCCAGGGCCTGGGTGAGGACCGCGTACTCCTGGAGCTTGCCCATGGTCTCCCAGAGGCGGACGCGTTCGGTCTGGAGGGCCGCGTTGTCGCGGCGGAGTTCGTCCTGGCCGCCCCTGAGCGAGCCGACGATCTTGTTGAGGGTGCCTTGCGCGGAGGCGTACTTGGCGAGGTGGTCGCGGAGCTTGTTGCCGCCGGGGAGCTTGGAGAGGAGTCGGCGCGCCTTGCCGCCAGGCACGTCACGCGGGTCCAGGTCCTCGACCGTGCGCCGGAGTTCGACCAGCGATGTGGAGACGCGTGAGGTCACGTCGTCGCCACCGCCTGCGGGGAGGGAGCGGACGGTGCGCTGGAGCATGCGGTTCGACTGGGCGGCGGCGCCGCGCATCTCGCCGTTGCCGAGCGCCACGATCTCGCCGATACGGGAGGTGAACTCGGGTGAGCGGGCGTCGAGTGCGGCGAGTCCGTCGACGTACTCGGCGGCGCGGCGCTCCATGGCGTCCCGTACCGAGTCGTCGACCGGGACGAGGCCGCCGGCCTTCTCGCGCGGGACGGCGGCGACGGGCTGCGGCGGGGTGAGCGTCAGCTCGGGCTCGGGCGGCATGAGGCTGTCTGGCGTGGTCACTGGCTGGTCTCCTGGTCCCCCGCGCGAGCGGCCATCTTCCTCAGCACCCCGGCCTTGGGCACGGGAGCCTGCCGGAAGCCGCTCAGCGTCTGGTTGAGATACGTGGTGTGGTCGGCGGTCGCCGCCGTGAACTCGGCGCCCGCCCCCTGCGGCCGGAACCCGTGCCGTACGGCGAGCTGCCGCAACCGCTTGTCGGTACCGAGGAGTTCACCCAGCTCACGGCCTTGCGGGGTGAGCGGTACGACGGTGTGGTCGCTCAGGACTGTCGTGTCCGGGTAGAGCACGGTGAGGTCGCCGGGGTCCTGCCCCTGGAAGAGGAGCGAGGCGACCTGCGACTCGTAGACGAGGACGAGCGGGTTGCCGACACCGCTGATGAAGTCGCGGAACGGGGCGTCCGAGCTGCTCTGCTGCGAGCCCTGTACGGAGATCAGCTTGTGCAGGAGGGGTGCGGTGCGGGCGATGTCCTTGTCGTCGGCGGCGACCCGGCCGCCGTCGGCGACGTAGGAGGCGGCGGCGAGGTAGAGGGCGCCCGAGTTGGAGGTGTTGGGGTCGGTGCTGGTGATCGACAGCGCGCCGGTCAGCTCGCCGAACTTGTCGGCGCCCTTGAGCTGCTGCCAGGTGCGGTCGGCCTCGGCGGCCTTCAGATAGGCGCCCATCTTGAGGGTGCCGGAGCCGCCTTCGGTGCCGCCCGCGTCGGACGAGCCGGGGCGCAGGGTCGCGAGGCCGTTGTCGGCGAGGACCTGGGCCGCGCTGTGGTGGGCGACGACGACGAGCGGCGAGTAGAAGGGGCGCGGGAGTGGCTGGTCCACGCCGTGCTTCTCGGCGAGTTCGTCGGCGGGGGCCTTGCTGGACGGGAACGCGAAGTCGTACCCCTTGAGGTCGCGTCCCTCCATGGCCCAGGAGCCGGACGTCTCCGTCTTCACGGTGAAGCCCTTGGCGGCGAGGGCCTTCACCACATCGGGATCGGAAAAGAACTCAGCCTTCTCCGATCCGATCACTCCGTGCACGGTCTTCGTTGCCGTGCCTGCGTCCTTACCAGTGCGGCCCGCCACGACGGCGACTGCCACGCCGCCGATCAGCAGCACCGCGAGGACGAGTCCCAGGATGCGTTTCACGGGAGGAGCGTGCTCCCGGAATTCAACGTTCCATGCGGCGTCGGGTGAACGGGGGGTGACAGGGTGATCCCGGTATGCAACGGGGGGTGGGGGGCTCCGGAACGGGGGTGCTCGGGGGTCCGGGACGGGGGTGCTCGGGGCCTCGGGGCAAGGGTGCACGGGCTCCGGGGCGGAGTTTCCGACTCAGCTCAACTTTAGACTGAATCTAAGCTAGGATGGTTTCTGTCACTCCAGAGGAGGCCGTCCCATGTACGAACCGATCCGCACCAAGTCGGTCCACACGATGGCCGACGTCCCCGCCGATTTCCCGCACCGCTCGCGCGAGGAGGAGCTGGACATCCAGCTCGCCGGGCACCTCGCGGCGCTGCTCGCCGTCACGGACGAGCTGCGTGCCTTGGGCGCCGGTAGCGATCTCGACGCGGCGGCCGATCGGCTCGCGCGGGAGGTGGCCCGGCTGCGCGGCGGTACTCCGCCCGTACGGTCCACGGCGCCCGCCGTCGCGGACCACCACGTCCACGCCCTGCACGCGCGCGCCCACGCCCTCGCCGGCCGGGCCCTGGTCGTGGCGGCTTCGCGCGCCGACACGGGCGCCGCGATCCTCGCGGCGGAGCGGATGGACGCGCATGCGGCGGAGGGGGCGCGGTCTCCGGCACCGGAGGCGGAAGCGGCGGCGGACGCGGCCCGGGAACTCACCGGGGCCCACTGAGGCAGGCCCCCCCCATAGACGGCCCCGGTCCGCGCGCTCCCGCAGTGTCGCGCGGACCGGGTGCCACCTTTACCGTTTTTGCCGTGCCGAGGACGGTCAGCCGAGGCGCTGCACCAGCGCCCGGTACTCGTCCCACAGCTCCTTCGGCGTGTGCTCACCGAAGGTGTTCAGGTGCTCGGGAACCAGGGCGGCCTCCTCGCGCCACACCTCCTTGTCGACGGTGAGCAGGAACTCCAGGTCGGAAGCGGCCAGTTCGAGGCCGTCCGTGTCCAGGGCGTCCGTCGTCGGCAGGATGCCGATGGGTGTCTCGACGCCCTCGGCGCGGCCGTCGAGCCGGTCCACGATCCACTTCAGGACGCGGCTGTTCTCGCCGAAGCCGGGCCACACGAACTTGCCCGCCTCGTTCTTGCGGAACCAGTTCACGTAGTAGATCTTCGGGAGCTTCGCGGCGTCCTTGCCCTTGGCGACGTCGACCCAGTGGCCCATGTAGTCGCCCATGTTGTAGCCGCAGAACGGCAGCATCGCGAACGGGTCGCGGCGCAGCTCGCCGACCTTGCCCTCGGCCGCGGCGGTCTTCTCGGAGGCGACGTTGGCGCCGAGGAACACACCGTGGTTCCAGTCGAAGGACTCGGTGACCAGCGGCACCGCGCTCGCCCTGCGCCCGCCGAAGAGGATCGCCGAGATCGGCACGCCCTTCGGGTCCTCCCACTCGGGGGCGATGATCGGGCACTGCGACGCGGGCACGGTGAAGCGGGCGTTGGGGTGGGCGGCGGGCGCCTGGGACTCCGGTGTCCAGGAGTTGCCCTTCCAGTCGGTGAGGTGGGCCGGGGTCTCCTCGGTCATGCCCTCCCACCAGATGTCGTCGTCGTCGGTGAGGGCGACATTGGTGAAGACGGAGTTGCCCCACAGGGTCTTCATGGCGTTGGCGTTGGTGTGCTCGCCGGTGCCGGGCGCGACGCCGAAGAAACCGGCCTCGGGGTTGATCGCGTAGAGCCGCCCGTCCTCGCCGAACCGCATCCACGCGATGTCGTCGCCGATCGTCTCGACGGTCCAGCCGCGGACCGTCGGCTCCAGCATCGCGAGGTTGGTCTTGCCGCACGCGGACGGGAAGGCCGCGGCGACGTACTTCGACTCACCCTGCGGCGGTGTGAGCTTGAGGATCAGCATGTGCTCGGCGAGCCAGCCCTCGTCGCGGGCCATCACGGAGGCGATGCGCAGCGCGTAGCACTTCTTGCCGAGCAGGGCGTTGCCGCCGTAGCCCGAGCCGTACGACCAGATCTCGCGGGTCTCCGGGAAGTGCGAGATGTACTTCGTGGAGTTGCACGGCCACGGGGTGTCGGCCTCGCCGTCGGCGAGCGGGGCGCCGAGGGTGTGGACGGCCTTCACGAAGAAGCCGTCGGAGCCGAGTTCGTCGAGGACCGGCTGTCCCATGCGGGTCATGGTGCGCATGGACGCGGCGACGTACGCGGAGTCGGTGATCTCGACGCCGAGCGCGGAGAGGGGGGAGCCGAGGGGGCCCATGCAGAAGGGGACGACGTACATGGTCCGCCCGCGCATCGACCCACGGAAGATCCCGCCCTGACCGTCTTCCCCCTGGAAGAGGGCCCGCATCTCGGCGGGGGCCTTCCAGTGGTTGGTGGGTCCGGCGTCCTTCTCCTCCTCGGAGCAGATGAAGGTACGGTCCTCGACCCGCGCGACATCGGTCGGGTCGGAGGCCGCGTAGTACGAGTTCGGGCGCTTGATGGGGTCGAGCTTCTTGAACGTTCCCTTGGCCACGAGCGTCTCGCACAGACGCTCGTACTCGGCTTCGGAACCGTCACACCAGACCACGCTGTCCGGCTGAGTCAGTTCGGCGATCTCGTTCACCCAGGCGATCAGGCCGTCGTGGGTGGTGGGGGCTGTGCTGGTGGTGCCAGTGATGCCGGTAGAGAGGGGAGCCGCGATGTCGCGCGCCACGATTGCTCCTAATTGAGGGGTTTTGTTTGTTATGCCCCTTGGGGGCTGCGACCCGGACGCTTCACGGTGATGAATCTTGGCGCTCATCCGGTGCCGACCGCACTCATATGATCATCCGACGCGACCGCGCATCTGTCCAGAGCGCCTCACGGATGAGCGACGTGAGCCTGACCACCCTGTGAACAGTGAGGGGCCTGCACCCCCCGGCGCCCACGGACTCCCCGTAGGATTCCGATATGACAGCGCCCGTCCCCGACGCCCTCACGGAACCATCCGATCCCGCCCGTGAGGTCAAGCCGAAGCTACGTGGCTGGCTGCACGCAGGCATGTTCCCCGCCGTACTCGTCTCCGGACTGGTGCTGACCGCGCTCGCGGACTCGCCCCGGGCGCGTGTCGCCTGCGGAATCTACGTACTGACCGCGTGCCTGCTCTTCGGCGTGAGCGGGCTCTACCACCGAGGCAACTGGGGTCCGCGGGCGGACGGCGTCCTCCGCAGGCTGGACCACGCCAACATCTTCCTGATCATCGCGGGCACCTACACACCGCTGACGATGCTGCTGCTGCCCGACGCGAAGGGGCAGGTGCTCCTGTGGGGCATCTGGGCCGCCGCGGCGGCCGGCATCGTCTTCCGCGTCTTCTGGGTAGGCGCGCCACGCTGGCTGTACACGCCCTGCTACCTGGCGATGGGCTGGGCAGCCGTCTTCTTCCTGCCCGACTTCATGCGCGCGGGCGGCATCGCGGTCCTGGTCTGCGTGATCGTCGGCGGCCTGCTCTACAGCGCGGGCGGAGTCATCTACGGCATCAAACGCCCGAACCCGTCACCACGCTGGTTCGGCTTCCATGAGGTGTTCCACTCACTGACACTGGCGGCGTTCGTGGTGCATTACGTGGGCATCTCACTGGTGGCGTACCAGTAAGGGTCACCACTCCTACGTTCCCCAGGTGGCCGCGACTCAGAGAGTCACGGCCACCATTTACTGCCGCGTCACGGAGGGAGCGTAAGCTAGCTTACGTAGGATAATCCGCATGCTAGCTTACGTTTCTCAAGTGCGCTCAGGCGAACACTGGAGGCGAGATGGCACCCCGGGTCAGGCGTGAGCTGCCGCCGTTCATGCAGATCGCTCATCACTTCCGGCAGAAGATCCTCGACGGGGAGATCGCTCCGGACGCGAAGCTGCCGTCCATCGCGGAGATCTCCGAGGAGTGGGGCGTCGCCACCGCCACGGCGGCCAAGGGCATCAAGCAACTCCAGGCCGAGGGGTACGTACGCTCCTCGACCCAGGGCACTTTCGCCGACCTCGGACGGAAGCAGACGACCGGACCCGATCGTTTGCGGATGCTCCGCGTCGGCGGCAGCGGGGTCCGGCCCGGCGAGCGGGTCGAGATGCTGAGCGCGGGACTCGAACCGGCCCCGGCCGAGGTCGCCGAAGCGCTGGGCCTGGACGCGGGCACCCCGGTCATCAAGCGGCAGCGCCGGTACGTCGACGACGAGGGCGTGGTGGCCCTGTCGACCTCGTGGCTGCCAGGCGATTTCGCCGCGAGCGCCCCGGAACTCCTCTCCACGGAGCCGCTGCCCACGATGACCTTCGGCCTGATCGAGGAGCGGACCGGCCGCCGAGCCGTGCGCAGGCGGGACACCGTGACGCTCCGCCGCATACCGGAAGACCTGGCACCGCTCCTTGAGGTTCCGCCGGACACGCCGGTTCTCGCCTGGACCAACCACTACTGGGACCAGCACGGCATGGTGACCGAGTACGCCATGGACCTGCTCGGACAGAACCACCAACTGTCAGCCGAGTACGACATGCCCTGAGAGGTGAGGGGATGAGGCCGGATGGAACTGCGACGGCACGGGATCGCGCGGCTCGCGCGGGAGGAGTGGGTGTCGGGGAGGTCCGTCTGGGACTCGGACGTCGGGGAACGGGAACTCGTCGTGGACCGGGTCTCCGTACGCGAAGAGGGCGCGCCGGAAGCCATCGCCCGGGTGCTGGAAGTCCCCGCCGGTGAACCCCTCTGTGTACGTGCTCGGCGTTTCGTGCTCGACGGGAAACCCGTCCTCCTCGCCGTCTCCTATCTCCCCGCCGATCTCGTCGCCGGGTCCGCCATCACCGAGACAGACACCGGGGCCGGCGGGATCTACGCCCGGCTCGCCGAGTTGGGGCACGCGCCCGCGCGGTTCCGTGAAGAGGTGCGGGCGCGGATGCCTTCGCGGGAGGAGGCCGACCAGCTCCAACTCGCAACGGGAACGCCGGTCATGCTGATCTGCCGCACCGCCTCCACCGAGGACGGCAGGGTGGTCGAAGTCAACGAGATGACCCTCGACTCGGGCTCCTACATCCTGGAGTACGACTTCAGCGCGTAGCCCCCGACGCACCCCCTCCCCCGTGGTCACGGCAGCACCACCGCCGTGGCCACTTTCCCATGCCCCCGAACACCCTCACCATTGACACACACCACCTTTTGACAGTTACTCTCACTTCATGGTTGCTGTCACCAGTCATTCGGAGGCGCGGCGTGATCCCCGCCGCTGGTGGGCCCTCGGGGCCCTGGTCGCGAGTCTGCTCGTGCTCGGGTTCGATCTGACGATCCTCAATGTGGCGCTGCCGACGATGGCCGCCCAACTCGGCGCGTCCACGGGTGAGCAGCAGTGGATGGCCGACGCGTACGTCATCGTCTTCGCGGCCCTGATGCTCCCGGCCGGTCTCCTCGGTGACCGCTTCGGGCGCCGGCGCGTCCTCATCGCAGGGCTCGGTGTCTTCCTGGTCGGCTCGGTGTTCGGCGCTCTCGCCGACGGTGTCGCGCTCGTTGTCGCCGCCCGTGCCGTGATGGGCGTCGGCGGCGCCCTGGTGATGCCGCTCGCCCTCGCCGTACTGCCGTCGCTGTTCGCACCGGACGAGCGGACCAAGGCGGTCGGCGCGCTGTCGGCCGCGTCGGCGCTGGGCCTGCCGCTCGGGCCGATCGTCGGGGGCTGGCTGCTCGACCACTTCTGGTGGGGCTCGGTGTTCCTCGTCAACGTCCCGATGGTCGCCATCGGCGTCGCCGCCTGCGTCTTCCTGCTGCCCGAGACCCGCGACCCGTCGGCGCCCCGGGTCGACCTCGTCTCCACGGCGCTCACGGCGAGCGGCCTCGGCGCCCTGATCTTCGCCGTGATCGAGGCACCGCACCGGGGTTGGGGCGACCCGCTGATCGTCGGCCTGTTCGCGGCCTCCGTCGCCCTTGTCGCCGGACTCGTCCTGCGCGAACGGCGGTCCGCGCGGCCCATGCTGGACCTGTCGCTCCTCGGGCGGCGCGGCTTCCTGCTGAACACGCTCACCGCGACGCTGGTGATGTTCGTGCTGTCGGGCCTGATGTTCGTCCTGCCCCTGTACCTCCAGGCCGTCCTCGGCAACGACGCGTTCGGTACGGGGGTCCGGATGCTGCCGATGATGGGCGGGCTGCTCGTCGCGGCGCGAGGCGCGGCGATGCTCGTACCGCGGTTCGGGGCGCGGGCGGTGATCAGCGCGGGGCTCGTGGTGACGGCGTTCGCGGCGCTGCTCGGCAGCCGTACCGAGGTCGGCTCCGGGTACGGGTTCACGGCGCTGTGGCTGACGCTCGCCGGGCTCGGCTTCGGGCTGTCCGTGGTGCCCGCGATGGACAACGCGCTGGGCACGCTGCCGGCGGAGCGCGCGGGCAGCGGGTCGGGGCTGCTGATGACCGTACGGCAGGTGGGTACCGCGCTCGGGATCGCGCTGCTCGGCTCGCTCCTTGCGAGCGCGTACGCGCGCGAGGTCGACACCGGTGGGCTGGCAGCGGGGGCCGCCGACACCGCGCGGGAGTCGGTGGTGGCCGCGCACCTGGTCGCGGAGCGGATCGGCGACGCGTCGCTCACGGCGTCCGCCGACGCCGCCTACATGCACGGCATGGGGCTCGTCCTGATCGTCAGCGGAATCGCGGCCCTGGTCACGGCGTTGCTCGCGGCGCTCCTGCTGCCGGGCGCGGAACCGGCATCGGACCCGCAACCCGATACACGCCCGGACATGGCCCCGCCACCCTCCGATGTCCGACAATGAAGAGCATGTCCGCCACCGCACAGCCCCCGTCCCCACCCGCAGACCCACCCCGCCCGGGGCTGCGGGAGCGCAAGAAGATCAAGACCCGCATCGCGATCCGTGACGCGACCTACCGGCTGATCACCGAGCAGGGGTACGAGGCGACGACCGTCGAGCAGATCGCGGAGGCGGCCGAGGTCTCCCCGAGCACCGTGTTCCGGTACTTCCCGACCAAGGAGGACATCGTCCTCACCGACGAGTTCGACCCGCTCCTGGAGGAGGAACTCCGCGCCAGGCCCGCCGACGAACCGCTCATCGACTCACTGCGGTACGTCCTGCGCAGGGTGCTGACCCTCGGCACTCAGGAAGAACCCGAGGCCACGGTGTTGCGCACCCGCCTCATGGTCGAAGTGCCGTCCGTACGGTCCCGGATGATGGAAAGCATGTCGGTCACCGGCCGCATGCTGTGCCGAGTCGTGGCCGAACGCACCGGCCGCGACCCCGACGACCTGGACGTCCGCGTCTACGCGATGGCCCTCATCGGCGGCCTCCAGGAAGCGACGATGTACTGGGCGGAACACGACCACAGGGACGACCTGAGAGACCTGATCGACCGGGCCCTGACGACCCTGGACTCGGGGCTGCCCCGGGAGACACGGGACCCCGCGTGAACGCTGCCTTGAAGGGGCGGGGCGGCCGGATTCGAACCGGCGTCCTCCTCCATGCTGTGTAGGCGCACTACCTCTGTGCTACGACCCCGCCTTGCCCGGGAGCATAGCCCGGAGGTTTCGGGGCGCGATACTCCATTAGTCGCCGCGCGCCCCCGTGGCATTCTGACCCCGTGAACGGGTTCGAGATCGTCGTGGAAGTCGCCCCCGAGCTGGGGGTGTTCGTCGGGCGCCGGGGTGAAAGCACCCCCGTACGGGTCGACGGGGTGTCCTCGCTGGGGCATGTCGTGGAGTCGATGGGGGTGCCGTTGACCGAGGTCGGCGGGCTTTTCGTACAAGGGCGCGCCACTCCGCCCGCCTACGTGCCCCTTCCCGGTGACCGTGTCGACGTCCGTGCCGTCGACCGGCCCCAGCACATCCCCGGCGCTCCCCTCCGCTTCCTGCTCGACGTCCACCTCGGCACCCTCGCCCGGCGGCTGCGCGTCCTCGGTGTCGACGCCGCGTACGAGTCCACCGACATCGGTGACCCGGCGCTCGCCACCCGGTCGGCCGAGGAGCGGCGGGTCCTGCTCAGCCGGGACCGGGGGCTGCTGCGCCGCCGGGAGCTGTGGGCCGGCGCCTATGTCTACAGCGACCGGCCTGACGACCAACTCCGGGACGTACTGGGCCGGTTCGCGCCCGAGCTGCGGCCCTGGACCCGGTGCACCGCCTGCAACGGGCTCCTCAAGACCGCCACCAGGGACGAGGTCGCCGACCTGCTCGAAGGCGGCACCCAGCGCTCGTACGACGTGTTCGCGCAGTGCGCCGACTGCGCCCGCGTGTACTGGCGGGGCGCCCACCACGACCGTCTGGAACAGATGGTGGCGGACGCCCTCGCCGAGTTCGGAGCCCAAGGAACCCCGTCTGATTAGCGCCCGCGCACATCCCCCTTTCCGCACGCCACACCATCCCCGTTCGGGTCCAGGCGGAGCGGATCGTCCTTGCCGTTGACCTTCAGACGGCCGTAGTCGTTCTTCGCGAGCCAGTCGCAGCGGGCGGCCGTCGTCGCCTTCACCGTCGGTGGGAAGTCCGTCGGGACGCAGACGTTGGCGGAGCCGTAGTGCCGGTCGCAGCCGGAGAGCGTCGGGCTGACCTTGACCGAACTCCGTTTCTTCTGCGGCTTCTTGGCCTGCGCGGCGGGCGCGTCCGCGAAGTCGTGGACGTGCGGCGACGCGGCGGCCCGGGAGAGCGCGGCGGGTCCGTCCAGGTGCACCCACTTCGCCACCGACGGCACCCCGTTCGCATCGACCGCGAACAGCATGTACCAGCCGGGCGGCGCCAGATTCGGGTTGCTCGTCACGTTCAGGTCGATGTTGTTGCCGTCGACCGTCAGCGGCAGGTCCACGAACCGCTGGTTCGGGTCCGACGAGTGCGTGACCGCCGCCGGACGGATCAACTCCGCCTTGGCGATCGGCCGGTCCACGGTGATCCGCTGCGTGTCCCCGTACTGCCACTCGCTGTCGATGAGTGAGGTGATCTGCGGGCGGGGGCCCTTCAGCAGGTACGGCGGGGTGTAGATCGACACGTTGTGGTTCCAGGTGCCGTTGCCCGGGTTGTCGCCCGTCGACATGACCCGGCCGTCCGGCAGCAGGAACGACGACGAGTGGTAGCCGCGCGCCTCCGGGTCGGCCGCGACCGGGTCGAACGTCTCCGTCACCGGATCGAACAGCGACGACTCGAAGACGGGGTCGGCCCGGTTGTGCAGGGCGCCCCCGGTCTCCAGGACCTTCCCGTCGGGCAGCAGCACGGCGGACACGTACATCTTGCCCATCTGCCCGGTCTGCGGCTGCTTGCCCGCGCCCAGGTCGACGGTGCCCTGCGGCAGCGGCGGCCCGGCCACGTACGCCGGGTTCGCGGCCTTCAGGTCGATGAGGTCGGTGAGCCGGTTCGCGTCCGGGTTGGAGTCGATGTTGCCGCCGCCGAGCGTGAGGACCCGCTGGTCCTGCGCCGGAGGCAGCAGCACGCTCGCCGACTGGTCCCGCTCGTCCTTGCGCTGGAGGCCCGGCACATCGGTGACGGTGTTGGCGTCGTAGTCGTAGATCGAGGAGCCGGTTCCGGGGGTGCCGTTGCCGAAGACATGGCTGCCCGAGTAGAACAGCCGTCCGTCCTGCATGAGGATCATCGACGGGTACAGACCCCAGTACGACCAGGTCTGGTTCACCTGCCACAGCGGCAGCCACTTCTCCTCGGCCGCCGACCACCGCTCGGCGGTCACCGATCCTGTGGAGTCCTCGCGCAGCCCGCCGAAGGAGATCACGTCCCCGTTGCCGAGCGCGGTCGCCGACGGATACCAGTGGCCGTCGTTCATGTCGTTCGTCTTCTGATACGTCTCCGACACCGGGTCGAAGAGGTACGAGTCCTTGAACCCCTCGTACCCGTGCGACCCGTCCGCCGCCGGATACGCCTTGTTGCCGCTCATCACCAGGACCCGCCCGTCGGACAACTGCACATGCCCGGCGCAGAACATGTCCTTCGGTGTGGGGATCGTCTTGTACGTGCCCGCCACCGGGTCGTACACGGCCGAGGTGAAGGTGCCCGCCTCGAACATCTCCTCGCTGTTGCCCGATCCGGCGATCAGCAGCACCTTGCCGTTGTTGAGGACGACCGAGTGCATCGAGCGGACCGGGTTCTGCGTCGGCAGCACGTCCCACCGGCCGTCCGCGCACTCCTGCGGGGTGCCCGTGCACACCGGGTCGGGCGGTGTGGGCGACACGTCCTGCATCGTGTAGTCGTCGGTGGTGACGGACCCGGTGCCGTAGACGGAGACGCCCCAGGTGATCTGGTCGGTGCCGGGGGGCACTTCGGGCGTACGGACCTCTGCCTGCGACCAATTCACGCTGATGGGGAGGGTCTTGAGGTCGGTCCAGTACTGCCACCCTGCCACCGTGTCGTGCCGGAAGAGGGTGACCGACACATCGGGCGTCGTCGATTTGTACCAGAGCCCGAGGTCGTACTGCCTGCCCTCCTGGACGACCGGCGCGCAGGCCGCCGACTCGGTGATCAGGGCCTTGCGGTCGCCGTCCACGCGCCGCGTCAGCTCGACCTTCATGGCATGGTCGCCGGAGTGCGCGTCGGCGACCGTCGTGAACGTGAAGTCGTTGTCACCCCACCCGGACTTCTCCCAGCAGTACGGCATCCCGTCCGTACCGGCGGTCTCGAAGCCGGGGTTCTTGATGAGGTTGGCGGCGGACGCGGACTGCGGTGAGGTCAGGAGGAGTCCGGCGGTGAGGGCGGCGACGCCCGCGAGGGCCGCCGTTCTTCGCCCGCCGAGGCGGAACCGTGTGCGTACGCCTGACCGTACGCGGGTGGATGTACGTGTCATGCCGTGCTCCTGGAGGTGGGTCCGGTGCGGCTCGTGCTGTCGGCGTTGGGGGCACCGGTCTTGCGGTCCTTGCGGGTGCGGCGCGGCAGATACACCAGGGCCTCCGTGCCGGCGAACCGCAGGACGAAGGTGGTGAGGAGAGCGAGAGCGGTGGCGGGCAGCACCGCGAGGTGCCACGCGCTCACGAACAGGGCGATCAGCGGGATCCGCAGCACCAGATCGGCGTTGGCGAGCAGCGCGAACCGGGCGGTGCGGTCGGCCCAGTGCCGGTGCTGCCTGCGGTCCCGGAACAGCAGCATTTCGATCAGCAGGAAGTTCCAGGCGACGCCCGCCTGGTTGGCGATGATCTCGGCGGGCAGATAGTGCAGGCCCGCGTGGGTGAGCCCCCACAGGGCGGCCAGGTTCGGCACGAAACCGGTGAGTCCGATCAGCCCGAACACGAGCATGCGGGCCAGCGGCGACGCGGTGCGCAGGCCGACCAGGTGCCGCAGGAACCGCAGCCCCTCCGCGACGCCCGACTTGGACTCCCCGGCGAACCGGTCCTGGAACACGAACGGCACCTCGTGGACCGTACGGGGACGGCAGCGCACCGCCAGCTCCAGGAGGATCTTGTAGCCGAGCGGTTGGAGGGCGTCGGCGGTGACGGCGGTGCGCCGGATCGCGAAGAATCCGCTCATCGGGTCGCTGATGCCGCGCAGCCTGCGCGGGAACAGGCCCTTCGTCAGCCAGGTCGACGCCCGCGACACGGCGACCCGGTAGCCTCCGGCGAGTCCGGCGCGGCTGCCGCCCTTGGTGTAGCGGCTGGCCACGACGAGGGTCGCCGACGCGCGCTCACCGGCGGCGACCAACTCCGGCAGCAGCGACGGCGGATGCTGGAGGTCGCCGTCCATCACGACGACCCAGTCCGATGTCGCCGCCCGGATGCCCTCGACGACGGCGCCGCCGAGGCCGCCGGCCGGTTTGTCCCGGTGGATCAACGTGACCGGAAAAGGACAGTCGCGCGCCGCCTCGGTGATCACCGCCGGGGTGTCGTCGGTCGAGTCGTCCACGAAGACGACCTCGCACGGCAGCCGCGACTCCACCGACATGGTGACCTGGCGCAGCAACTCCCGTACGTTTCCCGCCTCGTTGAAGGTCGGCACCACGACGGTGACGGCGCCCGGCTCCGGCAAGTCCTCCGCCAGCCCGTCCGCCAGCCCCTCCGGCACCCCCAACTCGCCGGGCGCCCCCAACTCGCCCGGCACCCCCAGCTCGCGCGGCGCCCCGCCCTCGTACCCCGTCATCGGTCGCCCCCCGTGATCCGCCGGATCTCGATCCGGTCCTCGCCGTCGCCGAAGGTGGCGACCGCCGTCGAATGCTCCAGCGCCGCCTTGACGTTGGGCAGGTCGACCGCGTCCCGCCGTACCGTCGGTGACGCCACCACGTAGTCGAGGTCGCGCCAGCCGTCGGGCAGCGTCTTCGTCACCGCCGGGTCGAGGTCGGCCTTGTAGAACCAGATGGCGCCGAGGCCGGGTGCGTAACCGGCGTGCACGAGATCCAGCCACAGCGCGTCGTCCACGAGGACCCGGGTCGTGGAGGGGTCGGGCACCTCGGTCGCCATCCAGGCGGCGGCCTGCCGGTAGGGCGCGTTGGCGTCGGCGGTGACCGCGGTGTGGTTCCCGTCGTACCAGCGCGGTACGACATAGGCGGCGCCCGCCGCCACCAGGACCGCCGCCACCGTGATCCGTACACCCCGTACGACCTGCCGTTCGTCCGGCCGCCCGCCCTTTCTCAGCACGGCGTGCGCGACGCTCGCCGCGCCTCCGGCGAGGACCAGCGCCAGGAACGGCAGCGCCTGCACCACGTACATCGCGGGCAGATAGCCCGAGGGGCGCATCGCGACCAGGGCCAGCGTGGCGACCGCGAGCGAGGGTCCGGCGAGCGCCCGCGCGGTCACCGACCAGCGCCAGGTGGCGAGCAGCAGCAGCGCGCCCGCGAGCCCGCCGATCGGCAGCACCCGGTCGTAGTAGAGCCACGACTGAAGCACCCCGTACGACCCGGAGCCCGGGTCGAGGATGAACCCCGAGCCGGGGCGGCTCATCTGGTACGTGATGCCGTCCCACAGCGACACATGGCCGACGCCCGGCAGCAACTCGCCCTTGAGCAGGGCGAACAGCGGATACGACAGGCCGATCAGGGCGCATGCGGTGATCGCGCCGGTGAGCGCGAACTTGCGGGTGTCGCGGTGGCTGTGCCGCCACATGGTGAGCAGCAGCGCGGGCAGCAGCAGGAGCATCGTCTCTTTGCTGAGCACCGAGGTCGCCGCCGCGATCCCGGCGCCGAAGTGGTGCCACAGATGTCGGCTCGGCGACGCGGCCAGGCAGAACGCGAGCAGCATCCACATCACGGCGATGTTGTCGAGGAAGATCTCCCGCTGGAGCACCACGGACAGCGGCGACAGACCGAACAGCGCCATCGCCAGGCCCGCCGCCCAGCGCGGCAGCCACAGCCGCCGGGCCAGCACGTAGAGGAGGACCGCGCTCGCCGCGCTGACCACGAGCATCGCGATCCGCATGGTGCCGACGGTCATCGATTCGGGGCTGAGGAGGGACGGTACCCAGGTCAGCGCGGCTATCTGCATCCAGCCGACGGGCGGGTGGTCGTACCAGTACGTGTAGTGGGCGAGCCCCGTGCCCTGCTGGACCGACCACGCCTGCGCGAGGTAGGTGCCCTCGTCGTCGCTGAGCGCCGGATAGTCGGCGATGTTCCAGCCCTGGACGGTGAGGATGGCCGCCAACAGGACGGCGCACAGGGCGAGATCGGCCGGGGAGCGGCGGAAGCGGACGACCGGGCGGCGCGTCAGGACGCGCCTGGACACGCGGGAGCGCTGCGCGGGAACACCCTGGATGTCAGGGGTGTCCACCGCGGTGAGGGTGGAGGTCGCGCGGGGACGTCCTCTCGGGTGGTCTCGGCGTGTACGGAAGTGGCGCTCGGGGAGCCCGCGTTCAGGGAGCCCGCGTTGAGGTGGGCGCCCACATGGCTGGTCAGCTCCCAGTCGCTGCGCCCGCGCTGCTCCCGCCACACGGCACGGATCGCGGCCCCGGCGAGCAGCACCTGGTAGAAGGGGCCGCCGACGACGAGCTTGACGTAGTGCGTGAACCGGACGCGGAGCCCGTACTGCTTGCCGAAGTCGTGCAGGCCGACCAGCTCGAACACGAAGGTGACCAGGGCGGTGACGGCCGGCAGGAAGGTGAGGAAGGCGATCCCGACCGGCACGTCGAGGAAGATCGCGACGGCCGCGTTGACCGGGATGATCACCCCGGAGAAGGCTTGCAGGAACGGCGTCATCAGCGTGTACCGGGCGAGCAACCGCTGCCCGGTGGTGGGCAGTTGCCGCCAATCCTTCTTGCGGTAGACCTGAAGGAAGCCCTGGTTCCAGCGGGTGCGCTGCTTCAGCAGGGACATCAGCGTCCCGGGGGTCTCCTCCCGGGTCACCATGGCGGAGTCGTACGCGACGACCACCTTCTTGCCGACGCTGGACAGCCGTACGCCCAGGTCGCAGTCCTCGGCCAGGCACTCGCCGTCCCAGCCGCCGGCCGCCCGCAGCACCCCGGTCCGTACGAAGACGGTGTTGCCGCCGAGCGGGATGAACCCCTTCTGCGCGTGCAGATGCAGCCGGGACCGGAACCAGAAGAAGTACTCCAGGCAGTTGCGCAGGCTGTACCAGCTGGAGTGGAAGTTGATGAGCTGCACCCCGCCCTGGACGACATCGGCGTCCGTGGAGCGGAAGGCGTGGTCGACATGGGTGAGCAGCGCCGGGTGGACCTGGTCCTCGGCGTCGAACACGCCGACGATGTCGCCCCGGCAGTGCGGCAGCGCCGTGTTCAGCGCCTTCGGCTTGTTCTTGGGCGTGTGGGTGTCGACGACGACCCGCACCCTCGGGTCACGGGCGGCGGCGCCCCGGGCGACCTCCGTGGTCTCCGGGTCGTCGTGTCCGACGATGACGATGATCTCGAAGTCCGTGTGGCTCGATTCGAGCAGTCGCTGAATGGTGTGGTCGAGCACGGCCTGTTCGTGGCGCGCGGGCAGCAGCAGCGAGAACGACAGCGCGCCGCCGCTCTCCGGGCTGCCGAACCGGGTCGACGCGAGCGTCTCCGGTGTCCGCCAGGCGTGCATCTGCCACCACAGCGTGAAGGCGGCCATCCAGAAAAGGGCAAGCGAAATGGACGCGACGAAGACAGACGTAAGCAATTGGATCCCCCCAGATCCCCCGTGGTGCGACGACGCGTCACACCCCCCACCGATGCGGAGAGACTAGGGGGGCCATGTGAAACCGGGGTGCTGTTCCGATAAATAGCCTGTTTCGGTGGGTGGCGTTCGGAAGTACGACGTATCCGGCACTGTCGTGATCGGGCTGGTTCGTCCGGTCAGCACTACGTGATCGTGCGTAGACGATCACCGGCGCTACGCGACGGTGTCCCGCCCGCCGATGGCCGCCCGCAGCCGTGTGACGTCGGTGGTGGGTGCGTCGCAGGTGAAGTTCCGGCACACGTACGCGGCCGGGCGCCCGTCGACCAGGGGGCGATCGGCGAGGAGCGGCAGCTCCACCGCTCCGGGTTCGCCTGCGGCGACGACCGCGCCAGGCGCGGTGCCGAGGAGTGCGGCGCGGTGGAGCGCGCTGGTGGCCGGGTCGTCCGCGGGGCCGACGACGGCGACCTCGCGGGGTCCGTCGAGCGCGGCCTCGGCGACCGCGAGACCCCAGCCGATGAAGCGGGGCGCGCGCGGTCCGAGCGCCTTGACGACGCCCAACGCCCTTTCGGCCGCGGTCCGATGGCGCTCGGAGCCGGTCAGGGCCGCATACGAAAGGAGTGCGCCGGCGGCGGCCGACCAGCCGGACGGGGTCGCGTTGTCCGTCGGGTCCTGCGGGCGCCGGATCAGCGGCTCGGCGTCCGACGCGGTGTCGAACAGCGCGCCGTCGTCGCCGGTGAACCGGTCCAGGACGTGCTCCAGCAGAAACCCGGCGAACTCCAGCCACACGCCTTCACCGGTCACGGAGGCCAGCGCGAGAAAGCCTTCGGCGACATCGGCGTAGTCCTCAAGGACCCCGGCGTTGGCCCCCGCCCGGCCGTCCTTCGACGTACGGGACAGCCGGGCGGCCTCGTCCATGTGCAGCCGTACGAGCAGATCGGCGGCGGCGGTAGCGGCCTCGACGAGGTCGGGCCGGTCGAAGTAGGCGCCGGTCTCGGCGAGGGCGGCGATGGCGAGCCCGTTCCAGGCGGCGACCACCTTGTCGTCGCGCCCCGGCGCCGGACGCAACGCACGCGCGGCGAACAGCCGTTCCCGTACGGAGGTGATCCGCTCGGCGTCGAACACGGTGTCGCTCTGCGGGAGTTGGAGCACGGAGGAGCCTTCTTCGAAGGTGCCGTCGTCGGTCACGCCGAAGTAGTGCGCGGCGATGTCCGCGTCCTCCGCACCGAGTGTGTGACGCAACTGCTCGGGGGTCCAGACGTAGAAGGCACCCTCGACGTGCCGCCCCGACCCACCGGGCTCCTCGCTGTCGGCGTCGAGGGCGGAGGCGAATCCGCCCTCGGCGGTGCGGAGTTCGCGGACCATGAAGTCGGCGGTCTCCAGGGCGACGCGGCGGGCAAGCGCGGACCCGGTGGAGCGCCACAGATGGGCATAGGTCCGGCACAAAAGGGAGTTATCGTAAAGCATTTTCTCAAAATGGGGCACGACCCACTGCCGATCGACGGAGTACCGCGCGAACCCTCCGCCGAGCTGGTCGTAGATCCCACCGCGAGCCATCCGCTCACAGGTGTCGAGCGCCATCTGGAGGGCGCCCTCGGCCCCGGTGCGGGCGTGGTGCCGCAGCAGGAACTCGATGACCATCGAGGGCGGAAACTTGGGCGCCTGCCCGAATCCGCCGTAGGAGGAGTCGTAGTCCCGGGTGAGCGCGAGCAGAGCGTGCGACTGCTCCTGGTCGCCGGGCATCTCCCCGCCCCCGAAGGTAAGTTCGCGCTGGGCGAGGTCCCGGGTGATCTTCCCGGCGACCTCGGCGACCTCCCCGCGCCGCCCCTCCCACGCCTGCCACACCCCGTCGAGCACCTGCCGGAACGACGGCATCCCGTGCCGGGGCTCGGGCGGAAAGTACGTACCGAAGTAGAACGGCTCGGCATCGGGCGTCAAAAACACGGTCATCGGCCACCCACCCTGCCCAGTGGCGGCCTGCACGGCCTCCATGTACACGGCATCGACATCGGGCCGCTCTTCGCGATCGACCTTGACGGCGACGAAATGCTGATTGACGACCGCGGCGGTGGTCTCGTCCTCGAAGGACTCGTGCGCCATGACATGACACCAGTGACACGCGGAGTAGCCGACGGACAGCAGAACGGGCACGTCCCGCCGCCGCGCCTCCTCGAAAGCCTCAGGCGTCCAGGGCCACCAGTCGACCGGATTGTCGGCATGCTGAAGCAGATAAGGCGAGGTCACACCAGCCAGCCGGTTCATACGTTCCAGCCTCTCACAGCGCCCCGACCTTGAACGTGGAACCCGGCCTGCCTCTACAGGGTCCGCGAATGGATCTGCCGAGTAGTGGACCTTTCTGCGGGACACCGGCTGCGGGCAGTTCAGGCGCCCGAGCACTGACGCGAGGCAGCAGCAGCCGGGATGCTAAAGCGGCGGCTGTTTCCCCAAGTAACCGGTCTCGTCAACGCGCAGAGCCTTCCGGCGAGGACAACCGCTCGTGCGAGTTGACCCGTCGGGCTTGGTCACGGTGGTGCGTGCCGGACAGGCCCAGGCGAAGTAGCGCTGGGCCGGGTGGTTGGTCGTGTGCGAGGTCCGTACGGGGCGCTGCTTGGGCGGGATGGTGAATTTGCGCAGTTCGGCCTGGCCCCCGTGGTCGGGGCAGGTGGGTGGGTGGAGGAGTAGGTCGGCGTTCTCGTGGTCAAGGATGTGACGGGCGAAGCGACGTCCTCGGAACGGGACCATGATCTCCCGTCGGCCCTGACTGCCGGGTGCGTGGGACAAAGTGTTCAGGCTGCCGAGGAAGCAGAGCTGCTCGTCGATCACCAGGATCTTCTGGTGCATGTCCTTGATCTCCACCACAGTGTCGGCCACCGCCTTGAGTTCCGGCAGTCGGCGTTGAGCATCGGCCGCGGTGGCCGGGTTCGCCAGCTGGCCCTGCAGCAGGCTGTCGCTCTCGTTGGTGACGAAGAGGTGGATCCGCACACCACGGCGGCGCGCGTCCTGAAGCCGCGAGAGAACCTCCCACATGCGCTTGGTGTACCAGGGGGACCAGAGCCAGATGCTGTGGCGGGCCTGGTCCATGGCATCGAGGGCGTCCGGGAAATAGGTGTCCTCGTCATGGACTGCGGTGTATCGGACCTGGCCTTCGAATGCCTGCCAGATCTCATGCTGCAACGGGGTCAGCCCCGTCGACTCGCCAGAGGGCAGGCCGAGGAGTTGATCGGAACGGACACCGCGCACCAGCGCCTCGGGCTCCGCTCTCGCCATGTCCCGCAACTGGCCCAGTACTGTTCCGTCCGCCGCCCTGGCCAGGGCGTCCCAGGCCACGAGCACGTAGACACGCTGGCGGGCCCGCGTCGCACCCACGTTGAAGAGTCTGGCCCCGTCCTTGGGGAAGGGGCGCGCGTCCTTGAAATCGCCGGCAGCAACCCAGCCGGGAAGCGCACCGTCCTCCACCAGGTCCAGGATGACCACATCGAACTCCCGACCCTGGAAGCGGTGCGCCGTGCCTACCTCCACCGCAGGGGTGCGGAAGAGGCGGCCCTGGTCGTGGAGCCAGTCATGCGTTACCTGGGCCTGCACCTTGTACGGCGTGACGATGCCGACGCTCTCGCCCTCGTCGTGGTGGCGCTCGGCAAGCGCGGTCGACAGCAGGCTGCCGGCCGCCCACCAGCGGCCCGTTCCGCCTGCCACCCGGCGCACGGTGGCGATTCCGTCGCCTCCCTCGCCGAGCCCGTCGGTGGTGACCAGAACGATCTCCGGGTCGAGGGCACGATCCCGCACCGGACGCGTCGACCTGAGCGTACCGCCGTAGGCGATCCGGTTGACCAGGTCGGTGGTGTCGGGCCCGAACCGGTGAGTGGTGAGCAGCGCCGCGCAACCAGGGTGCGCCAGCGCATCGGCCGGCGTGCGAATGCCCGTCCACTCGAAGCAGTCCATGCGGATCCACCGACCCAGCTCTGGTTGTTTCGGCACGCGCTTGGGCATAACCGGGCCGAGCTGGCAGAAGTCGCCGAACAGGACGACGGTCTCCTTGGCCTTGGCTATCGCGACGATCAGTTCGGGCAACAGCGCAGCCCCGGCCTCGTCGACCAGGACGACGTCGTAAGGCCCCTCGGCCACGGTCCGGTGTAGCCGCAACCGGGCGAGGGTGGTGGCCACCACCCTCGCCCCGCGGATGATCTCCGGCTCGGCCTGGGAGCGTCGCCGTCCCAACTCCCGTACAAGACGTTCGTGCTCGCGCTCCAACTCTTTCTGGATGGAAAGTCGCCCGGCACAGGAAACTCTCAATTTCCGCAGCCGTACAGCTAGTTGGGGCAGTCCGGCGCTTTCGGAGGTTGCTACCAGATCGGCGTCCCCGGGCCGGGGGTGGTGGTCCTGCCGGGCCGTCCGCAGTCGATGCCCGGCGGCCTGGGTCGTCCGCCGGGCGATCGTGAGATCCCGGTCCACCTTGTCTTGATCGACGGCGGTCGAATCGATCAGGGCCAGTTGCAGGCTCAGCGCGGCGTCATCGACGGGATGGGCCTCGGCCCGCGCCTGGCCGATGCGTCGGCGCAGCACCTCATGATGAGCGGAGTAGGTCTCGGCGGCCTGCGCGACCTGCGCTTGGAGGGCAGCTCGGCGTCGGGTCTGCTCAGCTCGCTCGCGCTGGATCTCGCCACGCCGCCGCTTGGTCCTGAGGCGACCTCGCCCGTCCAGTTCACGTTCCTCCGTGTCCAGCGCAGCCAGCGCGGCTTCGGCGTCGAACAGCGCGGCTCGCAGGTGCTGCTGGCTCTGCTCCCCCTTCTCGATCTCGGTCAGCCACTGCGCCGCCTGCTCCAGCAAAGCCCGCTGAGGCGCCCAGCTCTCCCAGCGCTCTCGCGCCTCCCGATGCGTGTCGGAGGCATCCTCACTCCGCGTCAGGGCTTCCTCCTCGCCCGCTTCGGCCGCCTCCAGTTCGACCGCGAGGCGCTCCACCAGAGCGCCGTGAGCAAGACGACCCTTGGCCTGTTCGTACATGTCGGGGTCGAAACCGGTGAGTCGGCTCTCCGTCTCGCGCAATTCCGTCAGCGCCGGATCATTTGCCGAGGCGGCGAGTCGCTCGGCGATCTCTTCCACTGCCTGCTCGGCCTCCGCCACCTTCGCCTGCACCAGCGAGGGCAGCGACACTCGCGGGTCCTCGGCCACGTGACGGAGCGCGGGAGAGCCGACCCGGACCATCAGGCCAGGCGGAAGGGAAGCGCGTTCCTTGAGCACCCCCTCCAGCGCGTTGTCCACCGCCACGTTGGTGCCGGAGGCCAGCAGGACCCGCTTGCCCCGAAGGGCCAGGTCGCTCAACGCACGGGTCAGCACGGTCGTCTTTCCGGTGCCGGGCGGCCCCCAGATCAGCCGCAGGCCCGGAGAGGTGCAGGCCAGGTAAGCCTGTGCCTGACCGCCCTTCAGGACACCACCGCAGGCCGAACTGTCCGCGGGCGCGACCGTGTCGATACGGCCGCCGACCAGCCGCTCCGCGAGTCCGGGGTCCGGCATGCCTGCCAGCGCCTCGCGCAGCGAGCGCAGCAGGAAATCAGGCGGGCGCCGCACCGCCCATAGCGCCAGTCCGGTCTGGGGTGCGTGGGCCGCCACCTGGAGGCGGACCCGC
Organism: Streptomyces sp. NPDC091292; assembly: GCF_044757265.1. NCBI lineage: Bacteria > Bacillati > Actinomycetota > Actinomycetes > Kitasatosporales > Streptomycetaceae > Streptomyces > Streptomyces sp. NPDC091292. Next base: position 178,206 of record NZ_JBIVUQ010000003.1, on the reverse strand, counting down.
TCCGACTCGACCCGCCAGCCGAGGACAGTGAACGACCGGCCCCTCCGATCCTCGGGCCCAGCCCCGGTGGCCAGCCGCATGTCCTGGAGGTCGTCCGGATCGATCCGGCTCGCATAGGTGGGCAACCCGTACCAGCCGTCCTCCAGGTAGTGCACGTCCCCGACCCGCGTGTGCCCTGGGGATTCCGAACGGCCACCGGCGCGGCTCTCACCGGCCAGCACCTCGTCCACTGCCTGGACCAGCTGCTCCATCCACTGCGCCAACGTTCCCCCACTTGGCCCACCTGGACACAACAACGCCACTTCCGACGACTATCGCATGCCGATCACTCCCCGTGTGCGCTTGTCATGCAACTCACGGCCCTACGAGGCCGCCGGGCATCCAGGCACCGCCGTTCGGACGGCACGCCACGTTGAGAATCCGATCCACTGGACGGTGTCCGTGCCGTGGCCCCTCGGAACCTGTCCTTCGCCCGGTCGGGCCACTGGCGACTGCTGCAAGACGAGCACCTGGCTCGCTGGGTCGGCTTGTGGCGACACAGGTGGCCGTCAAAACCGGTCCACCCACTTGTGCAGAGGTCGCTCTCGGGGTGGATGGGCTTCTGCTCCTGTCCTGCGCCGGTGTGCCGACCGGGATGCTCAGTACGTCGAGTCGAGCAGCTCCGGACCTGACGGACATCCTCGAAGGGGGTACGCCATGACCGCAGAGATGGTCGCGCCCGCGTGGATGCACACGCAGATCAGCGCGGAGCAGTACGACTCCTGGTCCGAGGAGCAGTGCGCAGGCATTGAGATCGTGGACGGGATGGTCGTGGTGGACCCGAGTGCGTCCAAGCGGCACCACCGGTTGGCTCGAATCCTGGCCAACGCCCTGGACGCTGCCGCAGGTCCTGACTGGAACGCTGATACGGACTTCGACGTCCGTCTGCAAGACGTGCCCCTCACCAATCGTCGTCCGGATGTCACCGTGTACCGGGCCGAGACCATCGACCTCACACCCACTCGTCCAGAGCATGTGCTCCTCGTGATCGAGGTCGTGTCGCCCGACTCGGAGACCACTGACCGGATCGTGAAGGTGGATCAGTACGCCAAAGCCGGGATCCCCTTTTACTGGCGTATCGAGCAAGCTGCCACTGGCGTTCCGATCGTCTACACGTACGTTCTCGATCCAGCCAACAGGACTTACCGGGAAGGCGATGTTTTCACCGGCGTGGTCAAAGCCGTCGCGCCCTTCTCCGTCACAGTCGACCTTGGACTTGGCCCAATTGGTCACTGAATCTGACCGGTCGAGCCGTCGGCGTACCTATGGGTCTCACCAGATCGAGAGAAGAGCGACGGTGCATCAATGGGACAGGTCGCCTTCGCCCAGGACGGAATACCGGAGACGATAAGCCCTTCTCCGCTGGCGGACTCCGCCAGAAAAATGAATTCCACGTTCTCTCGGATATCATACTTTCGCGCCAGTTCCTCAGCCTCCTCATCATTCGAGACCCTTCGGACTGCCAGCCCTCGCATCAAAGGTCGGAGAAACATGACCTGAACGCTGTCCGCGCACAGTTCGATCCGTGGCGCCGGCCGGAGTGCGAGGTCGGAATCGCTACGCAGGAGTAGAGACCTGTGCGTTACCGAATAGGACCAGACCTTGAACATTCGATCAGGTGCGCTGAAATTCATTCCCCGCCTCCACGTCATACCGCCACCGACCCCATCGCGCACCACGAGGCAGGCTTCATCCGATCCCACTCCGCAATCGCCGTATCACCACGACCCGTGCCGACCGCCTGACCCCAACACCCCACTCGCGTCGAGGGATCCGAGAAACAGTGGCTGGCACTCCAGCCGACCCCGTTCCGCAGGCGCTCCGGCGAACCCACGGAAGAACACCAAACGATATCGCCACTCAAGGCAAGGTGATATCGTTTGGCGTACCCGATCATCCGAGGAGACCAGCACATGGCAAGGACAGTGATCGACCTTGATGAGACCATGGTCGCCGCGGCGATGCGCATCTTCGGCACGAAGACAAAAGCCCAGGCCGTACGGCTCGCCATGGAGGACGCCGTCAAGCGGCACCTGCGGCAAGAGGGCTTCGACGCCATGGACGCCGGCGACTTCGACTTCAGCGAGATCATCGAGAGCACCGGTCCTCGCAATGCCGACGGGACCCTGAAGCGCGATGGCGGCCGGGCCGCCTGATGCAGGACCGCTTTCTGATCGACAAATCAGCTCTGGCACGCTGGACGAAGCCCGGTGTGAGAGAGGTGCTGAAGCCTCTCCACGAGCGCTATCTGCTCGCAGTCTGCCAACCCACCGAGTACGAGATGATCCACTCGGCCCGGGATACCGCCGAGGCAACGCGAATCAGCACCTGGCTCCACGCCTTCGACTACATTTCCAGTGACGACGGCACCTTCACCCGCGCACTGGAGGTGCAGCGCCACGCTCTCAACGCGGGGTTCCACCGGGCACTGTCACTGCCCGACCTCCTCATCGCCGCCACAGCGGAACTGAACCGGCTGACGGTCCTCCACTACGACGGCGACTTCGAGATGATCGCCTCCCTCACCGGCCAGCCCGCCGAATGGGTGGTACCACCAGGCAGCGCCGACCGCTGAACGGTGCGTCTCCGGCGGCCCGGTCGCCCGCTACCTCAGTATTCCCACCAGAAATCAATCTCCTCATGCAACCGGGCACGAAAGCAGTGCGAGTGTGCATAGAGAATTTGACTGACCTCGCCGACTAGCGAGCCCACTTTGATTCGCATGGCCAACGGATCCTCACTACGTCGAATGACGAGACAGCAGAAACAGCACGTGGGATCTGAGCTTGTCTCAGCCATCCAGGTCGTACCACCTTCCGCTGGAAATTCTTCCCGCGAGCATGATCGACGCTCTACTACCGCGTCCAGGCGACGCTTTGTGGCAGCACGCCGGCCTCCCATAGCCGATCGAGCCTGGCGAAGAGCCTGGGCAGGCTCGTGTCGAACTGTTCCCATTCTGCTGGGTCCAACTCCCGCCATGGATCCGAAATGGTCAGACCGGGTGGCAGAGGACCGGTTGAGCCAGACATCTTGCGGCATGCAGCACACCACGTGTAGCTGATCACAGCAGGACGATCCGCGTGTTGCGTATTTCTCAGGTAAGTGCGAACCGAAACCTCTCCGCACGAAGGACAAAGCCACTCCGACTGGTCTCGGAGGAAATTTCTATCTCTTCCGAGTGTCTCGATTTCCGAGGGAGTGAAGCGCGTTACCTGAATCATTAACCCGTCCTTCGCCTGAAAACGCCGAGCATGGCTTGGCCGTACGATTCAGCAGCACCCTCTGTCCCCGGCACGCCCCAATTGGCCCAGGACCGGTGGTGATAGATCTCGTGGAAGATCGTGGCCACAGCCGTATCCATGTCAGCCAATCCCATATTTGAAATATTGATTAGCGGACGTCCTCGTGAACCCTGGTACGGAGTTCCGCCACCGTCATGAGGACTTTCCCCGTACGCCGGCAGACCATCCCCAGCGGTGTAAATCTCCGGCACGTGCTCGATGTCATAATCCGAAACACTCATGCCCGCTCGGCCCAACGCCATCTTCACCTGCTTGATGCTAACGGCAGCGCCGTTCTGTCCCCCGGGAGCACTCTGGGGGTCCTCATCGCAGTTGTGAACCAGGACCGGCGTCTGCCCCGCCACCACATAGTACGTATGCAGATCACTGACCGTCAGGTTGTGGACGGTCTTCGTCTGGGCCGTCCAGCGTTCCAGTGCCGTGATCTGGACGTACGTGCCCGCGCTCGTCCGCAGCCACTGGCCCGACCGGAGGTCTGTCGCCTTGATCCACTCTCCGAGTTCCGGGACCCAGAACGGGTGGCCGTCGGTTGCCGTGACCTGGGCTGTCTTCTTGCCCTTCTTTCCGTCGACATCGATCACCACCTTGACCAGGTGCTTCACGCCCTTGCCGGTGATCTCGGCGGTGACCGTCTCGGTCCGTCGTTCGCCCGTCTTCGGGTCGGTCGCGACGACCTTGTCGCCGGCCTTGATCTGTTCGATCGGCTTGGTGGTGCCATCGGCCATCAGGACCCTGGTGCCGGGCACGAAACTGTTGCACGACCCGCCGCTCTCGGCCTTGCCGGAGCCCCCGCTGCCGCTGGAGCCCCCGCTGCCGCGCGACGATCCGCCGGAGTTGCCGCCCGGCTTGGAGCTGCCCTTGGCCGAGCTGCCGCCCCCGCCGCCACGGGCGGGCGGCTTACTCGTCGAGACCTTCGGGGCCGCCTTCGCCTGGGCCTGTTTCTGGACGGCGTTGCCGGTCTTCTTCTTCGCGGCGAGCGCCGCGTCGGCGATTCTCTTCGCCTGTTCCGCTGCCTTCTTCTTCGCGCGTTGGGCGGCTTCCCTCTTCGCCTTCTCGATCGCCGCCTTCTTCGCCCGGAGGGCCGCCGCTTCGGCGGACTTCGCCGCCTTCAGCACCAGCTCCGCCGCGCGCTTCGCGGCCCGGAACGATTCGATGGCCTTGATCGTGCGGTTGACGGCCTTCAGCACCGACGGGATCTTCCCGAGCTTCGTCCAGGGAATCGCGCCGATGATGAGACTGCCGCACGACCACATGTCGCCGCCGAAACACGCCATCGCGTCATTGATGCCGACGAAGTCCTTCAGCGTCTCCCACGCGACCGACAGGATCACCGAGGTCAGCGACTTGCCCATCATGGACTGTGCCTGCGCGACCTGTGCCGCCGACAGCCCCGCGCCCGCCAGCGCCGCCGCCCGCTCCGACGCCGTCAGGCTGATCGCCAGACCCGTCGGATCGGACATCGTCACCGGGTTGTTGTGGGCGTAGGCGTAGCCGTTCGACTGGAGTACGTCGTTCAGGTCCACGACCGGGTCGGCGGACAGGAATCGCCCCACCACCGGGTCGTACAGCCGCGCCCCCAGGGGCTGGAAACCCGAGGCGTCGTCACGCGTCGCACCCAGGAACCCCGTATGGGACTGGTAGTTGATGCCGACCGTGCTCGTACCACGCTGGTTCCCGAACGGATCCTGCTTGCGGATACGCACCGTGTTGCTGCTGTTGAGCGCGACCTCGGCGTACGTACTGCCCTGGTGGTCGCCGGCGAGCGCGACCAGTGTTTCGTTGCCCTGGCCGTACGAGTACCGCAGCACCGCCCCGCCCGGCGCGGAGTAGGTGCGCTGGGTGTTGATCAGGACCCCGCCCTGCGCGATCGTCACCTCGGTGTCACCGAGGTGCAGGGTGGCCTGCTTGCCCTGGACCGTCAGCAGACGCGAACCGTCGGGGCCGTAGATGTGCCGGGTGTCGTTCTGCGGGTACCAGAGCTGCTCCGTCTTGGTCGCGTCGCAGGCCGCCAGGACGGTGGGGGTCGAGTTCGCCGAGTTGGCGTCCTTCACCGCCACACACAGACCCGAGGGCACATGCGTCAGCTGACCCGACGTCGTACGCCTCAGCTCCTGCGCCGCCGAACCGTCGCACTTCTGCAACTGGACCGCCGAACCCGCCGTGTTCCCGGCCGGCTGGACGCACCAGTCGTCGTAGGTGGACAGGGCGCCCCGGTCGCGATCCGTCTGCCCCGGGCTCGGGGTGAAGCGCCAGGTCTGGCCCGGAACCGTGGAGCAGGGGTACAGATGGATGGCCTGCCCGGCTGCCGCGAGGCCGCCCTTCAGGTCGAGGCACTTGCCGGCCAGACCCACGTACGGGGTCTTCCCGCCCGAGCCCTGGCCGCTGATCCGGTCGACCTGTCCGTCATACGTCCAGGACAGCTCCTGCTTGTCGCCGTTCTGCACGGACGTGATGGACTTGGTCTCACCCGTCAGCTCGTACAGGCGCTCCGCCTCGGCCTTGACCTGCGCGCCCTGCGGTGTGGTGTAGGTCTTCGACACCTTGGTCAGGGTGTGCGGCTGGGTGCCGTCCGCCTTGCCGTAGGCGTAGCTGGTCGTCGCGTCCTTGGACGTGGCGCCCGTCAGGTCCTTCTCGGTCAGCTTCGTGCGGTTGCCGGCCAGGTCGTAGTCGTACTCCTGCCAGAAACCCGAACTGTCCTTCCCGGCCGCCACGTTGAGCGTGCCGTCGGTGTTCTTGGGGCCCGTGCACGACGTCTGGTCCTTCGCCGTCCACGCCGTCTTCAACTGGCCCAGCGGGTCGTACGTGAAGCACTGGCGCTCCGCGATCCCGGTGGAGTGCTCACGGATCGAGGTGACGTTTCCGGCCGGGTCGTAGGAGTAGGCCCGCTTGGAGACGAGGTTGCCGGTGACCACGTTCTGGTCGCCGGTCTGCTCACGGTAGACCGACTGCTCCGTCAGCTCACCGCCGGACTCGTCGTACAGGGCCTGCGTCCACACCCGGTACGGCTGGGTACCCAGGGTCGAGCGGAGCACCTGGCCGAAGGAGTCGTAGACCGTCTCGGCGCCGTACCAGTCCTTGCCGGAGATGGAGAGGGGGTTGCCGTCCTCGTTGTAGCGGACGACCAGCTTCTCGGCGTCGAAGCGCCCCGCCTTCGGGAGGGTGGCCTCGTCCAGCATGCCGGTGTCGTTGTACTTGTAGTCGTACGTGTACGAGGTGTCCAGGCCCCAGGTGTCCTTGATGGACTGGGGAAGCGTCAGCGTGGTCGAGGTCGGCTGGTAGTCCTTGGTGTAGCCGTTGACCTTCTGGGTGTACGCCTCTTTGTCGGTGTAGCGGGTCGCGGAGTACGGCATGCCCTTGCCGCCGGGCGCCTTGTCGTAGTCCATCGCGGCCAGCAGCGTGCCGCCCGCGTCGTTCAGCCGCTGCTCGGTCGGCCGCGACAGGACGTCGTAGCCGTTCCAGACCGTGACGCCCCGCGCGTTGGTGGTGGTCAGCGGGCGGTCGAACGTGTCGTACGTGGTCTTGCTGGTGCCCGAGTCCGGGTCGGTGGCGGTCTCCTGCCGGCCGCGGTGGTCGTACGTCCACGACCACGGGTGCTTGGTGTCGGTGGAGGCGGTCGCGTTGTCCAGACGGCCGTGCCGGTCGTACGCGTACCGCGTCGAGGTGAAGCCGTCGGGCGCTTCCGGGTTGAAGGTGTCGACGCGGGAGGTCCGGCCGAGGGCGTCGGTGTAGACGCGGTAGGACGAGGCGCCGGTCGGGTTGATCACCTTCGACCAGTCCTGGCCGTACTCGTAGCGGGTGGCCCGCTCCGGGACCGGCTGCGAGGACGCCTCCTGCGTCACCGGGTCGGCGACCTTGAGTACCGGGGTCTCCGCCAGGACGCGGCCGAGGCCGTCGTAGGAGTAGCGGGTGATGTTCGGTACGGCGGTGTCGGCGAGCGGGGCGAACAGTTCGCCGAACTTCGCCTCGTGGGTGAGGTAGGCGTTGTTGGTCTGCCAGACCTCGCCGGAGGTGTTGTAGAGCGTGTCGGTGATCAGGTGGCCGCCGCCGTCGGCCTCCTCCTGCGTCTGCCGTTCGCGGCCGAGGCCGTCGTAGAGGGTGACGGAGGTCTCGATCCGGTTCTCGTGGCCGCGCGCCTCGGTGGTGATGTACGGCGGTTTGCGGTCCGGGTTCTGCGGGTCGTAGGCCGGGATCGTATAGACGGCCTTGAAGTCCGGTACGGCCGAGTCCGACGGGGTGCGGCCCGCCGCCCATGCCTCGCTGAGGCGGCCCAGCGGGTCGAACTTCGCCTCGCTGACCAGGTTGTTGGCGTCGGTGGTCTTCAGAGTGGTCGAACGGCCCGGCTCCAGCTCCTGCTTCTGGGAGTGGCCGAGGGCGTTGGTCTCGGTGACCGTGAAGACCTGGCCGCTGGGCGGGTCGTAGGTGATGCTGGCCGGATTCCCGTCCGGATCGATCTGCTTGACCACACGGCCGACGTCGTCGAACTCGGTCCTGAGACCGGGCTGGAAACCGGTTCCGGTGCCGTTCAGCGACCAGGTCTGGCTCGCCTCGCCGAGCGTGCCGGCGCCGAGCGCGGTCCCGTAGTTCTGGCCGTCGTACGCGGTGCGGGTCGCGCCGCTCAGGGTGGACAGATCACCGAAGTCGGCAGCGGCGCAGGTGGTCGGGGAGACCAGGACCTGCTTGGTCAGGCCGATCAGGTTCTTGGCGGTCTGGTGGACGTACTCCAGGCTGGTGCAGGACTCGTCGCCCGTTTTACCGGTGTCGCCGAGTGATTCGACCCTGGTGGGCAGGCCGTGCGTCGGCTCGTACGTGGTGGTGGTTCTGACGGTCCGCAGGGTGCGCTTGTCGTCGCCGGTGCCGGAGGAGCGGGTGTACGCGATCTCCTCGGGCTCGGTGACGCGCCAGGCGCGCAGCGGGGTCAGGCCGTCGTCGCGGTCGCGTTTGGCGAGTTCGGTGGCTTCGGGGACGGTGACGCTGCGGGAGAGCCAGTCGGTGTCCGCGTCACCGGCGTTGCTGTAGGTGAGTTCCTCGGCGATGCGGCCGGCGAAGGGTTCGCGGTCCTTGGCGATCTCCGCGCCGGTGATGTCCTTGACCGGGACGGTGTCGCCCATGCCGCGGAAGAAGCGGGTGACGGACTTGGACTTCTTGCTGCCGATCGACGGCTCGTCCGAGCCCGTGATCACCGCGGTCTGCTCGAAACCGGCGAACTGGGACCAGGTGCGGGTGGACTTCTTGGTGAACTCCGCCTCGGCGAGCTTCCAGCCCGGGTTCTTGTAGGCGTAGGCCGTCTGGGTCGCGAACGCGCCGTCGACGTTGGGAAGTTCCTCGATGGTGTCCACCACGTACTTGTGGAACCAGTCGATGTCCTCGACCTCGGGGTCGGGGTTCCAGAACGCGGGGTAGCACAGGCGGTCGTTGGCCTTGAGGTCCGCGGTGTCCTTCTTGCCGGGCAGGCCGGTGCCCGTGGCGCACCCGTCGGTGGGAGGTTTGTAGGTGACGACGGTCTCGCCGCCGTACTCGTTGATGACGCGTGAGATCCGCAGCCGGGAGAAGCCGGGGCGCGGGTCGTTCGGCCGCATGACCCGGTTGGGCATGTCCTCGGCGTTGGACTCGAAGCGCACCGCGTTGAGGGTGACGCTGTCGTCCGTGGAGCCGCGGCGGGCGAAGCCGGTCCGCTGGACCGACTCCAGCCACAGGGCGGTGTTCGGACCGGTCTTCAGGACGGGGAAGCTCTGCTTGAGGGTGTACTTGTCCACCACCTGACGGGCGGTGGTGTCGGTACGCCGCTGCGCCGATGTGGTGATCTCGGCCAGGCGCTTGCGGGACCAGAAGGACGGGCCGGCGTTCCAGCACTTCTTTCCGGACTGGCAGCGCAGGTCGGCCGGGGTGTCGTACCAGATGCGGTACTTGCCCGGGTCCTTGTCGCTGAAGTTCGCCTCCGAGCAGGTCAGCGTGGACTCGGCGTAGCAGCGCTCGTCGACCGTGAAGCCGACGCGGGCCGGGGCGGTCGCGGAGAAGACGCTGTCCTTGCGCTGCCCGTAGTAGATGTGGTCGAGCCAGCCGCCCCGGTCGTAGGAGACCGGTGCTTTGAAGTTGAAGTTGCGGGCGTAGTGGTTCTTCTCCTTCTGCCACCACAGGGACATGGCGTTGCCGTGGATGTCCTCGACGTAGTCGAGGCTCCAGCGCCAGCCCTGGGTGCACCAGGAGCCCGCCCAGTCACCGGCCTTGTAGCAGTCCTCGCCCTCGTGGTTGCCGTACACCGGCACGGTCAGGACGGAGTCGGTGACCGGCTGACCGGAGGTCCAGCCGGGGAGCTTGTGCTTGCCGAAGTGGTACTTCGTGCCGTCGCGCGTGGTGACGACCCAGTACTCGCCGTTCCGCGCGCCGTTGTCGGTGGCCGGGTCCTTGATCAGCTCGACCTTGGAGCCGTCGCCGTTGGCGGTCGTCCAGGTGCCGCCCGCCCACACCAGTTCGGTGGTCGTGCCGCCGAGGGAGAGGGTGGCGTTCTCCGAGCCCCAGCACAGGTCGGCAGTGCGGTGGGTCTTGTTGTTCGACCCCGCCTTCTTGGAGTCCTCGCGGCAGTTGGCGTAGGTGCGGGTGATCGAGCCCGGGTTGTAGTCCCAGCCGTCGCCGATCCAGGACGCCTGGTTGTTGGAGGCGGAGGTGCGGCCGTCCACCGACTGCGAGGAGTAGGCGAGATTCACCTTCGGCGTGAGGCCGCCGGGCGCCTCCGGGACCTGGATCTGGTAGCCGTAGGTGAAGGCGCCCGAGGACGAGCCGGCCGACCAGGAGCCCGAGGAGAGCAGGGGGGCGGCGGTGTAGTCGCCGGCGGCGGAGGAGCCGGTGTCGAGGGCGCCGACGACCTGGGGGCCGGAGGCGTCGACGGCGGAAAGGGCGGCCGTACGGGCCGAGGCACCGGAGTCGGTCGCCTTCGTGTCGTCGCCCAGCAGGCCGGCGACCGGCACCGAGCCGGAGAGGATCTTGCGCGTGGCGGCCTTCTTGGCGGCCGGGGAGCGGGTGGGTGCCTCGCCCGCCGGGACCAGCTCGATCGTGCTGCGCAGTCGCTCCGGCCGCGCGTCGCTCTTGCCCGAGAGGGTCGTCGTCCCGCCGTCGGCGGCGCAGTCGCCGGTGTCGGGGGCGTCCAGGACGCAGTCGGGCAGCAGCATCAGGCCGAAGCGGTCGGCCGCCTGGGGACCGTAGAGATCGGCGAAGGCGGTCGTGTCGACGGCGAGCGCGACCTGCGCGGCCGGGTCGGCGCCGGCCGGCGGGGTGACCCGCATGATCATGCCGGAGACGCCGGTGTCCTGGGAGGTGGCGGGCGGGGCCAGGTCGACCTTCCAGTCCCCGGCGAGTGCGGCCGGGTCGGCGCCCTCGGGCACACCGACGGCGATCGGCAGATCCTCGACCGGCACGGTGGTGCCCGGCGCGGTGTCCGCTGTCAGCGTCGCGACGCCGCTGTCCTCGTTCCAGGGGGTGACGGCGGTCGGCGCGTACGGGTCGACGGGGACCTCGGGGGCGGTGGTGAGGCTCTTGTCGGCCTCCTCGTCACCGTCGACGGCCGTGTTCTTGGGCAGTTCGGGCAGCTCGACCGAGCGGCTCATGCCGGGACCGGGTATCGCCCACGCGCCCGAGCCCAGGCTCGTCACGGTCAGCGTCGAGGACAACAAGAGGACGGTCACCACGCGGCCGAGCCGCCGGCGCCGTCGTTGTGACTCCGTCATGGTGAGGCGTCCGGACCCCAGCCATGACAGTGGACCTTGAGCACGCATACGCGTCGACTCCACCCAGGCGATGCAACAACAGAGATGGTCCGGACCCTCCGTCATCACCGGTGAAGGATCAAGGCCGTTGAAGCGGATGGAAAGAGTCCTTTTGAGACCTGCATCACGGGATGTTGAGTGACTAATCACCAATTCTCCACACCGGCAGGAGAGATCATCGAAAATCCAACCGCGTGAACACATAACCGGTGACCAAAAGCCGCAAGATCAACATTCGCGACCCGCCGACCGGCGGGCAGCCCGGCCTTCATTGCGAATTCATAAAGGTCTTTGCGCGTAGACGATGTGAAGAAGCCGTGCCATGGTGTGCGCGCTCATGTCCTGATCCGCTTGGACCACACGGGAGACCGCCGTGTCCGCGCCGCCTCGTTTTCTCAGTCCCTTCGTGCGCACGCGCACCCGGCTGACCCTCACCCTCGGCCTGGTGCTGGCCGCCCTGACCGCTGCCCTGCTGCCCTGGTGGCACGCCGATCCCCCGCCAACTCCCCAAGCACGCGAGAAGACCGACGCCCGCCCGGCCGCCACCGGTCCGCGTGACGAGGCCGCCGCCGCGGCCGAGGCCAGGCGCACCGGCAAGCGGGTGGTCGTCGACACGGAGACCACCCCCACCGCCATGACCTGGGCCCGGCCGGACGGCAAGCTGCACACGCAGATCACCGCGGCGCCGAAGCGGGCGAAGGACGCCTCCGGGAAGTGGGCGCCGGTGGACAACCGGCTGCGCCGCACCAAGGACGGCATACGGCCGGTCAACCCGGCGGTACCACTGGTCTTCTCCGGCAGGACGACCAAGGACCGGGCGGACCGCTCGTCCGCGCGCGGCCCCCTGACGGGCCCTCGGACACTCTCCGAGGAGACCCGGTCGGAGGCGTCGGCCGCGTCCGGTGAGACCGTGCTGGCCAAGACCGTCATCCAGGGCCACACCGTCGTGTACACCTGGCCCGGCGAGCTGCCCGAGCCGGTGCTCGACGGGCCGCGCGCCCTCTACTCCGAGGTGCTGCCCGGCGTCGACATGCTGCTGGTCGCGAAGGAGGAGGGCGGCTTCGCACAACTGCTCATCGTCAAGGACCGCGAGGCCGCGCAGAACCCCGCGCTGGAGACGCTGTCGTACGGGCTGAAGTCCTCGACGGCGACCTTCCGCCACGACGGGACGGCGGGCCGCGTCCAGGTCCTTGACGGCTCCGGCAAGGAGATCGGCTCCATCCCCACGCCGTTCGCCTGGGACTCCAGCGGCCGTGACGTGGAACTGCCCCCGGGCGAAGGCGAGCCCCGCACCTCGGTGGCCACACCGGCCGATGTGCTGAAGCTGTCCGGGCTGAGCGGGATCGAGCCGGGGTCCCGGCAGGCGGTGGCGCCGATGAGCCTGGCAGGCGACGGTACGGGGACGGCACGCATCGATGTGAAGGTCGGCAAGACCGGCCTGCTCAGCGACCCCGACGCCCTGTTCCCGGTGTTCGTCGACCCGACGCTCAACGCGGGGTGGCTGGCGTGGACGGTGGCCTACAAGCCGTACCCGAACACCAGCTTCTGGAACGGCACCAACTTCAGCTCGGGCACATCGGACGCCCGCGTCGGCCACGAGAAGGACACGAACGGCACGGCCCGCTCCTACTGGCGGATGAACTTCAGCAGCAGCCTGAAGGGCGCGACCGTCACCTCGGCGTACTTCAAGGTGCTCAACAACCACTCCTGGAACTGCGACGAGCGTCAGTTCCAGCTCTGGCAGACCGGGGCGATCTCCTCGGGCACGACGTGGAACAAGAAGCCGACCAACTCCTTCGAGATCCAGCGGAAGTCGTTCGCGCACGGCTGGTCGTCCGCCTGCCCCGACGCGTACGAGTCGTTCACCGTGAAGTCCGCGGCGCAGAAGGGCGCGGACGGCGGCTGGTCGAACATCACCTTCGGGATGCAGGCGACCAGTGAGAGCGATACCTACACCTGGCGGAAGTTCAGGGCGACATCGGCGACGCTCGAAGTCGACTACAACCGGCCGCCCGCCGTGCCCAGCAGCGTCTCCAGCGCCCCGGGCGGTACCTGCAACACCAGCACGGCCGGGGTGACCGTCGGCAAGACCAACGTGGTCCTGTCGGCGAAGTCCTCCGACCCCGACGGCAACCTGAAGGGGCTGCGCTTCCGCTTCTGGAAGGCGGGCGACGCGACCCCGGCCGGCACCCTCGTCACCAGCCTGAGCAGCGGCAAGGGCACGCTGACCATCCCGTCGAGCACGCTCGTGGACAAGGGTCTCTACTACTGGGACGTCCGCGCGGAGGACTCCGGGGGCCTGGTCACCGCGTACTACCCGACCAGCGGCAACCGGTGCCGGATCACTGTCGACGGGTCGGCCCCACCGCCGCCGACCGTGGAAAGCGACGTCTTCCTTGAGGCCACCGACGACGGGGCGACCTGGGCGACGGTGAAGTTCCCCTCGACGGGTGCGGTCACCTTCACCTCCGAGGGTGCGAGCAAGTTCTCGTACACCATCGACGGGCTGGGCTCGAAGGACATCGGCGCCACCGGCGGCACCGCCACCGTCCGCGACCTCAAACCGCCGCACGCGGGCCCCAACGTGCTGAACGTGTACGCCTATGACGCGCTCGGCAACAAGAGCAAGGTCACCAACTACACGTTCTACGTGCCGCCGAGCGCGACGGGCGACGGTCCCGGTGACACCACCGGTGACGGCATGCCCGACCTGCTGGTCGTGGACGCGAGCGGCAAGCTCATCAACTGCCCCGGCAGCATCGACGGCGAACTCAACGAATGCCAGGACGCCGCCTACTCCACGGACGGCAAGCTGGACCCGGCGGACCACTGGTACGACTCGGGCACCGGCAAGTCCGCCCTGATCACCCACTACGGGGACGCCTACCCCGGCGACGGCATCACGGACCTCTTCGCGGTGGCCCCCGACGGCGTGTTCCGGCTCTACCCGGGTGACGGGTACGGCAGTTTCGACGTCGACAAGCGGATGAGGATCCGGCTGCCCGCCAACGCTCCGGCGCCCTCGACCTGGACCCAGATCAAGGCCGTCGGCGACATCACCGGCGACAAGCATCCCGACCTCGTCCTGCGAGCCGGCATGGCGTTCTGGACGCTCTCCGGCTACACCGGGGCGAGCTTCGAGACGGCGACCCTCATGAACGCCGACGCCTGGGCCCGCCGCGACATCGTGAACGTCGCCGACATCGACGGCGACAACGTCCCCGACCTGCTCTGGCGCAACCTGGACAACGGCAACATGTACGTCCGCCACGGCAAAGCGGGCGCGGCCACGGGCAGCGTGGACCTGGAATCCATCATGCTGGCGGCCAACTCCAAGAACGGCGATGTCGCCTACGGCACCACCTGGACCGAGGCCAACGTCACCACCGCCCTCGGCATCCCGGACGTCAACAACGACGGCATCCCGGACATCTGGGCACGATTCGGGGCGGACGGACAGATGCGGATCTACCACCCGTCGAGAACGAACACGAACAGTCCGGTCAAGATCGTGCTGAACCTTGACTGGAGGACGGTGAAAGCTCTCGGCTGAGTAACCGTCTGCTTTCCGAGACGGTGGAGACGACCGGGCGTCGTCTCCACCGTCTCTGCCATCCCCGCCAACTCGGCCGTCTCCGCCGGCCGTTCCTCCTCGTCCGCCCGCACCGCCGCAGATCGGCCATCCTCGCCATCGACACCCCCGATCCCGGGACGCCCTCGCGCTCAGCCCCCGTACGCAGGACACTTGGGCTCTGAACCTTTGCTGCTGGAGGGGGACATGACATGCGGGACGGCCATCGGGCTGATGCCGAGGGGCTGTTGGGGCGGGCCGTCGAGGAGGAGGTGCGCCGGTCGGGCGGGCGGACCGACGGCTCCGTCCTGATGAGCCGGGCGCGCGGCGCGCTGGACACGATGGCGCAGGCCGCGGCCGAGGAGTACGCGGCCTACACCCAGGCACTCGACGACGCGGAGGCCGGACAACTGACGTTCGGGCAGCGGTACGCGCGCGAGGGCGCCGGGACTCCGCTGCTGGTCACGGCGGTGGCCGCGGTCGCCGCGTGCGTCGCGGACCTGGCGCTCGGCACCGGACCCGGGGTCGCGGTCGGCGCGGGGGCGACCGTCGCGGTGGCCGGCGCGGCGACGACCGTGGCGAAGGTGACGGCCTCGCACCTGCCGGCCGCGAGCCGCCGCGCGGGCGCCCGCAACCAGCCCGGCGGCCCGGAACAGCTGAGGCTCCAGTGGCTGACGGCGCTGGAGGTACGCGGCATCCGGCCGTTCCTGGACCAGCAGCGCGTCCTCACCGCGGCGACCGGGGGCGGCGGCGCGAAGAAGACACCCCCGCAGTTGCGCCGTACGGACAAGAGCGCGGCGGCCCGCAGACGTACGGTCCTGGAGCAGAGTTTCGGTCAACTCCCGGAGCCGGACGGCCCGTTCGCGGGGCGGCGGCCCGCGCTGACGCGGATCGCGCAGTGGGTGCACGCGGCGCGCGCCTCCACCGAGACCCGCCCGACGGTGGTGGTGCTGCACGGCGCGCCCGGCTCCGGCCGCTCCACGCTCGCCGTGCACGCGGCGCACCATCTGCGGGACCAGTTCAAGGGCGCCTGCGTGGTGGACCTGCGCGGCGACAGCCCGGAGTCCCCGCCGCTGTCGACCCGCGACGCGCTGCTGCACCTGCTCAACCGGCTCGGCGCCCCGCGCGAACAACTGCTCTTCCGTGAGCGGTCGTCCCAGGACCAGCAGGTCCGGCGGCTCAGCGAGCTGTACCACCAGCATCTGACCGGGCTGCCCGTGACGATCGTGCTGGACGACGCGAGCGACGCCGCGCAGGTGCGCACCCTCGTCCCCGAGCGCTCGGAGAGCCTGGTCCTGGTCACCGCCCGCTCCCCGCTCACCCTCCCCGCCGACCTGCCGGCCTGGGTGCACCAGCTCCCGGTGGAGGCGCTGGACGAGGCCGGCGCGGAGGAGCTGTTGAAGGCGGCGGCCCAGGACGCGTCCGGGCCGTACGACGCGGACGCGGCGGACCGTATCCGCGAGCTGTGCGGCGGACTCCCCCTCGCGCTGCGGGTCGCGGGCTCGTCGCTCGGCCCGCGCACCCCGCGCCAACTCGCCACCGACCTCGCGGCGTACGGCCCGGTCGAACCCGTCGAACGGGTGCTGTGGCTGCGCTACTCCGACCAGTCCGAGCAGGCGCGGCGGCTCCTGCGGCGGCTGGCCCTCGCCGGGCGCGCCTCGCTCGGGGCCGCGGCGGCGTCGGCGCTCCTCGCGACGGACGAACCGGAGGCGGCCCGGCACCTCACGGCCCTCAGCCGCGCCGGCCTCATCGACCACGTACGCGGCAGCCGCTACCGCCTGCACGACCTCGTACGCGCCTTCGCCCAGGCCCGACTCCTGGACGAGGAGGAGCCGGCCGAGCGCACGGCCGCGCAGGAACGCCTCATCGTCAGCTACGCCGAGCTGGCCGACTCGGTGATCCGCCTCGTGGACGGCAAGACATCGACCCGCGCGGACCGCGTCGGACCGCACGGGTTCACCTCGCTCGACGCGGCCCTGCGCTGGCTGGACGACGAGTCGAGCTTCATCACCGCGGCCCTGCGGCACGCGGAGGGCGTCGACCAGGGCGCCGTCCTGAACCTCCTGGGCGCGCTGTGCGACTACTGCCTGCTGCGCGGCGACCTGTACCGCCTCGGCGAGATCAGCGAGCTGACCCAGGCCGTCGACCAGGGCCTTCTCGTACGGTCCGTCCAGTGGCGTACGGGTATCGCCGCCCGGCAGCTCGGTGAGCTGGACAAGGCGCGCACCACGCTGTCGTCGGTGGTCGACCTGTACTTCGAGGCGCACCACGAGGCGGGCGCGGCGCGCGCCCTGTGTTCGCTGGGCATCACGCTGCACCACCAGGGCAATCTCACGGAGGCGGCGACCAAGCTGCGGGAGGCGCTGGACCTCCAGGCGTCCGACGCGCTGGCCGCCGACCGGGCGTGGACCCTGCACGCGCTCGCCGCCGTCGAACGGGACCGGGCCCACCTCGCGGAGGCGCTGCGGCTCCTCGCGACAGCGCTCGACCTGCACCGCGACAGCGAGTCCGTGCACGGCGAGGCGTGGGCGCACTTCCAGCTCGGCCAGGTCTGCCTGCGGATGGGCGACGTACCGCGCGCGGAGACGGAGCTGCGCGCGGCGCTCGATCTGTACGGGCGCACCCGCGACGCGCGCGGTGAGGCGTGGGCGCTGACCCAGCTCGCGCGGGCCCGGCTGGTGCACGGCGACCCGTCGGCCGCCGTCGACGGACTGCGCCAGGCGGTGTCGCGGCACCGGGACAACGAGGACGCGCGCGGCGAGGCGTGGTCCGCGTACTACCTGGGGCAGGCCCTGGAGGAGACCGGCAACCTCGACCAGGCGGTCCGCGAGCTGGAGCGGTCCCGGACGATGTTCTCGCGCATGCGCGACGTCTACGGCCTGGCCTGCGCCCGGCACCACTCGGCCCGGGTCACCCGCGACCAGCGCGCCGCCCAGACGGGCTCGCTCCGCAACAGCGGCTTCGCGCGCCAGCTCCTGGTGGACGCACGGGCGGACTTCCAGCGCATCGGCGTCGCCCACGGCGAGGCGTGGACCTGTCTGGAACTCGCCGTGGTCGACGCGGGCAACCTCCGCCCGCAGCAGGCGCTCACGCTGTGCGACGAGGCGGCGGCGCTGTTCGCGACGTACGGGGACCGGCGCGGCGAGGACTGGGCGCACTTCCTGCGCTGCACCCTGCTGCCGTACGCGTCACCGGGCGGCACCGAGGTCGGTACGGCGGTCGCCCAGGAGGAGCTGGCCCAGCTCCTGCGCACCCGGCACCCGGCACGGGACGGCAAGCTGGACGACTACGCGGAGGCGTTCGCGCTCCTCCTGGAACGCGGCGTACCCCTGGAGCAGGGCTGGCCGGCCTGGCGCCTGGGCATGGTCCCAGGCCGCCAGGCAAGGGAAATCATGGGCGTACCACTGCCGACGACATCGCACTAGCCGGCGAGCCGGCAGTCACCCCTGGCTGGTCTTCGCCGCCCCGGGCGCCGCGTCGTCCTTGGGCGGGGTCTCCTCGAAGGAGACCTTGCCCATGTGCCGGTTCATGCTCTTCATCAGGCCCCACACCGCCAGGGCCATCACCGCGAAGACGATGAAGCCGAGGACACCGGGGGTCACCTTGTTCTCGTCCACCTCTTTCGCGAGGGGGACGAGCTGGGCCACTGCCAGGCTTGCGCTTGCGCTCATGTCAGGCATTGTCGCGGATGCCCGCGAAGAGGTCGTCCTCGGGGAGGGAGGTATCGACCAGAGACTTTGCCAGCTCGTACTCCTCGGTGGGCCACACGGACTTCTGCAGCTCCATCGGGACCCGGAACCAGCCCCCCTCGGGGTCGATCTGCGTGGCGTGCGCGATGAGCGCCTTGTCACGGATCTCGTAGAAGTCGGCGCACGGAACGTGCGTGGTCAGCGTCCGCTCGACCCGCTCGAACTCGTCCCACCGCTTCAGCCAGTCCCCGTACGGCGACTCCAGACCCCGCGACAGCATCGCCTCGTGCAGCGCCTCGGTGCGCGGCCGGTTGAAGCCCTGGTTGTAGTACAGCTTCAGCGGCTGGTACGCGGGCCCGAACCGGTCCTCGGGGTACTTCTCGGTGTCCGCCGCGTGCGCGAACGCCACCATCGAGATCTGGTGGGTCATGATGTGGTCGGGGTGGGGATAGCCACCGTTCTCGTCGTAGGTCGTGACGACCTGCGGACGGAACTCCCGGATCTTCCGCACCAGCCGCCCCGCGGCCTCGTCCACGTCCTCCAGGGCGAAGCACCCCTCGGGCAGCGGCGGCAGCGGGTCGCCCTCGGGCAGCCCCGAGTCGACGTATCCGAGCCACTCCTGCTCGACGCCGAGGATCTCGCGCGCCTCGTCCATCTCCTTCTTGCGTACTTCGTGGATGTGCTCCTCGATGTACGCGTCCCCCTGAAGCTTCGGGTTGAGGATGGAGCCGCGCTCCCCGCCCGTGCAGGTCACGACCAGCACGTCCACCCCCTCGGACACGTACTTGGCCATGGTGGCGGCGCCCTTCGACGACTCGTCGTCGGGGTGGGCGTGCACCGCCATCAGTCGCAGCTGCTCAGTCAAGACTCGATCCTCGTGATTCGGCGCCCGTGTGATCCGGCGCGATGGGCGACTCCTATAGTGACCGAATCGGGGGGCCAATAATTCCGGGGCCCCTGTCCCCGTTTCCGAGGGCGAGAGGACGATCATGAGCGCGGTCCGCGAACAGCTGCCCGAGGGCCGTTACGGGCGGTCGGCCGACGCTCGCGCCGACCGGAAGCTCAAGATCGTGGGCGCGGTCCTCGGCGTCCTGGTGCTGGGTGTCGTCGGCTGGATCGGCTGGGACTACGTCGGCGGACAGAAGATCAGCGCCGAGGTGATCAAGTTCAAGGTGGTCTCGGACAAGGCGGTCGAGGTGCATCTGGAGGTCCGCAAGGACGCCGGGGCCCGGGGCTACTGCACCGTGCGGTCGCAGGCCGAGAACGGTGCCGAGGTGGGCCGCGCGGACTTCCGCTTCGACCAGGACACGGACCGGATCGACCAGGTCGTCACGCTCATCACCACCAAGCGCGGCACGAGCGCCGAGTTGCTGGGCTGCCACACCGACTGAGCGGCCTCCGGCCTGGGCAGGTACGGGCCGGCCGGTCCCTTTTGTCGCCGGATCCGGGCTGACCTGCGTTGACGCAAGTCTGATGGCTTATGTCCTCCCCCTTCGGCGCCGGAATTGTTAGGCTCGTGGTTTCGCCCACCCGTGAACGCACAATCTTCTGGGTAGGGCGATGCTTTGTATTCCCAGTACCTACGAGGAGCACCTGTGACCCAGACCAGCGACAACGTCACCTGGCTGACCCAGGAGGCGTACAACCAGCTCAAGGCCGAGCTGGAGTATCTGTCTGGTCCCGCGCGCACCGAGATCGCCAAGAAGATCGAGGCGGCGCGTGAGGAGGGCGACCTGCGCGAGAACGGCGGGTACCACGCGGCCAAGGAGGAGCAGGGCAAGCAGGAGCTTCGCGTGCGCCAACTCACCCAGCTCCTGGAGAACGCCAAGGTCGGCGAGGCCCCCGCGGACGACGGCATCGTCGAGCCCGGCATGGTCGTGACGATCGCCTTCGACGGCGACGAGGACGACACCCTGACGTTCCTCATGGCCTCGCGCGAGTACGCGAGCGCCGACATCGAGACCTACTCGCCGCAGTCCCCGCTCGGCGCGGGCGTGAACGGCAAGAAGGTCGGCGAGGACGCGGCGTACGAACTGCCGAACGGCAAGCTCGCCTCGGTCAAGATCCTCGACGCGAAGCCCTACTCGGCCTGAGCAGCGCGTATATCCGTATCGCCTGTACGCGGATGCCCCCGGTCCTCTTCTGAGGGCGCGGGGGCATCGGCGTATACGGGTGCCGGTCAGGCCGTGGCGTTGCGGTACTTGCGGACCGCGAGGGTCCGGAAGACCACGATGATCAGGACGGACCAGATCAGGGACGCCCACACCGGGTGCTGCATGGGCCAGGCCGACGAGTCGACCACGCCCGGGTTGCCGAACAGCTCCCGGCACGCCTGCACGGTCGCGCTGAACGGGTTCCAGTCGGCGACATGCCGCAGCCACGGGGTCATCTGGCTGGAGTCCACGAACGCGTTCGACACGAACGTGACCGGGAAGAGCCAGATCAGTCCGCCCGATGTGGCCGCCTCCGGGGTGCGTACGGACAGGCCGATGAGGGCGCCGATCCAGGTGAAGGCATAGCCGAGCAGGAGCAGCAGCGCGAAGCCGCCGAGGACCTCGCCGATGCTGGTGTGCGTGCGCCAGCCGACGAGCAGCGCCACGATCGCGAGGACCAGGACGGTCAGCGCGGTCTGGACGAGGTCGGCGAGGGTGCGCCCGGTGAGGACGGCGCCGCGCGCCATGGGCAGCGACCGGAAGCGGTCGATGAGGCCCTTGTGCATGTCGTCGGCGATTCCGGCGCCCGCGCCCGCGGTGGCGAAGGTGACGGTCTGCGCGAAGATGCCGGCCATCAGGAACTCGGTGTACACACCCGAGTCGGTGGAGCCGCCGATGTTCATCGACCCGCCGAACACATAGGTGAACATCACCACGAACATGATCGGCTGGATCAGCCCGAAGATGACCATCTCCGGGATACGGGTCATCCGGATCAGATTGCGCCGGGCGACGACGAGGGAGTCCCGGACGGACTGGCCGATGCCTCCGGAGCCCTGGGGCGCGCCGACCTTCGCGATGTCGGTCACTGCGGTCACTGGTCCGTCTCCTTCTTGGCCTTGCCCTTGTCCTTGCGGTTCTTGGAGTCCCGGCCGCCCGGGTCGTCGGTCTCGGTGCCCGCCTCCTCGGCGCCATGGCCGGTGAGGGAGATGAAGACGTCGTCCAGGGTGGGGCGGCGCAGTCCGATGTCGTCGATCTCGACGCCCCGGGTGTCCAGCTCGCGGATGACCTCGGCGAGCAGCTTGGCGCCGCCGGTGACCGGGACGGTCAGCTTGCGGGTGTGCTGTTCGGCGGCGACCTCACCCTTGCCGAATCCGGCGAGCACTTCGGACGCGGTGGCGATCTGCTCGCGCTCGTGCACCACGACCTCGACGCGCTCGCCGCCGGTGCGGGCCTTGAGCTGGTCGGAGGTGCCGCGCGCGATGACGCGGCCGTGGTCGACGACGCAGATGTCGTGCGCCAGGTGGTCGGCCTCTTCGAGGTACTGCGTGGTCAGCAGCAGGGTGGTGCCGCCGGCGACGAGTTCCTGGATGACCTCCCACAGGCCCTGGCGGTTGCGTGGGTCCAGCCCTGTGGTGGGCTCGTCCATGAACATCACGGGCGGGGACACCACCAGTGCGGCGGCGAGGTCGAGGCGGCGGCGCATGCCTCCGGAGTACGTCTTCGCGGGCCGGTCGGCGGCGTCCGCGAGTCCGAAGCGCTCCAGGAGTTCGCTCGCGCGCGCCTTGGCCGCCTTCGCCTTCAACTGGTAGAGCTGGCCGACCATTTGAAGGTTCTCGCGGCCCGTCAGATATTCGTCGACGGCGGCGAACTGGCCGGACAGGCCGATGGAGCGGCGGACTTCGTTGGGGTGTTTGACGACGTCGATGCCCGCCACGACGGCGGTGCCGCTGTCGGGGCGCAGCAGGGTGGTCAGGCAGCGGACCGCGGTGGTCTTGCCCGCGCCGTTCGGCCCGAGGAGGCCGAGGACGGTGCCTTCGGGGACATCGAGATCGACGCCGTCCAGAGCCCTTACGTCGCCGAAGGTCTTCACCAGACCCTCGGCGTAGATGGCGCCTGGCATGTGACTTCTCCCAGGTGTTGGGTCACCCGGTCACCCGGGTGCCGGGCGACTCGGTACGGACATACGGAAAGGACGGAAAGCAGGTGACGAGAGACACACCATAACGCGATACATCGCGTCTCTACAACGGGTTTTCCCGTGCGGGAAGCGGAACGCTCTCACCTGCTGCGATGCCGTTCGATCGAGACCGACTGCCCGGCGAAATCCGGTGCCGTACTCCAAGACCGCCCTCAGGAGATGACCGTGTACCCCGCGTCCCGGAGCGCGGCGCCGACCTCGGCGCAGTGCTCGGGCCCCTTCGTCTCCAGGTGCAACTCCACCTCCGCCTCCGTGAGCCCGAGCCGCGGGTCGGTCCGTACATGACTCACGTCGAGGACGTTAGCGTCCACCACTGACAACACCCCCAGGAGCGTCGCGAGCGCCCCGGGCCGGTCGGTCAGGCGCAGCCGTACCGCGAGGTAGCGGCCCGCCGCCGCCATGCCGTGCCGCAGCACGCGCTCCATCAGGACCGGGTCGACATTGCCGCCCGACAGGATCGCGACGACCGGCCCTTCGAAGGAGCCCGGGTCACTCATCAACGCCGCCACGGGGCTGGCCCCCGCCGGCTCGACGACCATCTTGGCCCGCTCCAGACAGAGCAGCAGCGCCCGCGACAGGGCGTCCTCCGACACCGTCCGCACCTCGTCCACCAGCTCCTGGACGATCCGGAACGGCAGATCACCGGGGCGCCCCACCTTGATGCCGTCGGCCATCGTCACGGGGGCGTCGATCGACACCGGGTGCCCGGCCGCGAGCGAGGGCGGATACGCGGCCGAACCCGCCGCCTGCACCCCGATCACCTTCACGTCGGGCCGCAGCGCCTTCACCGCGACCGCCACGCCCGCGATGAGCCCGCCGCCGCCCAGGCCGACGACGACGGTCCGCACCTCGGGGCACTGCTCCAGGATCTCCAGGCCGACCGTGCCCTGGCCCGCGATGACGTCCCGGTGGTCGAACGGATGGATGAACACGGCGCCCGTCTCGGCGGCGTACTCCTGCGCGGCGGCCAGTGTCTCGTCGACGACCTGACCATGCAGCCTCACCTCCGCGCCGTACTCGCGGGTGGCCGCCACCTTCGGCAGAGGTGCGCCCACCGGCATGAACACGGTCGAGCGGACGCCGAGGAGTGACGACGCGTGCGCGACGCCCTGGGCGTGGTTCCCGGCGCTCGCGGCCACCACACCGGCGGCCCGCTCCTCGGGCAGCAGCCCCGAGATCCGTACGTACGCGCCGCGCAGTTTGAACGAACCCGTGCGCTGAAGGTTCTCGCATTTGAGGTGGACAGGGGTTCCCACCAGCGCGGACAGGTGCCTGCTGCCCTCCATCGCGGTCATCCGCGCGACGCCCGCGAGCATCTTGGCCGCGCCGCGTACGTCATCGAGGGTGACGGGCGGTGTCACGCGGGGAAAGGAGTCAGCCGTGCGGTAGCTCATGACGCAAGTCTCGCAGCTCACACGGCACGTCTCAGGCCGCGTGATCTGTTTGCGCAGCGCCGGTACGACCAGCGTCCCGGCCGCGTACTCTGTCCCCCACCTTTTCCCCACGCATGAAGTGAGCCTCCGGCCATGCCCACAACACCTGAAATGTCGATGGACATGACGACCTCCGGCGACACCGGCCTTCTCGACGCGCTGCAACACGAGGTGGCCGTCTTCGCCCGCCGTGCCGAACAGACCCGGCTCGGCGGGGTCGGGCAGGTGCGCAACTCCATGGACCGCGCCGCGTATCTGCTGCTCAACCGCCTCGACAAGGAAGGCCCGATGGGCGTCAAGGCGCTCGCCGCGAGCATGGGCATCGACTCCTCGACGGTGACCCGGCAGGTCGCCCCGCTGGTCGACACCGGGCTCGTGAAGCGGACGTCGCACCCCGAGGACGGCCGCGCGGTCGTCCTCCAACTGTCCCCGCGCGGTCAGGGCCGCCTGGACGAGGTGCGCTCCTCGCGGCGGGAGCTGATGGCCCGGCTGACGGAGGACTGGGAACCGGCGGAACGCGAACAGTTCTGCGCGCTCCTGACGCGCTTCAACACCGCGCTCTCCGCGCGCCAGGCCGCCACGCAGTCGACGCCCGGCGCGGAGGACGCTCCCGCGTCCTGACCCGCCCGTACCGCTCGCACCGCACTCTTGCCAAGGCCCGCGCCGCGCTCTTGACCGGAACCGGTCCCTGGCCTCATATGAGATAGATCGAGGCTGTCTCTTCGGGGGAGGCACGGTGCGACAACGGCACGCGTCCCAGGACGCCCGCCGGGCCCGGGAGTTCCAGGCGTTCGTCGCGGGCGCGGCAGGGCGGCTGCTGCACGCCGCGACGCTGCTCACGGCGGAGCCCCCCGACGCCAACCCGCGCGCGCGGCGCCTGCTCACCCACGCGCTCGCGCACACCTACGCGTGCTGGGACCGGCTGCGCGGCGAGGACCCGTACGACCGCGCGCGTCAGCAGCTCGCCGTCCGCTTCGCGCGCGGGGCGTGGCACGAGCACGGCCTCGCGCGCGTGGCCTGGATCAGCCGGTACGGCGGGCGCCCGGCCGGTACGGAGCCGGGCGGGGTGCTGGCCCGGCTCACCCCGCAGGAGCGGCTCGTCCTCGTGCTGCGGTTGTACGAGGGGGTGGCCGAGGAACAGACGGCCGCTCTGCTCGCGCTGCCCGTGGAGCGGGTCCGGGCGATCTGCACGCGCGCGATGACGACGCTGCTGCATCCGCCGCGGGGTGCGGCGGCCGTCGTACCCAAGGTGGCGCCGTCATGAGCGGGACCGAGCGCAAGGAGCACGCCGTACGGCGCCTCATGGAGGACGGGCAGCAGCCCGCCGTACCGCCCGAGCTGTACGGGGACGCGGTCCGGCGCGGCGCGCGCATGCTGCGGCGGCGTACGGCGCTGCGCCGGCTCCTGTGGTTCCTGCTGGCCGTCGCCGTGGTGGCGTTCGTGGTGTGGGCGTCGCTCGCCCGGCCGTGGGTGGAGCCGCCGTCGGACACGACTCCACCACTCACGGGCTGGTAGGAGCCCTCGGGTGGGCTCGTCAGGTGGGGCGCGTCAGCCGAGCGCCTGCTGAAGGTCCGCGAGGAGGTCGTCGGCGGACTCGATGCCCACGGAGAGTCGGACCAGGTCGGCCGGTACCTCCAGGGCGGACCCCGCGACCGACGCGTGCGTCATCCGGCCCGGGTGCTCGACCAGGGACTCGACGCCGCCCAGGGACTCGCCGAGCGTGAACAGCTTCGCCCGGTCGCACACCGCGACGGCCGCCTCCTCACCGCCCTCGACCTGGAACGACACCATCCCGCCGAAGCTCTTCATCTGCTTCGCGGCGATCTCGTGCCCCGGGTGGTCCGGCAGCCCCGGGTACAGCACGCGCGTCACGCGCGCGTGGCGGGTCAGCATCTCGGCGACACGGGCCGCGTTCTCGCTGTGCCGGTCCATGCGCACGGCGAGCGTCTTGATGCCACGCAGCACCAGCCACGCGTCGAACGGTCCGGCGACCGCGCCCATCGCGTTCTGGTGGTACGCCAGCTCCTCGCCGAGCGCCGCGTCGTTCACGACGAGCGCGCCGCCGACGACGTCCGAGTGGCCGCCCATGTACTTCGTCAGCGAGTGCACGACGACATCGGCGCCGAGCAGCAGGGGCTGCTGGAGGTAGGGGCTGGCGAAGGTGTTGTCGACGACGAGCCGGACGCCCGCCTCGCGCGCGATCTGCGCGAGTACGGCGATGTCCGTGATGCCGAGCAGCGGGTTGGACGGCGTCTCGACCCAGATCGCCTTGGTCTTCGGCGTGATCGCGGCCCGTACCGACGCCGGGTCGCTGGTGTTCGCGACGGACCATTCGACGCCCCACCGGGCGACGACCTTCGCGAACAGCCGGAACGTCCCCCCGTACGCGTCATTGGGGATCACGACGTGATCGCCGGGGCCGAGCAGGGTCCGCAGCAGGCAGTCCTCGGCGGCGAGCCCCGACGCGAACGCGAGTCCGCGGACCCCGCCCTCCAGGGCGGCGAGGTTCTCCTCCAGGGCGGTCCGCGTCGGGTTGGCGCTGCGGCTGTACTCGTAGCCGCCGCGCAGACCGCCGACGCCGTCCTGCTTGTAGGTGGACACCTGGTAGATCGGCGGGACGACCGCGCCGGTCAGGGGATCCGCGGTGTTGCCCGCGTGGATCGCGACGGTCTCGAAGGCGTGCATGTTGTGCGAGTCGCTCATGGGCACCGAGGGTAGTGCGGGGAAGGGCCTGGTGAGCACCGGTGGGATACCTAGTCATGTGACGGGTTCGCCAATTGTCGGACCCGTCTGGTTCGCTTGACGCATGGAGATTCTCTGGGTGCTCATCGCCGTGGTGATGCTGGGTGCGGTCATCGGACCGATGATGCTGCGCAGGCGCAGCGGGATCCGGCTGGCCCATCCGGGTGCGCCGGACGCCGCGGACCCCGCGAACTACGGCTTCGCGCGCCAGGAGGAGCTGGACGTGCGGATGCCGGGACCCGACCAGGACCTGGAGGACGTGCTGGACGTGGTGCAGCGCGGCCAGGACTGGCGCGCCGCGTCGCAGCTCCTCGCGGGCACCGACATCCGGGGCGAGGAGCGGTGGCAGCGGGTGCAGGCGTTCGCGGGCGCCGCCTCGCTCGAACTGCGGCAGCGGCCCGGCGGGGTCAGTGAGAGCCCCGGTGGGCAGTGGCTGCGGGTCTGGCGGGCCGAGGCCCCGAAGGACGCGGGGGGCGCCGCCGTGCACGCGGAGTTCCTGGTCCAGCAGGCGTGGCGGACGTCGACGCCCGGGACGGACGAGTTCCGGATCATCCTGGAGGAGGCCCGTACGGCCTGCGGTGAGGCAGCCCTCCTCTCCCCCGGCGACCCCGTCCCGTACATCATCGAGCTGTCCATCGCGCGCGGGCTCGCGTATTCGCGCGAGGAGTTCGAGCAGTTGTGGCTGAAGATCCTCGACCGCGCGCCCGCGCACATGGGGGCGCATCTCGCCGCGCTGCACTACTGGTGCGAGAAGTGGCTCGGCTCCCGCGAGGTGGCGTACAGCTTCGCGGAGGCGGCAGCCGCCAGGGCCCCGCAGGGCTCCCTCCTCGCGGCCCTCCCCCTCTTCGCGGTGTACGAGCATCTGCCGGAGATCACGCTGGTACGCGGGTTCTACGAGAGCGAGGTCGTGCGCAACGCGATCGAGGGCGCCCTCTACGCGGTCCACACGGCCCGCCCCGGCGACCCCATGCTCGCCCACGTCCGCCATCTGCTCCTGTTCTTCCTGGTCCGCTCCGAGCGCTGGGGCGAGGCCATGAACCAGCTCGTGCACGTCGACGGCCACGTGGGCGCCCTGCCGTGGACCGTCGCGGAGGACCCGGCGGCGGACTACGCGGTGTACCGCGCGCTGGCGGTGGCGGGTTACGAGGCGAACGGGGGGAGCCCGGCGACGCTGCCGCAGTGACGGAGCGGGCCCACCGGGCGGCGGGCGGGCGACGTGAGGCAAGGAATTCCCGGTCGTCGCCGCACGTTGTTGATTACGTATCCGATTGCCGAGGAGTCCGCATGTTCCTGCACAGCCGTACCCCGCAGCTGCCGACGCCGGAGCAGGCCCTGAAGGGCCGCCCCGAGCCGGCTTTCACGGTGCCCGAACGCCACACGGTCCTCGGCACCCCGCTCCTCGGCCCGTACCCCGAAGGTCTGGAGATCGCCGACTTCGGCCTGGGCTGTTTCTGGGGCGCCGAACGCAAGTTCTGGCAGACGGAGGGCGTCTGGACGACCCTCGTCGGTTACCAGGGCGGCACGACGCCGAACCCGACGTACGAGGAGGCATGCTCGGGGCTGACGGGTCACACGGAGGCGGTCCGCGTGGTGTACGACCCGAAGGCCGTCTCGTACGAAACGCTGCTCAAGCTGTTCTGGGAGTCCCACGACCCGACGCAGGGCTTCCGCCAGGGCAATGACGTGGGCACCCAGTACCGCTCGGCGATCTACACCCACTCGGCGGCGCAGCAGGCGGCGGCGGAGGCGTCCCGCGAGCGCTACCAGCAGGTCCTGACGGCCTCCGGCCACGGCAAGATCACCACAGAACTCCTCCCGTCGGAGGGCCGCCCCTTCTACCCGGCGGAGGCATATCACCAGCAGTACCTGGACAAGAACCCGGCGGGGTACTGCGGAATCGGCGGCACGGGTGTGTCGTGCCCGATCGGGGTGGCACGGGCGGAGGGCTGACGCTCGCGCGGGGCTGAGCGGCAGCAAAGGTGTGCTGTCGGATGACGGGTTTCCCACTGGTGTGTCCAGGTGGCCGGTCGGTAGCGTTGGTTCGCTTCAGCTACCCCCTACCTTGCCAGGAGTCTCCCGTGAACCGCCCCGCCCGGCTCGTGCCGGCCGCTCTCGTCACCACGGCCGCCTTGCTGCTGACCGCCTGCGGCTCCGGGGACGAGGACGGATCGTCCTCGGACAAGATCAAGGGGGCGGACAGAGGGAGCAGTACGTCGTCGCCGTCGCCGAGTACGTCGGCCGCCTCCGACGGTAGGCCGGAGATCCCGTTTCCCTCGACGTTCACGATGAACTTCGAGCGCTGGACGAACAGCGATCCGAAGTTGCAGGCGATCCTCAACGACGGCAAGGAGGCGCTGCGGGCGAATCACGCGGCCATCATCGAGGCCGACCCCGACGCCACCTACGTCGCCTTCTACAACTCCGGCGCCGCTCTGGACTCGTCCAAGAAATGGATCAACGGGTATGTGAAGACCGACGACAGTCTGATCGGCGTGGTCAGAGTCTTCGAGCCCCAAGTAAGCGTGAACAGTTCGGGATTGGGCGTGCTCTTCTACTGCGTGGACGAGGGCAAGGGATTCACCAAGAACCGTAAGACGGGCAAGGTCGTCGGTACACCGGACGGTACGAGCCCGAATCTCCAGTACCGCACCACGCTGGAGAAGACCTCCCAGGGAGTGTGGAAGACCCGGTCCGTGGAGACGGAGCGAGGGGCGTGCGGGCAGTGAAGGGGTTACGTACGGGCCTCTGTCTGTCCTCTCTGGCATTCACCGCGCTCCTGACATCAGCCATCGGAGCGTACGGCTACGGTGAAGGCGGCGACGCCGGGTCCGGTCCCCCACCCCCCGGCCCCTCCGGAAACGCCTCCGGAAACACCCTCACCGCCGAAGCCAGCACCACGTCCATCCGGGTCACGCAAGTCAGCGGTGGCGGTTCCGGGGGGACGTCTTCCAAGGGGCTCGCGGCTGTGGACCCCAACTGGCGGCCACCGGCCTGCTGGTACGAACCCGTCGCCACGCCCGCGCAGTTGAAGGCGGGCGTCGACCGGCTGAAGCAGGGCGGGGATCTGGTCCGGGTCACGCCCTCGCTGAGCTGGGGCGAAGACCTGATGGTCAGCCACTACGAGAAGGGCGAGGGCCAGTCCGACGGCGCGGCCGGGTACAAGGACTACAACCTCGGCGAGGACGGCATGTTCTGGCGCGGGGTGATCAACAAGAACAGGGAGAACGACCCCGCGTCGTACGACTGCGAACGCAACTTGTTCTGGCAGGACGCGGGCACCGTCCCCGACGACCCCAACGCCCCCACCCCCGACGTCCTCGCCGCCTACGCCTACGACAAGATCCAAGTCCCCGACACCGAGATCGAGTTGAAGCCCGATGGGCGGTCCACCGTGAATCTGCCCACCTGGGTGTGGCTGGATCGGGGGACCTTCAAGGACGTCAAGGTCCGGGCCGAGTTGCCGCACACGAATCTCTGGGCCGAGACCACCGCGAAACCCGTGGCCCTGCGCCTCCAGCCCGGCACCGACGACGCCGAGACGCACCCCGCGTCGGGGCTGTGCCGGATCAATGACGACGGTTCCATCGGCACCCCGTACACCAAGGGCGGCACGGGTGACACCCCGCCGTGCGGCATCACGTACCGGCGGGCCAGCGCCAGCGAACCGTACCGGCTGACCGCCTCGATCACCTGGCAGATCTCCTGGGAGGGCACGGGCGGCGCCCAGGGTGACCTGCCGGACGGGACCTTCGCGACGACTCAGGACATGGCCGTACAGGAGATCCAGTCGATCAATCGGTGACTTCGCCGCCGGCACCGTACGCCGTCAGAAAGCGGTCGCGGAAGGTGTCCATGCGCCAGAGGGGGGCGTTCGTGCCGGGTTTCAGGCCCTCGGTCCAGTCCCAGTCGGCGATCCGGTCCAGTACGGCGGGGTCCCGGGCGACGATCGAGACGGGGACGTCGCGGCTCGCGTGGTCGCCGGTGACCGTCGGGACGGGCTGGTGGTCGCCGAGGAAGACCAGCACGGTGTTCTTGTTGCCGTACTTCTCCACGTACGAGATCAGGCTGGTCAGCGAGTATTCGATGGAGCGGCGGTATTCGGTGCGGACCTGGTCCGGGTTCTTCCACACGTCCTTCGGGTCCTTGCCCGCGTCGTGGATGGCGTCGTAGACCGAGCCGTCGCCGATCTCGTCCCAGTCGATCGTCCTCGGGATCGGGGCCCAGGGGTTATGGCTGGAGGTGAGGATGATCTCCGACATCAGCGGCTTCCGCGGGGTCCCTCTGTCCTTGCGGCCGTGTTCCAGCGTTTCGAAGGCGGACAGGGTGTATTGGTCGGGCATGCGGGACCAGCTGAACCTGGGGCCCTGGTAGCCGAGGGTGCGGGAGTCGTACACGTGGTCGAGGCCGTAGAAGCGGCCCTCGGGCCAGGCGCCCGTGACGCCGGGCATGATGCCCACCGTCCGCCAGGCGCCGGTCCGTTCGAAGGCGCCGGTGACCGTGAGGCGGTCGCTCGACGTGACGGTGCGATACCGCTGCTGGTTCTTGATCCACAGCCCCGACAGGAACGTCGAGTGAGCCAGCCAGCTCCCGCCGCCCGCCGTCGGCGAGGTGAGGAACGCGCTGCGCGACCCGTACCCGGCCGCCCTCAACCTCCGCGTACCGTCCGCGAGTACGGCACCGACCTGCGACGCCATCGCCGGATCCTCCACGGCCGTACGGCCGTAGCTCTCGATGAACGCGAAGATGACGTCCTTGCCGCGCAACCCGGTGAGGAGTTGGTCGGGCGGGGTGTTCGCGAAGGGGTCGTCGGCTGCTTCCCTCTTGAACTCCCGTTCGTCCGCGATGCCTTGGCGGATGCGGTCGGCGCGGTCCTGGACACCGCCCGCCACGCTGTCCGAGGCGACCGGTACGCCCGCGATCTGCGCGCCGAGCGCAGCGCACACGACCCAGACGGTTCCCGCGACCAGTGTCGTACGGGTCGCCAAGGCGCTGTGTCTCACCAGCAGGCGGCTCAGGCGGACGACCGCCAACGTGAGGAGGACGAGCAGCGCCACGACCAGGACGGCGACCACGACGACGGTCCCGATCGCACCGGCCCGCCCGACCGAATCCTGGAGGAACGCCTCCGCGTCGTCGAGCAGGATCCAGTCGAGCACTGGGTCGAAGGGGCGGGCCAGGGTCGCGTAGAAGCCCATGTCGAGGAAGTTGAGGAGCGTGAGCACACCGAGCGCGAGCCCGGCGGCGACGGCCGCGATCCGCCGGGCGCGGGCCGGCAGCACCAGCAGCAGGGCGACCCCGCACACCCCCTCGGCCGGGATGCGGACGAATTCGCCGGGGGTGAGGCTGCCGAGATGGTCGGGGAGGAGGAGTGCGGCGAGGACGAGGGCGGCGGCGAGGACGGTGGTGGTACGGGAGGTGGTACGGGCGAGTCGGGGGTGGCGGTCCCGCCAGGTGGTCGACGGTGGGCTCGGTGGGCTCGGTGGGTCGTCCGGGGGCGCCGGCGGGTTCGTGTCCGGCTGCTGATGCGTGCGCGTGAAGAGCGACAACCCGAAGGTCCTTCCGTACGGAACCCGGTGGTGGCTCCTGTGTGTACGGGCGGCGGGGAGCTTCGGTTCAACGTGACGGGGACGAAGCCGCGGACGGCGCGACGCGGTGCATGCGGTCCAGGTCGCCCGCGAGGACGTCCTCGTACGCGATGACGAAGTCACCGTTGGGCAGGGAGCCGCCGACCTGCGTTCCCATGACCGCGTCCGGCAGGAACGCGCGGAGGGAGTGCCGCATTCCGGGTGTGTAGTCGACGGGCTGGCCCCAGCCCTCTGGCGCCTCGTCGGTGCCGACGATGGCCCAATGGTCCACGGGGACAGGGCTGTTGAGGTCGGGTGCCCCGCCCGTGTGGCAGTCCAGTGCCGGGAGGGTCAGGCGGTCCGGATCGGTCGGCGGGTACCACATGAGGAGCGGCTTGGCGCGCGCCGCCTCGGCGTTGTCGAAGCAGCACACGGCGATGGCGTGTCCGGGGTACCGCTCCGCGTAGAACGCGAACAGGCCGGGGTCGAACGGGGGCCGCTTGTGCTCCGGGACGCGGGCGAGGGCGGCGGGGACGGCGTTCGGGTCGGTGGCGAGCAGGACGGTGTAGATGTCGTGATCGAAGACCTCGGCCACGCCGGCGTCCGCCGCCCCCATCCAGGCGATGTCGTCGGTCACCCCACCGGGCCGGGGTCGGACGGCCTCGACCATCCGTTCCAGCACATCCGAACTCCGGCCCACGGAGAGGAAGTTGTCCCGGCCCATGCGGGTGGTGGGCAGGGGCAGCAGCATGGCGTTCGGCCCGTCGGCCAGGTTGACCGCCGTGTTCTGGTATCCGAGTACGTGGATCAGCCCGTACGTGGCGTGCCGCAGGCGTCCGGCGTACAGCGTCGTACCGGAGAACTCGGCCTGGTCGAGGGAGACGCACATGGGGTCACGGTAGCGAGCGGGACGGCGTCGCTCCCAGCGGATATGACACCCCGGTGCCACCCAGTCCGCAGTACCCGGCCGGGTTCTTGTGCAGGTATTGCTGGTGGTATTCGCGGGCTGGATAGAAGGGGTGCTCGGTCGCCGGGAGGATGTCCGTGGTGATGGGGCGGTCGTGTCCGGCTGAGGAGAGGGCCTGCTGGTAGAGGGCGCGCGTTTCCTCGGCGGCCGTCCGCTGTGCCGGGGAGTGGATGAAGATGATCGACCTGACGTGGGTGCCGATGTCGTTGCCCTGGCGGAGGCCCTGGGTGGGGTCGTGGGATTCCCAGAAGAGGGTGAGGAGGGCGCGGTACGGGACCCTGGCCGGGTCGTGGACCACCCGTACCGTCTCGGCGTGCCCGGTCAGTCCGGTCCGCACCTCGTCGTCCACGGGATGCGGCGTGAATCCGCCCTGGAACCCGACGAGGGTCGTCCAGACCCCACCGGGAAGCTGCCAGAACCGCCGTTCGGCACCCCAGAAGCAGCCGAGCGCGAAGTCGGCGATCTCGTACCCGTCGGGGTACGGGCCCTGAAGCCGCGTCCCGAGGACGAGGTGCGCCTCGGGCACCGCGTATGCGGGCGCAGCCCGCCCGACCGGCGCTTCGTCGGCCGTGGGCATCCGCGGCCCCCTATTCCGCCCGAACGTCATGCGGTTCCCCTCATCGGTCCTGGTCAGATGGAGTGGCGGGGGTTCCTTGAGGTGGCCGACCCGGTCGCGATCGTCGCCCGGGGCCCCGCCGCGCGTCCTGGTTTTGGGCGGTGTGGCGGGGCCGTCGTCGTGTTCGGAAACGGTCCGCGCGAGATCTAGCCGTGGGCCTTGGCGAACGCCACGAACCCGGCGAAGCTTTCGGCGGTCAGGCTCAGGCGGGGGCCGTCCGGGTCCTTGCTGTCCCGGATCAGGAACTCACCGGTGACCGCCGCGTGCCCCGGCGCCCATTCGATGCACTCACCACCTTGCCCGTTGCTGTAAGTGCTCTTCACCCAGTGCGGAGAAGGAAAGTTCTTGTCAGCAGTCATCCTCATACTCTTTCAGACGCTCGCGGAAAAAGGTCACGCTCTCCCCGCTATCAAGGGCTTTCGACCGGGCAACGTCCAGCAGCGTCGCCAAATGCGACACATCAGTCGGGGTGTCCACGGACACACCAGACGCGAACGACTCGACATAGGCGAAGTTCGCGCCATCCCGGAGGGTGAGCAAGCTCAAACTACCGCCCAACAGCGGGTGCACCCCACGGGCGAAAGGGAGTACCTGAACCCGTACGGCACTCTTTGCATCGATGATGTGCAGTATGTGCCGGATCTGCTCGGCCATGGTCGCCGAGCCGCCTACCGGACGACGCAAGGCCGCTTCATCCATGATCGCCCAGTACAGCAGGGGCTCAGCCGAGTCCAGAACCGCCCGGCGGTGTGACCGCTTCGCGACTTGCAGGGCGATATTCTCAGCGTCCTTGCCCGGCATCGACTCGGTGTAGAGGGCGGTCGTGTACTGCTCGGTTTGAAGCAACCCCGGAACAACGCTGCTGTTGAACGTCTGGATGCGTGCCGCTCGTTTCTCCGCCTCAAGGACCCGGTGGCCCCACTTCGGTGTGTCAGCGGCCATCACGACCGCCATGGTAAGTAGCTCGCTGTACAACCCGTCCGTGCCGTAGAAGGTGTCAAAGGCTTCGGCCAACGCTGCGGACGGAAGTTGGTCGCCGTTCTCGACACGGCTCAAGTAGGTATGCGGGAAGCCCAGCTTCTTCTCCAGCGCACGCAACGACAGACCGGTTCCGGTACGCGCCCTCTTGGCGCGCGCGGCCAGCATCCTCGCAGGCGACACGGGAGTCTCGTCCTCATCCGGCTCCAGCTCCAACGCGCTGATCTCCTTTCAAGGCCCTGTCCACTGAGCGTATTTGGTTACGCGCTCTCCGTATACCTCGCTCGTTCCTTCAGCAAGAGTGAAAGTGCCGAGGGTGTCAAGACCCAGGCGGACGGATGCCGAACGATGAAGGCGGTTGAACCGGTGAGCGCTGAGACCACGAGGGGACCGTCGATACCTCTGGGATCACTGGTTGTCGACACCAGACGGGATCGGCTCGGGGAGTTCCGCGGTGAGTGGTGCGGAGTGTGGTCCCTGCGTCCCGCAACCGGCGGGAGGGAATGGACCGTTGCCCCCGAGGATGTGCGGCCGGCGACTCCCGAGGAGCGCTTGCGGGCGGAGACCGCCCGTGCGAACGCACGAAGTCGGGGTGAGTACCTCTGACCACCGCGACCCACCCTGTATTCGGCTACGTCCGAGGACCCGTTTCCCAGCACGAACCCACGCACCGACCACACAGGAGGAACGCAGCATGAGCATCGCAACGGCCACGCCCGTCCCGTTCGGGGTCCGGCACCTGGTGTCGCCCCCGCCGTCGAACAGCGAAGCGCCCGTCATCACGTACAGCGAAGGGCTTCAGCTCAACGTCTCCGCGTCCGGCAACCCGTGGCACGCGGAGTCCCCCAGCAAGCCGGAAACGCAGTCCGAGACCAGCAACGGCGACGGCTCGGGTCCCGGTTCCGACAGCGGCACCGACCTTTGGTGACACCTTGAAAACCGTCCTCATCCTGACCGGTCGAGACGATCTCACGGCCGATGCGGTGGTTGAGGAGCTGGTGAATCGCGGTGAACACGTCGTCAGGTATGACACTGCCGACTTTCCGACCGCGTCCCGTCTGGCCGTCTCCCTTACCGGGGACGGCTGGACGGGGTCTCTTGCCGGCTCCCGCACGCTCCGCCTGGAATCCGTCAAATCGGTGTGGTGGCGTCGCCCCAACGAGTTCCGGACCCCCGACGACTGGCCCGGAAACGCTCGCGCGCTCGCGGTCTCGGAAGCACGCTCGGGGATGCTCGGCGTACTGGGCTCGTTACCCGTCCGCTGGATCAACCACCCCTCGCGGGACGCTGCCGCGAACTACAAGCCAGTTCAACTCGCCATTGCCGCGCGCTGCGGGCTGAATGTGCCCCGCTCCGTGATCACGTCGGATCCCGAGCACGCCCGTGCATTCATGGGAGACGACACGGTTGTCTACAAGGGGCTCGGCGGTGGCGTGCTCGGCCCGGAGGGGCAACGTCAGTTCCTCCCTGTGACGCTCGTCTCCGCCGACCAGGTGGACGACGGGGTGAGCGGGACCGCCCACTTGTTCCAAGAGCGCGTGGAGAAGGCGTACGAAGTGCGCTTGACCGTGGTCGGGGGCCGCATGTTCCCCGTAGCCATCCACGCGGGCAGTGAATCCGCTCGACTCGACTGGCGCACCGACTACCGGTCCCACACGTACGAGGTGGTGAACATTCCCCGGGAAGTCGAGGAGGGGGTCCGCCGCCTCATGGACGAACTCGGCCTGTTCTTCGGCGCGCTGGACTTCGCCGTCACCCCGGATGGACGTTGGTTCTTCTTCGAGGTGAACCCCAGTGGCCAGTGGCATTGGCTCGCGGTCAGAGCCGGTGTCCCGCTCATCGAGGCCATGGCCGACGCACTACAAGGAGAGACCGTATGACCGAAGCGCCCGCATGGACCAACGCGGCTCGCGCGCTCGCCGACAAGGTGACCGTGGACGCGCCCGGATGGCATGAAGCGGTGAGCGGCACCCCTCGTCACAAGCTCGTCCCGTGCTGGTGGCAGCGCATCCCGAACAGCCCGGCGCAGGAGTGGCAGTTGGTGAGGCCGCCCGAGGACTCCGCCGAACTGCTGCACGCCGCCTACACGGATGAAACGCTGGTGACCCGCGTCGGTCCCACGCACGCCGACCACGCGGCCCCGGGCGAGCACGGGAAAGGCGACCCCACATCGTCCAGCACCCTGCCAGGGCTCATCGTGTCCATGGCTCGTCGGCTCGACGTGAGGCCCGGGGAACGCGTGCTCGACGTCGGAACGGGCTCCGGGTACTCCGCCGCTCTGTTCGCGCGCCGCTTCGGGGACGAGAACGTGACGAGCGTGGACGTGGACCCGTACTTGGTCGAGGCTGCGCGGAAGCGCCTCGCCGAGTTCGGCCGAACCCCTCGGCTGGAAGCCATCGACGCGACCGGGGAACTCCCTGATGCGGAGTACGACCGCATCATGGCGACCGTCTCCGTGCGGCCCGTCCCCGCGTCGTGGCTCCGCGCGCTCCGTCCCGGCGGACGGGTCGTCACGACCGTTGCTCACACCGCCCTGCTGATCACGGCGGACATGGGCGCGGACGGAATCGCGCGGGGGACCGTCCAGCCCGACCCTGCAACGTTCATGGAGACCCGGCGGGAAGCGGACTACCCGGGGAAGCTGGACGACGTGTTCGTGACCGCACGTGTGCGCGAGGGCGAGGACGTGCGGCCCCCCGAAGGGACGATTCCCGACCTGTGGCAGGAATGGCCGCTCCGGTGGCTGTTCGAGCTGGACACGCCCGGGGTCGAGACCCGCGCGGCTACCTACCCGGACGACGGGCGGCGCGTGGTGTGGCTGCTCGCCGCGGACGGGTCATGGGCCCGAGCCGAGGACGGAACGTCGCCCCTGGTGCACCAGGGCGGCCCCCGCCGGCTCTGGGACAACCTGGAACGCGTCCGCCGCAGGTGGGAGGAGAACAACAGGTTCTCGCTCCACTCGATGCGCGCGGAACTCTCGCCCGAGGGCAGCCACCTGCTGACCCCGGACGACGAATGGCGCTTCCCCATCTGATGCCACCCCGGACCGGCCCCGTCCGTGTGCCGCACCCGTGGCGTACGGACGGGGCTTCCTCGTCTCTCTCCCCCAGGACCGGCCATGAATCAATGCCAAGCCACCGCCCACGTACCCCCCGCCGCCCTCCTCTTCGCCATCCTCGCCGGACAAGGCCGCGTCCTCAGCAGCGAACTCGCATACGCCCCCACCCGCACCCACTGCGAACTCGGCCACGACCACCCCGGCGAGCACGCCGACCACGTATGGGACTGGGACCACACCCCCACCCACGCCCTCTGGGCCCGCTGGACCACCGGCCAACCCCTCCGCTACGAAAACCTCCCCTGGTGCGAAACCCCCGGCGGCCCCGACTCCGACGCCTGCACCCTCTACCGCGACCACCCCCACCCCCACTCGTGGAGCGTGCACGCCCCCGCGACCGAGCCGGACTAGGGCCTGTCGTCAAATTCGCGTCGTTCGCCCGGTAGGGCGGGCCGGGCGGCGTCTGGTGCGTGCGATCGCAAGGCGCCGGAAGGTCCTCGTAGCGGGGCTACGTGGGCCTTTCGGCAACGCGGCGAGCGTGCGTGCCAGACGCCGCCCGGCAGACGGGAATTTGACGACAGGCCCTAGCGGCCATCCGGTGTCGGGCGGTGCTCCACGTACTCGATCACCGTGCCGTCCGCATGCCGCGCCGTGAACCCCGAGCCTGTGGGGACCCTGTGCAAGGGGGTCAGGATCTCCGCGTTCTGGGCCTT
Source organism: Streptomyces sp. NPDC091292 (assembly GCF_044757265.1). NCBI lineage: Bacteria > Bacillati > Actinomycetota > Actinomycetes > Kitasatosporales > Streptomycetaceae > Streptomyces > Streptomyces sp. NPDC091292. The sequence continues at coordinate 139,643 of NZ_JBIVUQ010000003.1, read as the reverse complement.
CAGGCGGGTCAGATACTTCTCCGCCGAGTCCACCAGCAGCGTGCCGGTCGTCGCGCGGAACGGCGCCACCGTCTCCTCCACCCCCTCGATCAGCAGGAATCCGCCCACAGCCGCCAGCGCGAGCCCCCGCTCGGGGTACGTGAACCACATGTCCCGGTCGACGCCGAGCAGCCGCTCGTACCAGGCGGTGACCTCCTCCAGGGTTCCCGGGCCCGTGAACACCCGTACGAAGGTGCGGGGTTCGGTGAGGTGTGAGGAGTCGGTGGAGCGGCGCTCCATGACCGCCCCCACGGACGGGTGGTCGTGATCGCTGCCCGCGGCATTCGCGTTCTTCGTCATGCGTTCGTTCATGCGTCCACCCTCGCGCCGCCGCCCGGCCTCAGCCAGTCACCTCTTCATACGGTGACCAGCACTCACAGGCTCAGCGGCCGGCAGGGGCCCGCAGGTCCAGGATTACGCTCGACGGCATGGCCTCCACCCCGTCGTCCCCCCGCCTGCGCGAGCTGGGCACCTTCCTGCGGGCCCACCGGGAGCGGGTCGCGCCCGACGACGTCGGGCTGCCGGACACTCCACGGCGCCGCACCCCGGGGCTGCGGCGCGAGGAGGTCGCCGCGCTTTCCGGGGTCGGGGTCGCCTGGTACACGTGGCTTGAACAGGGGCGCGTGGAGACATCCCGGCAGGTGCTCGACGCCGTGAGCCGGGCGCTCCGGCTGGACGGCGACCAGCGGCGCCACGTGCTGACCCTCGCCGGTTTCGTACCGCTCCCCGACCCGGCCCCGGCACCCCCACAGACACCGGAACCCGCCGCTCCGCAAGCACCCGCCGGACTCCACCGCATGATCGACGCCTGGCCGGAATCCCCCGCCCTGGTCCTCGACCCGCTCCTCACCGTCACCGCCTGGAACACCGCGTACACCTCCCGGTGGCCCGACCCCGGCCGCGTACCGCCCGACGACCGCAATCTGCTGCTCCTGCTGACCGGCGACCCGGCGTATCAACTCCGGCTGCCCGCCTGGGAGTCGGTAGCGCTCGATCTGCACCGGCATCTCCGCGGCCACGCGGACACCGTGCCGGACGACCCCCGGGTGCGGGCGCTCGCCGCGCGGCTCCGGGACACCCGCCCCGACCTGGCGCACTGGTGGGCCTGCCGCTCGGTGGGCGGTTTCGCACCGCGTGAGGTCGAGGTCCACGGCCACCACTCCGGAACCGCCCGCTACGAACTGGCCCTCCTTGACCTGCCCGGCGCCCACAGCGTCCTCGTACACACCCCCGTGCACACACCACCCGTCACGCGGAAAAGTCGAGGCACCGGATCCGAAGGGTGCGGGATCCGGCGCCTCGATACCTAGATCGTCACCGCTCAGATCGTCGCCACGTCGATCACGAACCGATACCGCACATCACTGTCCAGCACCCGCTCATACGCCTCGTTGATCTGGCTCGCCTCGATCAGCTCTATCTCCGCGCCGAACCCGTGCGCCGCGCAGAAGTCCAGCATCTCCTGGGTCTCGCGGATGCCGCCGATGCCGGAGCCGGCGAGGGACGTGCGGTCGTTCAGCAGGGAGAACAGGTTGAGCGAGACGGGCTCCTCGGGGGCGCCGACGTTCACCAGCGTGCCGTCCGTCCGCAGCAGCGACAGGAACGCGTCGAAGTCGAGCGGAGCGGACACCGTGGACAGGATCACGTCGAACGTGCCGCGCAGCTTCTCGAAGGTCTCCGGGTCGCTGGTCGCGTAGTAGTGGTCGGCGCCGAGCCGCAGGCCGTCGTCCTTCTTGCGCAGGGACTGCGACAGGACGGTCACCTCGGCGCCGAGCGCGTGCGCGATCTTCACGCCCATGTGCCCGAGCCCGCCCATACCGACGACGGCGACCTTCTTGCCGGGGCCGACGTTCCAGTGCTTGAGCGGCGAGTACGTGGTGATGCCCGCGCAGAGCAGCGGCGCCGCCACGTCGAGGGCGAGGCCGTCGGGGATGCGGACGGTGTAGTTCTCGTCGACGACGATGTGCGTGGAGTAGCCGCCGTAGGTGGGGTCGCCGTTCTTGTCACGGCCGTTGTACGTGTAGACGGTGCCCTTCGTGCAGTACTGCTCCAGGCCCGCCTTGCAGTTGTCGCACTCGCGGCAGGAGTCGACCATGCAGCCGACGCCCACGCGGTCGCCTACGGCGAACTTGGTGACACCGGGGCCGACTTCGGTGACGATGCCGGCGATCTCGTGTCCCGGCACCATGGGGAAGATGCCCTCGCCCCAGCCGTCGCGGGCCTGGTGGATGTCCGAGTGGCAGATACCGGCGAACTTGATGTCGATGAGCACGTCGAACTCACCCACCGGGCGGCGCTCGACGGTGGTGCGCTCAAGGGGTGCCTTGGCGGAGGGTGCCGCGTACGCGGTTACGGTGGTCATGCCGGGGTTCTCCTCGGGGTGGTCAGGTGCCCGGCCGCCTCGGTCGGCACTTCGCCTCGGTCGGCATGCGAAGGCCGGGCACACCTCCAGCGTGAACCCGTACGCCCAGGTCACCCAGCCCCCCAGCCCGCCTACGACCAGTGGTCCTACTACTGGCGGGGACAGGCTCCGGGTCCTACCACCAGGGGATGGCGGGAATACTGGGCTGCATGGACGATCAGCCGTACGCCGCGCCGACCGGGCCCGACCACGCCCTGGACCGGCGGGCCGAGCTGAGCGAGTTCCTGCGCACCCGGCGGGCCCGGCTCAAGCCGGAGGACGTGGGGCTGCCGGAGTACGGGCGGCACCGGCGGGTGCCGGGGCTGCGGCGCGAGGAGCTGGCGCAGCTCGCGGGCGTCTCGGTCGCGTACTACACACGTCTGGAGCAGGGCAACGGCCGCAATGTGTCGGCGGAGGTCCTGGACGCCATCGCACGGGCCCTGCGCCTCACGGACGCCGAACGCGCCCACCTCAACCATCTCGCGAAGCCCACGAGCAACAAGAAGAAGAAGGCGGCGGCCAGGACACAGCCGGTACGCCCTGCGCTCGCGCAGCTCCTCGACGCCATGGACGGGGTGCCCGCGTACATCGTGGGGCGGCGGTCGGACGTGCTCGGCTGGAACCGGCTGTCGGCGGCGCTGTTCTGGGACTGGGCCGCGCTGCCGGTGCAGGAGCGGAACTGGGCGCGGCTGGTCTTCCTCGATCCGGCGGCGCGGGACCTGTTCGTCGACTGGGACGGCAAGGCCGCGGACATCGTGAGCACGCTGCGTATGGACGCGGGCTGCTATCCGGACGATCCGCGGCTGTCCGCGCTGGTCGGCGAGCTGTCGGTGAAGAGCGACGAGTTCCGGCGGCTGTGGGCCACGCACGACGTGAAGGAGAAGGGCCACGGCGTGAAGCGGCTGCGGCACGCGGTGGTCGGCGAGCTGACGCTGCCGTACGAGTCGTTCCGGCTCGCGGACGACCCCGACCAGATCCTCGTGACGTATCACGCGGAGCCGGGGTCGCCGTCGGCGGAGGCCCTGCGGCTGCTGGCGAGCTGGGGCTCGAACACGGTCTCGCCCGTGTAGCCGCGCCCGTGCAGCCGCTCTCAGCCTTGGTACGGGGGTGCCGCGCCCCAGGTCCAGTGGGGTACGGGCTGCTCGGCGGGCCGGGCCGCGTCCGGGCTGGAGAAGTACACGGCGAGACGGGTGCCCCACTCGATGTAGGCGGCGAACGCGGACCGGAACTCGGCGTCCGTCGGCAGCCCCGCCGCGTCGGCGGCGTCATGCATCAGCTCGACCCAGCGGCGCCGCTGCCGCTCGGTGATGTCCTTGCCGCCGTGCATGGCGACCATGTGCCCGTGCCCGCCGTGCTCGGCGCTGTACACGGCCGGGCCGCCGAACACCTCGCCCAGCCAGAGCGCGACATGCCCGGCGTGCTCGGGCGGCAGGTCGGCGAAGAGCGGGCCGAGGAGGTCGTCGTCCACGGCCTTGGCGTAGAAGGTGTCGGTGAGCCGCGCGAAGGCGTCGGCGCCGCCCGCCCAGGCGTACAGGGTCGGCACGGCCGCGCCGGGCCCGCGTACGGTCGTCGGCTTGTAGTGGCGCATCTCCTCGATGTCCCCGCGGTACGGCCCGATCGCGGCGAGGAAGTCCTGGAAGGCGTCGGACTTGCGGAACCCGTTCAGATGGTCGTCGGTGGAGGTCCAGACGATCCGCAGGATGTAGTGCTGGAAATCCTCCTCGCACCGCGACAGCTCGTAGTCGACGCATTGCGGAGCGCCCGCGAGCTGCACCGCCGCCCGCGTGTACGCCTCCAGGAACTCCGCGGACCGCTCTTCGGAAATGCGATAACGGATGTACTCGACGGTCTCGGTGGTCATGAATCCAGGGAAACACGGAACGGCCCGCCTGCGTATCGGAGCACCACGAAGAGATGCCCCCGCCCCCGTGGAACCGGAGGCGGGGGCACACCCGAACGACCGTGCCTAGCCGAACTGGAGCACCGAACCGACGCCGCCTTCGACGCTCCCGGACATCAACCCGACGATCTGGGCGACCAGAACGACGAGACCCAGGCCTACGAGTCCGAGGCGGACCGTGAGCGAGTTGTGCTTGAGGCGGGTAACGGCGAGCACCAGGCCCACGATGATCCCCAGTCCGGGAAACAGCATCCCGCCGGCCACCACCGCGAGACCCCAGAGGGCCACCTCACCCCGCTGCGCCGCACGCTGAGCGGGTGCTCCGACTGTCGTGGTCATGTGCTCTCCAGTCTCTCGTGACGACTCTCTAGTGGAAGGTCACTGTGCCCGACGGATACGCGTTCGCGTGGATCGTCTTCGTGGAGTAGATGGGAATTCCCTTGTACACCACATGGACCCGGAAGCGGTCCCACTCGGAGATGGGGTTCTTGTTCAGATCGTAGCGACGCTCGGTGGAGCACTCCTTGACCTGGATGTCGTAGCCGATACCGGACGAGATGCCGCACTTGTGGTAGCCCTTGAAGCCGCTGCGTGAGGTGGTCGACCAGACGTTGTTGCCCTTGTCGAAGAAGATCCGGCCCTCGTGGCGCTCCTTCCAGTTGTAGTAGTAGAGCCCACGCACCTGCTGCCACCAGGTCTTCGTCCAGATCGTGGCCGCCGCACCCGCCTCAGAGAGCTTCTGCCCGTCCTGGTTGACCAGATCGCCGTACTGCGCGATGAGCGCCGCACTGGCGACCTGCTCTGCCCCGATGCCGAGTTCCGCCTCCTGCCGGCAACTCCCCGTCTCGCCAGTCTGCACTCTGATGTCGTCACAAACACTGTCAGCCGTCTCGACGGTCGCAGTCTGCGCGAACGTCCCCGACAGCGAAGCCAGTTGGGGGTCGGTCTCGTCCGCAGCGGCAGTGCCGGCGCCCAGCGTGGCGGCCATGCCCGCGGACAAGGCAGCCACTGCGGCCAGGGCAGCAATACGCCGCCGATTTCCAGAGTCCTTGAACGTCACTTTCTCTCCCGATTTCTCGAAGCGCTTCCCTGAGCGCCCACTCGGAGCGCAGGATCGCCCGCGAACCGGAACCCACAAATTCCACCCCCCGGCCACATCCGATCTCCATTTAGGCAAGCAGAGAAATACGCCCGATCGGAAGTCACTCTACGAGATGTGACGCACGCCACACAGGAATCTCAGATTCCGCTCAAACTATCTCTCTCTCGGATTTTCACGCCTTGCGCTGGGAAGACAGGCACGGGATCTTTTCTGTGCGATGCATCGGATTCAGGGGGCAAAATGAAGGTAAACCTTGCGAAAGGACTCACACGAAGACGCGGCGCGGCACCGGCATCAGCGGATGATTTACTCCGCGAGCTGATACCGCGACTGCGCCGGCACGCGGCAAGATCGACACCCATGTGGCTGGCCGAGGACGCGGTACAGGACACCTGCGAGCGGCTACTGCTGAACGCCGACACCCTCGTGCGGCATCCGAACCCCGCGGCGTACGCGCTGCGGACCGTGACGACCGTCCTCATCGACCACCACCGGCGTCGTGTACGCGAGGTGCCGGCCGGAGAGGTGCCCGAGCGGGCGGTGGGCAGCGCCAGCGGTGATGTCGAATCGGCCCTCGACATCAACTGGCTGCTGGAGCGGCTGCCGCCGGGCCAGGCGGCGGCGGTGCGCCTGGTCGACGTGGAGGACCACACCATCGACCAGGCCGCCGAGCTGCTGGGACTGCACCGCGGCACGGTCTCCCGGTCTCGGGCGCGGGGACTCACCACCCTGCGCCAAAAATTCTCAGCGAACCGGTCATACGAGGGATGGCCCTGAGCCGTTGTCAGGGTGATGCAGGGAACCCGGCAACGGCCGGGCCAACCGAGGAGGACGTGGATGAAGCCGATCACGACAAGGTTCGCCGTCGGAGTGTCTGTGGTGGGACTGGCCCTGTCCGGTACAGCGGTATCCGCGTCCGCGCTGACCGCCAAGCCGTCCGAAGCCCCGGTCATCGCCGCGGCGTGCAGTCGGCCGACCACCCACTTGGAGAAAGCGACCGAGAACGGCTCCTATTCGCTGGACCTGTGCACCACGGCGAACACCTGGAGATGGTCCGGCTGGATCCAGCACGACAATTCATCGGGCGGCTGCACGACCTTCAAGGTCCGTAAGCCCGACGGCTCTTACAACAGGACCTGGCAAGCGTGCGAAATGGAGTTCACCTCGGTCGATTCCGGACTACAGCAGGGAAGCTACTCCCCCGCTCAGCACACGATTTCCATAGGCTGACCAGAACTGTCCTGAGCACACATATTCCATCGGGTCACTTCGGCGCTTCAGCATGCCGAAACAGCCTCGGAAAACAAAGTGGGGCCCACCGGGAATTCCATCCCGATGGGCCCCACTCTTCTTCTCGCGCACCACTCGGGCTACTTGCCGTAGTACGCGTTATAGATCGAGATCGTCGACTTGTTGCCCTTCTTGTCGGCGATCTTGGCGTGGAAGGAGATGGCCTTCCCCTTCGCCGGGTTCTTCACGGAGACCTTGCCGTTCTTGACGTCCAGCTTCTTCCAGGTCTGTCCGTAGTCGTACGAGACGTACACCGACAGCGACTTGAGGTTGCTGCCCGCCGCCGCGCCCTGGACCGTGACCGGCACCGACTGGGTCTTGCCCGCCGTGGCCTTGGTGTCCAGGCCGACCGCCGCGTTGAAGCGGACCGTGGAGACCGGCAGCTTCGTCTCGCTCGCGGTCTTCTTGGAGCGGAACGTCCAGCTCGCATCGATGCGGGTGGAGGCCGCGGCCACCTTCACGCTGCGCTTGACGGACGTCGTCAGCTTGTACTCGGCGTCAGCCGACGGGAGCTTGAACTCCTTCTCGGCGAACAGCGGGTCGTCGTTCTCGCCGATCTTCGTGGAGCCCTTGTACAGCGTCGTCTTCACCGAGGTGAAGTCCGAGGAGCCCGCGTGCGTCTTACCGTCGGCGAAGAGCGGCACCAGCCCGTAGACGCTGTTGCCGTCACGGTAGACCCCGTAGTCCCCGCCGATGCGCGGCCCGAAGACGCCCGTGTTGAACGTCTTGGAGTAGGTCTGGCCAGCCTTGAAGGTCTGCGGGTCGCCGAGGGTGTAGAACGCTTCGGAGATCGGGAAGCCTTCGGCGTCCCGGCCGCGATACTGCTCGAAGTCGAGGGTCCACTGGATCTTGTTGGACGTCGAGAGATGCAGGGTGCGGGTGCCGGGCAGCTTCTGCGGGACCGCGATGCCATAGCCACCGCCGTCGGGAGTCCAGCCCCAGGCGCTGACGGCGCCTTCCTTGCCGGACGCCGCGGCGCCCATGGCCACCTTCACCGTGGACAGCTCACTAGCCTTGTAGTGCATGGTGAAACCGGTCGCGAGCCGCTTCGGCCTGCTCTGGTACAGGGTCGAGTACTCGGTGGACGCACCCTTGGTCCAATGCCCGTCCCACTGCTGCGAGAGCGACCCGTCGGTGATGTCCGGACCGACATGCGCGGTACGGAAGTTGGCATAGGAATCCAGCCAGATCCCGAATCCGAACCCGCCGTTGCCAACGCCGACCACGTACTCGGGAGCGGCGAACTCCATCCGGGCGCCACTGGTGGGCACCGTGATGTCGACCGGCTTGGCCTTGCGCGAGTCAAGGGTGATCGTGGTGGTCTTGGTGACGCTCAACTTCGGCTGGGCGATCCAGTCGAAGCCCTTGGTGATGTCCTCCGGGTCGCCGGCGATCCCACCGTTGAGGATGTAACTACCCTTGGGGACACGGACCTTGGAGGTGCCGGACGGGTCGTTGGGCGAGTAGGACGTGAAGAGACCAAGACCCGATGTGCCCACGAGTATGTTGTTCGTGTACGGGGCGGGCTTGCCGTCACGGCCGATGCTGTGGACGGTGACGTCGTACGACTCCACCTCACGCTCGACCGCCGCGGCCGTACGGACCGTCTGGCCGCCGCCCGTCGCGACGACCGTCGCCGAGTACGCGCCGTCGACGGTGCCGCCCAGCTTGGTGTTCGCGGTCAGCGGGACGGACGCCTTGCCGCCCGCCGGGACGGTCACCGTGGTCGCGCCGAGCGTGAAGAACCCGGCCGGAGCGGGCCGCCCCTTCGGGTCCTTGGACGTCGCCTTCAGGGTGAGGGTGACGTCCTTGTCGCCGAGGTTGCGGTAGCTGATCTCCTTGGTGACCGGGGCGTCGTCGGTGTGCGGCCACTGCGCGACACCGAAGCTCACCGACACCGGGTCGGCGATGACGGTCTGGTCGAGCGCCTTGTCGACCTGGATCCGCCCGCTGCCCTGCTCGAACGGCGTGTATCCGCCGTCCTTCGTGGACGCGGTCAGCGCACCCTTCAGCTCGGTGTACTTCCAGTCCGGGTGCTGCTGCTTGAGGATCGCCGCGGCGCCCGCGACATGCGGGGTCGCCATCGACGTACCGGAGATCGTGAGGTAGCCGGCCGGGTTCTGGCCGACCTCCTGCTCGATGAGGCTGCCCGGCGCGGCTGCGGCCGTGATGTCGACGCCGGGGGCGGTGACATCGGGCTTGATGGCGCCGTCGCCGACGCGCGGTCCGGTGCTGGAGAAGTCGGCCAGCTTGTCGGACTTGTCGACGGCGCCGACGGTGAGCGCGGCGTCCGCGCTGCCCGGCGAACCGATCGACTGGGGACCCTCGTTGCCCGCCGCGATGGCGAACAGGATGCCCTTCTCGGCCGACAGCTTGTTGACGACGGTCTCCAGCGGGTCGACCTCCGGGGAGTCCGGGCCGCCGAGGCTGAGGTTGACGACGTCGGCGTTCTGCTCGGCCGCCCACTCCATACCGGCGATGATGTTGGAGTCCTCGCCGTACCCGTCGTCGCTGAGGACCTTGCCGTTCAGCAGCTTCGCGCCCGGGGCGACGCCCTTGTACTTGCCGGCGGACTTGGCGCCCGTACCGGCGGCGATGGACGCGACGTGGGTGCCGTGGCCGTAGCGGTCCTTGGCGTCGGCCGACGTGGAGAAGTTCTTCTCGGCGACGACCTGGTCCTTGAGGTCCGGGTGGGTCGCGTCGACGCCCGTGTCCAGGACGGCGATCTTGACGCCCGTGCCGTCGAAGTTGCGCGCCCACGCCTTGGGCGCGCCGATCTGCGGGACGCTCTTGTCGAGGCTGGCCTTGCGGACACCGTCGAGCCAGACGCGGCTGATGCCGGACGCCGTGGTGACGGCGCCGTCGCCCTTGGCGCTGGTCAGCGCGGACCACAGCTCGGGCGCGTCCTGCTTCGGGGTGGTCACCGCGTCCGCGTTGAGGGACTTCAGGGTCCGGCGGAGCTGGGTGTCTCCGGCGGAGCGGACATCGGCCTTGGCGCCGGCCGCGGTGCCCCGGTAGCCGACGATGACGCGCAGACCCTGCTTCTGGGCCTTGCGGTTGGCGGCCTTGTTCAGCTCGGTGACGTCGAAGAGGCGCCGGTCGAGCTTCCCTTCGGCGATCAGCCGCTGCGCGTCGAACGGTATGACGAGCGTGTGCCCGTCGACCGTCCGGGTCTGCACGGGTATGTGCTCCCGGCCCTTGGCGCGCTCCAGGCCCGCGACGCGGCCCTTGGCGTCGAGGACGACACGGTCACCGGTGATGAGGGTGACACGGCTCTTGGGGCCCAGGTCCGCCTGGCCCGCCTTGGCGGCGGTCTGGGCCGCCGGTCCCGTCGTACGCTCGTCCGCCGCCGACGCCGGGTTGGTCATTCCCGCCGCCAGGGCCACGGCTGCCGCCGCGGCGATCGTGGACACGCACGCCCTTTTCACTTGTTTGCGCAAGTTCTCCCCCTGGAGATGAAAGAAGCCGGACGAACCGCAGGTTCATCCGACCGGGGGGTGGCCCGTACGTATGCACGCATCCCCCCGGGATACGCAGTATGCCCGGGGGGATGCGTGCTGCTCAATAGTGGGGCTCTTGTGAAGACTTGATGCGCCCTACAGCCATCTACGCCCGCTCGGTCATGCCCGCTCGGTCACTTTGATGCGGCCCTTGCGGATGGTCGCGAGGCGGGAGGCGCGGCGGGCGATGGCGCTGTCGTGGGTCACCATCACGAAGGTCAGACCGTGCTCCTTCCAGAGCCCTTCGAGCAGGTCCACGATCTCGTCGCGCATGGACTCGTCGAGGTTGCCGGTGGGTTCGTCGGCGAGGAGCACCTTGGGCGCCTTGACGAGGGCGCGGGCGATGGCGACACGCTGCTGCTGGCCGCCGGACATCTCCGACGGCAGATGCCGCAGCCGCTCCCCGAGCCCGACGGACTTCAGCGCTTCGGCGGCCTTCTCCCGCCGGTCGGCGGCCTTCAGCCCGAGCGGTACGAGGGCGGTCTCGACGTTCTCCTGCGCGCTGAGCGTGGGAATGAGGTTGAAGCTCTGGAACACGAACCCGATGGACTCGGCGCGGACCTTGGTGAGCCGCGCCTCGGGCAGCTTGCCGAGGTCGACCCCGTCCAGCTCGACGCTTCCGGAGGTGGGGCGGTCGAGTCCGCCGAGCATCTGGAGCAGCGTCGACTTGCCGCCGCCGGTGGGCCCTTGGATGACGAGCCGGTCCCCGTCCCCGATGGTGAGGTCGACGCCGTCCAGGGCGTCGACGGTCTCCTTGCCTCTGCGGTACTGCTTACTGACGTCCTTCAACTGGTACATGGTGCCAACTCCTGGTGGGCGGGGTGTGCCGGTGCCGCGGGGGATTTCAGAGGGGTGGGTGGGCGGGAGCGCCTTGGGCGGGAGCCCCGCTCGGGGCGGGAGCGCCTTGGGCGGGGCCGCCGCTCACTCCACCCGCCGCAGGGCGTCGGCGGGCCGCAGCCGCGAGGCCCGCCAGCCGCCGAACCCACCGGCGATGAGCCCGCCGGCCACCGCGAGCCCGACCGCGAGGGCGATGGTCGTCGCCCCGACGGGCGCGCTCAGCGCGATGTCGAGCGTCTGGTTCCCGGCGGACTGCATGGCACCGCCGCCACCTCCGCCGCCGCCGATCATCCGCGGCCCGCCGCCGGAGGCACCCCCGCCGGAGGCGAGTTCGGCGGTCAGGGTCGGGCTGATGGCCGTGACGATGTACGCGCCGGCCAGGCCGATGGCGATGCCGAGCGCGCCGCCGACCAGACCGTTGACGATGGCCTCGCCGACGACCTGACGGGTCACCCGGCCGCTCTTCCAGCCGAGGGCCTTGAGGGTGCCGAACTCCCGTACGCGACGCGACACGGCGGACGAGGTGAGCAGCCCGGCGACGAGGAAGGCGGCGACGAGGACCGCGATGGACAGCCACTTGCCGACGTTGGACGCGAGGTCCGACGCGGTGGACAGGGAGCCGGAGACGGTGCTCGCCAGATCGGCGGACGTGGTGACGGTCGTACCGGAGACGTTCTTCTGGATGGCGCTCTTGACGGCGTCGATCTGCTGCGAGTCCGTCGCCGACACATAGACCGTGGTGATCTTGGACTTGGAGTCGGAGAGGGTCTGGGCCTGCTGGAGCGGGATGTAGACGTTGGCGGCGGCCTGTCCGCTGTCGGCGGTGGCGATGCCGACGACGGTGAACTTGGTGCCCTTGACGGTCACCTTGTCGTCGAGCGCGAGGTCTTCCTTCTTCGCGTAGGCACTGTCGACCACGGCGACCTTGGCGTTGGTCTCGGAGGTCTTGAAGGTACGGCCCTCGGTGATCTTCGACGAGGTGAGCGGGCCGAGCGCGGGCCGTGAGACGTCGGTGCCGTAGAGGGTGAAGGAGTTGACGTCGAACGCGGCGCCGCCGCCGCGCACCCTGCCGCCACCACCACCGGATCCGCCCTGTCCGCCGCCCTGTCCGGGCTGGGCGGGCTGGGTCTGCTCGAACTCGCCGGGCTTGAAGTCGCCGCTGACCTTGAGGTCGACCAGGCTGAGCCCGCCGACGGCGTCCGCGACCCCCTTCTGTTCGGCGACGGTGGCGACGGTGGAGTCCTTGAGGGTCTCGAAGCCCTGGACCATCAGCCGGTCGCTGCTCTGTTCGCCGCCGTCGTCCTTGGCGTCGAACTCGAACCGGGGCCGCTGCGGCTGTTCACCCTCCTGGGGCGTGGCCGCGGCCTTGGTGACCGTCATGTCGGTGCCGAGGCCGTAGAGCGATTCGAGGACCTTGTCCTGGGCCTTGTTCATGCCGGACGACACGGAGTTGACGACGATGACCAGCGCGATGCCGAGCGCGAGCCCGGAGGCGACGACGAGCGCCGCCTTTCTGCGGCGGCGCAGTTCGCGCCTCAGGTAGGTGAAGAACATGCCGCGAAGCTAGGGACGCCGTGTGATGAAGGGATAAGCCCTCGGTGAGAGCGGGATGAGAAGTACGGGTGCCCCCGGCCGTCGCGCGGCCGGGGGCATCTCGGATCAGTGAGGGTGGTGCGGTTCGGGCCAGTTTGGTGCGGTTCGGGTCGGGTCGGTGACGGTCGGTCAGGCCGCCGAACCCGCCTTCCACTGCGCCCAGTCCAGGTTCCAGCCGTTGAGGCCGTTGTCCGGCTGGATCGTCTTGTCGCCGGTGTTCTGCACGACGACGACGTCCCCGACGATCGAGTTGTCGTAGAACCAGGCGCCCGGGGTGCTGGAGTCGTTCGCGCCCTTGGCGTCCTGGAGGCCGACACAGCCGTGGCTGGTGTTGACGCTGCCGAAGATGGACTTGGCGCCCCAGTAGTTGCCGTGGATGAAGGTGCCGGAGTTCGACAGACGCATCGCGTGGGGGACGTCCTTGATGTCGTACTCGCCCTTGCCGTCGCTGTCGGTGAAGCCGACCGTCGCGCCGTTCATCCGGGTCTCCTTGAACTTCTCGGAGATCACCATCTGGCCCTGGTACGTCTTGTTCTCCGGGGAGCCCGCCGAGATCGGGATGGTCTTGACGACCTTGCCGTCCTGGGTGACCTTCATCGTCTTCGTCTTGGCGTCGACGATCGAGACCTGGTTGCGGCCGATCTTGAAGGTGACGGTCTTCTGCTGCACGCCGTAGATCCCGTTGGCGCCCTCGACGCCGTCGAGGTCCAGCTTCAGCGTGATCGTGGAGTTCTCGGTCCAGTAGCTCTGCGGGCGGAAGTCCAGGCGGTTGGCGTTGAACCAGTGGCCGACGACTTCCTGGCCGCTGCTGGAGGAGACGGTGATACCGCCCTGCACGGCCGCCTTGTCGGTGATCGCCTTGTCGAAGTTGATCGACACGGGCATGCCGACGCCGACGGTCGAGCCCTGCTCAGGGGTGAAGTTGCCGATGAAGCTGTTGGCCTGCGAGACGGTCGTGAACGACGCGTTCTCATGGGCGGCGCGGCCGTCCGCGTCCTTCGCGGTCGCGGTGATCTTGTACACGGTGGCGCGGTTGAGCTGGGCGCTCGGCTGCCAACTGGTCTTGTCGGCCGATATCGCCCCGGCGACCGCGGTGCCGTCGGACGTCTTCATCACCACGGAGGTGAGCGTGCCCTTGCTCACCGTGACCTTCGCGTCGTTGTTGATACTCGCGTTGGTCGAGCCGTCCTTCGGGGTGATCTTGATCAGGGCCACGGACGTCTTCTTGGCAGCCGCCTCGTCGACCTGGGCCTGCGACGTCTTGCTGCTCTCGGCGGACGGGCTGTTCCCGCTGCTGCTGCCGCCGCTGCACGCGGAGAGCACCAGCACCCCGCCGAGCAGTGCGGACGCGGTCATCAGACCCTTGCGTCGCCTACTGTCCGTCATCACTCGCTTCTCCATCGTCACCGATCCGAACCCCGAGCATTCCCGTTGGGACTACAACGCACGGGGGGCTTCGTCCCGTTCCCCCGGGGACGAATATGTGGGACACACCACGTTCCGCGGCGCGGAGGGGCGTCCGTACCCCCGGGGACACCGGTGTCCCCGGAAACGACGGAACCCCGGGCGGCGGTTGCCGTCCGGGGCCCGGGTGGTCGCTGAATACCGGTGGATGCCGGTCTCCCGGCTACCGGTCGGCGACCCGCTCGAACCCGCCGTCCCCGTCATAGTCCCCGTCATCATCCTCGTCCAGGTCCCCATCCGGCGAATCGGGGTCGTAGTCGATTTCCTCACTGCTCCAGGACGCCTGCGCGAGGGCGACGCCGGGGACGTCGCCGACCAGGTCGAAGGGGTCCACGAGATAGGCGAGGGACTCGGCCGGCTCGCCCGTGACCACGCCTTCCGCGTGGATGCGCTCGTCGGGGCGCAGCGTGGCGTCCTCGGCGATGCGCTTGAGCGCGCCACCGGTCAGGGCGTCGGAATCCAGGACGTCCAGCACCAGATCGACGCGGAGGCGTACATAGCGTGATGCTTCAGGTGTGCTCATGGCACGGAGCGTACGACCCGGTCGCCCTGTGACTTTCCCGCGACCCGCGGCTTTCACTAGCATCGCCCCACACGGCCAATTCGCCAGCGCCACAAGGGGATCGATATTCCGTGTCCGCCGCACGCCGCTCGTTGCTGACCGCCACCGCCGCCGGAACCCTGCTCGGCGCCCTGTGGTTCGTCCCGTCCGCGAACGCGACCGGGGACGCGACCCTCACGGCCGCCTCGGACACGGCGGCTTCTGATACGGCGGCTTCCGACACGGCTGCCTCGGACACGGCTGTCCCGGACACGGCCGCTTCGGACACCGGGAGCGACGACGGCGCCCGGCTCGCGGACACCGGCAGTTTCGACACGACACCGTATGTGGTCGGCGGGACGACGTTCCTGTGCCTGGGCGCGGGGTTCGTCGTGTACTCGGTCCGCAGGGCGCGCACGGTCGCGTTCTGATCCGCTGACCCGCTGATTCCGGGCGCGCCCCGCTCGTCAGGCGAGGGGCCCGGTGACCCGCTCCGCCGCCTCCACGACCCGGCCTTCCCGTACGAAGGTGTCGGCGGCGGCGAGGTCGGGGGCGAGGAAGCGGTCCGGACCCGGGCCCTCGACGCCGGCCGCGCGCACGGCGTCGATCACCGCGCGGGACGCGGGTGCCGGGGTGAGACCGTCGCGCAGTTCGATCGCGCGGGTGGCCGCGTACAGCTCGACGGCGATGATCCGGGTGAGGTGGGCGACGGAGGTCCGGAGTTTGCGGGCGGCGGACCAGCCCATCGAGACGTGGTCCTCCTGCATCGCCGAGGAGGGGATCGAGTCGACGGACGCGGGCACGGCGAGCCGCTTCATCTCGCTCACCAGGGCGGCCTGGGTGTACTGGGCGATCATCAGGCCCGAGTCGACGCCCGCGTCGTCGGCGAGGAAGGGCGGCAGGCCGTGCGAGCGGTTCTTGTCGAGGAGCCGGTCGGTACGGCGCTCCGCGATGGAACCGAGGTCGGCGGCGGCGATGGCGAGGAAGTCGAGGACGTACGCGACCGGGGCGCCGTGGAAGTTGCCGTTGGACTCGACGCGGCCGTCGGCGAGTACCACCGGGTTGTCGACGGCGGAGGCGAGTTCGCGCTCGGCGACCAGGCGGGCGTGGGCGAGGGTGTCGCGTCCTGCGCCGGCGACCTGGGGGGCGCAGCGCACGGAGTAGGCGTCCTGGACGCGCGGCGCGTCGTCCTGGTGGTGCCCGGTGAGACCCGACCCCTTCAGTACGGCCAGCATGTTGGCGGCCGATGCGCCCTGGCCGGGGTGCGGGCGGATGGCGTGCAGTTCGGGGGCGAGGACCTTCTGGGTGCCGAGCAGGGCCTCCAGGCTGAGGGCGGCGGTGACGTCGGCGGAGGTGTACAGGGTCTCCAGGTCGGCGATGGCCATGATCAGCATGCCGAGCATGCCGTCGGTGCCGTTGAGGAGGGCGAGGCCTTCCTTCTCGCGCAGCTCGACGGGGGCGATGCCGTGTGCGGCGAGCAGTTCCCCGGCGGGGCGTACGGTCCCGTCGGGCCCTTCGGCGTCCCCCTCGCCCATGAGGGTCAGCGCGCAGTGGCTGAGCGGGGCCAGGTCGCCGGAGCAGCCGAGTGAGCCGTACTCGTGGACGACCGGGGTGATACCGGCGTTCAGGACGTCGGCCATGGTCTGCGCGACCTCGGGGCGGACGCCGGTGCGGCCGGAGCACACGGTCTTCAGGCGCAGGAACATCAGCGCGCGGACGACCTCGCGCTCGACGTGCGGGCCGAGTCCGGCGGCGTGCGAGCGGACGATGTTGCGCTGGAGCTGCGCGCGCAGCTCCTGGCTGATGTGCCGGGTGGCGAGGGCGCCGAACCCGGTGGAGACGCCGTACACGGGCTCGGGCTTGGCCGCGAGGGCGTCCACGATCTCGCGGGCGGCGGCGAGCGCGGTGACCGCCTCGTCGGAGAGTTCGATACGGGCGTTGCCCCGGGCCACGGCGATCACGTCACCCACGGTGGTCCCGTGGGTCCCCACCACCACAGTGTGCATATCCATATTCAGGAGCGTACGCACTGAATCTCACCGTGTCACGACCCGGACCGTCGCGCGGTGGCCTCTCAGGGGCGCGGCGGTGCGGGCTCGGCCGGGGCGTCCTCCGGCTCGGTCAGCACCTGGCGCGCCGTCTCCGCCATGCGCCGGGGGTCGGGCGCCGCGGCTCTGACCACCCCGTAGGCGGCGCGCACGTAGTACGGCTCGGGGCGAGTGAGAACCCGTACTTCGGTCTCGCCGATCAGCACGACCTCGTCCAGGCCGATGGTCTCGGGCTTCGCCCAGAAATCCGCGCCGCGGGCCGCCCAGTCCGCCGGCGTGAGCCCGGACTTCTTCGCGAAGACGACGACGACCGTGTTGGCCTGCTGGGCCTTCGGTGCCGTGAACGTGAACGCGTCGTCCAGCTTGGTGCTGTTCACCTCCTTGATGTCGCAGAGCTTCTTCCTCCCCCACAACAGGTCGGGGAATTTCGCGCCCTCCACATGCTGGTGGCCCGGGTAGTACTCCGGCAGCTCCGTCGGCAGCGCGACGACGGGGCTGTCGGTGACCGCCGCGAGCCGTCGGCCCGCCAACTCCTCCACGGCGCTCGGCGTGGCCCCCGGCAGCTTGCCGTAGCCGGTGGTCAGGCCCGCCGCCTCGGCGTGGCGCAGCCACTGCGCCGCCCGGGACAGATAGTCGATACGGGTGAGCAGGTAGGTCAGCCGGGTCAGTTGGGCGGGCGGAGTGACCCGCGCCGTCCCTGTGCCGCGCAGGAGCTGGAGCAACTCCTGGAACTCCGTCTCCGACAGAATCCGCAGCCCGATCGCCAGCCGCAGCGCCAGCACCGTGCGCGCGGGCCCGCGCATCGCCGCGAACACACCGCGCTGGGCGAGGACCACGAGCACGGCTCGCCGGGTGATGACCGCGGCGCGCGCGGCTCCGCGTACGGAGGCCCCCACGATCAGCGGCAGGAAGATCATCACCACCGACAGGGTGACCTCAAGGCCGGTCAGCCGGCGCCAGTTCGTGACCGAATGGCCGGAGGCGGCCTCGAAGGCCAGGACGAGTGGGCCGAGCACGGGGATGGCGAGCAGGACGCCGTGCGCCTCGGCGTCGCCCGCCAGGTCGATGGCGGAGCCCTCCAGCGGCCGTTCCCCGACGATGATCTCGAACGGCAGTTGGGCCGCCGCCAGCCACGTCAGCCACACCGGCGGCCAGCCGCCGTACAGGGACCGGACCGGATCGGTGCCGGGCGGTCCGCTCTGGAGGACCAGCCGCATCTGGATCTCGGCGTTGCGGGCCGCCGAGGCCGCCGCGTCGATCAGGCCGAGCATCCGGACCCGTTCGAAGAACGGCCAGCGGACCGTCTCGGCCCGGGACCGCCAGTCCCGTACGGCGGCGTACACGGCCTTGGTGAAGGCGTGCGCCGCCGCCATGTCGGCGCGCGGCACGGTCGGCTGTTCCTTGTCGGTCACCTTGCGTGTGCCGCGCGCGAGGGTGAGCGCGTGCTCGAACGTCGCGACGACGGCGGCGACCCGCCCGGCCGTGACCAGTTCCTCGTCCGCCTCGGTCATCGGGATCAGGCCGTGGATCCGAGGTCGGAGCCGATCTCGATGTCCGTACCCGACGACGGTGTGTACTCGTTCCACTCGGCGATCAGCGCGCCCTTGGTGCCGGGCTGCAGTACGGCGAACGGGGTCACCGAGCCGTCGTGGGCCCGGTCGAGGCGCGCGACCACGAGGTGTGTCGTGTCGGGGATCGCGGTGATGATCTGGGTCTCCTGGACGACCCGGCCGTCGGCGGTGTCGATCTTGTCGGCGGAGTCGATGACCACCTGGGCGCCGACCAGGAAGTCCTTGGACGATTCGACCTTGATGCTCACCGGGTTCGCGCTCTTGGCCGGCGCGTCCCGCGAAGTCGTGTAGACGGCCTCTTCCAGGCGGACCGCGCTGCGGGCCGGGTTGGCGGGCGGAATTCCCGGATAATTGCGGTCGTCGTACGCGGCGATCTCCTTCGCGATGGTGAGATACCGGGAATCCGGCTCCACGGGCGGGGACTTGAAGCCGCCCTCGGCGAAGTTCACCCAGTCCTCCTCCCAGCCCTTGCGGACCGTCAGGACGACCCGCGCGCTGCCGGAACGCAGGAATACCTGCCGGTTGGCGTCGGGATGCCTGAGCCGCCGGATGAAGTTCCAGCTCTGCGGAACGTCCCAGAAGTACGAGTACAGGAACGTCACGACGTTCTCCCACTCGATGGCCTGGTTGACGAAACGGATGACGTCCTCGTGTTCGCGTACGGTCGCCCACGCCGAGGCGTCCAGGCCGAGCGTGTTGTCGTCGAAGCCGATGCCGTGCTCCAGGTCGACCTTCGCCGCCACGAACGCGTCGATGACCTGCTGCGGCATGAACGCGAAGTCCGGCCCGAGCAGGAAACGCAGCACCCCCTTCATGATTTCGTCGCTCTCCTCGCGGCGGAGCGTGAGGGTGTCGACCTGCTCGATCTGGTCCCGCAGCGCCGCGGCCCTGGTGGCGATGTCCTGCTGGCGCTCGTAGTACTGGCTCTGTGCCGCGTCCCGCAGCAGATTCCAGACGTCCGACCGCCACTTGTCCCGGATGCGGCTGCTCCCCGCCGGCTTGGTCGGGTCCGGATCGAGCTGGGTGGGAATCTCCTCGATCTCGGTGGCGACCTTGATCGTGGTGTTCCGGTTGTTCACCATCTCGAACGAGATATAGACCTTGCCGGTCGCGTACAGCAGGAAATTGCCGTACGCCCCCGAGGTGAGTTCCATCGGGCCGTACTCGCCCTGGTCCTGTTCCTTGATGTAGAGCGGTGTGCCCAGCACCTTGAAGCTGAATTTGTTCTCGCTGCCCGTCTTGCTCGTGGTGGCGAACCAGAGGTTCAGCTTCTTGATGCGGTATCCGTCAGGGACCTCCAGCGGGTCCGGGGTGAAGATGTGCCACCCCTCCTCCTGGGAAGGAGCGCCCAGACTGAACTGCGGAGCCGACGGCGGCAGCGGAGGATCGGGGACGACGGCCCCGTACCGCTCGGCCAACACCCTGAAGTGCGGCTGTGTCTCGCCCGGCAGGATCGCGTCGGTGATCTCGGCGTGCGGAAGACCGAAGTGGAACGGGCCCAACTGGTTCTGCAGATCGTCGAGTTCCTTGTGCATCCTGCGCAGCCCGGCACCCGGCTCCGGGATCACCAGGTCGTACGTCATCCGCAGGCCGTGCCGGTACAGCCGCACCCGCCATTTACGCATCAGGCTGAAGTAGTCGACCCGCATCGGCTGGGTCGCACTCGGATTGGTCAGCTTCCTGGTCGAGGTCTCCTCGGTCCCGGTGACCGTCGTCGTGGAGATGGTGACCTTGTGTTCCTGCTTCGCGCGCGAGGACGCCTTCCTGGTCAGCGCGGTGGCGTGCTTGGTGCTGTCGGATGCCGACTGCGACCGGGAGTCCTGCGAGGTGAATCCCGACTGGGCCGAACCGTTGATCACCGGAATTCCGCCGGTGACCGTCGCGGTGACATTGAACTGGTTGGAGTGCTGGGCCTGTGACGTCGTCGACTGGGCCAGCTCCGTGTTGTCGGTCACCCCGGTCTCGCTGACCGTCTCCAGCGAGTCGGTCACGATCGACGTGAACTCCTTGCTCCGCACCGACCATTCCTTGTGGCTGACCGCCGTCTCCTCCAGCGGTGCGAGGGGAATGGTGGCGATCAGCTCACCGCGCTCCAGCCCGGCCGGCACCATCTCCAGCCGTTCGAGGTTCAGCATGCCCAGCGGTGTCGCCTGGGCGTTGGCCGTCAGCGCGCGGACCGCCACCACGGCGTTCCGCACGTGCTGCTGCGCAAGCCCGTCCCCGCCCCCGTCCCCGTCCCCACCCCCGTCCCCGCCGGCGGCAAGCCGCTCGACACGCCGCTGCCGCAGCTCGATCAGCGCGTCCCCGAACGCCCGCAGCGCCGGAACCGGAACGTCGACGAACTCACCCGGCGAAGGAAGCAGCGAGGGGGGTACGGCCCGCTCGAACTCCGCGAGGAGATCGACCAGTTCATCCGAGACCTCACCCGTCACACCCTCGCCCACGCCCTCGGGACGGAGTTGGTCCCGTACGGCTGCCGCCTCGCCGGGCCGTAGCCTGAGCTGGCGGACGTACGCGGACTTGATCATCGCCTGACCGGTCGACGGGCTGGGAAGCCGGAGCTGCACCAGGGTCGCCTTGGAGATCTCCCGGGCGGAACCGCTCAGTACGCGCGGCGCGGTCGGCGGAATCCCGGGTACCACCGCGCTCGGCATGTCAGGGTCGGTCATTTCTGCCCCCTTGTGGTCCTGCGCGCGGTCCTGGTCGCGGCCCGCGCCCACGAGGATGAGCCGTCCGGGTCGAAGTCTGTGGACCGTCACGAAAAGACGTCGCTCAAACCACTCATCTCGGTGACCAGTGACCGGTGACCAGTGAGCCTCAGAACTCCCGGTGGCGGCGGAAGCGGCGGCGTTCGCCCGCCGGAGGGGTCGGCTCGCCCGCCGGAGGGCCCGCCTCGTCGGCCAGGCGTACCACCGGATCGTCCGGGCCTTCGCGCCCCGCCACCACCGGTCCCGCCGCGCGCGCCGCCTTGGCCCGGTACTGGGCGGCGTCCGCCAGCCGGAACAGCCGCCGCGCGGACCGCACAGGGCCGATCGGATCCCCCGTGGACGCGACCCCGCAGGCGACCCCTTCGCCGAGCTTCACACCGGCCGCGCGGCGGCACAGTTCCTCGGCGACCCGTACCACCTCGTCCGCCGAAGGCCCCACCGCGAGCAGGCAGAACTCGTCCCCGCCGAGCCGCGCGGCCAGCGTGCCCGGCAGCATCGCGCCGCACAGGGACAGGACGGACCCGAACCGTTCCAGGAGCCGGTCCCCGACCGCGTGCCCCTGGGTGTCGTTGACGCGCTTGAGGCCGTTCAGGTCGCAGACGACGAGGCTCACCACGGTGCCCTCCGTGCGGTGCAGGTCGACCGCCTCGTCCAGATGGGCATCGACCGCGCGCCGGTTGGCGAGCCCCGTCAGCGCGTCCGTGAAGGCGAGCCGCCGCGCCTCCTCAAGCCGCTCGGTCTGGGCGAGCCCGGCCCCGATGACGGAGGCGAGGACGGTGGCGAAGTCCGCGTCGGCCGGCCCGAACACCGGCTCCCCGGCCCGCCGGGCCACGTACAGCTCGCCCCACGCCCTCCCGTGCAGCACGAGCGGTGCGACGACACAGCAGCCCCGGCCCCGGCGGCGCAGCGCGGCCACCCGCTGGTGGCAGTACCCCGCAGCGCCCTCCGCCGCACCCTCCGCGGGCCCCTCGGCGGTCTCGACCCAGGCGTTGGGCTCGCCCCCGGCCGCCCACCGCTCGTGCAGGAACTCGGTGATCTCGGGGAACTGGTGCACCGGATACGCCTCGTGCTCCGGGAACTCCTCCTCGCCGGGCGCCAGCTCCCCGGCGTTCACGAGGACCCGTAAACGGCCCAGCTCGCGCTCCCAGACGGACAGGGCCGCGAAACTGCCCGCCAGGGCGTGGCACGCGCCGTCGGCCGCCGCCCGCCAGGACTCCCGTGGGGTGCGTGCCGCCGCCATGCCCTGCGCCAGCTCCACCACGGCTTGCAGCCGCACATCGTCAGCCATCCCAACAGGCTAGGTACGTTTACTACCATTTGGGACGTTCTTGAGGCGAACAGGGGGTGATCTGTCACGCTACGTAATCAGATCGGCCCCGTCGGTCGCCGGGGGCATATGCACCCGTCATTCACCCGGCCACTGCGGCTTCCGCTTCTCGTTGAAGGCCGCGACGCCCTCCGCACGGTCCCCCGAGAAGGCCACCGAGCGCCACGCGGCGTCCTCGACCTCAAGCCCTGACCGCAGATCGAGCCCCTGCCCCAGCCGCAGGGCCCGCTTGGCGGCCCGCAGCCCCACGGGGGAGTTCGCGGCGATACGGGCGGCCAGCGCCAGCGCCTCGTCACGGTCACGGCCCTCGGCCACGAGCTGGTCGACGAGCCCCAGCTCCCGCGCCTCGGCGGCCTCCACCCGGCGGGCCGAGAAGATCAGCTCGGCGGCGCGCGCGGAACCGACCCGGCGCGGCAGGAGCTGCGTACCGCCGCCGCCGGGGATCACGCCCACGGAGACCTCGGGCAGGCCCAGGACGGCGGTGGAGTCGGCCACGATCACATCGCAGGACAGCGCGATCTCGAAGCCGCCGCCGAGCGCGAAGCCGTGGACGGCGGCGATGGCCGGCATCGGCAGGTCGAGTACGGCGGTGTACGCGGCGCGGGTCGTCGGGCGCTGGCGGAGGAGGTCGGCGTCCGAGAAGGAGTTCCGCTCCTTGAGGTCCGCGCCGACGCAGAAGGCGCGGTCGTGGGTGGAGGTGAGCACCACCACCCGCGCGTCACGGTCGGCGGCCAGAGCGGCGCAGGCCGCGGTGAGGGAGCGGGCCATGTCCGTGGACACGGCGTTCATGGCCTTCGGCCGGTCGAGGGCGAGTTCGGCGACGTGTCCGTGCCGCCGGACCACCACGAAATCCCCGTACCGCTGCGCTTCTTCCATACCGGCGATCATGTCAGCGCCCGCTCGTCGAAGAAAGGGCACGGCACCCGGTCAAGGAGACAGCGACCTCAGGTGCGGCGGGTCAGCAGCCACGGCTCCACGACCCCCAGCCCCCGCACCGGCCGCTGCCACATCGGCTGGAGCGCGAAGCGGTACGCGGGGGGCTCGGTGCCCTCCTTCTCGGCCGCCGTCACGGCCTCCGCGGCCTCGGACTCGGACGCCGGCGCGTCTCCCGTCCGGGTCAGCTCCTCCGCGAACGCCCCGTCCACGAGGACCGCGTCCCGGGGCGCTATCGACGTGAGCCGGCTCGCGAGGTTCACGGTCGTACCGAACACGTCGCCCATCCGGGTCGTCACGGTGCCGAAGGCGATACCGACCCGCAGCTCCGGCATCGTCTCGTCGTGGGCCATCGTCTCGATGAGCCGCAGCGCGATCTCGGCGGCGATGCCCGCGTTCTCCGCCGCGTACAGCACCTCGTCGCCGAGGGTCTTGATCAGCCGGCCGCCGTGCGCGGCGACGAGGTCGGCCGCCGTCGTCTCGAACGCCTCGACCAGCTCGCCGAGTTCCTCCTCCTCCATCCGGCGGGTGAGCCGGGTGAAGCCGACGAGGTCCGCGAAGCCGACGGCGAGCCGCCGGTCGACCATCTCCTCGTCGTCGGCGGCCTGCACGACCCGCCCGGTGGCCGCCGCGAGCTGCCGCCGCCACACATAGACGAGGAACTCCTCCAGCTCGGGCAGCAACAGCTCTATCAGCGGATACGTGACCTCGGTCCGGGTCATGCCCGGCTCGGGAGGCTCGGTCAGGCCCTCCAGGAAGGAGTCGATCTGCCACTCGGCCAGGCGCGCGGTGGTCTGCCCGGTGGAGCGGGCGACCTGTACGGCCATGGCCTCGCTGAGCAGTCCCGCCTCGACAAGCCCTGCGAGCCGCCGCAGTGCGAGGACGTCGGCCTCGGTGAGCGCCCTGGCCTGCCCGATGTCAGCGAAGCCCATGGCCCGCCAGAAGCGGGACGCCAGCTCCATGGAGACCCCGGCGCTGCGGGCCGCCTGGAAGGGGGTGTAGCGGCGCTCGGCGCCCAGGATGAGCCCTTCGAGGCGCAGCGCGAGCGGGTCGTCGCCGGCGTCGGGGTCCTCGGGCCGGTCGACCCGGTCCTCGGCCCGCCGTGCGGCGTCCGCCGCGGCATCCGTGGCGGCGTCCGGTCCCGCGCGGCCGGGACCGGCGTCAGGTGGGGTGCCCGTGCCGGCATCCGCGCCCGGACCCGTGTCGTCACCGGTCACGCCTGCTGCCCTTCCGATCTGTCACGGTCAGGGATCGACCGGCCTCAACTGTACTGAGATACGTCTCACAGGGGAGCGGCGGGCACATCGGCCGACCTGCTGTGCGGCCGTCGGCCGGGGCCCCCGAAGAGACACAGCCCCGGAGAGACACAGTACGACAGGTGTGCCGTGGCTCACTCCGAAGTGGGGTCGCCCGGGGGTGGGCCGGTCGGGCGCAGATGAACGATGTCACCGGCGCCGACGGGCTGCTGCACGCCGTCCCCGGTGGCCAGGACGAGCCGTCCGTCGCCGTCCAGGGCCACGGCCTCGCCGATCAGCACGCGGTCCCCCGGCAGCTCGGCGCGGACGGTGCGGCCCAGCGTCGTACATCCGGCGGCGTACGCCTCCTGGAGGCGGGAGGCGACCGGGTCGCCGCCGTGCGTACGCCACTCGCCGTACCAGTGCTCAAGCGAGCGCAGTACGGCGCGTAGGAGCGGGTCGCGGTCCGTGCTGGTGGCGCCCGCGAGGGCGAGCGAGCCGGCGCCGGGGACGGGCAGCTCGTCGGTGTGCAGCGACACATTCAGACCGATGCCGACGACGACGGCGTCCTCGCCCGCGCGCTCCGCGAGGATGCCGCCGGTCTTGCGCTCCTCGCCCGCGACGGTCACCAGGAGGTCGTTCGGCCACTTGAGTGCCGTGTCGACGCCCGCCGCGCGGGACAGGGCGGTCGCGGTGGCGACGCCCGCGAGCAGCGGCAGCCAGCCCCAGCGGGCCACCGGCACCGCACCCCCGGAGGCACCGGCCGCCCCGGGCTTGAGCAGGACCGAGAAGAACAGGCCGGAGCGGGCGGGCGCGGTCCAGCGCCGGTCGAGCCGTCCGCGCCCCGCGCTCTGCGCCTCGGCGACGAGGACGGCGCCCTCGGGCAGCGCGTCCGCGCGCGCGGCGAGATCGGAGTTCGTGGAGCCGGTCGACCCGACGATCTCCAGCGAGGTCCACAGGGAGCCGGGCCGCACCAGCGCATGGCTCAGGGACCCGGCGTTGAGGGGCGGCCGGTCCAGATCGGACCAGCGGTTGTCTCCGGCACCTGAAGCGGAACCTGAAGCATTCGGAGGCGTCATGCAACCCACCCTAGGTGTGGTAAACGCCGCACTGCCGAACGGTATCCGCGCCGATACGCTACGACGCAGTAGCCGACCGTCACAGCCGCACGCCGAAGCCGCCCGTCACAGCCTGCCGCAGGGAGCCGCACTCCGATGTCCAAGCCGGAAGAGCCCCGTACCACCGCCGCGGAGACCGGAACCACCGAGCACCCGGGGGGTCCCGCGTACGACATCCACACCACGGCCGGGAAGATCGCCGATCTGCTGCACCGGGTCGGCGAGGCGACGCACGCGGGGTCGGCGCGCGCCGTCGAGAAGCAGCACGCCAAGGGCAAGCTGACGGCGCGTGAGCGGATCGAACTGCTCCTGGACGAGGACTCGTTCGTGGAGTTCGACGAGTTCGCGCAGCACCGCTCGACGGCGTTCGGCCTGGAGCACAACCGCCCCTACGGCGACGGTGTCGTGACGGGCTACGGCACGGTCGACGGCCGTCCGGTCGCCGTGTTCTCGCAGGACTTCACCGTCTTCGGCGGCGCGCTCGGCGAGGTCTTCGGGCAGAAGATCATCAAGGTGATGGACTTCGCGCTGAAGACGGGCTGTCCGGTCATCGGCATCAACGACTCCGGTGGCGCCCGTATCCAGGAGGGTGTCAGCGCCCTCGGCATGTACGGCGAGATCTTCCGCCGCAACACCCACGCGTCCGGGGTCATCCCGCAGATCTCCCTGGTCGTCGGGCCGTGCGCGGGCGGCGCCGTGTACTCGCCCGCGATCACCGACTTCACGGTGATGGTCGACCAGACCTCGCACATGTTCATCACCGGGCCCGACGTGATCAAGACGGTCACCGGTGAGGACGTCGGCATGGAGGAGCTGGGCGGCGCCCGCACCCACAACGCGGTCTCGGGCGTGGCCCATCACATGGCGGGCGACGAGAAGGACGCCATCGAGTACGTCAAGTCCCTGCTGTCGTACCTCCCGTCGAACAACCTGAGCGAGCCGCCCGCCTTCCCCGAGGAGGCGGACCTGGCCCTCACCGACGAGGACCGCGAGCTGGACACGCTGGTCCCGGACAGCGCCAACCAGCCCTACGAGGTCCGCACGGTCGTCGAGCACGTCCTGGACGACGCCGAGTTCTTCGAGACGCAGCCGCTGTTCGCGCCGAACATCGTCACCGGGTTCGGCCGGGTCGAGGGCCACCCGGTCGGCATCGTCGCCAACCAGCCGATGCAGTTCGCGGGCTGCCTGGACATCGACGCCTCCGAGAAGGCCGCCCGCTTCGTGCGGACGTGCGACGCGTTCAACGTGCCGGTGCTGACCTTCGTGGACGTGCCGGGCTTCCTGCCGGGCGTCGACCAGGAGCACACCGGCATCATCCGCAGGGGCGCCAAGCTGATCTACGCGTACGCCGAGGCGACCGTCCCGCTGATCACGGTCATCACGCGCAAGGCGTTCGGCGGCGCGTACGACGTCATGGGCTCCAAGCACCTCGGCGCCGACCTCAACCTGGCCTGGCCGACCGCGCAGATCGCCGTCATGGGCGCCCAGGGCGCGGTCAACATCCTGCACCGCCGCACGATCGCCGCGGCCCCCGAGGGCGAGCAGGAGACGGTACGCCAGCGCCTCATCCAGCAGTACGAGGACACCCTCCTCAACCCGTACACGGCGGCCGAGCGCGGCTACATCGACGCGGTGATCCTGCCGTCCGACACCCGCCGCCACGTGGTCCGCGGCCTGCGCCAGCTCCGTACGAAGCGGGCGAGCCTGCCGCCGAAGAAGCACGGCAACATCCCGCTGTAGCACCGGCCTGTGCGTCCCCCATGAGGAGCGGTTCGATGATCAAGGTGGTACGGGGCAATCCGACCCCGGAGGAGCTGGCGGCGGCCCTGGCGGTGGTCCAGGCCCGCGCGGCGGCGGCGAACAGGACGGACGGCGAGGCGCCCCCGGCCCCGGCGGCCTGGTCGGACCCGGCCCGGGTCGCCCAGCACCGCACCCCGGCGCCGGGCCCGAAGTCATGGGCGCGCACCTACTGGCCCGCGTGACCCCCCGGGAGGGGCGCAAGTTGAGTACCGGTACTCAGGCGCCCCCCACCCGCCCCGCCGCACCATGGAGACATGTTGTGGTCAGACCCGGAGAACAAGCCGCCCAAGGAACTCCGCGACACCCAGACGATGTTGCGCAGAGCGGGCGTCCTCCTGGCCCTGGCGATGATCGTCGCGATGCTGGCGATCGGCTTCCGACTACCCTGACCCCATGACCGCTCAGACCCGCCGCCACCTGATCCTCGCGTCCCAGTCGCCCGCGCGCCTGGGGCTGCTCCGCCAGGCGGGCCTGGCGCCCGAGGTGATCGTCAGCGGGGTCGACGAGGACGCCGTCACGGCCCCGACCCCCGCCGAACTGGCCCTGGCCCTCGCTCAGGCGAAGGCGGGCACCGTGGCGGCCCGCCCGGAGGTGCTGCGCGCCCAGGCGCTCGTCGTCGGCTGCGACTCGGTCCTCGACCTCGACGGCCAGGCGCTCGGCAAGCCCGCCGACGCGGAGGAGGCCACCGCGCGCTGGAAGGCGATGCGGGGCCGCGCGGGCACCCTCCAGACGGGCCACTGCGTGTACGACACGGTGACGGGCCGGCACGCGTCGGCGACCGCTTCGACGGTGGTCCGCTTCGGTGAGCCGTCCGACGCCGAGATCGCCGCTTACGTCGCGTCGGGCGAGCCGCTGCATGTCGCGGGCGCGTTCACGCTCGACGGCCTCTCGGCACCGTTCATCGACGGCATCGACGGCGACCACGGCAATGTCATCGGCATCTCGCTGCCGCTGCTGCGCCGCCTGCTGGCGGAGCTGGGGGTCGGCATCACGGAGCTGTGGGCCCCGGCCGAACGCTGACCGACCCGGTCGCGCGGGCCGGATCAGACGGGCTGCGGAGCACCGCCGGACGGTGTCTCCTTGCCCGCGCCACCACCGGTGACAGCCGCACCCGGGGGCTCATACGCCATGAGCGTCAGCACGATCAGCCCGAGCACGACCATCATGAACGCGAACGCCGACCAGCCCACGATCCCCACGCAGAACGCGCCGAGCACCCCGTGCACCACGGCCGCCGTGATCAGCAGGATGCGCCCCAGGCCCGACGGGCCCCGGTCGCGCACCGACGTGAAGACCAGGACGAGCCCGCACAGCGCGAGGTAGAGGCCGAAGAGGACCCCGGCGATCCACGTCGACACGGTCATCGCGCGCGGGTCGAGCCCGGCGAGCGACATGTCCTGACGGTCGACGACCATCCCGAGGAACCAGTTCAGGAGCGCGATGCCGACCGCCTCCAGGAACAGGACGACGGCGGCGACCAGCGCCACCCAACGCCCCAACGGCACGGGTCTGCTGCGTCCCACGGCGCCCCACCCACTTCCGGCTGCTGTTACTCCGAGTACGTCCACGACAGCGCGAACGCTACTAACCGGTAAACCCGGGGACAAGGGTTCGGGCACCCGCAAAGAATCGTTGGGCCATTCGTAGGGACTCCACAAAGAAACCCGATCAGGGGCGGCACCCTCTCATAGAGACCTTGACCACATGGCGGGCATAGGGTTCCGAGGAGGAATCCTTCGTTACGCGGTCCGACAAGGGGATTCACGGGTCGAGCGGGAGTCGCGTCACGCTCCGTGTGGGCAAGCTCACCCATGGGGACGGGTCGAAAGGCCGTGTCGGCAGTCCCTAAACTCGGCTTGTTTCAAGGAGGGAGCCATCGTGCGCAAGGTGCTCATCGCCAATCGTGGCGAAATCGCTGTCCGTGTGGCCCGGGGGTGCCGGGACGCGGGGATCGCGAGTGTGGCGGTGTATGCGGAGCCGGACCGGGACGCTCTGCATGTCCGCGCGGCTGATGAGGCGTTCGCGCTGGGTGGTGACACCCCGGCCACGAGCTATCTCGACATCGGCAAGGTGCTCCAGGCCGCCGCGGACTCGGGCGCCGACGCCGTGCACCCGGGTTACGGCTTCCTGTCGGAGAACGCGGAGTTCGCGCAGGCGGTCCTCGACGCCGGGCTGACCTGGATCGGACCGCCGCCGCAGGCCATCCGCGACCTGGGCGACAAGGTCGCCGCGCGGCACATCGCGCAGCGCGCGGGTGCCCCGCTGGTCGCGGGCACCCCGGACCCGGTGTCGGGCGCCGACGAGGTCGTGGCGTTCGCCGAGGAGCACGGGCTGCCGATCGCGATCAAGGCCGCCTTCGGCGGTGGCGGACGCGGCCTGAAGGTCGCCCGCACCCTCGAAGAGGTGCCCGAGCTGTACGAGTCGGCGGTGCGCGAGGCGGTCGCCGCCTTCGGGCGCGGCGAGTGCTTCGTGGAGCGGTACCTCGACAAGCCCCGGCATGTGGAGACGCAGTGCCTGGCGGACCGGCACGGCAATGTCGTCGTGGTGTCCACGCGTGACTGCTCGCTCCAGCGCCGCCACCAGAAGCTGGTCGAGGAGGCCCCGGCCCCCTTCCTCTCGGACGAGCAGAACGCCCAGCTGTACGCGGCGTCCAAGGCCATCCTCAAGGAGGCCGGTTACGTCGGTGCGGGCACGGTCGAGTTCCTGGTCGGCGCGGACGGCACGATCTCCTTCCTGGAGGTCAACACCCGGCTCCAGGTGGAGCACCCGGTCACCGAGGAGGTCACCGGGATCGACCTGGTCCGCGAGATGTTCCGGATCGCGGACGGCGAGGAGCTGGGGTACGGGGACCCGGCGGTGCGCGGACACTCCTTCGAGTTCCGGATCAACGGCGAGGACCCGGGCCGCAACTTCCTGCCCGCGCCCGGCACCGTCACCCTCTTCAGCCCGCCCTCAGGACCCGGTGTGCGGCTGGACGCGGGCGTGGAGTCCGGCGCGGTCATCGGCCCGGCGTGGGACTCGCTCCTTGCCAAGCTGATCGTGACCGGTGCGACCCGCGAGCAGGCGCTCCAGCGGGCGGCGCGCGCGCTGAACGAGTTCCAGGTCGAGGGCATGGCCACGGCGCTCACCTTCCACCGCAAGGTGGTCAAGGACGAGGCGTTCACGGCGGAGCCGTTCCGCATCCACACCCGGTGGATCGAGACCGAGTTCGTCAACGACATCCCCCCGTTCACCGCCCCGGCGGACACCGAATCCGACGAGGAGCCGGGCCGCGAGACCGTCGTGGTCGAGGTGGGCGGCAAGCGCCTCGAAGTCTCGCTGCCGTCGTCGCTGGGCATGTCCCTGGCCCGTACGGGCCTCGCGGCGGGCGCGCGGCCGAAGCGGCGCGCGGTGAAGAAGTCGGGTCCCGCGGCCTCCGGTGACACACTCGCGTCGCCGATGCAGGGCACCATCGTCAAGGTCGCCGTCGAGGAGGGCCAGGAGGTCAAGGAGGGCGAGCTGATCGTCGTCCTGGAGGCCATGAAGATGGAGCAGCCCCTCAACGCCCACCGCTCCGGCACCGTGAAGGGCCTCTCCGCCGAGGTCGGCGCGTCGATCACGTCGGGCGCCGTCATCTGCGAGATCAAGGACTGACGTCCGTAGGAGCATCCCGTACCGGGATCAGAACGTCGCCCCCGGGCCCGACCGAACTCCGGTCGGGCCCGGGGCGTTTCACGGTGGCATCCTGGGGGTGCACACCGGCCCCATGACCCGGGAGGGAGCCGCCGATGGAGCAGCAGACGGAACCGACGGCCGAGGCGGCGCACCCGCGGGCGATGCGGGCCGATGCCCGGCGCAACTACGAGCGGCTGCTCGTGGAGGCGCGGGCGGCGTTCGCCGAGCACGGTACGGGGGCTTCGCTGGAGGATGTCGCCCGGCGTGCGGGGGTCGGCATCGGGACGCTGTACCGGCACTTCCCCAACCGGCACGCGTTGATGAGCGCGGTGTTCGAGGACGCGGTGAGCGATCTGCTGGCCCGCTCCCGCGCCCTCCTGGACGATCCGCAGCCGTGTGCGGCGCTGGTGGTCTGGCTGCGCGAGGTCATCGCGCACGCGGGCGAGTACCGGGGTCTGTCGGGGGCCCTCATGTCGGCTTCGCAGGACGACAGTTCGGACCTCGCGCGGTGCAGCACGCCGATGCGGGCGGCGGGCGGCGCGCTCCTGGACCGCGCCCAGCGCGCGGGCGCGGTACGGCGTGACGTGTCGATCGCGGACCTGTTGCAGCTGACCAACGCGATCGCCCTGGCCACCGAGGAGACCCCGGCGGACCCGGATCTGGCGGACCGCCTGCTGAGCCTCACCCTCCGAGGCCTCCGCCCGGAACCGACAGGCTGGCCGGACGACACCGGAGCGGACGACCCTCACTGAATGCTTCCGTACGGAAAAAGGTTCCCGTACGGAAGAGGTCACCGTCGGCGCATGTCGGCGACCCTGGCCGTCACACCCCGCTCCCCCGCCGGTTCCGTCAGGACGGCGCCGCGGAGCTGCTGTGCCCCGGCCGCCCGGCGGGGGGCCGGCAGGGGCATGTCCGGGCGGTCCGGACGGGGGCGGCGCTGTACGGGCGCGTGGTCGGCGGGGGCGCCCTGGGCGCCCGCGACCGCGATCTGGACGCCCTGGTCCGCGAGGGCCTGCAACTCGGTGGCCGCGCGGTCGTCGTGGGCGGGCGGCTCGTCGGTGACCAGCCGGGTGATGACGTCCGTGGGCACGGTCTGGAACATCGTGTCCGTACCGAGCTTGGAGTGGTCGGCGAGGACCACCACCTCGGCGGCGGCCTGTACCAGCGCCCGGTCGACGCTGGCGGACAGCATGTTGGACGTGGACAGGCCGCGCTCGGCGGTGAGTCCGCTTCCGGACAGGAAGGCCCGTGACACCCGCAGCCCTTGCAGGGACTGCTCGGCGCCGCTGCCCACCAGGGCGTAGTTGGAGCCCCGAAGGGTGCCGCCGGTCATGACGACCTCGACGCGGTTGGCGTGGGCCAGGGCCTGCGCCACGAGCAGCGAGTTGGTGACGACGGTCAGTCCGGGTACCCGCGCGAGCCGTCGGGCCAGCTCCTGCGTGGTGGTACCCGCCCCGACGACGATGGCCTCGCCCTCGTCGACGAGTCCCGCCGCGAGATCGGCGATGGCCGTCTTCTCGGCGGTCGCGAGATGTGATTTCTGCGGAAAGCCGGACTCCCGCGTGAATCCGCCCGGCAATACCGCACCGCCGTGCCGGCGGTCGAGGAGTCCTTCTGCCTCCAGCGCGCGCACGTCCCGCCGTACGGTCACTTCGGAGGTCTGGACGACGCGGGCGAGCTCCCGGAGCGACACCGCTCCGTTGGCCCGCACCATTTCGAGGATCAATTGGCGACGTTCTGCAGCGAACACGAAACTGACAGTAACCCCAACGACCGTCTGCTTTCAGCAGTTTGCGCCGAATAACAGAAGTTGTTCGCAGCGCGGCGCACGGAGTGGTATACGTGCCCGGTTCGGTGGGGGCCTGGCCCGGGTCAGACCTCTTCGGCGGTCTTCCGGGTGTGCAACTGCCGTGCGACCTCGGCGATCGAGCCCGACAGGGACGGGTAGACGGTGAACGCCTTCGCGATCTGTTCCACGGTCAGATTGTTGTCGACCGCGAGCGAGATCGGATGGATCAGTTCCGATGCGCGGGGCGCCACGACCACACCGCCGACGACGATGCCCGTACCGGGGCGGCAGAAGATCTTGACGAAGCCGTCGCGGATGCCCTGCATCTTCGCGCGCGGGTTGCGCAGCAGCGGCAGCTTCACCACGCGCGCGTCGATCTTGCCGCCGTCCACGTCGGCCTGGGTGTAGCCGACGGTGGCGATCTCGGGGTCGGTGAAGACGTTCGAGGAGACCGTCTTCAGGTTGAGCGGGGTGACGGCGTCGCCGAGGAAGTGGTACATCGCGATGCGGCCCTGCATGGCGGCGACCGACGCGAGCGCGAAGACACCGGTGACGTCGCCGGCCGCGTACACACCCGGCGCGGTGGTGCGGGAGACCTTGTCGGTCCAGATGTGCCCGGACTCCTTGACCCGGACCCCGGCCTCCTCCAGGCCCATCCCGCTGGAGTTGGGGATGGCGCCGACGGCCATCAGGCAGTGCGTGCCGTTGATGGTGCGGCCGTCGGAGAGGGTGACCTCGACGCGGTCGTCCACGCGCTTGACGGACTCGGCGCGGGAGCGCGCCATGACGTTCATGCCGCGGCGCCGGAACACGTCCTCCAGGACGGCGGCGGCGTCGGGGTCCTCGCCGGGCAGCACGCGGTCGCGGCTGGAGACGAGGGTGACGCGGGAGCCGAGCGCCTGATACGCGCCGGCGAACTCGGCGCCGGTCACACCGGACCCGACGACGATCAGTTCCTCGGGGAGTTCGTCCAGGTCGTAGACCTGCGTCCAGTTGAGGATGCGCTCCCCGTCGGGCTGCGCGTCGGGCAGCTCCCTGGGGTGGCCGCCGGTCGCGATGAGCACGGCGTCGGCGTGCAGGGTCTCCTCGGTGCCGTCGGCGGCCCGGACGACGACCTTGCGGCTGCCGTCCATCGCCTGAAGGCCCTCCAGGCGCCCCCGGCCGCGCAGTACGCGTGCGCCCGCGCGGGTGACGGACGCGGTGATGTCGTGGGACTGCGCGAGCGCGAGCCGCTTCACCCGGCGGTTGACCTTGCCGAGGTCGACGCCCACCACGCGCGCGGGGCTGTCGGCATCAGGAGTGTCATCGGCGACGATGATGCCCAGTTCCTCGTACGAGGAGTCGAAGGTCGTCATCACCTCCGCGGTCGCGATCAGAGTCTTCGACGGGACGCAGTCGGTGAGCACCGACGCCCCGCCCAGACCGTCGCAGTCGACGACGGTCACCTCCGCGCCGAGCTGGGCCGCCACCAGGGCAGCCTCGTATCCGCCGGGTCCGCCACCGATGATCACGATCCGAGTCACGTACCCCATTGTCCCGCACGCATCAAGGTGCTTCGCCCCGGCCCCTCCGTACGGGTGTCCGGGCGCCGGCTCCCCCGCCCGGGGGGCACTTCCGTGACGGGCGGGGCACGGGCCGTGGCTGCCGTACCCTCGACCCCATGTCGCTCTACGCCGCGTACGCCGGCAATCTCGACGCGCGGCTCATGTCCCGCCGCGCCCCGCACTCGCCGCTGCGTGCCACGGGCTGGCTGAACGGCTGGCGGCTGACGTTCGGCGGCGAGCACATGGGCTGGGAGGGCGCGCTCGCGACGGCCGTCGAGGCGCCGCGCTCGCAGGTCTTCGTGGCGCTGTACGACATCGCGCCGATGGACGAGGAGTCCATGGACCGCTGGGAGGGCGTGGGCCTGGACATCTACCGCCGGATGCGGGTGCGGGTGCACACGCTGGACGCGGAGGAGCCGGCCTGGATGTACGTGCTCAACGGGTACGAGGGCGGGCTGCCGTCCGCCCGCTATCTGGGGGAGATCGCGGACGCGGCCGAGTCGGCGGGCGCACCGCACGACTATGTGATGGAGCTGCGCAAGCGCCCCTGCTGAGCGTGCTGAGCGCCTTTCCGGACGCCCCCTGGCCGAAAAGTAGGTCCGGTGGCCGAATTGCGAGCGAATCCCGCCGGAATTCTGACCGGTTTCCGACCCGATCCGATCACTGAGGCAAAGCTCCGGGCCCGGACGGGCCTCTTTCTCGTCGGAAACGACAAGACAACGATCGCACTACCGTCAACCTTGACATCTACGCGCGTAGGCCCAAACCGGCTACGCTCTTGCGCGTGAACGCATCTCTTCTTCCGGACGACATCCAGGGCGACCCGAACGCCGCCGCCGACGCCGCCGCCGCGCGCCTGCGCGAGCTGACGGGCGCCGACACCCACGACGTCGCTCTGGTGATGGGCTCCGGCTGGGCCCCCGCCGCCGAGGCGCTGGGCGAACCCGACCACGAGTTCCCCGTCACGGAGCTGCCGGGCTTCCCGGCGCCCGCCGTCGAGGGCCACGGCGGCACGGTCCGCTCGTACCGCGTCGGCGCGAAGCGCGCCCTCGTCTTCCTGGGCCGCACCCACTACTACGAGGGCCGCGGGGTCGCCGCCGTCGCGCACGGGGTGCGGAGCGCGGTGGCCGCCGGCTGCAAGACGATCGTGCTGACGAACGGCTGCGGCGGGCTGCGCGAGGGCATGCGCCCCGGTCAGCCGGTGCTGATCAGCGACCACATCAACCTGACGGCGACCTCGCCGATCGTGGGCGCGAACTTCGTCGACCTCACCGATCTGTACTCGCCGCGCCTGCGCGCCCTGTGCAAGGAGATCGACCCCTCCCTTGAGGAGGGCGTGTACGCGCAGTTCCCCGGCCCGCACTACGAGACGCCCGCCGAGATCCGCATGGCCCGGACCATCGGCGCCGACCTGGTGGGCATGTCGACGGTCCTCGAAGCGATCGCCGCGCGCGAGGCGGGCGCCGAGGTGCTGGGCATCTCCCTGGTCACCAACCTCGCCGCCGGTATGACGGGCGAGCCCCTCAACCACGAAGAGGTCCTCCAGGCGGGCCGCGACTCCGCCGCGCACATGGGGGCCCTGCTCACCCAGGTGCTCGGCCGCGTCTGAGCGACCGCCACGGGGTAGCAGTACGTACCGCCATCACGTACCCGAGAGGCTGACAACACGTGCAGACCGCCGACCGCTCCGACGACACCTCCGACGACGGCTCCGGACCCGCCGAGCGTGCGGCGCTCTTCGCGCGGGCCCGCGCCTGGCTCGCCGAGGACCCGGACGCCGAGACCCGTGACGAGCTGGCCAAGCTGATCGAGGCCGAGGACACCGCGGAGCTGGCCGCGCGGTTCAGCGGCATGCTCCAGTTCGGCACCGCCGGGCTCCGCGGCGAGCTGGGCGCCGGGCCGCAGCGGATGAACCGTGCCGTGGTGATCCGCGCCGCCGCGGGCCTCGCCGCGTATCTGCGGGCCAAGGGGCAGGGTGACGGTCTCGTCGTCGTCGGGTACGACGCCCGGCACAAGTCCGCCGACTTCGCGCGGGACACGGCCGCCGTGATGGTCGGCGCGGGGCTGCGGGCCGCCGTACTGCCCCGGCCGCTGCCGACGCCGGTCCTCGCCTTCGCCATCCGGCATCTCGGCGCGGTGGCCGGTGTGGAGGTCACGGCGAGCCACAACCCGCCGCGCGACAACGGCTACAAGGTGTACCTCGGCGACGGCTCGCAGATCGTGCCGCCCGCCGACGCGGAGATCGCCGCCGAGATCGACGCGGTCCGCGCACTGGCGGACGTACCGCGCCCCGAGGCCGGCTGGGAGACCCTGGGCGACGAGGTCCTGGACGCCTATCTGGCGCGTACGGACGAGGTGTTGGCCGCCGGCTCCCCGCGCACCGCCCGCACGGTCTACACGGCGATGCACGGCGTCGGCACGGGCACGCTGCTCGCCGCCTTCGCGCGCGCGGGCTTCCCCGAGCCGGTTCTCGTGCCCGAACAGGCCGAGCCCGACCCGGACTTCCCGACGGTCGCCTTCCCGAACCCGGAGGAGCCGGGCGCGATGGACCTCGCCTTCGCGACCGCCCGCGCCGCCCGGCCCGACCTGGTCATCGCCAACGACCCCGACGCGGACCGCTGCGCGGTGGCCGTACCGGACGGCGGCGACTGGCGGATGCTGCGCGGCGACGAGGTGGGCGCGCTGCTCGCCGCACACCTCGTACGGCGGGGCGCGCGCGGCACGTTCGCCGAGTCGATCGTCTCGTCGTCGCTGCTCGGCCGGATCGCCGGGGCTGCCGGGCTGCCGTACGAGGAGACGCTGACCGGTTTCAAGTGGATCGCCCGGGTCGAGGGGCTGCGGTACGGGTACGAGGAGGCGCTGGGCTACTGCGTGGACCCCGAGGGCGTCCGCGACAAGGACGGCATCACGGCGGCGCTGCTGATCACCGAGCTGGCGTCGGAGCTGAAGGAGTCGGGGCGTACGCTCCTCGACCTCCTGGACGACCTCGCGGTGGAGCACGGGCTGCACGCGACGGACCAGTTGTCGGTGCGGGTGGAGGACCTGGGCGTGATCGCCACCGCGATGCGGGCGCTGCGGGAGCGGCCCCCGGCCGCCCTTGCCGGGCTGCCGGTGACCTCGGCGGAGGACCTGTCGCGCGGGTCCGCGACCCTCCCGCCCACGGACGGCCTCCGCTACACCCTGCCGAACGCCCGGATCATCGTGCGGCCCAGCGGGACGGAGCCGAAGCTCAAGTGCTATCTGGAGGTGGTGGTTCCGGTCGGGTCGCGGTCGGATCTGCCCTCGGCGCGCGAGGAGGCGGCGGCCACGCTGTCGGCCCTGAAGCGGGACTTCGCCTCGGCGGCGGGCCTGTGACTCACCACTGAGGCGCCGGCGGGTCGATGGATTCCGGTGGGTCAGCCGCCCGTTCGGGCCAGCCGGGGGCCCAGCCAGCGCTTCAAGTCCCGTAGCGGCTTGAGGTGTTCGGCGGTGCGGTCCAGGCGGTAGTACACCTGCGGCGGGATGTGGGGAAGGAGCGGCGAGTGGCGCTGGCCCAGGAGGGCGAACATCTGGTGGGGCGGCAGGCCCACGTACCTCGGCAGGTTCTCGTACCACTGGGCGCTGTACCGCGCAGCGCTCTGCACCGGGAGCAGCGCCTCCTTGCGCTGTCGTTCGTAGCGGGCGAGCGCGGGGGCGAGGTGCGGGGCGCCGCGCAGGACGGCGGCGAGCGTCATCGCGTCCTCAAGGGCAAGCGTGGTGCCCGCTCCGATCGAGTAGTGGGTGGTGTGGGCGGCGTCCCCGACGAGGACCAGGTTGCCCCGGTACCACGTGCGGTTGGTGAGGGTGCGGAAGGTCAGCCACCGCGCGCTGTCGCCGCTCTGGCCCCGGCCGATCAGCCGGTGTCCGTCGAGTACGTCCGCGAACAGCTCCTCCAGCAGGGCGAGCCCGTCGCCCTCGCTCGCCCAGTCGAGGCCGAGCCCTTCCCAGGTACGCGGTGAGCACTCCACGACACAGGTGCTCCGGTCGTCCCCGTACCGGTACGCGTAGCACCAGATCCATCCGTGCGCGGTCTCGACGAACGCGAACGTGAACGCGTCGAACACCTTCGTCGTGCCCAGCCACAGATACCGGTTGCGGCCCTCCGTCACCTCGGTGCCGAAGTGGTCCGCGTGCGCGTCGCGCAGCGCGCTGCGTACGCCGTCACCGGCCACCACCAGGTCCGCGTCGGGCGGGTCGCCGGCGTCGATCTCGTGGTCGAACGTCACGCGGACACCGAGCGATTCGGCGCGCTCCGCCAGGATCTCCAGGAGCGCGCGGCGCCCGATGCCGAAGCCCTCGTCGCCGCGGTGGCGGGCCGTGCGGTCGCCGATGTGGGCGACGCCCTCGGTCCAGCGGACGGAGTTGCCCTCGACGGCCCGCGCCGACTCGGGGTCGTGCTGCCGCAGCCGCTCCAGGAGACCGCCCCAGTACGTCACACCCCAGCCGTACGTGGAACCGGCCGGGTTCCGCTCGTGGACGGTGATGTCGTGGGACGGGTCCTGCCGCTTCAGCAGGATCGAGAGGTACAGGCCGGCCGGCCCACCGCCGACGCAGGCGACCTTCACAATGCACTCCCGTGACGTCGGGTGACGATGACGGCACGCAGAGTAGCAGGGGGGAGGGGTGCGGGCGGGGATCAGCCGATGAGGCCCAGTACCAGCAGTAGTACGGCGCCCGCCAGCGCGGGGCCGAGAATCTCGTACGCCCACTTCACGACCGGCGCGCCCTGGGCGCTCTCGGCGCCGCCGCGCCGCTCGGCGAGTTCCCGCAGGTCCTCGACCGTCTGATCGCCCGGCGCGCGCGGCGGCTTCGCCGTCATCGAGGTACGGCCCGTGGGGTCGTCCATGGCCGCCCGGCTCTGCTGCCGCGCCGCCCTCTTGCGCCCCCGGAGGGAGACGGGCACGGCCCAGAGCTGGTACTTCACACCGGCCTGGTCGAACACTTCGTTCGAGTACCCGGCCCGCAGACTGCCGACGGCGGCCCAGGGCAGGGTGATCGTGCGGAGCGGGTTGCGGATACGGAGGCGGTCCTCGTTCGCGAACACGGCCGGGCGCACGGTGAAGGCGACCACGAGCGGCACCACGAACAGCAGGGCCGCCAGGGCCAGCCAGGGCGTCCGGCCCTCTCCCCTGACCAGCGCGTCGATCCCGAGCCACCCGCCGAGCGCGAGCAGCAGCACCCCGCCGGCGATACCGCCGGACGACCGGTACACACGGTCCTTGTACGCGGACTCACCGTCCGGCACGGGCGACCGGGGATCGGAACTGGGGTTCGGGCTACTCATAGGCCCGATTCTGCCCCACCCTCCGATCCCCGCCCGCCGGAGCCCCGGGACCAGGCTCAGCCGGCCGTCGGCGTGCTCGTGGTGCCCTCGGTGGCCGAAGGGTCGACGGAAGGGCTGGTGGTGTCGGTCGGGGTGGGCTCCGGGGTCGTCTCGGTGGGGGTCGGGGACGCCGGGGGTTCGGGGGTCGGAGTGGACTCGGTGGGGGTCGGCGTCTCGGTCGGAGTCGGCGTGGGCGATGGGCTCGCGCTGTCCGAGGGCGAGGGCGACGGGGAGCCCGGCGTGGTGGATGGCACGGGGGGTTTGATGGACGGCTTCCCGGACGGTTTGGTGGACGGTTTGGTGGACGGCCTGGCGGACGGCTCGGCGGTGTCACCGGGCTTGGTGCCGGGTTCGCCGGAGGGCTTCCCGCCGCCCACGTCCCCGTCGCGCACCGGCTTCGTCGCCTGCTTGTCGCTGCCCGCGCCGGGGCTCGTCGGGACGGTTCCGGTGCCGTCGGGGACGGCGTGCACGCCGCGGAGGTAGAACTCCATCCAGCCGAGTACGAGATTGAGGTAGTCGCGCGAGTAGTTGTAGCTGAGGATCGCCCGCTCCAGACCGGCGGCGGTGCCCAGGTCGCGGTCGCCCGCGCACAGGTAGTGGCCTGCGGCCAGGGCGGCGTCGTAGATGTTGTTGGGGTTCTCGACACCGTCGCCGTTGCCGTCGGCGCCCCAGGTCTTCCACGTGGACGGCAGGAACTGCATGGGGCCGACGGCCCGGTCGTAGACCGTGTCGCCGTCCCAGGCGCCGCCGTCGCTGTCGAGGATCAGCGCGAAGCCCTTGCCGTCGAGCGCGGGGCCGGTGATCCGGGTGAGGGTGTCGCCGTTCGCCGCGACGGCGCCGCCGCCCGCG
The DNA here is from genome assembly GCF_044757265.1 of Streptomyces sp. NPDC091292. NCBI lineage: Bacteria > Bacillati > Actinomycetota > Actinomycetes > Kitasatosporales > Streptomycetaceae > Streptomyces > Streptomyces sp. NPDC091292. The sequence goes on along the minus strand of NZ_JBIVUQ010000003.1, from coordinate 99,059 downwards.
TGGCCCGACTCGACCTTGCCGATCCCGGCGAGCAGTTCCCACGGCAGGCCGCACGCCGGGTCGGTACGTCCGACCGAGTCCGCGGCCTTCCGATAGGCGTCGAACACGGTCGTCGGCAGCCCGGCCTCGGCCGCGACGCGCTGAGTCGAGGGCTTCGCCGCCGCCTCGCCCCACACCTTCTCGGCGCCCGACACGCCCTTCAGCGGCGGGAGTTCGACGTGGTACGAGTCGTCGCCCTGCGAGGGCACGTCCGGCAGCGGCACGTCCGGGTCCACGAATCCACCGGGCACGGTCACCCCGTCACCGCTCTCCGGCGCCCGCGTCTGCACGACGGTCCCCGACGCCTGGGAGCCCGCGGTGAGCAGAGCGGTGGCAACCGTGGCGACGGCCGCACCACGCAGCCCCCGCCCGGTACGCAGCCGCGTACCCACTCTGCGAAGGGCTCTGGTGAGCGGACGGGACATGAAGTCACTCCTGACGGTAGGAAGTTCGAGACCCACGAACGCCTTGCTGACGTCGGAGGAGGTTCGAAGGCGGTCGTAGGCGGTCGAAGGCGTACGAGGCATGAGGTCTCAGTCCCGGTTGCCGCGCCCGACGCTAGGCACCGATCACTCCGGCGCGGGACGCGTGAGCGGGTCCGGGAGACCAAGGGACGGTGAACAGGTGGGGGTGTGACGGGGATGGCCTCTGCGCGAGGCGGTCAGGCTGCTCCCACCGCCACCCTCGGGTTACCGGCCCTGGCCGACGAAACCGTCGAGGTCGGCCGGGCACTTGGTGGGTGCCCGGCCGTCACGCGGAAGAACGGATGACGCTCAGCGACTACCGGTTGCCGGTGGTATTGGTGTCACCGCAGTTCGACGGCTGGGAGTCGGCGCTCAGGTCGCCGAACCCGTAGTTCTTGGTGGTGGCGATGTTCTTGCAGACCTCGGAGTTGGGGCCGACGAACGCACGCGCGATGTTGGCGTCACCGAGCTTGGCGGTGGGGACGACGTTGTAGACGTCAAGGGTGAAGGTGAAGTCGAGGTTCACCACCAGCGCGGCAGGCGGACCAGTGGTCGGGAGCCGACCCTCAATGCTTCGCAGCCGCGCCTCATCGCGACGGTTCGGGACATTTGGGAGGCTCTTGCCCTGACTGATCCACTGGGCGACCGAGTACGGCATGATCTGCGTGCCGTTGGCGAGCGCGGTGCCGTCGTTCGCCTGGATCGTGTCGTTCGCGCAGCCGGCCGCCTTGGCGGTGGCGATCTCCGCCTCGGTGACGTTGATGGCCGACAGCCAGTACGTCCGGGTGCCGGAGCCGAGCTGCGGCAGCAGCGCCTTGGACACGGTCTTCGTGACGCCCCCGTCCACGAAGGTGCAGTTCCGGTAGATGGACTGGAGCTGCGCGATGCTGAGGTTGGTCGGCAGGGTGCTGCCCAGGTTGGTCGCATAGGTCACCGCGTCCTTGGCGAACGGGATGAAAGTGAGCCGGTTGCCCGCAACCACGGGGCCCACCGAGGAGCGTGCGAAGTCGACACAGTCGGACTGCGCCGTGTTGTTGATGTCGCCGATCAGTCTGCCAATTCCGTACGAGGAACCGTTCGGGCGGGCGATGTTCGAGCAGTGCGGGGCCATCGCCGGGTCCTTCGGTGTGATCGTGGCGGAGCCGGTGGCGTTCCACGAACCGATGAGCTTGTTGCCACCGGCATTCACCGCGACCTCGCCCAGCGCGTTCATGACGTACTGCGTGGTATCGGAGCCGACGCCCGCCAGCGGGCGGAACGGAGGAGTCGTATAGTCGGCGGACGCCGGAGACGCCAGGCTGCCGACGCCGAGGGCCGCTGCACCGAGAACCGCGGCGCCGACCTTGGCGCGAGACTTGACGTTCACTTCTGATCTCCTTGTTTCGGATTTCAAAGGGTGGACGTGCATGGTGGATCCGGATGGCTACGGGTCACGGCCCCACCCGTACGAGATAGCTGAAGCCCGTGTTGTCGCCCACGCAGGACTGGAGGGTGAGGTCGCCCCAGTACAGGCCGTGGGAAGGGGTGCCTCGGCCCGGGGAGATGTGGTTGGCGTAGACGCGGTACGCGAAAGTGCCGCGTGGTGTGGTGGCCGTGACCGTCGTGTCCAGGGGCAAGGTGGCGAACCTCGCGAAGCCGCAGTAGTCGTGGCCGACGATCACGGCGGTCCGCAGTGCGTAGCCGTCCTCGGTGCCGAGGTCGGGGCCCGTCCACTGGACCGCGTCGGCGCAGGCGTCCACGGCTTTCTGGCCGCCGCGTACGACCGCGGATGACCAGGAGCCGATCCGCAGGGTTGTCGAACCGTCCTTGCTGCGGGCGGTGAACGGCTCCGCGTCGGCCTCTGACGAGGGTTTCGGTGTCGGACGGGCGGACGGTGGCGCCTTGGTGGACAGGTCCGGGAGCTTCGGCTTCGGGGCGGCGGAGGACATGGTCGGGGAAGGCGGCGGGGACGGGGACTGCGAGGGTGGCGGGGTGGGGTCAGGGGTCGTCGGCGTCGCTGTGGGTTGCGGGGTGACGGGTCGGGTGGGTGTTCCGTAGGGGGTCGGGGCCGTGGGTTTTCGGTCGTGCGAGGTGGCGTACGGCGGAGGGCTCGCGGGTGGCTCCGCCCTTGACGGGCCGTCCGTCCCGGGCGCGGCGCACCCCGCCAGCGCGGCCGACGCGACCACCGCCACGACGGCGGCCCACCGCGCCCGGGTGCCGATCCTCACCTCTGAACTCCTCCTGGACGGACGGCTGTACGGGCTCACCACCCCAGAGGTCCGCCCAACGTGGTCCAGCCGCATTGGCCGCTGGGGAGGAAGCCGTACGTCTGCACAGTGACCGCCGCCGCCCGGCAGACGTCCGAGTTGCCGCCCACCAGGGCCTCGTACATCGCGGGTTCGGACAGGCGGCTCGTCTGGACGACGTTGTAGACATCGCCGGCCGGGGTGAAGGCCGGGTTGATCGCGAGCGCCGCGCCCGCGCCGGTGGTGGGGAACACGGAGTCGATGGCACGCAGCCGCGACTCACCACGGCGGTTCGGGACGTCCGTCAGGCCCTTGCCCTGGGAGATCCACTGAGCGACCGAGTACGGCATCACCTGGTTGCCGTTGGCGATCGCCGTGCCGTCATTGGGCTGGACGGACTGGTTGACACAGTCGGGCGGCGTGGTGATCTGGAGGAACTCCAGCCAGCTCGACCGGAGCCCCGATCCGTCGTGGGGCAACAGCGGCTGCACCGCGCGTAGGGCGCCGGTCCCGTCCACGAAAGTGCAGGTCAGATAGATCTGCCTGAGCTGGGTCCGCGTGAAATTGGCCGGCAACTGGCTGCCGAAGTCGGTGGCGTAGGTGAAGGCGTCCCTGGCGAACGGGATGTAGGTGAGGGCCGTGCCCGGCTGCCTCGGGCCGCGCGAGGAACGGGCGATGTCGACGCAGGAGTAGCCGAACGAGTTGATGTCCTCGACCAGCCGCTCGACACCGTTCCTGGAGCCGTTCGCGGAGCCGAGGACGGTGCCGTTGCCGCCGCCGGTCGCGGGGGTACGGGAGTACAGGCAACTCGGGTTCGTCGCGGGGTTCTTGGTGGCGAACGGATCGGCGCCGCCCGCCGGTGTGACGGCGTCCCACGACGCGATGATCTTCGCCCCGCCGGCGTTCACGACCTCGGGGCCGTTGGCGATCGCGTTCATGACGTACTGCGTGGTGTCCGAACCGATCGCCGACAGTATGCGGTAGTCGGTGCTCGGAGCCGGGTCCGCCACCGCCGGAGCGGTCAGGGTGCCCAGGCCGAGCACCGTGGCGCCCAGAACGGCGGCGGCCAGCTTGCCAAGAGCCTTGAATCTCACTTCCGTACCCCCCTCTGTGGAATCCGCTCCGGGCCTATCCGAAGCGGCCGTTCACGTAGTCCGTCGTGCGCGGGTCCTGCGGGCTGTGGAACATCGCGTCCGTCGTGCCGTGTTCGACGATGAGGCCCGGGGTGCCCTGTTCCGCGAGGAAGAAGGCGCACTGGTCGGAGACGCGCGCCGCCTGCTGCATGTTGTGGGTGACGATCACGATCGTCACCTCCTCCTTCAGCTCGTGGATCGTCTCCTCGATACGGCGCGTCGACGTCGGGTCGAGGGCCGAGCACGGCTCGTCCATCAGCAGCACCCTGGGGCGTACCGCGAGGGACCGTGCGATGCAGAGCCGCTGCTGCTGGCCGCCGGACAGGGCGCCGCCCGGCTGGCGGAGCCGGTCGCGGACCTCCTTCCACAGGCCCGCCTTGGTCAGGCACTCCTCGACCAGCCAGTCCTTGTTCTCGCGGCCCGCCTTGATGCCGCCGAGCTTGAGACCGGCGGTGACGTTGTCGTAGATCGACATCGCGGGGAAGGGGTTGGGCTTCTGGAAGACCATGCCGATCTGGCGGCGGGCGTGGGTGATACGGCGGCCCCGGTCGTAGATGTCGTCGCCGTCCAGGAGCACCCGGCCCGCGAGCGACGCGGAGCCGACCAGTTCGTGCATACGGTTGAGGATCCGCAGGAACGTCGACTTGCCGCAGCCGGACGGTCCGATCAGCGCGGTCACCTGCCGGGCCGGCATCGTCAGCGAGACCTGTTCGAGCACCTTGTGGTCCCCGAACCAGGCCGAGATGGCGTCGGCCTCCAGCGTGGCCGGGTCGCTCTCCGCCGTGGCCGCGCCCGGCCGGTGGGTCCGGACCGCGGGCAGCTTCTCGGTCGGGTCGAGGATCTCGTCGCTGAGGCTGCGGATCGTCCCGGTCGTGCGGGCCGTATCCGTCGTACCGGCCGTCTCGCTCGTACCGGTCGACTCGCTCGTACCTGTCGTGTCGGTCGTCTCGGGCATGATGGGCTGAACTCCTCGTAGATCAGAGCAGGTTGGGCAGCAGGCGCGTGGCGGCGCCGGAGACGGCGAGGCCGAAGGCGGCCAGGACGGGCACGCCGACGATCCAGGTCTGCCAGCGACCCCAGGCGCGGTGCGCGGCCATGATGAGCAGGGCGGCGAGCAGCAGCGCCTGCGACCACAGGAAGACGGGCAGCCAGGCGGCGCTCTCGCCGCCCATGGCCTGCTCGGACGCGTCGATCCAGCCGGGCGGCAGCGGGCGCGGCGGGGCGGGCTGTGCGGCGCTCGTCAGCTTCGCGTCGACCCGGATCGTGCCGGACGGTGTGTACGGTCCGCCGGCGGCGGTGATGAGCGTGAGCCTGCCCTCGCCCTGCTTGAGGACGGGCGGCAGGGGGTCGCCCTCCAGGCGGACGGCCGTCACCCGGTAGACCGCTGTGCCCTGCCCCGTCGTCACCCGGATCTCGGAGTCCAGGGGCACTTGGCTCAGATGGTTGAACGGACTGCCGTACCCCCACTGGCGGCCCATGATCACGCTGGTGCCGGCCTGCCCCGGCAGCGGGGTGTCCCGGCGGTGGCCGGGGCCCGACATCAGCACACCGGACGTCGTGCCCTCCGCGACGACCTCCTTCAGCCCGAGCGCCGGGATGCGCAGCAGCGCCGTCGGGGCGCCGGGCTCCAGCAGCTTGCCGTCGAACGTCTGCTGGCCCACCGGGGCTATCCCCAGGGCGAGTTGGCGGCGGAGTTCGTCGTACGACGTCTGCTGGTCGCGGGCGTGCTGGAGGTGGCCGACGATCGTCAGATTGGCGGCGAAGCCGAGCAGCAGCGCGGCGAGCACGCACAGCGCGGCCCCGGCGAACGCGAAGCCGGCGCGGTCGGCCGGCGCGGGCTCGGCGCCGGACCCCGTCTCGGGATCAGGCTCGGGGTCGGGCGCCGAAGCCGGCGGCGCCACGGCCGGCGGGGGCGGGGTCAGCACGGTCACGGGGTGCGCTCCTGTGGAGAGAGGTCGGCGGGCGATACGGCGGCGCGGGCGGCGGGGTGGGGGCCCGCCGCCCGTGCTCGGTGCCAGTGCGGTACCAGCGCGGTGCCGGTGCGGTACCGGTGCGGTGTTACGGGCGCGGCTCGTGCGGTCCGTCGAACCTCAGCAGGCCGTTGCGGCGGCCGGTCCTCACGGCGGCGAAGCCCGCCGCGACGAGGACGACCGCGCCGATGCCCGAGAAGAGCGCGACCTGGCTGCCGGTGGAGGCGAGGCCGCCGCCGGAGCCACCACCGGAGCCACCGGTGCCGCTGGAGCCGCCCGTGCTGCCGGATGTCGTACCGGAGGTGTCGCCCGACGGGTCGCCGGTCGGGTCACCGGACGGGTCGCCCGAGGGGTCGCCGGACGGGTCGTCGGTGGGGTCACCCGACGGGTCGTCGGAGGGGTCGCCGCTGGGGGACTCGGACGGCTCGGGGACGGTGAACGACGCCGTCGACAGTCCATTGCAGCTCGGGTCCCACAACCACGCGTTGTTACCGGCCACCGCGTCCTCCGGCACCGTGAGCGAGGCCCACGTCACCGTGCCGCTCGCGTCGGCCGTGGCGGACGGCAGCACGCCCTCGTGATTGTTGAGGCGGAGGGCGTAGCTCTTGTTCGGCTCGCAGCCACGGACGAGGAGCTTCACCTGCTGGCCGCGCTCCAGTTCGGGGACACCGGCGAGCCGCTTGCCGGTGGAGTCCTGGATCTCGATCCGGGGCGGCTGGACGGTCACCTGGGTGGGGGCGGACACGGAGGTCCCCCACTTCGCGGTGTCCGTCGGCGTGAAGCGGGCGACGACGTCGTGCCGGCCCTCGGCCAGCGTCTTGGTCTTGAACACGGCCTTCCCGTCGGCGACGTCGGCCTGTCCCAGCTCGGTCGCGCCTTCCATGAACTTGATGGAGCCGGCCGCCGCCGAGGGAGTGACGGTCGCCGTGAACGTCACCTCCTGGTCCGGCTCCGGGGAGCCCGGACCGTAGGTCAGCGTGGTACTGGTCGCCTGCGCGCCCTCGCCCTGCACCCAGTCGTCGCCGGTGACGGTGATCTTCTGGGACCAGTAGGGGTTGCCGGGCACCGTTGTCTCGGTGGGCTTATTGAACGTGAAGTTGTCCACGCAGTAGGCGCGCAGCTCATAGGTGCCGTCGCTGGTGACGGCGGCGGCGAGATCGGTCGTCACCATGTCCGGGTTGTCCGCCGCGGTCAGCGAGATCGTCGGGGTCGCCTGCTGGTAGGGACCGCCGTTGCTGACCCCCCACAACGCCCTGACCTCGGTGTTGTCCGCCTTCACGAGGTAGAGGTTGAGGTAGCTGTACCAGTTCATGTCCTCGATCGTCGTGTCCGGGCACGCGCCCGGGATGCCGAGGGTGGCGCCGAGCGGTTCGGGATCGGTCAGCTTCCCGCTGGACGCCATGGTGAACTCACCGATGGACGCCGCCCTGGCGGGCTGGGACTGGGACGCGACGAGGGCCACGATGCCCGCGGCGAGCACGGCGCAGGCGGCCAGGATCCCGGCCACTCTTCGGAAGGGTTGGAGCACGGTCATTACGGGGCCCCCGGGGGACGTTGGACGGACAAAAACGGGACAGCGCGTGGGGCCGGGCACCTGGTGGGTGCCCGGCCGTCACGCGGAGGAACGGATGACGCTCAGCGACTACCGGTTGCCGGTGGTGTTGGTGTCACCGCAGCTCGACGGCTGGGAGTCGGCGCTCAGGTCGCCGAACCCGTAGTTCTTGGTGGTGGCGATGTTCTTGCAGACCTCGGAGTTGGCGCCGACGAACGCACGCGCGATGTTGGCGTCACCGAGCTTGGCGGTGGGCACGACGTTGTAGACGTCGCGGGTGAAGGTGAAGTTGGGGTTCAGGGCCAGCGCGGAACCCGAACCGGTGGTCGGGGCCACGCCCGCGATGCTGCGCAGACGCGAGTCACCGCGACGGTTCGGGACATCCGCGAAGCCCTTGCCCTGGGCGATCCACTGGGCGACCGAGTACGGCATGATCTGCGTACCGCTGGTGAGAGCGGTGCCGTCGTGCTCCTGGATCGTGTCGTTGACGCAGCCGGCCGCCTTGGCGGTGGCGATCTCCGCCTCGGTGACACCGATCGACGACAGCCAGTACGTCCGGGTACCGGAGCCGGCCTGCGGCAGCAGCGCCTTCGACACGGTCTTGGTGGTGCCCGCGTCCACGAAGGTGCAGTTCCGGTAGATGGACTGAAGCTGGGAGGCGCTCAGGTCCAGCGGAAGCGTGCTGCCCAGGTTGGTCGCGTAGGTCACCGCGTCCTTGCCGAACGGGATGAAGGTGAGCAGGTTGCCCGCGGTGGACGGGCCACGCGAGGAGCGGGCGAAGTCGACACAGTCGGACTGCGCGGTGTTGTTGATGTCGGCGATCAGTCTGTCGATACCGGCCGAGGAGCCGTTCGGGCGGGGGATGTTCGCGCAGTGCGGGGCCGCCGCCGGGTCCTTCGGGGTGATCGTGGCGGAGCCGGTGGCGTTCCAGGAACCGATGAGCTTGCCGCCGCCGGCGGTCAGCGCCACCTCGCCCAGGCCGTTGGTGACGTCCTGCGTCGTGTCGGAGCCGACACCCGCCAGCGGACGCCACGGGGGGGTGGTGTAGTCCGCGGACGCGGGGGCGGCCATGAGACCGACACCGACAGCCGCCGCACCGAGAACCGCGGCGCCGACCTTGGCGCGAGACTTGACGTTCACTTCTGATCTCCTTGTTTCGGATTTCGAAGGCTGGACGTTCAAGCTGAATCCGGATTGTTGTGCTGCCGACCCGTCGATCGGCCACCGCATACGTTTCCAAGATTTCCCTGCGGGGGCCACCAATTCCCAGCGAGGGAAAGGTTACGGGAAGGCTTCCTAGGTGTCTCCTAGGGAGTCCCCGGCGTCCGGCGCTGAGCGAGCCGCAGCATTACCGGGCCCGAAATCGCCGCCGCGCCGCCTAGAATGAGCACGGCAAGGAGAACCCAGCGGATAACTCCCAGAATCTCTCGGGGAGTGAGCCCGCTCTTGGCGTCGGCCGCGTTCTGCTGCGGCACCGTGGTCGGGGACGGCGAACCGCTCGCGCCCGGTGGTTGCGACGCCTCGTCCGTCGCACCGCCGGCCGCGCCGCCCGCCGCCGCGCCACCGGCACCGCCGCCGGAGGTATCGCCCCCGGCACCGCCGGAGAGACCGGGGTCCGTACCGCCCGCGCCGCCCGCCGCTCCGCTTCCCGGGGGATCACTGGAGGTTGCTCCGCGCTCCAGTTGGTCCGCCGCCGCGTCGGCCAGCGTGCGCAGCTTCGCCGGCAGCGGCGCGTAGCCGGGTGGCAGTTCACCCGCCGACAGGCCGGGCGTCTGGCCCGGCCCGGCGGCGTACCGGATGAACTGCGCGTACGCCTTGCGGGCCGCCGCGTCCTGGTTGACTGACGCGGCGGCGTAGGTCACGGCGGCGAGCGGGTACGCCTGGCCCTTGACGCGTGCCGGGTCCGGCTTGAGCACACCGGAGTCGGCGGACGACGGCTGCATGCCGGCGACTGTCGCCAGGAGCGTGTCCGTCGAGGGGCGGACGAAGGTGCCGTCCGCGTTGCGCAGGGCCGCCATCGGCAGTCCGTAGCGCTCGGCGGATGCAATGTCGGTGATCGCCATGACCGCACGGAAGCCGGGTCGGGGAGGATCGTTCACGAGCTTGGGGGGCGCGACCCCGTCGGACGACGCCTGCCACATGATGGTGCGGTTGTTGTTGCCCCGGCGAGCCCGGATCGCTCCGTCGTGCAGATCGCCGGTGTAAGGGGCGAGATCCAGGATCGTGTATTCGAGCGGAGGGTTGGCACCGGCCAGCGCGACCGTCGGATCGACCTTGGGGAACTCATTCAATTCCGGGTTCTTGTCAATGCCAAGATTCTTGAAGTACGAGTTGACCCGCATTCCGTCGGGGTCCGGCTTACCGGCGAGGAAGTCACGCGCTTCCGGGTCCGACTGGAGCCAGTTCCACACCACGCGAGTGGCGTCGGCGTTCCCGATGGGCACCATCAGACTCATCGGCTGGGTCGCGGACAGGGTGGGGAAATCAGGATTCAGTCTCAGGAATTCCGGGTCGACGACATAGGAAGCGGGATTTCCCCGCACATGCTCCGGTGAGGGCGCGGCCCAGGGCACGTCGTTCACATAGGAATGGGTGAGCATTTTCGCCACTAGTCGTGGCGTCAGTTTCATGTCCCGTACCACCCCGTCCGGCCCCTCCACGAAGAACGCGAACGCGAGCCCGGACACCGCGATCGGCGCGTGCACGACGGCCGGCCCGCCCTCCGGCTGGGGCACCGGATCGATGGTGTAGCCCAGCGTGGGGGTCTCGCTGGACGTGCCGAGTACCTGACTCCTGGCCTGCTCCTCACTGCCGGAAGTGAAGGCGAAGGTGCTGCCCGTGGACGTGCACAGCTTCGGCTGCCACGACGTGACGGCGTCCGTCACCAACTCGGAGCCGATCGTGGGCCGCTCCGGCTGGCCCTCGGGGCAGTACTGGTCGACCTGGAGGAAGTCCATCGGGAAGACGATGCGCTGGGCCCAGTTCGTGACCGACAGCGGAGAGGTGTTGAGCCCCTCGGACTGCGGATTGGTGATGTGCCGGCCGTCGGCCTCGTGCTCGCCGCGCGGCACGACCACCAGCCAGCAGCGGCGCAGTTTCGGCGTACTGCCCTCGGGCGCGGTGTTCGCACCACAGCCGAGGTAGTCGGCCTGGACTCCGTCCTGAAGCTCGAACTCCGATTCGCCGGTGCCATTCGCGAACGTCGTGTTGGCCGGCTGCTCGTTGGTGTCGAGCGGACCGAAGTAGGTGTAGTCGTAAGCGTCCTTGGTGGCAGGCTCACCATTGGCAGGCCGGAAGGGGACGAAGGGCGCGCCGCTCTCAGCCGGGTCCTGAGTGGTGTTCACTCTCCGGCCCTGTCCGTCCGCCACCACGGCGGCCGAGCCACCGTAGACGCACTGCTCCCGGTCCGGGCCCGTGGGAGCGTCCCCCCAGCACTGCATGATCTGGAGGTAGTTGATGTTGAATTTGCCGCCTCCCTCACGGGTGGCCTTCCCACCCGACCACGTCACCCGCACCCCCTGCGAGCGCAACCCCTTCGTCTGATGGACCGTCACCTTCAGGTCGGAGAAGTCGTCGTACTTCCCCTTCGCCCCCGACTTCGTCACCGCGGACGAGTCGCCGTCCGCCGCCACCGCCGACTGGGTGGCCGGAGGCAGCGGCAGCAGCACCACGACCAGCGCGGCGAGCAGCGAGCCCACGCCGATCAGCAGCCTCGGCCGGCGCCTTGTCAGTACGTCCGTCATGCCGGACGCCCCTTCCGTCGCGCCGGGGCGCGTCTCGTCGTTTCGGTACGTGTCGCCGTTTCGGTACGTACCGCCGTATCGGTACGTGTCGCCGTACAACTACGCGCCGTCATCCCGCACTCCCCCTCCGCCGCGACCGCCCCGCCATCAGGCGCGCCACCGTCGGCGGCCCGACGACCACGCCGACCAGCAGCGCCGCCGACAGGGCCATCAGTGCCGTACGCAGCCCCAGGGGGCCGCCCGCGCCGAGGGACACCGGGCTCGCCACGACGGACGCGTCCCCCGTGGCGTCGCCGGTGCCCAGGACCTCGCCGGTGTCGGGGTCGACGGCGCCGCCGCCGGTCGTCCCGGCCGTACCGCCGGTGCTGCCCCCGGTGTCACCCCCGGAGCCGCCCGTGGCGCCGCCCGAGCCCGTCGAGCCCCCCGATCCGCCGGTCGAACCGGAGCCACCGGTCGCACCGGAACCGCCCGTCGAACCGGAACCGCCCGTCGAACCGCCGGTCGTGCCGCCGCCGCTGGGACTGGTCGGCTGCTTGGCGCCGCCGGTCCCGGTGGCGCACTGGTCGGGGCCCTGCTTGTCGCACGCGGGCGGCCGGGGCGCGTTCTCGATCAGGAGGTTCCTGCCGCCGGAGAACGTCGGGTTGTTGCACTTGTTGATGTCGATCCGGTCCGTCTCGGCCCCGGGGATCTTCTTGGTCTGCTCCATACCGGCCTGCACCAGGTTCTTCGGCAGCGGCGAGTAGCCGAGCCGGTCCGCCTGTTGCTGGCCCTCGCAGAGGAAGTAGTTGTTGAAGGCGCTCAGCGTCCGGCCCTTGGCCTTGGTGAAGCCCATCTCCTCCTTGATCGGGATGATCATGTAGCTGTAGCTGGAGAGGGGGTAGGTGCGGTTGTCGCCGAAGGTGTAGACGCTGTCCAGCTTCTGGGTCAGGTAGGTCGCCGAGCGCGGGTCGTTGTTGATCTCCGCCTTGGTGAGGGCCACCGCGACGCTGGACGCGGTCGGCTCGACGTAGTAGCCCGCCTTGTTGAGGACCTTGACGACCGGGAAGCCGGCGTTACGCGCGTAGGAGTACTCGACATAGGTGATGGCGCCCTCGGCCTGCGGCTGGCGGGTGTAGCCCGCGACGCCCAGCGAGGTCGACTGCGAGACGAAGCCGGAGCCGGGGATGTTGGGGAAGTACGACGTCATACCGCAGGGCGTGGGCTTGCCCGCGCGGCGGCAGTAGTCGTTCCACGCCGACCCGTACTGCTTGGACATCCACAGCGTGAACTGGGCGGTGGTGCCGGAGCCGTCGGAGCGGACGACCGGGACGACCCGGCGGGCGGGCAGGTTCAGCTTGGGGTTGTCCGCCTTGATCTCCGCCGCGTTCCACATCGTGATCTTGCCGGTGAAGATCTTGGTGAGTACCTCGCCCGAGAGCCGCAGGTTGGTGACGCGCTGCCCGCCGATCTTCAGGTTGTACATGAACGACGTACCACCGGCCACGATCGGCATGTACGCGTACTTGCGCGCCGGCGCGGGATCGACGTTCCCCAGGTCGCTCAGGCCGTAGGGGATCTCGGAGACGCCGAAGTCGGAGGTGGCGTCGCGGAACTGGTTGCGGCCGATCGTCGAGCCGACCGACGAGTAGTTCACCGTCATGCCCTGCTGGCGCACATTGCGGCGCCACTGCTCGATGGCGTTGGCGCTCCAGGTCGAGCCGGAGCCGCTGATCTTGGTGTAGGTGGCGGCTTCCGCGTGCGGCGGGTTCAGGGCCAGCAGGGCGCAGACCAGGGCGACGAACAGCGCCAGCGCCTGGTACCCGCGCCGGGCGCGTGGACGTCGGACGGTTGCGGGTGTCACGGGGTGCTCCTCGTCGGTGCGGGGCCTGAGGCGGTCGGGGCGGGGGTGGCGTGCCCGGGGGTGGCGTGCCCGGGGGTGGCGTGTCCGGGGGTGGCGAGCTTGGCGAAGCGCGCGGCGTCGCGGCGGGACGCCCGGACCCTGCGGTGTTCCTGACGGCGGGTCAGCTGTCCTGGTCCGCGCCCGCCGATGATCCGGGCGCAGACGAAGAGGATGAGGACCAGGACCAGCAGGACCGCCGCCGTGCCGAAGCCGCGGGCGATGTAGCTGGCCTCGGGGGACTTCACCAGCTCGAAGGCGGCGAGCGGCAGCGACACCATCGGGTCCTTGAGCGGGTTGGTGTTCAGCTCCGCCGTGTATCCGGCGGTGAGCAGCACCGGGGATGTCTCGCCGACACCGCGCGCGGTACCGAGGATGACCGCGGTGGTCAGCCCGGAGCGGGAGGTGGGCAGCACCACGTGCCACACGGTGCGCCAGCGCGAGGTGCCGAGCGCGTACGACGCCTCGCGCAGGGTGCCGGGCACCAGCCTGATCACCACGTCGGACGCGCGGATGATGATCGGCAGCATCATCACGGAGATGGCGAGCGCGGCGGCGAGTCCGGAGCGGTCGAAGCCGAGCGCCAGGATGAAGGTCGCGTAGATGAACAGGCCGGCCACGATGGACGGCAGCGCCGTCATCGCCTCGACGATGGTGCGCACGAACCGGCTGAAGCGGCCGGGGATCTCGTTGAGGAAGACCGCGCAGACGAGTCCGGCGGGGATGCAGATGAGGAGCGCGATGCCGATCTGCCACAGCGTGCCGACGACGGCGTGCAGGATGCCGCCGACGCCGAGCGGTTCGAGCGGACCGGCCGCCGCCATCGACTCGGTGTAGAAGTTCAGGTGCGGCAGCGCGGTGCGGCCCTCGTAGAGCGTGTAGACGACCACGAAGGCCAGCGCGGTCAGCATCAGCACGCCGAGGCTCTGCACGACGGCGGCGGCCACCCGGTCGCGTACGGCGGGGCCGTCCTCGTCGAAGGAGACGAGCAGCGCGTACAGGCCGATGAAGAGGGCGTACGCGATGACGACGAAGCCCAGGGCGCCGTTGAAGGGCAGCAGCCGGTCGAACATCACCCAGGTGAGGGTGAGCGAGGCGGCCCCGGAGCCGAGGAGCGCGTACACATCGGTGGAGCGCAGCGTGGACAGGTTCCGGCGGGCCTCCGAGCGGGCGGGGCGGCGGCCCCGGCGGGCGGGCAGGACGGTGGCGGGGCGGGCGGGCGCGGGCCGGTCCTGCGGCTGCGCCTGCGCGTCCGCGTGCGCCGCTTGGTCGCCCGGCGGTCCCGGCGGCGGGCTCTGCGGTGTGGTGACGGTCATCGTGCTCGATCTCCTCATTCAGTCGCTCGCCGCGCCGGAACGGCTGCGGGCGACGATCGACGACGCGGCGAAGTTGACGACGAGGGTCATCAGGAAGAGCGCGAGGCCTGCGGCCATCAGCGCCGACATACCGAACTCGGTGGCCTCGCCGTAGCGCAGGGCGATCAGGGCGGAGACCGAGTTGGTGCCGTTCTGGAGGATGTGCGGCTGGATCTCGAAGACCGGCGAGATGATCAGGTACACGGCGATGGTCTCGCCGAGCGCCCGGCCGAGGCCCAGCATGGTGCCGCCGATCATGCCGCCCTTGCCGAAGGGCAGGACGACGCTGCGGATCATGCCCCAGCGGTTGGCGCCGAGCGCGTAGGCGCCCTCGCGCTCGCCGACCGGCGCCTGCGAGAACACCTCCCGCACCACCGAGCAGATGATCGGGGCGACCATCAGGGACACGACCATGCCCGCGATGAACGCGGACGAGGTGAAGACCGTCGCGGTGGCGAGCGGGTCGCTCGGGTCGGTGCCGTCGACCTTGAAGAGCGGGATCCATCCGAGATAGGTGGAGATCCAGCGCGACACCGTGACCACATGGCCCTGGAAGAAGAACAGCCCCCACAGTCCGTAGACCACCGACGGCACGGCCGCCATCAGGTCCACGACGCTGATGAGCGTCTGCCTGATCCGCGCGGGTGCGTACTCGGAGATGTACAGCGCCGTACCGAGGGCCAGCGGCACCGCGAAGACGATGGCGACGAGGGCGATCAGCATCGTGCCGACCATGACCGCCGCGATACCGAAGTGGTGGCCCTCCGGCTCCCACGCCTCGGTGGTGATGAAGTCCCAGCGCGCGACGTCCAGGGCCTGCCACGCCCGGTAGGTCAGGAAGCCGCCGACCAGCAGCATGATCGCGAGTACGAAGGTGCCCCCGCCGCGTAAGACGCCCCGGAAGACGCGGTCGGGCACGCCGGGATCGACATACAGCCGTCTCGGGGGGTCCTCCGCTGCGGGCACCGGTCGCTCATCCATTCGCGTCGTCACATGAGTCGACGCTCCTGAGCCGGGATGGACGCCTGCGCACCTGAAGGTGAACTGGAGCACCCTGCGAGGCAACTTCCGGTGTTGACGTGAACGCGACGTGCGGAGAATCCGTGAGCGGCGTACGGCGATGTGTGAGCGGCGGCGGGGCTGCGGAAGGGGGGACGCGGAAGGGGCCGGGACCCGCCGCTGTGGCGGGCCCCGGCCCCTTCCGGTACATGCTCTTGCTCTGTTCAGCTCAGCCCGCGTCGTCCCACGGAATCGCGCCCCCCGCGCCGAGTTCCGTGAGCAGCGCCCGGAACCGCTCGTAGGCGGCCTGACACGTCGAATGCCGTTCATAGGCGCGCGAGGAGACCGCGAGCGCGCCGCCGGCCGGGTCACGCAGTCGCCAGACCCACCCGTTGCCCTCCGATGTGTGGTGCACGGCCCCCGGTAAATCGGCGACCTCCCGAGACAGCCGCTCCAGTGCGGCCCGGCACTCCGCGAAGTCCCGGTAGGTCTGCGCGGACACGGCGATCACTCGCCCGTTCGTCGCGATCAGCCGCCATGAGTACGTTCCGTCTGCGTCTATGCCGATGTGACAGCGCGTGCCGGGTAAGGCAGCGCCGCCCTTTCTTCCCGCCATCCATCCCCGCCCCTGTGTTCCCCTGCACCTGACGATAAGGAAGCTGCACGAGTCAACGGTGGTCCGCGACCCTGCGGCACCTGCAGATTAGTGAGGCGAGAGTGATATGCAATCGCCCTCAGTAAGCGCATTCGCCATGCTTCACGTGAAAGTTGCCCCTCGTTCATGTGCCCGACCGATGGCGCGCGTGGGTCTGCGCGGTGCGCTCTCCGGCCGTCCGGGCAGCGGGGGTTGGGGCCCCGCGGTACGCGTAGGTGGGCGCCAGGACCGCTGAAATTCGAGTCGAATTTCCCCTTCGGTTTTCCATGGCAGCACACCGGCGGATATTCGCGCGTATTCCATTGCGCGAAAAGTTTGAACCCCGATTGAAGCGGTCGGCGTAAACCTTTCGAAATCTCCATGGAATGAGTACGCTGCACACGTCAATTCGGCCCGCCGGGGGTTTAAAGGGCAGGCCATTGCATTCACATTGGGGAATTCGCATGCGCAAGAGCCTTGCCGTCGCCGCCGCGTGCGGCGCCGTCACCCTGTCCGCCCTCGCCGTTCCGACCGCGTACGCGGACGAGCAGTACGGCGACACCGAGATCACCGGCGTGGTCGTGAACGACGGGAAGCCCGTCGTCGTCGGTACGAGCGCGAGAACCGTGACCGTCGAGGTCACCGCCACCGACCCGTCCGGCCTCGATCGGATCAACGCGACGCTGTACCACGGTGCGGTCGGGGCCCCCGACGCCTCCGTGCCCTCGGCCGCGGCCTGCGGTCCGACCGCCGACACGACCAGCACCTGCACCCTGACCTTCACCCTCGCCCCGGGCACCGCCCCGGCCAACTCCGCGCAGGCCGGCACCTGGCAGGTCAGCGCCTACGCGATCGCCCCCGACAGCGACGCCGTCTTCCGGGACAGCGCCGCCACCTTCTCGGTGCAGCGCGAGTCGGCGCTGACCGTCGACGCCCCCGGGCGGGTCGGCTGGGGCCGGAACGTCACCGTCAAGGGCGGCGTGCAGTTCGCCGACTGGGCGGCCGGCGGGCAGGTGGCCGCCGGTGCCGATGAGCCGGTGCGGTTGCAGTTCCGGGCGGCGGGCTGCAAGAACTTCGAGACGGTGAAGACCGTGAAGACGGCGGCGGACGGCTCCCTGTCCACCACGGTCCGCGCCTTCCTGGACGGCACCTACCGCTGGTCCTACGCGGGCACCCCCACCACGGCCCCGGCCCTCTCCGCCGGCACCTACGTCGACGTCCGCTGACGCACACCCCCTGCACGGACACGGCGCCGGCCCGCCCCCACACAGGCGACCGGCGCCGTGTCCGTGCACCGAATCGCCCCGCCCCCGCCACACCTGGCCCGACCCGGCGGAAAGAGGGTGGCCCGTCCACCGGACCGCTCCGTACGGTGGTGCCGTGTGCTACTACGCCCTGCACCCCTACAAGCTGCACTACGCGTGCGTCGCATGCCGTGTCAGCTTCAAGCGGCATGCCGAAGCGGGGCGGGAGCACGCGTGCCCGAACTGCTCGCGGCCCCTCGCCTGCGCCGGTCACGACTTCGCCCCGCCGCCGAGGCGCGATGTCCGCGCCTGGCAGGTGGTGGCGGCGGTGCTCGGCGAAGGGCTGCGGTACGAGGGGCGGCCCGCGTGCGGGTGCGGCCAGGAGCCCAAGTACCGGCCGCGGACGCGCGCCCAGCTGCGGGTACGCCGTATCGTCGCCGAGAGAGAAGGCGTACCGCTGTCCGAGGCGCTGGCCCGGCCCGACCCGCTGACCCCGGCACCGGCCCCGGAGGCGTACTGATCGGCGGCGCGAACTTCCGGGCCCGGACGACCCCCCGCCGACAGCCCACCACGCGGCCACCCACCACCCGCTCCACGACTTCCGACCCTGTACAGCCGCTACGCGCGTAGATATGCTCCCCTCGTGACCATGCCCACCACGCCCTCAAAACCGGCCCCCGCCCCAGCCCGAGGCAGCACCCACGAAGCCCGCGACACCCGCGCCCTCGGCGCCCTCGGCGGCCTCGCGGACGTGACCTCGTCCGACGCCGCCCTCCGCCGCTTCCTGCACGGGCTCCCCGGAGTCGACACCGTCGGCCTGGAGGCGCGCGCCGCCGCGCTCGGTACGCGTTCGATCAAGACCACGGCCAAGGCCTACGCCATCGACCTGGCCATCTCGATGATCGACCTCACCACGCTCGAAGGCGCGGACACCCCGGGCAAGGTCCGGGCGCTCGGCGCCAAGGCCGCGCACCCCGATCCGACCGACCCGGCCACGCCCCGCACCGCGGCCGTCTGCGTCTACCCGGACATGGTCGCGACCGCGAAGGAGGCCGTGGCCGGTACGGACATCAAGGTCGCGTCCGTCGCCACCGCGTTCCCGGCCGGCCGCGCCGCGCTGGACGTGAAGCTGGCGGACGTACGGGACGCCGTCGCGGCGGGCGCCGACGAAATCGACATGGTCATCGACCGCGGCGCCTTCCTCGCGGGCAAGTACCTCAAGGTGTACGACGAGATCCGCGCCGTGAAGGAGGCGTCGGGCGCCGCCCGGCTCAAGGTCATCTTCGAGACCGGCGAGCTGTCGACGTACGACAACATCCGGCGGGCGAGCTGGCTCGGGATGCTCGCGGGCGCCGACTTCATCAAGACCTCGACGGGCAAGGTCGCGGTGAACGCCACGCCCGCCAACACCCTCGTCCTCCTCGAAGCCGTCCGCGACTTCCGCGCCCAGACCGGTGTCCAGGTCGGTGTGAAGCCCGCCGGCGGCATCCGCACCTCCAAGGACGCCGTCAAGTTCCTGGTCCTGGTCAACGAGACCGCGGGCGCCGACTGGCTGGACAACCACTGGTTCCGCTTCGGCGCCTCCTCGCTGCTCAACGATCTGCTGATGCAGCGCCAGAAGCTGGCGACCGGCCGCTACTCCGGCCCCGACTACGTGACGGTGGACTGATCCCCATGGCAGACATCGCAGGCACCACGGGCACCGCGAACGTGTTCGACTACGCGCCCGCCCCCGAATCCCGCTCCGTCGTCGACATCGCGCCCTCCTACGGCCTCTTCATCGACGGCGAGTTCACCGAAGCGGCCGACGGCAAGGTCTTCAAGACCGTCTCGCCGAGCACCGAGGAAGTGCTCTCGGAGATCGCCCAGGCCGGCGAGGCCGACGTCGACCGTGCCGTGAAGGCGGCCCGCAAGGCGTTCACCGCCTGGTCGGCCCTGCCCGGCGCCGAGCGCGGGAAGTACCTGTTCCGGATCGCCCGGATCATCCAGGAGCGCAGCCGCGAACTGGCCGTCCTGGAGACCCTGGACAACGGCAAGCCGATCAAGGAGACCCGTGACGCGGACCTCCCCCTGGTCGCCGCGCACTTCTTCTACTACGCGGGCTGGGCCGACAAGCTGGACCACGCCGGATACGGCCCGAACCCGCGCCCTCTCGGCGTCGCGGGCCAGGTCATCCCCTGGAACTTCCCCCTCCTGATGCTGGCGTGGAAGATCGCCCCGGCCCTCGCGACCGGCAACACGGTCGTCCTGAAGCCCGCCGAGACGACCCCGCTGTCCGCCCTGTTCTTCGCGGACATCTGCCGCCAGGCGGGCCTTCCCAAGGGTGTCGTCAACATCCTTCCCGGGTACGGCGACACGGGCGCGGCGCTGGTCGCGCACCCGGATGTGAACAAGGTCGCCTTCACCGGCTCGACCGCCGTCGGCAAGCAGATCGCCCGCACGATCGCGGGCACCGACAAGAAGGTCACCCTCGAACTGGGCGGCAAGGGCGCCAACATCGTCTTCGACGACGCCCCGATCGACCAGGCCGTCGAGGGCATCGTCACCGGCATCTTCTTCAACCAGGGCCAGGTCTGCTGCGCGGGCTCCCGCCTGCTGGTCCAGGAGTCCGTCGAGGAGGAGGTGCTCGACGCGCTGAAGCGGCGCCTGACGACGCTGCGCCTGGGCGACCCGCTCGACAAGAACACGGACATCGGCGCGATCAACTCCGCCGAACAGCTCGCCCGTATCACCGCCCTCACCGAGCGCGGCGAGGCCGAGGGCGCCGAGCGCTGGTCCGCGCCCTGCGCGCTTCCCTCGTCGGGCTACTGGTTCGCACCGACCCTCTTCACGAAGGTCACGCAGGCGCACAGCATCGCCCGCGACGAGATCTTCGGCCCGGTCCTGTCGGTCCTGACCTTCCGTACGCCCGAAGAGGCCGTCGCCAAGGCGAACAACACGCAGTACGGCCTGTCCGCCGGCATCTGGACCGAGAAGGGCTCCCGCATCCTCGCCGTGGCGAACAAGCTGCGCGCGGGCGTCGTCTGGTCCAACACGTTCAACAAGTTCGACCCGACGTCGCCGTTCGGCGGATACAAGGAGTCGGGCTTCGGCCGCGAGGGCGGCCGTCACGGTCTGGAGGCGTACCTCGATGTCTGACACGGCCCGTATCGGAGTCTTCAAGACCTACAAGCTGTTCGTCGGGGGCAAGTTCCCCCGCAGCGAGAGCGGACGGGTGTACGAGGTGACGGACCGCAAGGGCACCTGGCTGGCCAACGCGCCGCAGTCGTCCCGCAAGGACGCCCGTGACGCGGTCGTCGCGGCACGCAAGGCGTTCGGCGGCTGGTCGGGCGCGACCGCGTACAACCGGGGTCAGATCCTGTACCGCGTCGCCGAGATGCTGGAGGGCCGCCGGGAGCAGTTCGTCCGGGAGGTCGCGGACGCCGAGGGTCTGTCGAAGTCGAAGGCGGCGGCCCAGGTCGACGCGGCGATCGACCGCTGGGTCTGGTACGCGGGGTGGACCGACAAGATCGCCCAGGTCGTCGGCGGCGGCAACCCGGTGGCGGGCCCGTACTTCAACCTGTCGACCCCGGAGCCGACGGGCGTCGTGACGGTACTGGCGCCCCAGGACTCGTCACTCCTCGGCCTGGTCTCGGTGATCGCCCCGGCCATCGCGACCGGCAACACGGTCGTCGTGATCGCGAGCGAGAAGGCACCGCTGCCCGCGCTGTCCCTGGGCGAGGTCCTGGCGACGTCGGACGTGCCGGGCGGCGTGGTGAACATCCTCTCCGGCCGCACCGCCGAGATCGCGACCCCGCTCGCCGCCCACCAGGACGTCAACGCGATCGACCTGACCGGCGCCGACGAGACGCTGGCGAAGGAGCTGGAGATCGCGGCGGCCGACAACCTCAAGCGGGTCCGCCGCCCCGGCACCGACGACTGGTCGGCCGACCCGGGCACCACCCGGCTCACGGCGTTCCTGGAGACCAAGACGGTGTGGCACCCGACGGGTTCCCTGGGCGCCTCGGGCTCCGCGTACTGAGTAACCCGCGACCGGTAAAGCCGGCGGGCCCCGCCTCTCCACCGTCCGGGAGATGCGGGGCCCTGCCATGCACTACCTGCCGTGCACTCAAGGAGACGCGGCGGTACGGGCGTCAGGCCCCGAGCAGCTTGACCACCTGGCCGACGACCGGCAGATCCCGCGCCGCGTCCCCCCGCGTGAGCGGCGCCGTCACCCCCGCCGTCGACAACGGCTTGAAGTCGGCGACCTGCGTACCGACCGCGTTGTCCAGCGGGTCCACGCCCGTCTTCGCGAGCGGATTGATCTGGAGCGCGGTCAGCGGCCCGGTGACATATCCCACCGTCCCGGTCAGCGCCTTCCCGGCGGCGAGCGCGTCGACATCGCCCAGCGGCAGCGGCGCACCCCCCGCCTGCGGCGCCGCCGAGGCCGCCGCGCCGCCCACGCCGAGCGCCATCCCGGCGACGGTGAGCGCGATCCCCGCACGCAGCAGGGCGCGCGGGGCGGTGAAGGTCTTCCGGTCTGCGTTACGTGCCATGGGGGCCGCCTGTGTGGTTGTCGGCGATGAATGCCGAGAGTAATCAGATGCTGACGAACAGTAATCGAGGTGTGGTGCGTGCACCAAAGGCGACCCGCGGGGGTCGGCAGGGGCTCCCTGATGCCCCACACTGGTCTCTCGTGAGTTCCCATCCCCCGATACCGACCCGGGTCGTGCTCCTCGCCGGCCCTTCCGGCTCCGGAAAGTCGTCGTTCGCCGCCCACTCCGGGCTGCCCGTGCTCTGCCTGGACGACTTCTACAAGGAGGGCGACGACCCGACGCTGCCGCTGGTGCCCGGCACCTCCGACATCGACTGGGACGCCCCCGAATCCTGGGACGCCGACGCCGCGCTCGCCGCGATCGGGGAACTCTGCCGCACCGGCCGCACCCGGGTCCCGGTGTACGACATCGCCACCAGCTCCCGTACCGGCGAGGAACCCCTCGACATCGAGCGGACCCCGTTGTTCATCGCGGAGGGCGTGTTCGCCGCCGACCTGGTACGGCGCTGCGCCCAGCTCGGCGTACTCGCCGACGCGCTCTGTCTGCGCGGACGCCCCTCGACGACGTTCCGGCGGCGGCTGCTGCGGGATCTGCGGGAGGGCCGCAAGTCGGTGCCGTTCCTGCTGCGGCGCGGCTGGCGCCTGATGCGCGCGGAACGCGGAATCGTCGCCCGCCAGACGGCCCTGGGCGCCCACCCCTGCGCGAGAGCGGAAGCGCTCGGCCGCCTGACAGCGGCAGCGGCGGGCCGCTGCGCCAAGGGAAAGGCGACGGTCGAGGTCCACTGAAGGCTTCGTACACAAAGCCCCGCACACACCAAAACGGGACCGAAAGGCCCCCCGGCCTCCGATCCCGCTCTGGTGGATCCCCCGTGATCCCCCTTGCCCCGTGGATCCCCCGACCCCCGGGCCCTGCTCCCCCGTGCTTCCCCCTGTGGTGCTCCCCCTCATTTCCCCCGTGCTGCCGCCTGCTCCCCCCGGAGCGGGCGGCGTCCCTCAGGCGACCAACTCGCCGAAGGACTCCTCCTCGTCACGGCCGAAGCTGAGGATCTCGTCCTCGCGCAGCCGGCGCAGGGAGCGCCAGATGCTCGACTTCACCGTGCCGACACTGATGTCGAGTATGTCCGCGATCTCCGGGTCGGTGCGGCCCTCGTAGTACCGCAGGACCAGCATCGTCCGCTGGAGTTCGGGCAGCCGGGCCAGCGCCTGCCACAGGACCGCGCGCAGCTCGGTGCCGCGCATCGCGTCCGTGTCGCCGACCGTCTCCGGCAGCTCCTCGGTCGGGTACTCGTTGAGCTTGCGCCGCCGCCAGGCGCTGATGTGCAGATTGGTCATCGTGCGGCGCAGATAGCCGCCGACCGCGGCCTTGTCGCTGATCCTGTCCCACGCCTTGTACGTCGAGAAGAGGGCGCTCTGGAGCAGGTCCTCCGCCTCGAAGCGGTCACCGGTCAGGTGATAGGCGGTCGCGTACAGGGAGGCGCGGCGCTCCTGGACGTAGGCGGTGAACGCGGCTTCCGCGTCCGACTCCGTCCTGGACTGCCGTTCCCCCGAGCCCTCCCCGTACGCCGTTCCCCCGTGCGTTCCCCCGTTCTGCGCGTCAACCACCGTCATGTACACGGCGTGCTGACGCCCGGTGCCGCGAGCGCACCCCCGCCCGCTCACGGCACCGGACTTCTCCTGCTGGCCGGTGCTCTTCGTGACGTCGTGCAGACGCGTGACCACTGCGCTCGTGGTGGTGCTGTGCAGCGTGTTCATCTCGCGCCCCCCGTCGGCGAAGTCCCGGTTCCTTGCGATGACCAGAAGCTTGCCGGGGGCACTTCATGACGCTGTCCCCCGACTGTCACAGCACTGTCACAGGGGCCTGTCGTATGTGGGTGCGGTGTGGGAGCGCTCCAACAGTCGAAACCCCACCGCACCATGGGACAGAATGACGTCCGTGCCTTCCCTGTTGCTGATCGAGGACGACGACGCCATCCGGACGGCCCTGGAACTGTCGCTGACACGCCAGGGGCACCGGGTGGCCACCGCTGCCACCGGCGAGGACGGTCTGAAGCTGCTGCGTGAGCAGCGGCCGGACCTGATCGTGCTGGATGTGATGCTGCCCGGCATCGACGGCTTCGAGGTGTGCCGGCGTATCCGGCGCACCGACCAGTTGCCGATCATCCTGCTCACCGCGCGGAGCGACGACATCGACGTGGTCGTCGGGCTGGAGTCCGGCGCCGACGACTATGTCGTCAAGCCCGTGCAGGGCCGGGTGCTCGACGCCCGGATCCGTGCGGTGCTGCGGCGCGGCGAGCGGGAGTCCACCGACTCGGCGACCTTCGGCAGCCTGGTCATCGACCGGGCCGCGATGACGGTCACCAAGAACGGCGAGGACCTCCAGCTCACGCCGACCGAGCTGCGGCTGCTCCTGGAGCTGAGCCGCCGCCCCGGCCAGGCACTGTCGCGCCAACAGTTGCTGCGCCTGGTCTGGGAGCACGACTACCTCGGTGACTCGCGCCTCGTCGACGCCTGTGTGCAGCGGCTGCGCGCGAAGGTCGAGGACGTGCCGTCGTCGCCGACGCTGATCCGTACGGTGCGCGGCGTCGGCTACCGGCTGGACTCGCCTCAGTGACGAAACCGCAGGACAAGCTCCGTGGCTCGGCCGCGGCGCGCAGGGCGATACTCGCGGGCCTTCGGTTCACCAGCCTGCGGCTGCGGCTGGTCCTGGTGTTCGGCCTGGTCGCGCTGACGGCGGCCGTCGCCGCTTCCGGGATCGCGTACTGGCTGAACCGCGAGGCCGTGCTGACGCGGGCGCAGGACGCGGCGCTCAACGACTTCCAGCAGGAGATGCAGAACCGCGCGGGCGCGCTGCCGATGCATCCGACGCAGGCCGAACTCCAGCACACCGCGGGCCAGATGGCGACGAGCAGCCAGCACTTCAGTGTGCTGCTCATCGCGACGGACGAGAACGGCGGCACGGTCGTCGGCAACTCCGACCTGGACACCTTCACGCTCCAGGACGTACCGGCGGCGCTGCGCGCGGCGGTGAACAAGGAGCAGCGGGTCACCTCGTCCAACAAGTCCGCGTACCACATGTACTGGCAGCGGATCGTGGACCACGACACCCCGTATCTGGTGGGCGGGGCGCGGGTGATCGGCGGCGGGCCGACCGGGTACATGCTCAAGTCCCTGGAGCCGGAGGCGAAGGATCTCAACTCGCTCGCCTGGTCGCTGGGGATCGCCACCGGGCTCGCGCTGATCGGTGCCGCGCTGCTCGCGCAGGCCGCCGCGACGACCGTCCTGAAGCCGGTGCACCGGCTGGGCGCCGCCGCGAAACGGCTCGGCGAGGGCAAGCTCGACACCCGGCTGCGGGTCTCGGGCACGGACGAACTGGCCGAGCTGTCACGGACGTTCAACCGGACCGCCGAGTCGCTGGAGAAACGGGTCGCGGACATGAGCGCGCGGGACGAGGCGTCGCGCCGCTTCGTCGCCGACATGTCGCACGAGCTGCGCACCCCGCTGACCGCGATCACCGCCGTCACGGAGGTCCTGGAGGAGGAGCTGGACGCCGAGACGGGCAGCGTCGACCCGATGATCGAGCCCGCGGTACGGCTGGTGGTGAGCGAGACACGGCGGCTGAACGACCTGGTCGAGAACCTGATGGAGGTCACCCGTTTCGACGCGGGCACCGCCCGCCTGGTCCTCGACGAGGTCGACCTCGCCGACAACATCACGGCGTGCATCGACGCCCGCGCCTGGCTGGACGCGGTCGACCTCGACGCGGAGCGCGGCATCGTCGCCCGCGTCGACCCGCGCCGCCTCGACGTCATCCTGGCCAACCTCATCGGCAACGCCCTCAAGCACGGCGGTTCGCCGGTACGGGTCGCCGTACGGACCGATGACGACGACGTGGTCATCGAGGTACGCGACCACGGTCCCGGTATCCCCGAGGACGTCCTGCCGCACGTCTTCGACCGGTTCTACAAGGCGAGCGCGTCCCGGCCGAGGTCGGAGGGCAGCGGCCTGGGCCTGTCCATCGCGCTGGAGAACGCGCACATCCACGGCGGCGAGATCACCGCCGCCAACTCCCCGGAAGGCGGCGCGGTGTTCACCCTGCGGCTGCCCCGCGACGCGTCGACGCTCATGGACGGGGACGACGAGACGGAGGACTCCGGTACGGATTCTTCCGGGGACGGTCAGGAGGGGGCGCGGTGACGCCGGTACGCGGACGGTGGCTGCGCCGGGGGCTTGCGGTGCCGCTGGCGGCGCTGGCACTCGCGGGGTGCGGGATCCGGTCGACGGAGGTACCCACGGACTTCGGCCCCGCGCCCTCACGGGCCCCCTGCGAACTGTCCACGCCGGACCTGTCGGCGCAGTCGGCGCAGGGCATCGCGGTCCAGGTGTACCTGCTGTGCTCCTCGCAACTGGTCACGGTGGACCGGACGGTGGAGCTGCCCAAGGGCAACACGATGGCGGGCGACGCCGTCCAGGTCGCCCAGGCCCTGCTCGGCGAGCTGGAACAGACCCCGTCGACCCCGGAGAAGCAGGCCGGGTACACGACGGACGTCCGCAGCGGAATGACCGTCGCGGGCCCACGCCCCGGCGACCCGGACGACACCCTGCGCCTCGGCATCCCCCCGGAGGACCTGTCGTCCTTCGCCCTGGCCCAGATCATCTGCACCCTGGCGAACTCGGCAGCGTCCCAGAACGGCACGGTAACCCTGGGCGGCCCCAACACAACCCCCCTCCGCAGCTACACCTGCCCGACAGAACTGAAAACCCGCCCAGGCACAACAGAACCCCCGAGCACAGCGGTCCCCAACTAACCCCCCCCCGACCCGTACCCGTACCCGTTGTGGGCAGGCGTTCCGCACGGCGGAACGGGTGGGCACAACCCCATCCAACGGCACCCGGAACAAGAAGCCCCGCCGGGCACGGCACGAAGGTGACCGGCACCACGAACCCCACCGGAACCGATCCAACCACCCCGGTCGTCATTAAGGCCGTGCGCCAAGGCCCACGCGGCAACCCCGCCGCACTCCGCATCCGTACGACAGGAGCACTCCTCCTCGTCGCACACCTCGCGCTCGTCGCATGGATCACCCTGCGCCCCCTGGACGTCCCCTGGGTGCCCACACCGAACTTCCACCCCTTCGCCGGAATCAAGGCGGACCTCGCCCTGCCCCCCAGGGACGCGGCCCGCACCATCGGCGCGGGCCTGGCCCTGCTCGCCCCCCTGGGCGTCCTGCTCCCCTTGGCCGGCGGCAAGACCGCCGTCTCCCCGCTCGCCTCACTGCTCCGCACGGTCACGGCAGGCGCCCTGCTGTCGCTGGGCATAGAGCTGCTCCAGACCGGCGTACCGGGCCAGGTCGTGGACGTCGACTCGGTGTTCCTGAACACGCTCGGCGTCGCCCTCGCCCACATCGCCGTCGTGCCCGCGTTCCGCGCCCGGATGCGGCGCCGCACGGAGACCGCGCGCCGGGCGGCGGCCCTCCGCCGGGAGGAGAGCACCCTGACTCCGACCCCGACGATTCCCAGGGTCGGGATCGCCCCGTAGAGCGATGCTTTGGGCCCCTTCGCCACCGTACGGTCGTATGCATCGAGGACACATCCCGTGGACGACATCCCGTGAAGGAGCCCCCCATGACCGCCCTTGCCCGCCCCACGAACGGCCGGATGATCGGTGGAGTGTGCGCCGGTCTGGCGCGGCGCTTCGGTATCTCCGCGTCCACGATGCGCGTGATCTTCGTGGTCTCGTGCCTGCTGCCCGGCCCGCAGTTCCTGCTCTATCTGGCGCTGTGGATGCTGCTGCCGAGCGAGAAGGTGTCGCGCGAGGCCGCGTGGTGACCCGTACGACGCGCTGATACGCACACGGAAGCGGGGTGCGCCGACAACAGGTCGGCGCACCCCGCTTCCGTCGGGGTCGCGGTGGGGTCAACCCAGCGGGAGCCCGTTGGCGGACAGACCGCTGACTCCGTTGAGCGGCAGACCACCGAGGAGTCCGCCGGCCGGGGCGGCCTTGCCGTCGGTGGGCAGGATCGCGGGGGCGAGCTTGGCGACGGTCGGCTGGGCGGCGGCGAGGGTGGTGCCGAGCGAGGTCTGGGCGGCGCCCAGGGACTGCGTCGCGGGCAGCGTGCTCGCGACGTTCTCGACGGGGAGGGTCCGGGTGACACTGTCGAGCGCGGCGGTCGCCTCGGGCACGGCGGCAGCCGCGGTGGCGGCACCCGCACCTGCGGCGGCGAAGGCGGCGCCGAGAGCGGCGACACCGAGGGTTTTGGCGGCAGACTGCTTCATGATGAATGCGTCCTTGATACGGGGACTTGTTGTACCGGCTTCACCGGCATGAGCGGTCAAGCAACGTATCCAGCGCACGTATCGGCCCGCAAACATCGAAAAGCGGCCGGGGTGTCGCGTTTCCCGGCCGCTCCCGAACTGTGCTGTCAGCCTTGTGCGGTGGCAGAACCGCTGGTGGAAGCGGTCTGCTTGAACAGCCATTCGGATTTCAATTCGGCGTATCCGGGCTTGATCACGTCGTTGATCATCGCCAGACGTTCATCGAAAGGAATGAACGCTGATTTCATCGCATTGACTGTGAACCACTGCATGTCGTCGAGCGTGTAGCCGAATGTCCCGACCAGGTGCTCGAATTCACGGCTCATGCTGGTGCCGGACATAAGTCGATTGTCCGTATTGACGGTGGCACGGAAGTGCAGCCGCCGGAGCAGTCCGATGGGGTGCTCCGCGTACGAGGCGGCGGCGCCCGTCTGGAGGTTGGACGTGGGGCACAGCTCCAGCGGTACGCGCTTGTCGCGTACGTACGACGCGAGACGGCCCAGCACCACCGAGCCGTCGTCGGCGACCTGGATGTCGTCGATGATGCGGACCCCGTGGCCGAGCCGGTCGGCGCCGCACCACTGGAGGGCCTGCCAGATCGACGGCAGGCCGAACGCCTCGCCCGCGTGGATCGTGAAGTGGTTGTTCTCGCGCTTGAGGTACTCGAAGGCGTCGAGGTGCCGGGTGGGCGGGAAGCCGGCCTCGGCGCCCGCGATGTCGAAGCCGACGACGCCCACGTCACGGTGGCCGTTGGCGAGTTCGGCGATCTCCAGCGCGCGTGCCGCGTGCCGCATGGCGGTGAGCAGGGCGCCGACGCGGATGCGGTGGCCGCTCTCGCGGGCCCGGCGCTCACCCTCGCGGAAGCCGTCGTTCACGGCCGCGACGACCTCGTCGAGGGTGAGCCCGGCCTCCAGGTGCTGTTCGGGGGCGTACCGCACCTCGGCGTAGACGACGCCGTCCTCGGCGAGGTCCTCGGCGCATTCGGCGGCGACCCGGAACAGGGCCTCCTTGGTCTGCATGACGGCGCAGGTGTGCGCGAAGGTCTCCAGATACCGTTCAAGGGACCCGGAGTCGGCGGCCTCCCGGAACCAGATCCCGAGCTTGTCGGGATCCGTCTCGGGAAGGTTCTGATAGCCCACCTCGCGCGCGAGGTCGACGACCGTACCGGGGCGCAGGCCCCCGTCGAGATGGTCGTGCAGCAGCACCTTGGGGGCTCGGCGGATCTGCTCCGCGCTGGGAGTCTCCTGCCGTCGGCTTGTCTGGCTCGTCATCTCGACACCCTACCTCCTACGCGCGTAGATCACGTGTCCGCGGCACGTGCCGATACGTAACAGTGATCCCGCGGACGGGTGGCGTACACCACGGCTTCTGACACTGTTCTGCTATGGGACAGGGAGCTACGGCGGCGGTTCGGGCTGTTCGGCTGGGGAGAGCTTTGGGTGCGGAACCCTTGGCGGTGAGCGGGGTCGTGCTGCTGCTGCCGGGGGGTGAGGAGGCGTCGGGACGCAGGCCGTCGCCGCTCGCCGCGGGGCCCGTACGCGTGCTGGGGCGTCATCTCGCGCGCGAGGGGCGCGCCGAGGGACTGGCCGCGCATGTCGTGCACTACCGCTGCCGGGGCTGGAACGGCTCGGAAGCGCATCTCGCGCATGACGCGACCTGGGCGGCGGACGAGGTGGTACGGCGCTACGGGGACGTTCCGGTCTGTCTCGCCGGGGTCGACATGGGCGGTCGCGCGGCGCTGCGCGCGGGGGGCCATCCCGCGGTCAACTCGGTGCTGGCGGTGGCGCCCTGGCTGCCCGAGGAGGACGTGGCCGCGTCGCCCGAACCGGTGAAGCAGCTCGCGGGGCGGCGGGTGATGATCGTGCACGGCACGAACGACGAGCGTACGGACCCGGAGTTGTCGTTCCGGCTCGCGGCGCGGGCGAAGAAGAGCAACCGGGACATCTGCCGGTTCGAGGTGCACTCGGACGGGCACGGGCTGCATCAGTACCGTACCGAAGTCCTCGCCCTGGCCGCCGACTTCGTCCTCGGCACCCTCTTCGGCCGCGGCTTCGCGCGCCCGGTCGCGGACGCCCTGGCGGCCCCGCCGCCGCTGGGTCTGCGGATGCCGCTGGCGTCGGGCTTCGGGCAGTCCCTGCGGCACCACTGAGGCCCCCGTCCACGTGTGTGGGTCGCCGCTCAGTCCGGGAGGAGGCGGCCCCTGCGGGACAGCAGGAACTTCTTGAAGGCCGCCACGGGTGGGGTGTCGGGGTGGCCGTCGAGCCAGGCGACGCCGATCTCGCGTACCGCGCGCGGGGCGGTGACCGTCAGCTCCACGACGCCCGGTCGCGACACGGCGGGCGGCGGCAGCAGGGCCACGCCCAGGCCCGCCGCGACCAGCCCGCGCAGCGTCTCGATCTCCTCGCCCTCGAAGGCGATCCGCGGCCGGAACCCGGCCTGCTCGCACAGGTCGTCGGTGATGCGCCGCAGCCCGTAGCCGGGTTCGAGGGTCACGAAGACCTCGTCGGCGGCCTCCGCGAGGCGCACCCGGCGACGCCCGGCGAGCCGGTGGTCGTCGGGCACCACGAGGCGCAGCCGCTGCTCGTCCAGGCGGCGCGCGACGAGGTCGGGGGCGTCCGGTACGGGGGCGGTGAGGCAGAGGTCCAGTTCGCCCGCGCGGAGGCGTTCGAGCATGGCTTCGCCGTGGTTCTGGACCAGGCTGAAGCGCACGCGCGGGTGGTCGGCGCGGAAGCCGCGGATCAGGGCGGGGACGGTCTCGGAGCCCATGGTGTGCAGGAAGCCGAAGGCGACCTTGCCGGCCGCCGGGTCGGCGTCGGCCCGTACCTCGTCGGCGGCGCGCGCGACCTCGGCAAGCGCCCGCTCCACCGAGGTGAGGAAGGTCCGGCCCGCCGGGGTGAGCGCCAGCGTGCGCCCTCTGCGCGCGAACAGGTCGACGCCCAGGTCCCGTTCGAGACGCACCATCGCGCGCGAGAGCGTCGACTGCGGCACCCGCAGCTCGTGTGCCGCGCGCGTGACGTGTTCGGTACGGGCCACTCCCGCGAAGTACGCGAGACGAGGGGCAAGCAGCGTGACGATGTCTTCTGTGTCACTGGACGGTGACAGCCGCCGCTCTGACCTCTCCTCATGCACCATGGGAACGATTATGGCCGTTCCATGCATTGGACGCATGAAAAGGGCAGTCGTACGTTCGAGGCATGCCTGCTGCCAGTACCAAGGCGTCCCCGCGCGTGGACGCCGTCCTTGCAACTCCTTCCGCCACCTCGCCCACCTCACCCACCTCGTCCCCCGACGACCGGCTCGCGCCCGGCGACTCCCGCTACCGGCGGATGAGCTTCGCCCTCTTCCTCGCCGGAGTCGCGACCTTCGCGCTGCTCTACTCGACGCAGGCCCTCCTCCCGCTGATCTCCGCCGGCTTCGGGGTGAGCGCGAGCGAGGCGAGCTGGACGGTGTCCGCGGCGACCGGCGCGCTGGCGCTGTGCGTACTGCCGATGAGCGCCCTGTCGGAGCGGTACGGGCGGCGGACCCTGATGACGGCCTCGCTGACCGTCGCGGTCCTGGTGGGGCTCCTGGTGCCGTTCGCGCCGTCGATCGGCGCCCTGGTGGCGCTGCGGGCCGTGCAGGGCGCCGCGCTCGCCGGGCTGCCCGCGTCGGCGATGGCGTATCTCGCGGAGGAGGTGCGGCCCAAGGCGCTGGTGGCCGCGATCGGCCTGTTCGTGGCGGGCAACAGCATCGGCGGGATGAGCGGCCGGGTCGTCACCGGCTGGGTCGCGCAGGAGTGGGGCTGGCGGGTCGCGCTCGGCGCGGTGGGGCTGATCGCGGTGGCGTGCGCGGTGGCCTTCCGCGCGCTGGTCCCCGCGCCCCGGCACTTCACCCCGGGCACCCTCAACCCGGCGGCGCTGGCCCGCACGGTACGCGGCCACCTCGGCAACCCGCTGCTGCGCCGCCTGTACGCGATCGGGGCGCTGTTCATGACGGTGTTCGGTGCCGTCTACACCGTGATCGGCTACCGCCTCACCGACGCCCCCTTCTCGCTGCCGCAGGGCATCGTCGGCTCGATCTTCCTGGTCTACCTCGTCGGTACGGTCTCGTCGGCCGCCGCGGGCCGGTTGGTGGCCCGGCTCGGCAGGCGCGGCGCGCTGTATCTGGCGGGCGGCACGACGACGGCCGGTCTGCTGGTCTCCCTCTCCCCCTCGCTGCCGCTGGTCCTGCTCGGCCTGGTGCTGATCACGGCGGGCTTCTTCGCCGGTCACGCGGTCGCGTCCTCGTCCGTCAGCCACACGGCCACGCGCGGGCGCGCGCAGGCGTCGGCGCTGTACCAGTCCGCGTACTACGTGGGCTCCAGCGCGGGTTCCACGCTGGGCGCGGTGGCGTTCCACTCGGGCGGCTGGGCGGGGACGGTGGGGCTGGGGCTGCTGGCGGTGGCGGGGGTGGTGACGATCACGGTGTTCGGGACGCGGGCGGCGCGGCGTACGGGGGCGGGGACGAGGGCGGGCTCGGGGTCGGCTTCGGCTTCGGCTTCGGCTTCGGCGTAGCACGGGGAGGTACGTGCGCCCCGGTGGCTGCCCGCCTCTGACCAGGGGCTTTGTCGACTCCGGGGGCCGTTGTCAGTGGGCTGCTGTAGCTTCCGAAGTGCTGGCGCCGCAAAGGGGCGACGGACACGCCACAGGGGTGGGTTGGCTATGAGTGACAGCACGACCGCGACGACGGACCTCGACATCCGGCTGGAGAAGCACCGGGTGGAGCTGACCGGGTACTGCTACCGCATGCTCGGTTCCTCCTTCGAGGCCGAGGACGCGGTGCAGGACACGATGGTGCGGGCCTGGCGCAGCTATGACCGGTTCGAGGGGCGCTCGTCCCTGCGGTCGTGGCTGTACCGCATCGCGACGAACGTATGCCTGGACATGTTGAACGCGGGGAACCGAAGAGCCCGCCCCATGGACCTCACGGCGTCCACACCACTGGCGCAGGCGGCGCTCAACCCGCGCCCGGACAACACCTGGTTGGAACCGGCGCCGGACGCGCGCGTACTGCCCACGGTCACGGATCCGGCGGAGGCCGCGGTGGCGAAGGAATCGGTGCGGCTGGCGTTCGTCGCGGCCCTTCAACAACTGCCGCCCAAGCAGCGGGCGGTGCTGATCCTGCGCGAGGTCCTGGCGTGGAAGGCGAGCGAGGCCGCCGAACTCCTCGACACGACGGTCGCTTCGGTGAACAGCGCCTTGCAGCGGGCCCGCGCGACCCTCGCCGAGACGGGCGGGACGTCAGTCGACTCGGCGACGGCGGACCCGCTGGACGAGGAGCAGCAGAAGCTTCTGGAGCGCTATGTGAAGGCGTTCGAGGGCTATGACATGACGGCGCTGACCGCGCTGCTGCACGAGGACGCGGTGATGACCATGCCGCCGTTCGACCTGTGGCTGCGTGGCCCCGAGGACATCACCGGTTTCATGGCGACCCTGGGCGCCGCGTGCGCGGGCTCCCGCCTGGTGCCGGTGGCGGCGAACGGTACGCCGGCGTTCGCCCAGTTCAAGCCGGACCCCGAGACGGGCGGCTATGTGCCGTGGGCGATCCAGGTCATCGAGCTGTCATCCGAGGGGCGGATCACCGGGTTCCACTGCTTCCTCGACACCGCCAAGTTCTTCCCGCTCTTCGGGCAGCCGCTCCACTTGGAGCCCTAGGAGCCCTAGTCCGACGAGTTGGAGCAGCTCCCGCAGCCGTGGGTCCGGATCGCGGATCATGATCCGGCCCCCGGCGCGGCGGGCGGCCAGTTCCAGCCGGGCGAGGAGGTCGACGGCGGCGAGGCCGGGGGCGGTGAGGGCACTGGCGTCGCAAACGACGACACCGCCCCCGGTGGACTCAAGCTGTGCCCGTACGTCGTCGCACAGCCCGGCGACCTCCTCGCGGCAGGCGGCACCGGGGAGGACCAGGGCGGGGGGTGTCATGGCGTCCACGTCCGGTAGACGGCTCGGCGGCGCGTAATTCATCGGGCCGCCGCATGGGCGTGCGCCAAATCCGCGTGGGCTGGATCACCTTGAGCGGGGGTCACGCTGAGCGGGGGTCACGCTGACGCGGGATCACGTTGACCGGGGAGCCGTGTTCCCGCGAGGGTTCGTTGTATGCCCCACGAACCCGGTAGCGCCACCCGTGTCCCGCCCCGAATACCCGTACTCGTGCCCGTGCTCGTGCCCGAGGCCCGGTGATGGGCGGGGTTCTCACCGGGTTCGCGGTGATCGCGGTCGTCATCGCCGTCGGGTATGTCATAGAGCGCCGGGGCTATCTGGGCGAAGGCGGCCGTGAGGTCCTGACGAAGCTCGCCTTCCATGTGGCCTCACCGGCCCTGCTGTTCACGATCCTCGCGCAGGCCGACCTGTCCGTGATCATGTCCGGGCGGCTGCTGGTGACGGCGATCAGTACGGCGGTGGCGGCGGCGGTGTTCATCGCGGTCGGCGTGAGCTGCCGGTGGGGAGTGGGCCGTACGACGATCGGGGCGCTGTGCTCCAGCTACGTCAACGCGGGCAATCTGGGGATTCCCATCGCGGTGTACGTCCTCGGCGACGCGTCGCTCGTCGCGCCCGTACTGCTCTTCCAACTGATCGTGGTGACGCCGACCGCGCTGACCGTGCTCGACCTGTCCGGGGACGGCGGACAGGGACCGTTGTGGCGGCGGCTGGCGGCGCCGCTGCGGAATCCGATAGCGGTGGGTTCGCTGTGCGGGGTGGGGGTGGCGGCGGCCGGCTGGACGGTACCGGGAGCGGTACTGGATCCGCTGACGCTGATCGGGAACATGTCGGTACCGGCGGTGCTGCTGGCGTTCGGCATGTCCCTGTCCGGCAGCGCGGTGCCCCTGCGGGGGGCTGAGCGGGGAGGCGTACTGCTGGCGGTCGCACTGAAGGGGATCGGTCAGCCGAGTGTCGCGTGGGTGCTGGGGGTGTGGGTGTTCGGGCTGCGAGGTTCGGCGCTGCTGGACGTGGTGGTGACGTCGGCGCTACCGGCGGCGCAGAACCTCTTCACGTACGCGTCCCGATATGGCGTGGCGGAACGCTTCGCCCGGGAGGCGATCTTGGTTTCTACGGTGCTTTCGGTGCCGGTGCTGGTTGTTGTGGCGGCCGTGTTGGGGTGAATGTCCGGTGCCGGGGCTGAACTCGCGAAAGTCGGGGGCGGGTCCGCCTTTGGTGGGAGAGTCGGAGCAGTACGCCGATATGCCGTTCTGTTGGTGGTCGTCCAGGAGAGGACCCTGCCCATGAATCAAGTGGCTTTTTCCGGCGTGGTGTTGGGGGGTACAGCGGGTGTGTACGCCGTGCTTGCCGTGCTGTGGCGGATCCGTGACCGGGCCGACCGTGCTGCGGCTGCCCACTTGGACGCGGTGGAGATAGATCCGTACCACGCGGTGGCGACAGCGGGCTCCCCGGACGATGCCGACCGGGCCGCCGCGGCCGAACTGCTGCTGGCGGGCCTGATACAGGTCGCCCCGGAAGGGGAGTTGTCGATCGCCGAAGGAGAAGGCCGGGGCCTGCTCGGCAGTACACCGCACCCTGTCCCGGCCGCGCTGCTGACCACCCTCCGGCGCCGCGCGGAGCCGATCACGTTGCGTCTCCTTCGCTGGGACAGCGCGCACGGGAAGTCACGCGACGCGTTCCTGCGCGCGGAGGACGCGAAGGTCCCGCGCTGGTCCGCCCGTACGAAGGACGCGCTGGGAGACTCGGCGGTCTGCGCCGCCCTCCTGCTCGCTCTCTGGTTCGCCGTCCAACTCGTGTTCCTCAGGGACTTCACCGCGTCCGGTGCCGGGGATGTCATCGCCGCCGTCCTCCTGTGCCTCCTGGTGTGGCTCATGCTCGCCGTGCCGCTCGGCTGGGCGGCACTTCGGTGGTGGCCCGGCCGGCACGACTATTTCCGTGACCACTGCCGACAACTGCCGCCGCACCCGGCCGAACCCACGCTCGCCCCCACGGACGCCGAACGGTTGGAGCGCAGCGCCAGGGCTCCGCGGTCGGAGAGGGAGGTCGAGGGGAGGTGGGTGGACAGCGGGGGTGCGTTCTGACGTGTGTCACGAGGGGTGAGGGTGTCGCCGGTGAAGTCCAGGGCCCGGCCGGGGCGGGTCAGAAGGTGATGAGGCGGCTGGTGAAGCAGGCGTCGCTTCCCGTATGTCCTCCGGGACCTTCTGCCCGATGGCGAATCCGAGCTTCGGATACTCGATGACCCGCTGGAGGTCGGCGACGAGCATGTCCAGTACGAGTTTGTCGTCGCCGATGGACTTGACGTAATCGTCCAGCTCCATGGGTTCCGATGTGCACAGGACCTCGACGTCGGGCCACAGCTTGCGGGCGGTCGCGTACGACCGTCTCTCCATGTAGGGCTTGGAGACGAGCAGGACGGTGGTCGGGTGGATGCCGGCGGCGGTGAGTGCCTGGCGGGAGAGGGTGATGTTCTGGCCGGTGTTGCCCGCGTTCGGTTCCAGCAGGATGGCGTGGGCGGGGACGCCGAGGGTGAGGGCGTGCTCGCGGAAGTGGACGGCTTCGCCGCGCGGGAAGACCTGGGCGGTGGCGGGCCGGAGCTGGTGGTGCATCTGGTGGTAGTCCCAGATCAGCGCGGCCCGGTGCCACTGTTCCTCGGTGATGGCCCGCTGGTTGTCGCTCACGCGTGTTCTCCCTACGTCCGCGTAGCGCCGTTACCGGCGGTTGCCGGAGACCATGGGCAGTGCGCCGACGGTTTCTCGCGTTCTAGACCAGCTCCGCTACGTCGTGAGCCATGCTCGCCGCCCATGGGGGCCCGTGCGTGCGGATGGTCGTGAGTGTCGACGTCAGCCGTGCCCTGCTTCGTGCCGACGACACGGTATCGAGGCGGGAAGGAAGGTCTACGAGCAGCGCCTCCGCGTCCCGCCAGGCCCCCGCGCCTGCGAGCGCCGTCAGCTCCGACACCGTGAAGTACAGGCCCCCGCGGCCTCCGGACGTAGCCGCTCGGGCATCCCTGATGAAGGGGACGGCCGCCGCGTGGTCCCCCAGCGACATCAGCACCTCCCCCTGGTGACCGATGACTTCGGCCTCCGTCACCCACCACGCCCACGCGGGGTCGCGCGCCGTCACAGAGTCCTGCAACGCGCCGCGCGCCCGCTTCACGGCCTCCACGCTCCGGGCCCGGTCACCCGCCTGAGCCAGCGCGCGAGCGAGCCGCACCCGGGCGAGGAGAGCGACACGGGGCGGGAGGTTCGGTACGTCCAGCATCTCGTCGGCGGTACGCATCGCCGAACCGGGGCGTTCCCGGTGGACGTCCTGCATGGCGAGCATGTCCAATGCGAACCAGTCACGCGGACGGTCACCCGCCTGCCTGGCCAGGACGTGGGACGCGGTGAACGCCTGCCGTGCGTCCGCCTGGCGGTCGGCGTCGAACGAGATCCACCCGGCCACCTCCGCCAACTCCGCCACGGCCGAGAGATATCCGGGACCCGGATCCATGGCCCGGTCCACCTTCGCCTGCTCGGCACGCCAGACCTGAAGAGCCGCATCGGCGACGCGGGAACCCCCGTACCGATTGTCGTGATCCAGGAAGTAGGCGACGGTCGACCTGATGTACTCCGGGCCTTCCAGCGGGGTCGGGTGCGAGGGGGCGGGGCGGATGACGGACGCCGGGAAATGCTCGGCCACGGCTGCCACGAGCGCTTCCGACGGCCGCTGTCGGCCGGACATCACGCGGGACAGATAGGAGTGGTCGTACTTCAGCACGCGTGCGGCCTGCCGGACAGACATCCCGCGCTCGTGCAGTGAGGTTCTCAGCCGTGCCCCGAACTGCCCCTCGTCCATGGCCTCCAGGGTAGTAGTCACCACGCAGTCACCACCCGGTCACCACGCGTTCCGTGGTTCCCGTGGAACGGTCTACCTGCACACAGTCCCGCAGCCCCACCTCCCGGCGGGCTGCGACTTCGCGCGGAGGCATCCGGATGAGAACGACTACGAACTCACCCCTACTCGGCAACTCAGCTACTCAGGGGGACGGTTGTAAGTGTCGAGGGTCGCCTTGGACGTCGACGTGTCCATCAGCCGCAGCTCCCACGGTCCGGTGTTCACGTCGAATTCCTTGCCGAAGCCGACCCATTTGCCGGCCATCCGGCGCCCGGTCGGTTCCGCGAGGAGTTGTATGGCGCCGAAGTAGCGGGCGCCCCGGT
The DNA here is from genome assembly GCF_044757265.1 of Streptomyces sp. NPDC091292. Classification (NCBI taxonomy): domain Bacteria; kingdom Bacillati; phylum Actinomycetota; class Actinomycetes; order Kitasatosporales; family Streptomycetaceae; genus Streptomyces; species Streptomyces sp. NPDC091292. The sequence continues at coordinate 60,829 of NZ_JBIVUQ010000003.1, read as the reverse complement.
AGTAGCCGACGGCCGCCGTCTGCTCCGTCCAGGTGCCGGTGACCGTGGTGCCCTCCGTCTGGAGGTCAAGGGTCAGTGGGCTGTCGGCGTTCAGCGAGGCGTTGGGGAGGCTGCGGCCGGTGATGCGGTTGCCGTGCTGGAGCAGTACGACGTAGTGCTTGCCGGTGAAGACCTGGTTGCCCCGGCCGCTGGAGACGTATTCATAGGTGCTCAGCCAGATGCCCGAGTAGTTTCCCCGGGGCAGCGGCTGCGGGCTGGGGGTCGCCGGGGCTCCGGCTGCGGCCGGGGCTCCTGTGGGGGAGTCCTGGAGGTCGTGCCCGCCGCGCCCGTCCTCGGAGATCCGGGCGAGCGTCGGCGCGGGGAAGCCCAGGGACTCGATGGGCAGGCCGGTGACGACTTCCAGGGCGCGGGCGTACACGGGACGCGGTCCCGCTGTCGTACCCGACTCCCACCGCTGGACCAGCCGCTTGGACGCGTCATTGGGGGCACCGGCCCGGTGTCCGGCCTCACGGATGGCACGGGCGAACTCGTCTTGGGACATGAGCAGGCCCATGCGGACCGCTCGCAGGGTTCCGTTCGGTGTGGGCATGTCATCAACGGTAGACACTCTCCCCCAGTAATGACACCTAAATGACGCCCTCCATGGCGCCACAATGACGCCCCGTCCCGGGGCGTGGCCGACTGCGAAGGAGCTGACGTGCTGCACCGCACACCCGCCCAGGACCCGACCGACGTGGATGCCCCGCCCCTGCTGACCGACCGGCTCGCCGCGTGGGTGCGGGATCAACCCCCGAGTGAGCGGGTGGCCATGGCCGCGCTGATCAAGGAGGACACGTTACTGGCGCGCGAGTGGGTGCGGCGGCTCCTGGTCGCCGAGCGCGACGATGGTGCGGTCTCGTGCGACTGGTTGGCGTTCGAGGCCCGGTACGCGCGGGCGCCGGGGTTGACGGAGGCGGACAAGGCGTTCCTCGCTCTGATCGTCGCCATTCGATTCCCCCGCACTGTCCCTTTGTGCCACGTCCAGTTGCTGGACGACCGGCGCCTCGGGATTGTGCTGCGCGCCATGGCCGAACTGGCCGGGTCCGACACGATCGCCGTCGGGACACGAGTATGACCAGGAGCCCGCACGCGAACGCCCGAAGCCGGGGCGAGTCCCTGTGACCATCGCGACCCGCCGCGTCTTCCGATACGTCCGGTGGACGTTACGACCCGACCGCGACGACGACGCCCCGCCGCACACGTACGCCTTCCGCTGCCTCACCCTCACCGACGACGACAGCGAGTGCGACGCCAAGTCCCCGGCGAGTACCGACCCCACCGAACCCCTGACCTGGACGTTCGCCCACCTCCGTGACCACCCCGAGCACACCAGCTACGCCGAAGTCATCGAGCGGCCCTGGGTGATGTGGCGCGACGGACCCGCTTGAACAGCCTGCGAAACCGGGCGCGGACGAGCCACCCTCCTCTCTCCCCCAAGGACCAGCCATGCGTCAATGCCAAGCCACAGCCGTTGTCCCGCCAGAGCGTCTCCTCTTCGCCATCCTCGCCGGGCAAGGGCGTGTCCTCAGCAGCGAACTGGAATACGCCACAGCCCGCGCCCGCTGCGAACTCCCCCTCCACCACCCCGGCCAACACGCCGACCACGTGTGGGACTGGAACCACCAACCCACCCACGCCCTCTGGGCCCGCTGGACCACCGGCGGAACAACCCGGTTCGAATCCCTCCCCTGGTGCGAAACCCCCGGCGGCCCCGACGCCGACGCCTGCACCCTCTACCGCGACCACCCCCACCCCCACTCCTGGACCCTCACCGACGACCCCCGAAGCGAAGCCGCGTGACGGGGGCGCCGTCTCTCTCGTTCAACGGTCGCCGATCGACCGCTGAACGAAAGGAACCGAGATGAGCTGGAACGAAGAAGAGGACAACCTCACTTACATCGTGGTCGTCAATCACGAGGAGCAGTACAGCCTCTGGCCGGCGGACAAGGAAGTCCCGCTCGGCTGGCGCGCCGAGGGCAAGACCGGGTCCAAGGCCGAATGCCTGGCGCACATCAATGAAGTGTGGACGGATATGCGGCCGTTGAGCCTGCGCCGCGCGATGGGGCAGGCCGGCTAGGGCTTCACCCGCCGATCCCCACCCCCAGCCTGACGGCCGTCCGCCCCTGCACCCTTGCTCAGGTGGGCGGCCCAGCCATCTGCACTACAGTTGGCCGACCATGCCCAAAGTCCCTGAACTTCCCGAACTTCTCGGCATCAACCATCTGACCCTCGCCACCACCGACCTCGACCAACTCGTCACGTACTACACCGAGTTGCTCGGCGCGGCCCTCGCGTTCGAGCGGGCCGCTACCGCCTCCGATCCTCGGATCGCGGTCCTCGATGTCGGCGGGGACGACCACCTGATGGTCGTCGAAACCGCTGCCGCCCCCACCACCGATCTCGACCCGCTGGGACGAGCGGGATGGGGGCTGCGCGTCCGGTCCTACGCGCAACTGTCTGAGGTCCGGGAACTCATCCTTCGTGCCGGGCGGCCCGTCGGGGAGATCGAGACACTGCCCACGCAGTGGACGATGACGGCTCGCGATCCCGATGGACGCCCTGTGGACGTCCGCGCCCATCGCCCCCGCCCCGCAACCGGCTGACGTCAACCCCGGCTCAAGCGATCCGCTCCAGGACGATGTCCCGGGGGCGGACCTCCGGTGTGCCCGCCGGTTCGATGTCGTACGCCGTCGTCAGAGACTCCAACGCGTACGCGAACTTCTCCGGGGTGTCCGTGTGGAGGGTGAGCAGGGGCTCGCCCTCCACCACCGTCTCCCCCGGCTTCGCGTGGAGTTCGATTCCCGCTCCCGCCTGCACCGGGTCCTCCTTGCGGGCCCGGCCCGCGCCGAGTCGCCACGCCGCCACACCCACCCCGTACGCGTCAAGCCGCGTCAGCACACCCGACGCCGGGGCCGTCACCACGTGCCGCTCCCGCGCCACCGGCAACTCCGCGTCCGGGTCGCCCCCCTGCGCCGCGATCATGCGCCGCCAGACATCCATCGCGGAACCGTCCGCGAGGGCCTTCGCCGGGTCCGCGTCCGGCAGACCCGCCGCGTCCAGCATCTCGCGTGCCAGGGCGAGCGTGAGTTCCACGACGTCCGCCGGGCCGCCACCCGCCAACACCTCCACCGATTCCCGTACTTCGAGCGCGTTGCCCGCCGTCAGACCCAGGGGCGTCGACATGTCGGTGAGCAGGGCGACCGTACGGACGCCGCTGTCGGTGCCCAACCCGACCATCGTGGAGGCGAGTTCGCGGGCGTCCTCGATCGTCTTCATGAAGGCACCGGTGCCGACCTTGACGTCCAGGACCAGGGACCCCGTACCCTCGGCGATCTTCTTCGACATGATGGACGACGCGATCAGCGGGATCGCCTCGACCGTGCCGGTGACATCGCGCAGCGCGTACAGCTTCTTGTCGGCCGGTGCCAGGCCGTCGCCCGCCGCGCAGATCACCGAGCCGACGCCGTCCAGTACCGACAGCATCTCCTCGTTGGAGAGCAGGGCGCGCCAGCCGGGGATGGACTCCAGCTTGTCGAGGGTGCCTCCGGTGTGACCGAGGCCCCGGCCGGAGAGCTGCGGTACGGCGGCGCCGCACGCGGCGACCAGCGGGGCGAGCGGCAGCGTGATCTTGTCGCCGACACCGCCCGTGGAGTGCTTGTCGGCGGTCGGCCGACGCAGTGACGAGAAGTCCATGCGCTCGCCGGACGCGATCATCGCCGCCGTCCAGCGGGCGATCTCGCGCCGGTTCATGCCGTTCAGGAGGATCGCCATGGCCAGCGCGGACATCTGCTCGTCGGCGACCGTGCCGCGCGTGTAGGCGTCGATGACCCAGTCGATCTGCTCGTCGCTCAGCTCACCGCGGTCCCGCTTGGTGCGGATGACGGAGATGACGTCCATGGCATGTCCTTCAGGAAATTGGTACGGGTGATACAGGTGATATGGGTGACATACCGTCACCTCAGATGGTCGGGCCCGAACGCCTGCGGCAGCATCTCCGCCAGCGGCACCAGCCCCTCCGGGGTCTCAAGAACCAACTCCGGCCCCCCGAACTCGTACAGCAATTGGCGGCAGCGTCCGCACGGGACCAGGATCTCGCCCCGGCCGTCCACGCAGGTGAAGTGGGTCAGCCGGCCGCCGCCGGTGTTCAGGAGCTGGGAGACGAGGCCGCACTCGGCGCACAGCCCGAGGCCGTACGAGGCGTTCTCTACGTTGCAGCCGGTGACCGTGCGGCCGTCGTCGACGAGGGCCGCGGCGCCGACCGGATACCCCGAGTAGGGGGCGTAGGCCCGGGACATCGCGTCCCGGGCCGCCGCCCGCAGGGAGTCCCAGTCGACGGCCGCGGAGCCCTCGCCGGACGTCATGTGGCCTGCCCCTTGGAGGTCATTTGCCCTGTCCCTTCCTGTACCGCATGCCGTCCGCCTTCGGCATCCGCAGTCGCTGGGCGGAGAGTGAGAGGACGAGCAGCGTGACGACGTACGGGGTCGCGCCGACGAAGTCGCCGGGCACCGTGTCCGTCAAGAGGTACCAGACCAGGACGACCGCGGCGACGACCGCGCTGATGGCGGCCTGCCACTTGGCCTTGCGGTAGAGCTTCCAGGCGGCGAGTACCGCGAGGAGGACGACGAGCAGGAGGAGCAGGGCGTGCACGGTCTCGCCGCCGTTGCGCAGTTGGAGCGCGTCGGAGAAGCCGAAGAGGCCCGCGCCCATGGCGAGTCCGCCGGGCCGCCAGTTGCCGAAGATCATCGCGGCGAGGCCGATGTAGCCGCGCCCGCCGGTCTGACCCTCCAGGTAGATGTGCGAGGTGACCAGGGCGAGGAAGGCGCCGCCGAGGCCGGCGAGGCCGCCGGAGATGGCGACGGCCGCGTACTTGTGCGAGTAGACGTTGACGCCGAGGGATTCGGCGGCGATCGGGTTCTCGCCGCAGGAGCGCAGCCGCAGGCCGAAGGGCGTACGCCACAGGATCCAGCCGCTGGCTATGAAGAGGAGCACGGCGAGGATCGTGACGAGGGAGACGTTCGTGACCAGGCCGCCGAGGATGCCCGCGAGGTCCGAGACCAGGAACCAGTGGTGCTGTTCGACGGAGTGCAGCGCGTCGGACAGGCCGGGCACGGTGATGTCGCCGAGGGATTCGGCGGGCGGGGACTGCTTGGGGTTGCCGCCCTTGGTGGCGGCGTCGCCGCCGGCGAAGAACAGCTTGGCGAGGTACTGCGTGGCGCCGAGCGCGAGGAGGTTGATCGCGACACCGGAGACGATGTGGTCGACGCCGAAGGTGACGGTGACGACGGCGTGCACCAGGCCGCCGAGCACGCCGAAGGCGATCCCGCACAGCAGGCCGAGCCAGGGGCTGGTCTGCCAGCCGATCCAGCCGGCGCCGAAGGTGCCGAGGATCATCATGCCTTCGAGGCCGATGTTGACGACGCCGGCCCGCTCGGACCACAGGCCCGCGAGCCCGGCGAGGCCGATGGGGACGGCGAGGCCGAGCGCGGCGCCGATCTGCCCGGCCGAGGTGAGCTGGTCGGCGCCGGTGATGACGCGGACGGCGGAGATGAGGACGAGGGCGCCCGCGACGAGGAGCAGGATCCGCGAGAGGGTCCAGCGGGAGCCCTTGGCGGAGCGGTCCGCCTTGGGCGCCGCGGGCGGCGGCGTGTCGGTCATCGTGGCAGTCATCACGCCACCTCCTGCTTCTCGGTACGGGCGGCGGCCTGGGCGGCGAGTTCCGCGCCGACCCGCTGCTGCTGACGCTTGATGCCGTAGCGGCGCACGACCTCGTAGGCGATGACGACGCACAGGACGATGACGCCCTGGATCACGCCGAGGATCTCCTTGTCGTACCCCTGGAACTCCAGGTGGTTGGTGGTGCGCTCCAGGAAGCCCCAGAGGAGGGCGCCCAGGGCGATGCCGATCGGGTTGTTGCGGCCGAGCAGCGCGATGGCGATTCCGGTGAAGCCGAGGCCGACCGGGAAGCTGTTGTCGTACTGGTGGCTGTCGTTGAGCAGGGTCGGCATACCGACCAGACCGGCCACCGCACCGGAGATGATCATGCTGGTGGCGACCATCTTCTTGACGCTGACACCGCTGGCCGACGCGACGGACTCGGACTGGCCGACGGTCCGCAGGTCGAAGCCGAAGCGGGTGCGGCCGAGGATGAACCAGTACGCGACGCCGACCAGGACGGCGATCACGATGAAGCCCCAGACCTGCCCGGCGGCCCCGGTGTCGATGCTGAAGAAGTGCGAGGACTGCGGCAGCGGTGTGGTGGAGACGAGGGTGCCCGCCTCGTCCAGTTGGCCGAGCTGTTCGGGCTGGAGGAGGTAGCCGATCACGGCGGTCGCGATCGAGTTGAGCATGATCGTCGCGATGACCTCGCTGACCCCTCGGGTCACCTTGAGGATGCCCGCGATGGCCGCCCAGAGGGCGCCGACGAGCATCGCGCAGAGGATCATCAGCGGGATGGCGAGCCAGCCGGGCGCGGTCAGCGCGCCGCCGAGCACGGCGGCGACGAACGCGGCGAGCCGGTACTGCCCGTCCACACCGATGTTGAAGAGGTTCATCCGGAAGCCGATGGCGACGGCGACACCCGCGAGGTAGTACGTGGTCGCCTTGTTCAGGATGTAGATCTGGCTGTCGCTGGCGGAGCCGTAGCTGATCATGTCGCTGAACGCGGCGAACGGGTCCTTGCCGGTGGCGAGGATGACCAGGGTGGTGATGACCAGGGCGGCGAGGATCGCCAGGAGGGGGGCCGCGATCCCGAGGAGCAGCCGCTCCTTGTCGAACCGGGCGGTCAGCTTCTTCATCGGGCGTCGTCCTCCGACTCGGGGCCGTCCGACGGGGAACCGTCCGCGGGTGCCTCGGTGTGTTCCAGGTGGCCGGTGACCGCGCCGGTCATCGCGGAGCCCAACTCCTCGGGCGTGATGGTGGCGGGGTCGGCGTCGGCGACGAGCCGGCCGCGGTACATGACACGCAGGGTGTCGGAGAGGCCGATCAGTTCGTCCAGGTCGGCCGAGATCAGCAGGACGGCCAGGCCGTCGCGGCGGGCCTCGCGGATCTGGTCCCAGATCTGGGCCTGCGCGCCGACGTCGACACCCCGGGTGGGGTGGGCGGCGATGAGCAGCTTCGGCGTGTGGCTCATCTCGCGGCCGACGATCAGCTTCTGCTGGTTGCCGCCGGACAGCGATGCGGCGGTGACGTCGATACCGGGGGTGCGGACGTCGTAGGCGGCGATGATCCGCTCGGTGTCGGCGCGGGCGCCCTTGATGTCGAGGAGCGGGCCGCGGGAGTTGGGGCGCTCGGTGACATGGCCGAGGACGCGGTTCTCCCAGAGCGGGGCTTCGAGGAGCAGGCCGTGGCGGTGGCGGTCCTCGGGTATGTAGCCGATGCCCTGTTCGCGGCGGCGCCGGGTCGGCGCGTGGGATATGTCCGCGTCGCCGAGGGTGATGACACCGCTGTCGGGGTCGCGGATGCCCATGACGGCCTCGACCAGTTCGGACTGGCCGTTGCCCTCGACACCGGCGATGCCGAGTACTTCACCTCGGTGGATGGTGAAGGTGACGTCGTCCAGGATGACGCGCTCGACGCCGTCGAGGTCGGTCTGCGTGAGGCGCAGCGCGGCCACGTCGAGCATCGGGGTGTCCGTGACGGTGGACTCCTCGGTCTCCGGCGAGGGCAGTTCGCTGCCGACCATCAGCTCGGCGAGCTGCTTGGTCGTGGTGTGCTTCGGGTCGGCGGTGCCGACGGTGGTGCCGCGCCGGATGACGGTGATCTCGTCGGCGACGGACAGCACCTCGCCCAGCTTGTGCGAGATGAAGATGACGGTCAGACCCTCGGACTTCAGCTCCCGCAGGTTGTCGAAGAGCGCGTCGACCTCCTGCGGTACGAGGACGGCCGTGGGCTCGTCGAGGATGAGGGTGTGGGCGCCCCGGTAGAGGACCTTGAGGATCTCCACGCGCTGCCGGTCGGCGACACCGAGTTCCTCCAGGAGGACGTCGGGGCGCGCGTTCAGGCCGTACGCGTCGGAGAGTTCCTTGATCTTCTTACGGGCGCCCGCGCCGATGCCGTACAGCTTCTCGGCGCCCAGGACCACGTTCTCCAGGACGGTGAGGTTGTCGGCGAGCATGAAGTGCTGGTGCACCATGCCGATGCCGCGCGCGATGGCGTCGGCGGGGGTGTTGAAAGTGACCTGTGCGCCGTCGACCGTGATCGTGCCCTCGTCCGGCTTCTGCATGCCGTAGAGGATCTTCATGAGGGTGGACTTGCCGGCACCGTTCTCCCCGCAGAGGGCGTGCACGGTGCCCTTGCGGACGGTGATGTCGATGTCGCGGTTGGCGACGACACCGGGGAACCGCTTGGTGATGCCGCGCAGTTCGACTGCGGGCGGCGGCGGTGAGGGACTGGACGCGTTGATGGCGCACTCTCCTCGGGGGAAAGGGGCAGGCGTGGGGAGGGCGGGCGTACGGGGACCGGCGTCCGTGCAGGTGGACGGGGTGTCGGCGACGCTAGCGCGGCAACTCCGCGCTACACGCGTAGAGTTGACACATTGTTATGGCTCGGCGAGAAGGAGCGCTCGCGCTCCCCCTCGCCGAGCCGTGGTCGAACGGGCCGGCCCCGCTGAGCGACCGGCCCCGACCCTCAGATCACGGAGTCGTCTTGACCTTGATCTGGCCGTCGATGATCTTCTGCTTCGCCTCGTCCAGCTTGGCCTGGATGTCCTTGAGGAAGTCACCGCTCGGGGAGAGCGAGACACCGTCCTCGGCGAGGGAGTAGGTGTTGGTGCCGGTGATCGGCTTGCCGTCCTTGACGGACTTGATCAGCTCGTAGACGCCGATGTCGACGTTCTTGACGACCGAGGTGAGGATCGAGTCCTTGTACTTCGCGAGACCCGGGATGGCGTACTGGTCCGAGTCCACGCCGATCGCCCACGCGCCCTTGACGCCGCTGACGGCCTCGATGGCGCCGCCGCCGGAGGAGCCGGCCGCCGTGTAGACCACGTCAGCGCCCTTGTCGAGCATGCCCTGTGCGGCTTCCTTGCCCTTGTCGGGGCTGGCGAAGCCGGAGAGGTCGGTGCCGTGGCTCAGGTACTGGACGTCGACCTTGACCTTCGGGTTGGTCTCCTCGACGCCCTGGACGAAGCCCGCCTCGAACTTCTTGATCAGCGGGATGTCGACACCGCCTATGAAGCCGACGTGGTCCTTCTTGGTCTTCAGCGCCGTGGCGACACCGGCGAGGTAGGAACCCTGCTCCTCGGTGAAGGTGATGCTGTCGACGTTCTTGGCGTCCACGACCGAGTCGACGATGCCGAAGGAGGTCTTGGGGTACTTGGCGGCGACGGCCGTCATGGCCTTCGCGTAGGAGAAGCCGACACCCACGACGGGGTTGTAGCCGGCGGCGGCGAGGTCCGTGAGGCGCTGCTCGCGGTCGGCCTCGGTGTCGCCGTTCTTCGCGGTCAGCTCCTTCAGCTCACCGCCGAACTCCTTCTTGGCCTTGTCGGCGCCGCGCGCGGCGGAGTCGTTGAAGGAGTGGTCACCACGGCCGCCGACGTCGAAGGCGAGACCGATCTTGGTGCCCTTGTCCCCGGAGTCCGAGCCGGAGTTCTTGTCATCGGACGTGCTACCGCAGGCGGTGGCGGAAAGTGCGAGCGCTGCGGTGGCGATACACGCAGCTGAGATCTTGGCTACCCGGCGCAAGGGAGGCTCCTTCAACCTGACCTGAGCGCCACGGCGGCGCTGGTTTCGCCGCATCGTAACGCGCGTAGATGTCAGATAAAGACCCCTTGCGAAGCCGTTACCGTATCGACGCGAACGGTCCTTGAACAGCTGGCGCGGGTCCGGTGACAGGCAGGATGCCGGTGGCTGGTTACGACCGGATGACGCCGCCGGTCAGGGTGGCCGGCGGCGCTTCTCGGCATACCTTTCGTCCCCGTTTTCGTCCCCGTTCTCAGGCCCGGTCGGCGTCGAGCAGGGCCGCCGCCGTGAACAGTTCCACGCCGACCGTGATGGCGTGCTCGTCGGCGTCGAAATCGCCCTGGTGGAGGTCGCGGACGGTGCGCTCGCCGGGGGTGCGGACGCCGAGCCGGGCCATCGCGCCCGGCACCTGCTCCAGATACCAGGAGAAGTCCTCGCCGCCGAGGCTCTGCTCGGTGTCCTCGATGGAGTGGGCGCCGAGGCGGGCCGTCATGGCGTCGCGGAGGAGTTCGGTGACGGCCGCGTCATTGACGACGGGCGGGACGCCCCGGATGTAGTTGATCTCGGTCTTGGCGCGGTAGAGGCCCGCGATCTCGTCGATCGCCGCGTGCACCAGGTCGGGCGCCTGCCGCCAGGCGTCCAGGTCGAGGCAGCGGACGGTGCCGGACATCTCGGCGTGCTGCGGGATCACATTGCACGCGTGCCCGGCCTCGATACGGCCCCAGGTCACCGCGAGCCCGGAGCGGGCGTCGACCCGGCGGGCGACGAGCGCGGGGACCTCGGTGGCGACCTTGGCGGCGGCCGTGACCAGGTCGGTCGTCAGATGCGGCCGTGCGGTGTGGCCGCCGGGGCCGTCGAGGGAGAGTTCGAGGCGGTCGCAGGCGGAGGTGATGGGCCCGTGCCGCAGGCCGATGCGCCCGGCGTCCACGCGCGGGTCGCAGTGCACTCCGATGATCCGGCCCACCCCTTCGAGCACCCCGCACTCGATCGCGTCGGGCGCCCCACCGGGCAGGACCTCCTCGGCGGGCTGGAAGATCAGCCGCACCGGGTGCGGCAGCGCGCCCTCGCGGTCCAGCTCGGCGAGGACGAGGCCCGCGCCGAGGACGACGGTGGTGTGCACGTCGTGGCCGCAGGCGTGCGCGCGGTCGGGCACGGTCGAGCGGTAGGCGCAGCCGGTCTTGGTGTCCGGGATGGGGAGCGCGTCGATGTCGGCGCGCAGCGCGAGCATGGGGCGTACGCCGTCCCGCTCGCCGATGTCGCAGATGAGTCCGGTGCCCAGCCCCAGCACCCGGGGGCGCAGTCCGGCCGCCTCCAGGCGGGCCTTGAGCGCGGCGGTGGTGCGGAACTCCTGATTGCCCAGCTCCGGGTGCATGTGCATGTCGCGGCGGAACGCGATCAGCTCTCCACGCAGCGCGTCCGGCAGAGTGCCGGGGAGCGCGCCGGTCAGCGGGGCGGGCAGCTCACCGGCCCGGGGAGATTCCCCGGAGTGGCCGGTGTCGGACTCGGACGCGGCGGACATCAGTTGGTTCACCCTTTGAAGGGTAAAGCGACAGGGGGGTCAACTGAGCCGTGATCAAGGAAAGTTAAGCCAGATTGGTGTAACGATTCTTGGCACACGGCGCATGACCGTCACCCGAGGTGGGTATCAAGTTCGGTTACCCCGCGCACACGGACTGGAGTCTGTGCACGTCGCGCGCGGTGCCGGTGACCCCCGAAAGGAAGCCTTGGGCGCGGGGTGAGGCGTGGTCGGTGAGCCAGGTGGGGTCGATGTCGCAGACCGCGACGGTCACCTCGGTGCCCGCGAGCGCCAGGGGCAGCGTGTGCACGACGGTCGACGGGAAGCTCAGGATCGTACGGCCGATGGGGCCCCGGCGGGCGATCAGCTCCAGCGGGAGGTCCGGGCGGACCACTTCGAGGCCCACCTCGGTGGCCAGGCGGTGCAGCTTCTCGGTGGATTCCCTGCGGTGCGCGAAGTAGCGGGTGGCGCCGTGCGTACGGGCCAGGGCGCGGACCGCCTCCAGGTAGCTGTCGGGGTCGACGACACCGGTCTCGACGAGCGAGGTGCCGACGAGGTCGGCGCCCCGGGTGACGCGGGGCGGCCCGAAGCGGGCGCGGGTCCAGGCGAAGTCGTTGGTGGTGACGTGGACGCCGTCGGGCGCCGATGCGATCGGCATCGAGGAGAACACCTCGACGCGGCGCCGGGCGCTGGGCGTCAGGCGGCGCCGGGCGGACGCGGAGACCGGGGCGAAGACCAGGTCGCGGGGGCCAGGACGGCCGCCGCGCCGGTGCCAGCGCACCAGGCGCTCGCCGCCGGCGAGCTGCGCGACGAACTCCATGGTGGCGGTGCCGTCGTCCACGACGACGAGGTCACGGGCCCGGGTGATGGTGAGCAGGAGCTGTACGTAGCGCGAGAACGGGTCGCCGATGACGATCCGCCGGGCGCGGCGCAGCAGCGGGGTGAGGCCGCCGATGGTCTGGAAGGGGGCGGCGGCCCCGCCGCGCGCCTCCTCCCAGCGGACCTGGTGGCCCTCGCGCCGCGCCAGCTCCGCCATCCGGCGCAGCTGGCCTCGGGTCATCGGGTCGGTGGGCGAGAGGACCACCAGGGTGAGTGCGGCTGCCGCCGGGGAGGCCGGGGGTGGGTCGGCCGGGTCGGACGCGTCGAGCGGACCCCGTGGATCGGGAAGGACCCGCGCGTCAGGAAGGTCACGTGCATCGTGCGGGCCACGTGAATCGTGCGGGTCGGACACCTGGTCCGACGGGTGGTGCGAGTCCCCGGTCGGGACGGTGGGGCTGTCTCGCCGTGTCTGGGGAGGCACGGACGTGGCGAGGCCGACCGGCGCCGATGGCGCGGTGGGCGCTTGGGTGTGCGCCCACTCCAGCACGTTGAGGAGCTGGACGGGGCTCTCCACGAAGGCGAGCGTGGTGGTGGGCCCTGCCGGCCCGACGCGGGGACTCATGGTCGTACGACCGTCGTGTTCCGGGCCGTCAGACCGTGACCGGCTCGCCGGCGGCGGTGGCGATCTCGGCCTCCGCGACGACGCCGGTGACGCGGCGCAGCTTCTTCATCGGGCCCAGCTCCGACTCGTAGACCTTCTTGACGCCGTCACCGAGCGAGGACTCGATGGTGCGGATGTCGCGGACCAGGCGGGTCAGGCCCTGCGGCTCGACCGACGCGGCCTGGTCGGAGCCCCACATGGCGCGGTCGAGGGTGATGTGCCGCTCGACGAAGGTGGCGCCGAGCGCGACGGCGGCGAGGGTGGTCTGCAGGCCCGTCTCGTGGCCGGAGTAGCCGATCGGGACGTTCGGGAACTCGGCCTGGAGGGTGTTGATGACGCGCAGGTTCAGCTCCTCGGCCTTCGCCGGGTAGGTGGACGTGGCGTGGCAGAGCAGGATGTTGTCGGAGCCGAGGACCTCGACCGCGTGCCGGATCTGCTTCGGCGTCGACATGCCGGTGGACAGGATGATCGTCCGGCCGGTGGCGCGCAGGGCGCGCAGCAGCTCGTCGTCGGTGAGGGAAGCGGACGCGACCTTGTGGGCCGGGATGTCGAACTTCTCCAGGAACGCGACGGCCTCGGTGTCCCACGGCGATGCGAACCAGTCGATGCCGCGCTTCTTGCAGTGCGCGTCGATCTGGCGGTACTCGTCCTCGCCGAACTCCACACGGTGGCGGTAGTCGATGTAGGTCATGCGGCCCCAGGGGGTGTCCCGCTCGATGTCCCACTGGTCGCGCGGGGTGCAGATCTCCGGGGTGCGCTTCTGGAACTTCACGGCGTCGCAGCCCGCGTCGGCGGCGGCGTCGATGAGGGCGAACGCGTTGTTCAGGTCGCCGTTGTGGTTGATGCCGATCTCGCCGGTGACGTAGACGGGGTGGCCGGGGCCCGCGGTCTTCGAACCGAGGGTACGCAGGCGGGAGTTGGTGCTCATGGGGAAGACGTTCCTTACTTGTCGAGGGAGGGGCCGAGGATCCATGCGGCGATCTCTCGGATCGCGCCGTCGCCACCAGGGGTGGTGGTGACCGCGCGTGCGGCGCCGCGCACGACGTCGTGGGCGCTCGCGACCGCCACGGGCCAGCCGACGAGGCCGAAGCACGGGAGGTCATTGACGTCGTTGCCGACGTAGAGCACGCGCTCCGGCGCGATGCCCTGCTCCTCGCACCACTGCTTGAGTGCGAGGTCTTTCCGGTCGATGCCGTGCAGGACCGGGATCTTGAGCTTCCGGGCCCGCGCGGCGACGACGGGGTTCTGTTCGGTGGACAGGATCAGCATCGTCAGGCCCGCGTTGCGCAGGGCCGCGATGCCGAGCCCGTCCCCGCGGTGCACGGTGACGAACTCGCGTCCGTCGGCGTCGATGAGCACCCGGTCGTCGGTCTGGGTGCCGTCGAAGTCGAGGACGACCGCGTCGATGTCGGCGCGGGACGGGAGGGAGCCCGCCCTGTTCGCGTCGAAGAGGGGGGCCAGCGCGCGGGCGCGGGCGAGGTCGTGCGGGTCGTCGATCTCCAGGACCCGCGCGGGGTCGGTACGGACGAGTTCGGTGTGGCCGAAGAACCGGTGCTGGTGCGTACGGAACCCGGCCGCGTCCATCGCGTAGGCGGCGCCGGTCTCCAGGAGGTCCTGGGGGCGGTCCTGGCGGCGGGGGCGGAAGGACTTGTCGTGGTTGACGCCGTAGCCGCCGCGCGGGGTGTGCGTGGTGGCGGCGGTGTCCTCGCCGACCGCGGTGGAGACGGCCGGTCCGCCGGACGGTCCGCCGGACGTGCCGAGCGACTTCGCCGCGTGCGCCTTCGCGACCCGGGTCGCGTCGGCGGCGGCGCGGCTGCCCGGTACGGAGGGTCCGCCGGCGAGTTCGTCGGCGGCGTCGCGCCAGATGAAGCCGTGGAAGGGGGCGACCGTCACGGCGGTGTCGGCGCCGCCTTCGACGACGGCGCCCGCCACCGCGTCGATGTCCTCGCGGATCAGGAAGGGGCTGGTGCACTGCACCAGGAGGACCACGTCGACCGTGGCGCCGTGCAGCGTCTCGTGGGCGTCCATGGCGTGCAGGACGGCGGCCTCGCTGGTCGCGGTGTCCCCGGCGATCGCGGCCGGGCGCATCACGACCTCGGCGCCCGCCTGCCGCGCGGCGACGGCGATCGCGGAGTCGTCCGTGGAGACGACGACGTCCGTGACGAGCCGCGTCGCCCGGCACTCGCGGACCGCGCGCGCCACCAGCGGCACCCCGCCGACCGGCATGAGGTTCTTCGCGGGGACGCCCTTGGATCCCCCGCGTGCGGGGATCACGGCGAGGACGCGGCGCACCGGCGCGGCTCCGTCCACTTCCGGTTCCGGTGTGGTCATGGACTGATCTCCTTGCAGACGGGGTCGCGGCAGGCGGTGTCGCGAGGGAGGTACGGGGGTGGGGGTCACAGCTCGCCCATCCGCCGGATGACGGGGGCGACGCGCTGCACCCCGTGCCGGTAGGCGCCCCGGGCGGCGCGGCGCACGGCCTGCCGTACGACGCCGGGCTCCTTGTCGGCCGCGGGCGCGCCGGGCAGCGGCGCTCCGTCGGGGCCGAGGTGGTGGCGGGCCAGGATCCGCGGCAGATAGCCGGGGGCGGTGGTGAGGCTGTAGTAGGGGGCGAGCGGCGCGAGCGGCCGGCCCTCGGTGAGGACGCCGATCCAGCGGCGGGCCGCGTCGAAGGCGCCGGCGTAGGCCCCGTCGGCGGCGACGCCCTGCCGGGCCAGCCAGCCGGGGTCGGGCTCGGGCCGGTGGCCCTTGTCGAGCTGGTCCCAGGAGGCGAGGCAGCCGGAGCCGATGAAGTGGTGGTTGCCGAGCGCCTCGCGGATCCCCAGGTCGGTGAGGATCGCGGTGGGCACCCGCCGGTGCAGGGATTCGAGGGCCGCGGTGGAGCTGATGGTGACCAGCAGGTCCGCGGTGTCGAGTACCTCGCCCATGTGCCCGTACGCCAGCTTGCAGTTGTCGGGCAGCTCAAGGTTCTGGGCGAGCTTCTGGTACGGCAGTTCCTCGATGTGTGTGGTGTGCTCACCGGGCTTGGAGCGCAGCTTGATCAGGACCTCGCGGTCGGGGTGCAGCCGTGCGTGCGCCGCCATCCGCTCCAGGAGGTACATCCGGTCGGCGCGGCTCTCCGGTACGGAGGGTTGCGCGGCGAACACGATCCGCTGCGGCTCGGTGGGGCGGTGCGGCTCGCCGCCGAGGAACGGCAGCGCGGTCTCCACGACCGACGAGGCGTCGGCGCCGACACCCTCGTACACGTCGCGGAAGCGCTCGGCGTCCTGGCGTGAGTTGGCGAGGACGAGGTCGGCGCCGTGCCGCAGGAGCAGGCCGTCGGCGAGCTTCTCGTAGACGACGCCGACATAGCCGGTGACGACCACGGGCCGGCGCTCGCGGTCCCGCCAGGCGTACCCGAGACCGTGCAGCATGGCCTGGACGGCGCCGCCGACGAGGGCGAGCACGACCACGTCGTACGGGGCGTCCTGCGGAGCCTCAGCCCCGGCCTCTCCATCGGATACGTCCGTTCTGCCCATCGCGCGCAGGAACTCGACCGCGGTGACCTCCCGGAGGGAGTCCGCGTGGACGGCGACCTCCTGGAGCTGGCGGGCGGTGGGCGTGGCCCGGCCGCGCAGCAGGAACCCGTCTATACGGCTGCCCTCGACGAGGCGGTTCGCGGTGAGCGCACCCCACTTCCATCGGGTGTCGGAGTCGGCGAGGACGGCGACGCGCGGGGACTTCCCTGTACTTGCTGGCACCCGGAAGACGGTAGGAAGCGTTTCCGTTGTCCCGCCGAACCCAAATACAACAAAGGGTTAACAGCGGGTCGACGAATGGGGATTCCGGCTCGGAATCACACAGAAATCCGGGCGGTTCACGAATCCGACACGCTTCGTTCACCTGGTATCTCACCGCGAGTCAAGACGAATGCCGGACCCCCCTCTAACGTCGGCGGGGTGGTCAAGCTCTCCGTCATCGTGCCGTTCTACAACGTGCAGCAATACGCGCCAGACACTCTGAGAAGTCTGCGTGCGAACGCTCGCGACGACTTCGAATTCATCCTCGTCGACGACTGTTCGAAGGATGAGACCCCGGACATCCTGGAGCGGGCGTCGCGGGACCTCCCCGGCGCCGTCCTCCTGAGACACGAGCAGAACGGCGGCCTCGCGACCGCCCGCAACACGGGAATCGACGCGGCCCGCGGCGAGTACCTCACCTTCCTGGACGGCGACGACTGGCTCGCCCCCGGGTACTACCCCCAACTCCTGTCCGCCGTCGAGGACCTGGGGTGCGACTTCGTCCGTACCGACCATGTCCAGTGCACCGGCCGGGCCCGTTCGATCCACCGCGTGCCGCACGGCAGGCGCGGCGAGGTCATGCGGCCCCGCGACGCCATTCTGCCCGCCGACCGGACGACGTCCGTCGACTACGCCTACGCCTGGGCCGGGGTCTACCACCGCCGTCTGGTCGACAAGGGCCTCATCCATTTCACGGACGGGCTGCGTACCGCCGAGGACCGGCCGTGGATCTGGCGGCTGCACCGCGAGGCGGAATCCTTCGCGGCCGTCAATCTGCTCGGCGTCTTCTACCGGCGCGGGGTCGCGTCGTCGCTCACCCAGATCGGTGACGTACGCCAGCTCGATTTCATTCGTGCGTTCGACGAGGTCATCCAGGAGACGTCAGAGGACGCCGACGCCGAGAAACTGCTGCCCAAGGCCGTGCGCACCTATTGCGCGATCATTTCCCATCATCTGGGATCCATCGAAAGGTTCGAACCCCCCGTGGCGCGCAAACTGAAGGCCCTGAGCGCGGGGGCGCTGAAGCGGATGCCTCAGCCCTACCTGGACGAGGCGCTGGACTCCATGGATCTCCAGCGCGCCACGCGCCTGCGCCGGCTGCGCCGCCGTCCCGCCCCGGCGGGGGTGGCCGCGTGACCACCCGTATCTTCCTCTCGTCCACGCTCTACGGCGCGGCGACCCTCGCCGCCGCCCTGGACGCCGACTGTTTCGGCCCGGCCGACCGGAACGTGCTGCTCGTCGCGAACAATGCGGCGACCCCGGAGACCTCGCCGTCGCTGGACGAGATGCCGGGCTTCGAGCGGCTGCGGGGCCGCTTCGACGAGATCCTGTCGTGGAACGAGACGATCGCCCCGTTCCACCCGGGCGCCTGGGCGGTGCGCGCGGACGACGTCCCGCTGTGGGAGCGGCATCTGCGGCTCGCCTGGCGGCTCGGCGACGACGACGTCTCGCTGGTCGTGGAGTCCATCCAGGTCAACCCGGCGATGGCCGTGGCGCAGATCTTCACCGGCGCCCCGATCGAGGTCTACGCCGACGGCCTGATGAGCTACGGGCCGACCCGCAACAAGCTCGACCCGCTGGTCGGCACCCGGGTACGGCGCCTGCTGCACCTGGACCTCGTCCCGGGCCTGACCCCGCTCCTCCTCACCGAGTTCGGCGTACGGCCCGAGATCGTCCCCACGGACGCCTTCCTGAAGGTCCTCGGCGAACTCGGCGACGACGTGTCGGCCGCCGCGCTGCCGGACCTGGAGACCCCGGCGCTGCTGCTCGGCCAGTACCTCTCGGCGCTGGAGATCCTCACCGACGAGCAGGAGGAGGACCTGCATCTGCGGATGCTGCGCGGCGCGGTCGACCTCGGCCACCGGCGGATCGTGTTCAAGCCGCATCCGACGGCGCCGGCCCGCTGGTCACGGGGGCTTGAGGCGGAGGCCGAGAAGCTGGGCGTCGAACTGACCGTCCTGGACTCGCCGGTACTCGCCGAGGTGCTGTACCAGCGGATGCGGCCCGCGCTGGTCGTCGGCTGCTTCTCCACGGCGCTGCTCACCGCGTCCGCGCTGTACGGGCTGCCGGTGGCGCGGGTCGGCACGGACACGCTCCTTGACCGGCTCACGCCGTACCAGAACAGCAACCGGGTCCCGCTGACCCTGGTGGACGTGCTGCTGCCGGACCTGACGAACCGCAAGGCCGTCGAGGAGCAGCGGATCGGGAAGGCCGGCGACGAGCTGAACGGTCTGGTGGTGGCGGTCGGTTTCGCGATGCAGCCGAAGGTCTATCCGGACCGCCGGGCGGACGCCGAGAAGTATCTGACGGCCCATCTGAACGAGCGCACCTGGCGGTACTTCAAGCGACGCAGGCTCACCACGCTCGCCCTGCCGGGCGCGCTGCCCGCGCAGTTGTCGTTCCTGCCGCGCAACGCGACCGTGCGGCGGGTCGCGCGCAAGGCGCGCAGCCTGAAGCGGGCGCTGAGCTGACGGGCCGACCCGTGCAGTGACCCTCCGGGGGGTGAGAGCCGACCACGGCTCTCACCCCCCGGTCGCATTTCACAAAGCGACACACAGATGAACACATGACTTCCGTCGGGTAAATGGTGGCCTCCTCGAACAGGAGTTTCCTGTGGGCCGCCCTAAGGTGTGCTGAAAATGGCCGCGCGCCCCGCATTCGGACGAACTTCGAAAAGGTGTCGGCACGGCCCGGAAGAATCCGATCAAGCACGGAACAGCTACGCACAGGGGTTAACACCGTGACCGACACGCTGCGGACCGAGACGCTGCGGACACGGGTCACGCGGCCCGCCGTTTCCGAGGGCGCCGGCATTTCCGGAGGAGCCGCCGCTTCCGAGGCGGCGAGCAAGAAGTCCGGCGGCGGTCGGCTGCGGGCCCTGGACGGATTGCGGCTGATCGCCGCGCTGATGGTGGCGCTGTACCACTACGGGGGCCGGGGCGGCGATGTGTCCCGGGCGTGGGGTACCTCGCCCAGGGACCAGTTCCCGACGCTGCACCCGTGGTTCGCGTACGGCTGTCTCGGCGTGCAGATCTTCTTCGTGATCAGCGGTTTCGTGATCTGCATGAGCGGCTGGGGCCGCCCGCTGCGCTCGTTCTTCGCCTCGCGCGCCTCCCGTCTGCTGCCGTCGTACTGGGCGGCGATCCTGATCGTGACGGCGGTGTTCGCGCTGCCGGTCGTCGCGTACAAGGCGGTGTCGCCGAGCGACGCGCTGGTGAATCTGACGATGCTCCAGCAGCCGTTGGGGGTGAGCCGGGTCCTCGGCGTCTGCTGGACCCTCTGGGCGGAGATCCGTTTCTACGCGCTCTTCGCCCTGTGCGTGGTGCTGCCCGGGGCGACCCGGCGCCGCGTGGTCCTGTTCTGCGCGGTCTGGACACTGGCGGCGGCGCTGGCGCAGGCGTCGGGCGAACCGTTCCTGAAGCTGGTCCTGATGCCCGAGTACGCGCCCTTCTTCATCGGCGGCATCGGCCTCTACCTGCTGCACCGCAACCGCCGGGACGCGACCGCCTGGGGCATCGTCGGCGTGAGCTGGCTGATCGGGCAGCACTACGCGGTGGCGGGTCTGTGGCACGAGCCGGACCCGCGCGCCTTCTCGTACCGGTCGTCGGCCGTGATCATCCTGATCGTGACGGCGGGTTTCGTCCTGGTCGGCGCGATCGCGCTGGGCAAGTTCCAGTGGGCGAACTGGCGGTGGCTGACGCTGGCGGGCGCCCTCACCTACCCCTTCTATCTGGTGCACGAACACCTGGGCTGGGTGGTGATCGGTGCGCTGCACCGGACCCTGGGCATCCCGGCGTACGCGACGCTGCCGCTGACGATTCTGGCGATGCTGGTGCTGGCGTGGGTGTTGTACCGGTATGTGGAGGGGTGGATGACGCCGTTGATACGGAGGTTGTTGTCTTCGGGGGTGTCGGGGGCGGGGGCGGCTGGTGAGGCGAAGGTTCCGGTCGGCGGGGGCGCCGGGCGCTGAACCGGGCAGCGATGCGGCCCGTCGTGGTGGTGGGGGGCTTCCGGGAAAGCGAGAGGACGGAGAGCGCCATGTCACCGGATCGCACGGGTGGGAAAGAGAAGCGGAAGGCGCCGGAGCCGAGGGAACGGTACGGGGAACGGCGGGCGGACGGGCCGATTCCCCGGCGGAAGGAGCAGGCGAAGCCGGGGTGGGAGCGGGAGCGGGAGAAGCTGGAGCAGAACCCGGACGCCGCCGCGAAGAGGAGGGAGCGTCAGCGGGACAAGATGCGGGAGCTGCGGAAGAACCGCAAGGACGGCACGGCGGAGCCGCCGCAGCAACGGGGACAACGGGGACAACGGGAACAACGGCAGGACAGTGCGCAGCGGCAGGACAGGGGAGCCGCGCCCGCTGACGTGCCGTCCCTGATACCGGAGATCGCGGCGCTGGAGGTGTACGAGACCTACCGGGAGCGCATGGCGGGGTGGCCGGACATGCCGCCGGTGGGGTTGCGGGTGGCGCTGCATCCGGAATCGGCCGGGCAGGGCCAGGACGCGGTGGTGGTGCGGCTGAACACACCGCAGTCGGCGCACGGCCCTTCAGGAAGCGCGGTGCCGCCGTTCCTGGCCGACCCTTCGCTCGACATGATGGATCGCGCCGTACAGATGAAGGCGCTTGCCGCAGGGGTCGTGGTCAACGACTACGGCACGGCGATGGGGATGCACTACAACCTGCGGGCGGCGTTTCGCGCGGAGGAGTTCGGCGCGGACGACGCTTCGCTGTCGCAGGGCGGGCAGATCGGGTCGGCGTACGGAGCCCAGCAGCAGGCGCCGATGTTCGACGGGGTGGACATGGACGCGTTGCTCGCGGAGTCTTCCCGCGAGTACGTCGACTTCGGCGGCTACGCGGCGCCCGACAACTACGCGGCGTCCGGCAATTACACGGCATTCGACACGGCCGGCCTCGCGGCTGCTCCGGTGAACAGTGCCGCGCCGTACCTGTCCGGCACGGACTCGCTGTCGGCGGGGATGCAGGGGCTGACGGTCGCGCCGTACGGGGCCGGGGTGGGGGCGGGGGCCTATCTGCCCGAGCAGTCCGCCGCAGGCCGGGCCACCGGTTCCTACCGGCACCAGGGGCAGCCGACCGCCTATCCGGCCACGTCCGCCACCCAGCAGCCCTGGGGGCAGGCGCCTCAAGGCAACACCCGCCAGGGTCCTGCCCGGTAGCCGGTCAGATCGCCCGGGGGGTGTGACTCCCCCGGGCGTGACTCCCCCGGGCGTCGTGGCGGCACAGTGCTCGGCGTCTTCCGGGTTCGGCCGCCGATCCCTCAGCGTTCACCCATCTGCTGCCGGGTGGGGGACGGTGCGCCGCTGCCGCTGTAGGAGGGCAGGTCGGTCACCAGTTTCGTGAGGGCCGGGTCGCCCGCGTAGCGGCGCTCGTGAAGCTCGGCGATCTTCCGGGCTATGTCGGGGTCGTCGCTGTCGGTGGTGTCGTAGGAGACGAAGGTTTCGAC
The DNA here is from genome assembly GCF_044757265.1 of Streptomyces sp. NPDC091292. Classification (NCBI taxonomy): domain Bacteria; kingdom Bacillati; phylum Actinomycetota; class Actinomycetes; order Kitasatosporales; family Streptomycetaceae; genus Streptomyces; species Streptomyces sp. NPDC091292. The sequence goes on along the minus strand of NZ_JBIVUQ010000003.1, from coordinate 38,879 downwards.
CAGCGGCAGGCCGATCCGGTCGGTGTGGGCGTGCGAGGGCGCCATGAGGTACTCCCAGTACCCGTCGAGGTCTCCGAGGACGAACACGGCGCCGTACTCGAACGCGCCGCCGATATCCCTGCCGACGACGTATCGCGTGACCGCGTCGATCGACTCGCCCTGATGACGCAGGCTCGCAAGGGCCTCCTCGCGCTGCTCGGCGGTGGCGGTCTTCTTGAAGGTGAAACGGTTGTGGTGGTAGATCATTTCTCTCCCCTGACTTTCGGACGATCGGCAGACGTGCGGTGCGCGCGGGCGTTCGGGGGCGGGGCGGACCAGTAGCCGAGCAGCGCCGACACCGCCTGTTCGGCCAGGTGCAGGGCGCGGTCGAATCCGACGTCCTCGATCGACCCGATGCCGGCGAGACCGTGCAGCGTGCCCCACAGCAGGTCGCAGGCGTCGTCGAGGTCGACCGGCTCGGCTCCGGTCTCGGCCGCCCAGGCACGGACGACGCGCCTGGTGAAGGCGAGCACTTCGGCGGCGGCTGCGCGGCGGGTGGAAGCGTCGATGTCTGTGCCGGCCCCGCCCGACACGAGCTGATACGGACCGGGCTGCGAACGAGCGAACTCCAGGTACGCGGCTGCCGCCAGATACGGGGCCCGCGACGACGGCCCGTCCGTCACCGCGGACTGCATCCGCTCCAGCAGGTCGGCATTGGCCCGTTCCAGCAGCTCTCGCAGCACGGCGCTTTTGCTCGGGAAGTGCTGGTAGATCACCGGCGCGCTGTAGCCGATCTCGGCGGCGATCCGCCGGATCGTCACGGCCTGCCAGCCCTCGGCCTCCGCCATGCGGCCGGCAGTGTCCAGGATCTCGGCGAACGTCCGCCGACGAACCTCTTCCCGCTTACCCATCTGAAACCCTAACGCCGTTAGATGACCTAACGGCGTTAGTATTTTCCTCAACCCCGCTTATGTCAAGGGGGGTCGAGACCGACGAAGCGCTGGGATCCGACGACGAACGGACAGTGGGCCCGGCTGGAGACATCTCATGTCGTCGGCGGGATCAATGACGCCCTGGGGCGGCGTCCTCGTCTACCGGCGTGAGAACCAGGACTGCGCCGCATGGGGAATTCCGCCGGCTCGGATCGAGCAGGACGATCGCCCAGTGGCCGGTTGGTTCGGCGGGGCGGCCTTCGGGACCAGTCGTGGATCCTGCGCGTGGGCGCGCGATTTCCGATCCTGAGACCGTCCGGTGCGGGCATGTTCGTTGCGGGGACCGATCAGGCGATGATGCGGCGCGCGCGAGGGAGTGGGCGAGGGCCGGCGCGGGATCAGGCGCCTCAAGCGCCACGGGACCGTCGCCACAAGGTGCGACGAAGTCGCCGTCCGCTGCGAAGCGACCGTGCTGGTCGCGCCATCAACGAACGGCTGTGACCAGCACTTTCACAGACGACCTAGGTCCTGTCGTCGGCCTCGTCGGCCTGGAAGGCCGGGGTGTCCGGGGTCGAGGCGGCGGAGTCCTCGGTCCGGGGCGGCGACTGGCGTTGGACGACCTCCAGTACCTCCCCGAGGGCCGCCTCGGCCTCCAGGACGAGGTTGGTCAACTCGTCGATACGGCGGGTCAGTTCCGCGTTGACCGCCTCTTCGGCGAGGTAGTCGGCGTCGTCAGCCACTGTTCCCCCTTGTCGGACGTGGGAGGAGCAGCGTAGCGGGACCCGACCCGTCGGATTCATTCCCAGGTGTGGGGGCCCGGATGACCGGCGAAGAGCCCGCATGCTTCGTGGTCGACGCGGTCGTGGTGGTCGGGGTGGTCAGGGTGGTCAGGGTGGGAGCTGATCGGGCAGGTGTCGCGCATTTCGACCCCGGCGCGCCACCAGACCCAGGTCATACGGCCGGTCTCGTCCTGGGCCTCGATGATGCCGGCGGCGTGGTGCTCGTCGTACTCGTCGTGCTCGTGGAGTTCGCATTCGAGGACGAGGGCGGCGTCGTCGTCGGCGTAGACGCCTGCGAGGCGGCAGGCTTCGGTCTGCATGTCGGGTGGGGGTGCGAATTGGCTGGTGCAGCGTTTCATGGGGTGGCCGGGGGTGGGGTGAGGGGTCGGTAGATGATGCGGGGCTGGTTCATGGTCCAGTCGCCGTGGCCGGGGAGTACGAGGGTGCGGGAGGTGTTGTTGACGGGGGGCCGGAGGTCGTGGACCGCGTGGATCTGTCCCTGTACGCGTACGCGGTCGCCGATCCGCACACTGTCCGGCCCGACCTTCATCGCCACGGCGCCTGCCGGGCAGTCGGGGTCGAGGTCGGTCGGGTAGGTGGCGACCGAGTCGATGTCGGTGATCCATTCCTGGCCGGAGTCGCCGGAGAGACGTACGGAGCCGCCGTTGCGGACGGTGACCACCCCTCGGCGGCGCGCGTGGTCGTCCCAGACGACGTCGCCCACGTCGAATCCCCAGCGCACGGGGGCCGTGTGCATCCAGGTGCGCCAGGGCTGGGTGGTGATTTCGCGGTAGGAGTGGTGAGAGGGGTTGCGCCCGCTGTGGTTGAGGGCCCAGTTCTGGGGGTCGGCGAAGTCTTCGTCGGTGTCCGAGGCGGCTTCGCATACGGCGCATTGCATGGCGTACGTGGTGGCTTCGGCGTCCGGTTCTAGGTCGGGTTCGAGGGTCCACCGCTCGTGGCGGATGACGGAGCGGGTACTCATACGGCGCGCTCCGCCCGCTGGTTGGCGGCTTTGACGGCGGCGCTGAGGCGTTCGGTGGGGGTGGCGGGGCGGATGCGAGCGGGATCGGCTTCCCATTCGCGACCGCCACCCACGGGGCGCAGCATGACGTAGGGCCCGGCGCGGTCCCGGTACTCCCCCACCTTGTGTGTTCCGGGGTCGTACACGACCGCCCCGCGCTCCGGAACCACCGGATTTGCCTCCACCTGCCTCGCCATCGCCGCTCCCTAGGTCTCTTTTTCTGTCTGCCCGCAATCGAGCAATCACGTTGTGTAGAACTAGAGTCGAGTGGCGACGCTCACTCTGACCAGTAGGAACCGGGTGACAAGCGACTTGTCGCAAAGGGGAGTCAGGCTATGGGTACTGCTTACGGCAACTGGCTGAGGGAACAGCGGGAGGCTGCGGGTCTCACGCAACAGGAGTTGGCCGATGCCGCCCTGATGACCCGCTCGCACATCTCGCACATCGAGGCGGGACGCCGCATCCCGTCCGTGGAGGACGCACTGAGGCTGGATCGGGCGCTGAACACAGGAAATGTGCTCAGCAACTTCCGTCCCGAAAGTGACCAGGAGGTGGCCGACTATTTCGAACCGGCACGCGTCCTCGAACAACAAGCCAAGGTGATCCACGAGTTCGCGATCTCGTTCGTGCCCGGCATCCTTCAGACGGAGCCGTACGCCCGTACGGTCCTGAACGCCGCATATCCCCCGTTCAGTGAGGCGGAGCGTGACAAGACGCTCGTCGCACGCCTTGCACGCGGCAGGATTCTCGACGATCCCCTGACACCCGTAGTCTGGGCTCTGTTGGACGAGTCCGTGTTACGGCGCCCGGTGGGTGGACCGAAGGTCATGGCCGAGCAGCTCACGCACATCGTGCGCCTGGCCGAGGTCGGACGGGTGCGTGTGCATGTGATGCCCTTCGGGTTGGGGGTGCACCCGCTCATGCAGAGCATGTTGACGCTGATGTGGTTCGAGGACCAACCCCCCGTCGCCTACAGCGAAGGCTCGCGCATCGGGAAGGTGCACGACTCTCCGGCAGCGCTTGAGCAACTTCAAGGGCGATACGCTCTCGCACTGAGCGACGCGCTGCCTCTGCGAGAGTCACTCGCCCTACTGAGGACGACAGCAAAGGAATACGGACACCATGACTGAGCACACGATCACGGACGCCTCCATACTGAGCGGCTGGCGCAAGTCGTCGTACAGCAACAGTGAGGCCGGAAGCTGCGTCGAGGTGCTGGATGGGTACCCGTCCGGAGTTCCGGTCCGCGACTCCAAGAACCCGCACGGTCCGGCGCTCGTCATCGAACCGTCCGCATGGTCGTCGTTCGTGTCGGCCGTCCAGGACCCGCACCTCGGAAACTGAAGCCTCACCTCAAACTCTCACCCAGGCCCCATCGTCCGCCGCGATGGAGCCTCGCAGCACCACCCGCCATCTGGCGCTGAGCAATCCCCGGCCAGAGCACGAGTCACTTCCCATCGACGGCCACGACGGCGGCGTCCCGGTCCGGGACAGCAAGGCGCCGACCGGTCCCGCTCTGGTCATCGCAGGGACAGCGTGGTCAGCCTTCGTGACCCATGTGAAGGGTCTGTCGGTCTGATCCCGCACGCGCGCTGCCCTAGCTGGTGACTCCAAGGAACTCCGCGAGTTTGCGGAGCCCTGGCGGGTGATTCGGTAGGGCCCACAGGTCGTTCACTATCGAGACCGCCAGGGTGTGGTGCCGCATCCAGGCCGGGGCGATCTCGCGGAGTCGCGTCAGCGCCTTCACCGCGCCTTCGGCGTTGCCGAGGTCCGTGTGGGCGCGGGCGACATCCAGCAGAAGCCATGTACGCCATGACGGCGGGGTGTCGGCGCTGAGGCGCATGCCCTGGGCGAGGTTCAGTGCCTCTTGGGGGCGGGCGTGCTGTACGGCCAGGCGTACGCGCTCGATGCGTACGGACGAGCGGCTGAACACCGACACCTCATACGGCCGTTGACCGCAGGCGGAAGCGCGGCCAGCCGCGTCGTCGCCTTCTCGGCCGTCGTCATCATGTCGCTCGCGGTGTCGTAGTCGCCCGAGCGGGCCGCGCTCGTCGCCGCCGACATCAGCAGGCCGCCCCATACACGGACGCCCTCGGCGGCGTTCATCGCACGCTCCAGCGCACTCAGCGCGAAGTCCGTCTTGCCGAGCCGGATGGCGAGGTGGCCGGCCAACTGGAGGGCCTTGCCCAAGGCCGCCTGCCCGGCCGACCGTTCGTCCCCGCTGCCGACCGATGCCGTGAAGCGGGCGTCATGGATGATGCCGGGCAGCACTTCCATCAGCCGACCGAACTCCGCGCCGTGGTAGAGCGTCCACGCGTCGGCGATCTCCCGCCGGAACCCCTGGCGGATCACCGAGCAGGGAAGTCAACTCGACACCGAGTCCCTGGGCCAAGGCATGCAAAGTCGGTAAGCGCGCGCTGTGTTTGCGTTTCTGCTCAAGCCACCGGTCTCCCAGGTGCTCAGCCATGGTCCGAGAGTACGGCGACCACCGGCCAGGAGAACAGCGAAGCCCTCTGACGGCGCTGCAAGACCTCGACCGTGCTCGTGATAGTCCCGCGCGCGGGCGTGTGCCGGTTGTTGGAGGTCGGTCGCATGCCGCCCGTCGGGATACGCGCCGACAGCTTGAGGACCACGTCCGGCTTGTCGGCGATCATCGCGTTCTCGGACCGCTTCAAGGCCACGGTCACCGGACCGTACGCCTGCAAGACGTCGTCACGCGGGGCGAACTCCCCGCCCCATGGCGACCGCGGCCGAGTGGGCGTACCGCAGTGCTTCTTCGGCGCACCCGGTGGCTGAACGGTGGTGGCCGACTGTTGGCCCCTTGTCGGCCACAATGACGGTATGACCAGCGTCATCGGGGCCAACACCGAAACGCCGCATGCTCTCGCCGGCTTGCCCTTGCCACTGCCCGCGCTGAACGGCCGCCGAAGAGACGACTACGCGCTCGCCATTCGGCAGATGTCCCAACGGCTGGTCGCACTCGACAACGAGATGCACGGCCTTCCTATTGCGGAGTTAGCCGCGCGTTCATTCAAGACTGTTCATAGCCGATTGGGCGCGGGCGACTACGAGCCTCGCTACGAGCATGACATCCAGTCAGCGGCAGCCGAGTTGGCTGAGATCACGGGATGGGCGCTGTTCAATGAAGGGGAGTTCAGTGCGTCCCGGAGGTTCAATCAGGAAGCCCTCTTTCTCGCTCGGCTTGCCGGGGATCGATCGACTGAACTGATCACCCTCCAGAACATGGGGATGCTCGCCGATTGGGTCGGGCGTTCGCGCGAAGCCCTGGCAATCGCACGGTCCGTGCTCGACCAGGGAAAACTCAGCCCACGAGTCGAAGCCATGTTCAGGGCAAGAGAGGCGCAGGGGCTTTCGGCGTCCGGCGATACCTCGGAAGCTGCTCGTTCCTTCGAACGTGCCCGATCGCTGCTCCAGGAAAGCGCGCCCGGCGACGAGCCCTCTTGGGCGTGGTGGGTGTCCGACCGGGAGATGGACAGGCAACAGGGACGGACCCTTCACGAAGCCGCGGAATGGCGCCAGGCAATCCCCGTACTCGAAAAGGCGATGCAGCACCAGGATGGCTCTCACGTCGGATACAAGAACGTGGCAGCCGTTCGCTTGCTCGACAGCCTCGTTCAAGTGAAGTCATGGCAAGCGGCTGAGCGTGAGGCGGGGAAGCTGATGCTCGTGGTCGGCGAGATGTCATCTGTCGTAACCCTCGACATCCTCAAAAAGGTGGCCAGTCGGGGAAAGCGCCTGTCGGCCGCCCCGAGCAACCTGAAGGACGCGCTGGACCACATCGAATCCGTCATAGAGGAAGACCCGTACGAAATCTGATCCCCACGGGCCGCCGAGCTGCTCGCACACACGGCTGTGGCCCGAGGCCGCTCAAGAAGGCAACGTCGCGTCGAGGTATTCCCGCACCGCCTCGAACAGTCCGTACGGCACGTACTGCGGGATCTCAGCATGGGCAACCCAGGCGAGTTCGGCCAGTTCCTCGGTGTCCGCGACGTGGGCGGTACCGTCCACTACCTCGCAGGCCGTGTACGACATCAGCCGACCCGTCTTCGGGTGGACGCGCTCGCCGAGCGGCTTCACAGCCGCCACGGTCAGCCCGGTCTCCTCCCGGGTCTCGCGCACCGCGGCGTCCTCACGCTCTTCGCCCGGCTCGACCTCTCCGGCCGGGAACTGCCAGGAGAGCCGGCCCTCGCTGACCCGGCGGCGCACCATCAGCACACGCCCCTCGTTCACGACGACGGCGGCGGCGACGTCCGGGCGCTCGTCCGCGTTCCGCTGCGTCACGTCTGCTCCTCCGGGACGGTCAGGATGGGCGGGAAGATCGTATCGACGGGGATGAAGCGGGGCACAGGACATCACTGTGGGCCCACCAAGCCCGCGGAACCACCCGCATGAACCAGGTCCCACCGCCCCTCCGCGAACTGCCCCTCGTCGCCACCCCCCACGCCGTTGCCTGGGCCCGCCGCCACAACCCCGACAGGCGATGAACCGTCGACCAGTCACCCCCGTTGTCCCCAGGACAGCAGTGTTCCACCAGGCAAGGGGGCAGCGAGATCATGACCGGTCGATATTCGCCGAACGCGAGCCAGTCGGGGGACGAACCCCCTCCGAGTTACGAGGAATCAACAGCGACCCAGCCCAGGCACGTCAGCGTGTTCCTGCACCCTGATTCGCGGGAGCTGGACGCGCAGGCCACGCGCGGTCGTACCGGCCCGGCCATGACGTCCGGCGCCGCCCAGCCGCCCGCGTACACAGGGGCACCCCATGCGTTCACGTTCCTGAACCCCGAGTCGCGCTTGCTGCACGCGGAGATCACGCGCAGCAACGCCCAGGCGCCCGCCTACACGGGGACACCCAATCCGTTCGCGTTCCAGGCACGCGAAACCGATCCGTTCACGTACCTCCAGCCCCCAGCCGATCCGTTCGCCTACCTGGTACACGACCCCACCCCATCGCAGCGGCAAGCGGGTCAGGCGCCTGTCGCCCCTTACGCGCAGACGCCGCCCGCCGATCGCTCGGACCGCCGCTCGGAGCGTCACTCGGAGCGTCACTCGGAACGTCACTCGGAGCGACGGTCCGACCGCCGGTCGGGCCAATCGAGCGGTTCTCGGCACAACGCCGCGAACTCGTCGCGTACAGACTCCGCCACCAAATCCAAGAACCGTCGCTCGGGACGCTGACGGCAGCGCTTGACCTCAAGTTCGGTCCAGGTTCTACGTTCGCCGTATGGACTACTCACACGACGACGCCGGACTCGTACGACAGCCCATCGGCTACTGGGCCTGGGCCGCACAGGACGCGGTGGTCACCTACATCCGCGCGCGCCTCGCCGAGGTCGGGCTTTCGCAGCCGCAGTGGTGGGTGCTGAGTCAGTTGGCCGGCTCACCGGGCGGCCGGGACCGCGCCGAACTGGCCGACTTCCTCCAGGGCTATCTGAAGGTCGGCACCCTCACGATGCTCGACGAGATCGACACCCTGCTCGACCGCGACCTGGTCACCGAGGAGAACGGTCTGCTCACCCTCACCCCGGAAGGCGCCGAACTCCAGGCCCGCGCCGCCGAACGCCAGACAGCCGTACGCGCGACCATCCACGCGGACATCCCCGACGAGGAGTACGTCCGCACCCTCAAAACCCTGCAACGCATGATCCACAACGTGAACGGCTCGGCCTGGCACCACTGAACCCCCTCACACCCGAGGCAGCCCCTCAGAACACATCGCTCGGTACGTACGCCCCCCACACCTCGCGGAGCGCGTCGCACACCTCCCCCACCGTCGCCCGCGCCCGCAGAGCGGTCCGCATCGGGTACAGGACGTTCTCCGTGCCCGCCGCCGCTCGGCGCAGGTCCTTCAGGGCCGAGTCCACGGCCGACCGGTCCCGTTCCGCGCGGAGTTTCGCCAGGCGTTCCACCTGCTGGGACTCGATCGCCGGGTCGACCCGGAGAGGCTCGTACGGCTCCTCCTCGTCCAGCGTGTAGCGGTTGACGCCGATGACGACCCGTTCGCCGGCGTCGGTCTCCTGGGCGATCCGGTACGCGCTGCGCTCGATCTCAGCCTTCTGGAAGCCCTGTTCGATCGCGGCGACCGCGCCGCCCAGGTCCTCGACCCGTGCCATCAGCGCGAGCGCCGCCTCCTCCACACCGTCCGTCATGCTCTCGATGACGTACGACCCGGCGAACGGGTCCACGGTCGCCGTGACATCCGTCTCGTACGCGAGGACTTGTTGCGTGCGCAGGGCGAGCCGGGCCGCCTTGTCCGTGGGGAGCGCGATGGCCTCGTCGAAGGAGTTGGTGTGGAGAGACTGGGTGCCGCCGAGGACGGCGCCGAGGCCCTGGACGGCCACCCGGACGAGGTTCACCTCGGGCTGCTGCGCAGTGAGCTGGACGCCCGCCGTCTGGGTGTGGAAGCGCAGCATCTGTGACTTGGGATTCTTCGCGCCGAACTCGTCCCGCATCACCCGCGCCCAGATCCGCCGCGCCGCCCGGAACTTGGCGACCTCTTCGAGCAGCGTCGTCCGCGCCACGAAGAAGAACGACAGACGGGGCGCGAACTCGTCCACGTCCATCCCGGCCGCGACCGCAGTCCGCACGTAGGCGATGCCGTCCGCGAGCGTGAACGCGATCTCCTGGACGGGCGTCGCCCCCGCCTCCGCCATGTGGTACCCGGAGATCGAAATGGTGTTCCAGCGCGGGATCTCGGCCTGGCAGTACCGGAAGATGTCGGCGGTCAGCCGCAGCGACGGCTTGGGCGGGAAAATGTACGTCCCGCGCGCGATGTACTCCTTCAGGACGTCGTTCTGGATGGTGCCCGTGAGCCGGTCGGCGGGGACGCCCTGCTCCTCGGCGACCAGTTGGTAGAGGAGGAGCAGAAGCGCGGCGGGCGCGTTGATCGTCATCGACGTCGACACCTGGTCGAGCGGGATGGAGTCGAACAGCACCCGCATGTCGTCCACCGAGTCGATCGCCACGCCCACCTTGCCGACCTCGCCCGACGCGATCGGCGCATCGCTGTCGTGGCCCATCTGGGTGGGCAGGTCGAAGGCGACGGACAGGCCGGTGGTGCCGTGCGCGATGAGCTGCCGGTAGCGGGCGTTGGACTCGGCGGCCGTACCGAACCCGGCGTACTGCCGCATCGTCCAGGGCCGTCCGGTGTACATCGTGGGGTACACCCCGCGCGTGAAGGGGTACGCGCCCGGCTCGCCCAGGCGCTCGGCCGGGTCCCAGCCGGCCAGCGCGTCCGGCCCGTACACCGGCTCGACGGGCTGTCCGGACTCCGACTCGCGCGCCATGGCGTCCACCTCCGCTCGTGTCGCTCCCGCGAAGAAGCTCCCTCTTGCTGACAGCATGCGTCGCGCAGGAACATTCCGCCGTAGTTCGCAACCGCGTGCGCCCGGGAAACATCTCCACTGGCACACGGCGGACGGACGGACGGGGGCAGCGATGAGGACGGGTGTCATAGACAGATCCGGGACGACGGCGCGCGCGGGGTACGGCGCGCGTGGAGTGCGCGGGTGGCGCGTGGGTGTCGCGGTGGCGGCGGTCACGGCCGTGGTGAGTGGCTGCACGGCTCAGGCCGTCGGCACGGACGGCAAGGGGCGCCAGGCACAGGCGACCCCTTCCGACAGCGGTACGGGATCCGGCAAGGGGACGACGGACCCCAAGCCGGACAAGAGCCCCGGCGGCAAGAAGCCGGGGGCGAAGCCGGCCGGTACGACGGCGAACCCGTCGGCATCGGCGCCCGCCAAGGTGCTGCTCCGCATGGGCGACAGCGGCGCGCGCGTACGGGACCTCCAGGCGCGGCTGCGCGCGGTGGCCTGGCTCTTCGACGGCCCGACCGGGCGGTACGACACCTCGACGGTGAAGGCCGTCAAGGGCTTCCAGGGCAAGCGCGGCCTCCCCGAGACCGGCTCCGTGGACACGGTCACCCTGGAACGCCTCGCGGAGATGACGGAGAAGCCGACCCGCGACGAGCTGTACGCGAACGGGGGCCAGCCCGCCGCCGAGCCGGACCCGAGCTGCCTCAAGGGCCGGGTCCTGTGCATCAGCAAGAACAGCCGCACCCTGACGTGGATGGTCGACGGCGCGGCGATCTCCACGATGGACGTCCGCTTCGGCTCGCAGTACACGCCGACCCGCGAGGGCACGTTCACCGTGTACTGGAAGTCCCGCGACCACGTGTCGACGCTGTACCACACGCCCATGCCGTACGCGATGTTCTTCAGCGGCGGCCAGGCCGTCCACTTCTCGTCGGACTTCGCGGCCCGTGGCTACACCGGCGCGTCGCACGGCTGCGTGAACGTGAAGGACAAGGAGAAGATCGCGTCCCTGTTCGGCCAGGTGAGGACGGGCGACAAGGTCGTCATCTACTGGTGACGCTGACGGGTTGATTTATGTGGCGCGGGCGGGACCGGGGGAACGTGTCCCGCCCGCGCCTGTGGCGCTGAGCCGAAGGTACGGGGGGAACCCCGGCTCGCGCACGGCCGATGACCAGTCGGCTCACTTCTTACTGCGCCGCGCCTTCAAAAAACGTCACACCTGACCGAAAAGAACCCCATCCGGGTGAGGAAATGGCTGGTGGGGGCGGTAGCTGGGGTAGGCGACGCGGTCGGGTTCCCTGGTCGGGTGGCTGGTAAGCGCCGTCCGGCCGCCCTCTTCAGGCGTCGGTCGTTGAGTTCAGGTGTCGGTTGAGGGGGACGCCTCGGGAGAACTCTCGGGTGCGGGCTCGGTCGTGGGCGCGAACGACGGCACCATCCCCTCGCCCGGCTCCCCCCAGGACGTCTCGCCGTCCCCGTTGCCCGACCCCTGGTCATCGACTCCGCCGTCCCCGTCCTCGTCACCCCCGCCGTCGCCGTCGCCGCCCCGGTACTCCCCGTCCCGGCCGCCGCCCGCGCCCTTGGTCCCGTTGCCGGTCCCGTTGCCACTCTTGTGATCAAGGACTTTGCCGCAGAACCGGTCCACCCGGTCCGCGCCCTTGGCCACCCGCTCCAACTTCCGCTGCCCCGCCGCGTCCAGGGTGCCGGCCTGGTAGTCCCGGCAGGCGTCGACGGTCCGCGCCCACCACGACGCTCCGGACCGCGATGCGTCACCGTCGGACACACCGCCCGGATTCACGGGCTCACCGGCGGGCGCGCTGGGCGGCCCGGAGGGCGTCGGCGGACGCTCCGGTGTCACCTCGGAGTCGGCGTCGGCATCGGCGGAGGTGGACGGGCTCGGCACCAGGGAACTCAGCGGCTGCTCGGGCGTGGCGGGCGGCCCGGAGACGGAGGCGGCGGGCGCGGGGTCGTGCCGGCCGCCGAACGGCGAGGGCAGCACCCCGGTACCGGCCGCGACGGCGACCCCGCCGAGCATGCACCCGGCCAGCGCGGCGACGAGCCCGAACCGTACGGGACGGGCCCACCGCACGGGCGCGGGTCGCCCGAGCAGCACGGGGTCGTCCCCGTCACCGGGGCCCGCCGTACCGGACGCGGCACCGGACGCGGCCCCGGCCGCGTCCCTTATGACACCGTTGTCCACGATCATGCCGGGGCGACCGTGCCGGGCGGCGCGGAAGGCGGCGAGGGCGGTCGCCTCACCGGGAAGTTCACCGGGGACGGCAGGTACGGAGGGCATGGCGGGTACGGGGCGTTGGGCGCCGGAGGCCACCGCGGCGAGCGCGTCGAGCGTTTGCGCAAGGCGTTCCGCACGGTCGCGAGCGTGATCATCGACGGCTTTCAGGGGCTCACCGCGCAGCAGCCGTTCCGCCGCGTCGCGGTCCAGCCACTCGTATCGCTCGTCGGGCATCACATGTCCTTCTGCGTCCGCGTTCGCGAATGCGTCACACCGGCTGACGCTCCCGCGCGTCCGCGCGGTTCTCGCTGCGGAGGGACGCCCCCGAGAATCCCCGTACCGTCCGGATCGTCTTCGTCCGGTTCGTCGCCGAGGAGTTCGGCGAGCCGTTTCAGCCCGCGGTGCGCGGCGGTACGGACCGCTCCGGGGCGTTTGCCGAGGGTCTGGGCGGCGCTCTTGGCGTCGAGCCCGACGACGACGCGCAGCACGACCGCCTCGGCCTGGTCCTGCGGAAGCTGGGCGATGAGCGAGAGGGTGTCGCTGGTCGCGAGCGCCTCGATCGCCTCGCCCGCCGTGTCCGAGGTGGCGGGTTTGCCGGTGAGTTCGGTCTCGTCGGCGCCTATCGCGGGGCGCCGGCCCCGCATCCGTATGTGGTCGAGCGCGCGGTTACGGGCTATCCGGGCGGCCCACCCGCGGAAACGGTCGGCGTCGCCGCTGAACCGGTCCAGGTCCCGCGCTATCTGGAGCCATGCCTCGGAGGTCACGTCCTCGGCGTCCGGGTCGCCGACCAGCGTCCGCACGTACCCGAGCAGCCGCGGGTGCACAGCGCGGTACACAGTACGGAACCCGGTGTCGTCCCCGTTCTGTGCCGCAAGCACCGCGGCGGTCAGCTCCGCGTCGTCCCCCAGCACTACGCCCCTCTTCGCGCCTCTACCGGCGCCGCGGCTTCACAGTCCGGCGCGAATGGCACGCTACGGCCTGAATTAGGTCCGCGTCCATGTTTGTACAACCGGCAACCAGCACCCGGCGGAGTGGGGTGTGACACAAAACGCGCGCCTGACGCAGTACTAGGTACGGGCCGCCGCGCGGCCCGTGTCGTGCGGCGGCCGGGGCCTCTCCTGTGGGGGGTGGCGGCCCCGGTCGTTGCCACGAACCCCGCCACACGCCTCCGGCGGCCCCCGCGCCACCTCGGCCACCCTCGTAATTCAGCCATCCTTCAGCGTGGCTCGGAACTCCGGGACGTTCAGACCGCACTCGCGCAGCAGCCGGGCGCTGTCCTTGTCGTTGTCCAGGATCAGGGCCAGCAAGTGGGTCGAGGTGAAGCGCTTCCTGGTGCAGCTCTGGGAGAGATGGAGGATGCGCTCCATCGAGCTGGACCACGGCAGCTCCCGCTTGTTGGTCGGCCTGCCCGCCGGTTGACCGGCTGCCAGTGCCGCGCGCAGGGCCGGGTACTCGACTCCCGCGGCCTTCAGCAGGCGGCTCGCATCGCTGTCATGGTGAGCGATGCAGAGGAGCACGTGCACGGGGAAGACTTCGTCGCGGTGGAGAGACCGCGCTTCGGCAGGGGCCCGTGCGAGGTCACGAACCGCGTCCTCCGACATCAATTCGGGCATGCGATCAGTATTCGGTCACGCCGAGTTCGTCGTCCATCAGTCTGTGAAGAGTGGCTGAGGACTGCCGACAGGGTTCCTCTGCTTGCATGCTCGGTCCGGGCCTGGGCGTCGACTGCGATGGGGACGGTGACGCCGGGGGCCGCCTGGCCTTCACCGCCGGGTGCGCCGCTGACACCTGATCCGCGGTGACCTTCTCGTTGGACGCGGCTTCGAGGTGGCGCCGGCCGATATGCGGGATGTCACTGACCCAGCCCGGCACCGCCGACGGCTCCTTCCTGATCGACGTGACCACGACGCCCGCCCCCCCTCCGCACCGGCACCGGCAGACACCGCAAGCCTCAGCACCCGCCCGACTAGAGCCTGCCGTAAAGGGTGGGCAGGTCGACCAGAAGGAGGTCGTCGCGGTGGGCCGCCAGGTCGATCAGGTCCGGGTAGAAGCCGTGCAGTGAGTACAGGGCCAGAGTGGTCGCAGAGGTCTCGTACCCCTGATCCGTGAGCAGGCCACGGATATGTTCCAGGCGCGCCAGGTCCCCGGTACCCCGGCGAGCCGCGGTCGCCTTGGCCTCGCCCAGCAGTGCGACCCTCGCGCGGGGAGCCTGCGGACGCTCGCCGGCGGCCAGCGCGATGACGTCGACCTCGTGCTTCGTACGGGCTGCCTGGTCGGCGACCTCGGTGGTGCCGACCGGGCCCGGCAGACCACCGGGCAGCAGGGTGTGGGCGTAACGACGGGTGAAGTCGCGGGCCAGGTCCTCGAAGTGCGGCCCGAGGATCTTGGAGTTGAAGGTGGGAGCGGCCTGCTGCCACACCTGCTCGGCGAAACCCTGCTCGACGGCCGCGGCCTGCGGAAGGGTGATGAGCTGATTGAAGCGGATCACAGGGTCGGCGAGGGTGATGACGGGATGTCTGGAGCGGAGGATGTCCTGTTCGCGCCGGATGTAGCCGGTGGATTCCAGCACTCCGAGGGGGTGGGCGACGGCATTGCGCGGGCGCTCCAGCGCGGCACCGATCTTGCTGGGGGTGGAGGCTCCCCGCGCGATCGCGGTGAGGATGTCGTAGTACAAGGTGTGCTGCGTGATCCTCGGGTCCTCGCGCAGCAGGTACTCGGTCTCGGTGCGCGAGTACACCGCACGCCCCGGGTCCAGCAGCGTCCGGGTAAGCCAGGCGTCGAAGCCGTCGTCCGGATGCGGACGGCCGGCCACCGGCCGGTAACCGGGGGCCCCGCCGAGGACCGCGTGCACCTTCAGGGCGATCAGCGGGTCGGCGATCTGCCAGAAGGTGCGGCTGTCCCGGTAGCCGAAGGCGCCCAGCCGCAGATCGACCACCGCGCGTCCCCGAAGCGGCTTGGTCCCCGAGAGCAGTTCGTGCATGACGCTCATCGCGGAGCCGCACAGGATCAGGCGCGGGCCCGGCCCGGCACCGGGTGGGGTGCCGCGCTGGCGTTCGTCGTAGAGCTGTTGCAGCAGCCCGGGGATCTCCGGCGAGTGCTGGAGCAGATACGGCAACTCATCGATCACCAGCAACGGATATGCCGAACGGGCGGTCACATCGAGGGCATTGGACAGGACGTCACGCCAGTCGGTCAGACGCAGGCTCCCCGGCCGGAGACCGGCGTGGGTGGCGACCGCGTCACTGAATCGCTGGATCGCCGGCAGCCGCCCCTCCTCCCGGACGGCTGTCACGTACAGGCCACCGACCTGCTCGGACAGAGCCTGCAGAAGGTACGACTTCCCGTGTCGACGCCGCCCGGACACGATGCCGAGCCGCATCGCCGGGTCCGGATCAATGAGGAACTCGGCGAGCAGATTCCACTCACGGTCCCGATCGACCACATCGTCCGGCTTGGTCGGCAGACTCTTCTTCACTCGCCCTCCCACACATCGACTGAGACGAGATGTGTCTAAGCGTACTTCGACAGAAAGAGTCGTACTGGAAATGGTCCGGCTACCCCGGCCGCCCTCGCGATTCACCCGGCTCCCGGTTCAGCCGTCCTTCTTGGGCCCCTTGCCCATGCCCTTGCCCATGCCCTTGCCCTTTCCGTTGCTCTTGCCGTTCCCCTGGCCGTTCGCCTCGCCCTCGCCCTTTGACGGCGTCTCGGTCGGCGGTGTGTCTTCGGTCGGCTTCGGCGGAGGGGGCGTCTCGGCGAGGATTTCCTCGCAGTACGCGGTGAGGTGGTCCTCGCCGCCCGCCGCACGGATCAGGCGCTGCCAGGCCGTGGACTGCAGGGCGGGGCCCTTGTCCTTGCCCTTCGCCAGGTGCTTCAGGTACGAGCGGCAGTGTGCCTCGGTGCTTTTCGCCGTGTCGGGACGCCCGGCGGGGCCGTGAGTGTCCCCCGTGGTGGGGCTCTCCGGGGTGGGGGGTGCCGTGCTGGGCGGCGGGGGCTGTTCCGGTACGAGTTGTTCCGGGGCGCTGTGTGCGGGGCGCTGGTCGGGCAGGTGCCGTTCGTCCTGGCTCGTACCGCCGCCGCCTCCCGTACCGCCCCCGCCGATCGACGCGACGGCCACTCCGCCGAGCGCGACGCCCGCCAGGAGCGCGCCGACGCCCACGCGCACCGAGCGCCGCGCCGGGCGCCTCGGTCTGTGCGGGCGCCAGTCGTCGCGGCGGCGGGTCCGCGCGGGGTGGGTCCCGCGGGCCGCCGTGAAGGCGGCGACGGCGCGGGCCTCGGCCGCCGGATCCACCGTGTCCGGGCGCAGCGCGCCGGTCAGCAGTGCGGCGATTCGCGCCGACGCGAGTTCGTCCTCGCCGCCGTCCACGTCCGACGTGTCACTCACGTCCCGTCCACCTCCGCCGGTTCATCCCGATTGCTCCTGCGTCCCGGAGCCGTCGTCCGTCACACCCGGTTGTTCGCCTCGCTCGGTGAACTGTCGCGCCAGTCGTTTGAGGCCCCGGTGCGCGGCGGTGCGGACGGCGCCGGGGCGCTTGCCGAGGACGCGGGCCGCCGAGGGGCCGTCGAGGCCGACGACGACCCTCAGGAGTACGGCTTCGGCCTGGTCGCGCGGCAAGCTCCGTACCAGCCGTATGGCCCGCTCGGTCGACAGCGACTCCATGGCCTGCTCGGGTGTGCTGAGCGGGCCCGGCAGATCGTGCAGGTCCGCCTCGAACGCCGAGGTGCGCGGCCGGGATCGCTGGCGGCGCAGATGGTCGAGCGCGCGGTGCCGGGCGATGGTCGCGGTCCAGCCGCGGAACCCGGCGCCGTCGCCGTGGAACCGGCCGAGGTCGCGGGCTATCTCCAGCCAGGCGTCCGACGCCACGTCCTCGGCGTCCTCGCCGACGATGCCGCGCACATAGCCGAGGAGCCCCGGGTGCACGATGCGGTACGCGACCGTGAACGCGGTCTCGTCGCCCTGCTGTGCCCGCGCGACAGCCTCGCCCAACTCCCCGTCGTGGGCATGCGGGCGCCGGCCTTCCCCTCCGTGCCCCAACCCTTTTCCTCTTCGGCCGACTTCACCCGACACACGAACCGCTGGTCCGCGCCTTGCAGCCCCCTTGCTCCTCAGCGCCCCGGCCCACAGAAGTGTCACAGGGTGCGGGTGTGGCGCCCGCGCCCATCCCCCGGCGCCCGACCCGGCGCCCGACCCGGCTCCCGCCCCTGCGCCTGGTCCGAACGGCGGCCGTGCAGCGTCAGATAGAAGTTCTGAAGGGACGCCTCGGGACCGACGGTGAACCGGTTCACGACCCGCCCGAGCGGATTCCACACCCGCCCGTCAGGCATCCGTACGCCCACCGACTGCCCGAAGTAGGCGCGCTGGGAAGCGTCGAAGTCCGTCCATCGCGCCCCGGCCCGCCGCACCATCACCTCACCGACGTAGGCCCCGAGCCCGAACAGCGCTCCGTCCACCGGGTGTTGGTCGTCGGCGCGCTGCCGTTCGGTGCCGCCCTTGCGTAACCCGTCGACCAGGAAGTCGACCACGCGCAGGCTGGCCACCGAGTAGTCCAGCGGCAGCGGCGGCCCCGCGCCCGCGCCCACCCCCCTGGCCGCGTCCGCCCGCTCCACGAAGACGGCGGCCAGCCGTCTCATGTCCCCCGCCCGTACCCGCGCCCGTGCCCTCCGCACACCCCGTTCGCGCTCCATCGCGCCCCACCCCTTGGTTCGCCCGGCCGTGGCGGGAACCCGTCCGGCCCCCCTACGTGCCCAGCGGATCGGGGTCCCGGATCATCACACGTCGGGCCGGAACGGGTCGTTTCCGAACTCCCTGAAGAAGGGGGCCGACCCGACGGCGGCCGGCGGACCGTCGAATCGGATGTCCCCTCGGCCGAGCGCCGCCAGGAACGCCGGCAGCGGGCCCGCGCAGATCTGCCAGTCGTCGAACTCCTCGTCGCAGAACACGATGTCCCAGGATTCCGGGTCGCTTTCGTCGGTGCGCCAGAAGAAGAGTTCCCCGAAGTAGCCCTCGCCCCAGGGCAGCAGTCCGCCGACGTCCGGGTGCAGTGGGTACGGGCAGGTCCCGGCGGCGCGGATGTCCTGGATCCGGTAGGCGTAGTGCCCCAGGTACGCGGTCTCGTCGTGGTCGAGGTCACCGGGCCTGATGAGGTGAAGTACCCCTTGGAAACTGCCTCGTGGCGTGTGCTCCGCCAGGTATTTGTACGCGGGCGGAAGGCGCAGGCCGATCGATCTCTCGACGGCGTGCCAGTCGAACTCGAAGTGGAGCCGGGGAGTAATGCCGAAGAACCGGACGACGTCGTCGGGTCCGGTCGATTCGCCGCTCATGATCGCCTCGCGCGGTAGACAGGGCTCGGCGTTCTATGGGGCGCGGGTCACTCAGGTCAAGTGGACGGACATTGCCGGACAGTCGGTGCACAGGGAGAGGAATCGCCCGGCGGGTCGCCGCCCCGAGATGGGGCGCGGCCGGTGCGGGTGATGTTTCGGGGCGCCGGTGCGCTGGAGGATGCGGGGCCCTGCGGGCTTCCCGCGGGCGGGGAGTGGCCCGGCGTCATCAATCAGCGCCGGCGCCACCCCCACGGACGGGCGGACTCCGGGGTACGAACACTCCCCGCCGCTCAAATCGGCCGCCCCCTCAACCCCTCCCCCGCGCCCGCCGCGACACCACCGCCCGCAGCACCCGGCGCCCCTCCGTCGACACCTCCAGGACCTGGCGCAGACCGCCCGTGCCCCGTTCGGCGAGGAGTTCCAGGATGGTGATCTGGCGGCGCAGTTCGGCGGCGACCAGCGGGGACATGCCCTCCGTCCGGCCCTCGCGCCGGGCCGTCACGGACGCCTCTCCGCCGCCCGGGATGTCGAGCAGCCGGTGGATCTGGAGGGCGGCGACCGAGCAGGCGTCGGCCCACTCCCGCAGGCTCCCTGCCAGGGGCCCGGTGTCCTCGTCGCCGGGCAGCCGGTCAGGCGCGGCATCGAGCATCCGCCGTACCAGCGCGGGCCCCTCGCCGTCGTCGCCGCGCACCGGGGTCCCGGCACCAAGCGCCGCCCCGGACACGGGGATTCCGGCACCGAACGCCGCCCGCGCCTTCTCCAGCCGCCCGCCCCACTCGTCACCGTCGGCGAGGCTCCCCCACAGGGGCCGCAGCACGTCGTCGCCGCCGCTGCCCTCACACGTGTCACCACCCAGCACCGGGACACAGCGGTCGAGGCAGGCCAGACCGCTCGCGGCCAGGGCTCTCCCATCGGCTTGAGCGATCAGTTCCACCAGGCTCATCACGCCTCCCCACCGGGGCGCCGCCGCACGGTGCCCGCACTGTCCCTCTCTGCGTGCGACGCACCGTCGGCGTCACAGCGAGCATCACAGCGGGCGCCCCGGCCAGGGGTGGCGTCAGAACTTGACGACGCCGAGCCGCTCCAGGAAGCGGAAGAACAGATGCTCGGCGGACGGATCGGCCGGGGCGTTCAGTACGTCGACCAGCGGCCCGGCCGGCACCGTACCGCCCGCCTCGGCCGCCCACGCCACCGCCCGCTCGGCGGCGTCAGCCGGGTCCAGGAAGTAGTCCTCCAGGGCGCGTTCGTCGCGCCCCAGGTGAACGGCCATCGCGGGCCGCGCCAGACACGTCGTCCACGCCCCGCTCTCCGGCGCCGCCCCCTCCACGACGACACAGTCACTGTCCATCACGTACCCGAACAGCGCGGGCGCCCCGGTCTCGCGGGCCAGCGTCATCATGCCGCCGATGTCGCGGGTGCCGTCGTCACCGCCGGTGCACTCCCACACCTGCCAGCCGTCGGCACGCCGTTCCAGAAGGGTCAGCTCGTCGCGTACGGCCGCGAGCGCGTCCCGCTCACCGAGCGATCGCTCGCCCCGGCCCACGACGTAGTAGCCCCAGTAGCCCATGCCCGTATCCCCCGTGCGCTCGACGGCTCTTGGCGGTGCCGAATACACCACAGCCGTACGGGAATCCGCCACTGTGAAGACGAATCCGCACAATTCCTAAACAAGCCTAAACAAGCAGGTAGGGCGCGCCCAGGGCGTTCTTCGCGCGCTGCGCCCTCGCGATCGTCAGGACCACGACGATCGCGAGGGCCGCGGCGGCGATGTCGACGAGGTCGAGCAGGGCCCACTGCACGGCCGCGCCCCGGAGCGTGCCGAGCGAGGCGTCGGACGCGGGGTCGGCGACGAACCATTCACCCACCAGCACGGCCAGCCAGCACGCCCACCAGAGGTTGATGGGGCCGGCCGCGAGGCGTGGCACCCCCTCGCCGGCCCGCCACGGGACGCTCGACCGCCAGATGTCGGCGACCATCCGGCGCGGGTACCAGAAGTTCACGACCGGCAGCACCCAGCCCCAGAACACCCAGCGGGAGGACAGCCGCTGCCCGTCGGGCGAGTAGATCTCGGCGTTGAACCGGACTCGGCCCATCCAGATGATGAACAGGACGCCGCAGGAGACGACCCCGAGCGCCTGCAACCCGGCCGCCATCGTCACGAAATCGACGGCGCGATGGGCCGCAGCCGCGTCGGCCGCCGCGTACACCAGACCCTCGGCGACGAGCGAGAACAGGTCCCCCGCGATGCAGACGCCGAGCAGGACGACGACGGCGGACGTCAGCCCGTCCACACTCACCGGCACCGGGCCGTACGCGCCGGGCGGAGGGGACGGGTAGGTCGGGTGGGACGGGGACGGCGGTCCCGGTACGGCGGCGGCGCGGGTGCACTCCGGGCAGAGCCCGGTCCCTTCCACCGCGTCACGTCTACGGCAATGGGTGCACAGCATGTTCAGTGATCCCCCCAGGATCGCCGCCCTCCCCGGGCGGCCTCACAATGTCAGGCACCCGTCACGGAACGGGCGCCGGCGAACCTTACGTTCTAGCCCAGCTTGTCCGCCAACTTGACGAAGTCGCCCCAGGCGAGCGCCGGACGGGCCGGATCCCAGAGCTTCTGGACGGTGGCCCGCAGCGGCAGCCGGATACCGGCCGCCACCTGATCCGGCGTCTGCGCGTTCGGGAAGTCGCCCCAGACCGCGAAGGTGCCGCCGGGTATCTGCCCGTCGTACTGCGCGGCCACGGGCTGCGTACCGCGCAGGACCAGCGGATTCCACTGCTCGTAGATGCGCTGCCCGGTCGGATAGACGAAGGCGTTGGGCTGGCCGAGTACGTAATAGAGGTACTCGTCGTTGTAGTTGATCACCTTGCGGCCCGCGCTCAGGAACTCGGTGGGCGGCCGGGCGCCGATCTCCTTGCCCGTCCAGTACGCGACGTACAGATCCTTGGCGGCCTGCACGGTACCGCCCCGGAAGAAGCCGTCGTTCCAGGCGCGCATCTCCCGGCCGTGGGCGCGCACGGTGTCCGCGCGGTCGTTGAGCCATCCGGTGGTGAGGTCGGCGACGCCCGCGTTCGCGCCGTACTTCTGCCGTGCGGCGGTGGCCAGTTGGGGGTACGAGGCGGCCGGGTCCTTGGCCATCAGCGCGCGGTACTCGTCGCCGCCGAGGTTCCAGAACGGGCCGGGGAACAGGTCGGCGAACTCGTTGAGGAGGTCGTCGACGAGGGGCGCGGCGCCCGGCTTGGAGATGTCGATGGCGCCGCTCGCCACCGCCCCGCTCGTATTGCGGAGCTGGAGATCCGGGTGCGGGGCGAGCACCGCGCCCAGATGGCCGGGCGAGTCGATCTCGGGGACGACGTCGATGTGCCGGCTCGCGGCGACCGCGAGGATGCTCCGCACCTGCGCCTTCGTCAGATGGTCCTTGGAGACCACCTCGGGGTGCGACGTCGATTCGATACGGAAGCCCTGGTCGTCGGAGAAGTGCAGCCCGAGCTGGTTGAACTTCAGGTCCCCCAGCTCGCGGACGCGGTCCTCGATCCAGCCCACCGGGTACGGCTTGCGCGCGATGTCGAGCATGAATCCGCGCTGCGGCTTCGCGGGCCGGTCCTTCACCTCGCCCTCGGGCGCCTGCCCCGCCTCGCGCACCGCCTGCTTCAGGGTCCGCGTCCCGTAGAACACACCCTTGTCGGTGGGCCCGGCGATCCGCACCCGGTCGTCCTTGACGGTCATCGTGTACGACTCGGGCCCGTCGCCCGCGCCCGGCGTCAGCGCGAGTTCGACATCCCCGGCACGCGCCCCGGTCTGCCCCGCGTACGCCAGTTTGAGTTCCCCGGCGATCAGCTTCCCCTCGTCGGCGAGCGCCGCGTCCCCGACGACGACCCGGCCCCCGCCGCCGGGGCGCCAACCGGGCCCGCGCGCGGCCGTGAAGTCCCGGACGGCGGGGATCGTACGGGGCGCCTGCGACAGGTCGTACGAGCGGGACGGCGACGGCGAGACAGCCTTCGTACCGCTCGACGCGGCGCCCGTCCCGGTCGACGGCTGCTCGCGTGACGCGCGGTCGGAGCCGTCGGGCCATACGGCGAACGCGATCCCGGCCACCGCCGCGACCAGCAGCGCGCTGACCGTGACGAGCACCGTCCGGCCCCGCGCACCCCACCGCGCCGGGCCACCGCGTCGCCTGCCCTGCCTGCGGGAGAACCTGGGTATCACGTCACCACCTCCTGTCTGGCGAACCTATGATCGAACCTGCGGGCCCGCACTCCGGGGCACCGTCCATCAGACGTGGTGAAACTCTCCCGTTCGGGTGAAATTCGCGCATCCGTCGGACAGCCCCTACCCGACGTCGCTAGCGTGAGCGAGCGCGCCGCGCGTCCCCCGCACACCCGGACGCACATCCGGACCCATCCAGCCCAGCGCACCCCACCCGCCACACGTCACCATCGCCGCCCGGCACCCTCGCCACTCCAAGTCGGCACCGCCCGCTCCACATCACCACCGCACCACACCACCCGCACCCCACGTCACTCGCCGAGGAGCACACGCTGCCTTCGCACCGGTCCCCTCGACTTCCCGGCCGCGTCGCCCTGCCGTCCCAGAGCCGGTCCCCCGCGCGCCACCCGGGACTCGCCCGGCTCAACGCCGCCTCACCCGAGAACGCGAACACCGCGCTCCTCGCGTGCTGCGCCAGCCGCCGCTGGGCCCATCGACTCGCCGCCCACCGGCCCTACCAGGACCTGGACACCCTGCTCGCCGCCGCCGACGAGGCCGCGTACGACATGACGCCCGCCGATCTGACCGAGGCCCTGGCGCAGGAGTCCCGCGTCCTCCCGCCCGACCTCGCCTACTCGGCCGCGCACACCGCACTCAGCGCCGCACACGCCGCGTACGAGAGCCGGTTCGGACACGCGTTCGTGCTCTGCCTCGACGCCTTCGCGCCCGAGGAGGCCCTGGACCATGTCCTGGCCGGAATCCGGTCACGGCTGGGCAACGATCCCGAGGAGGAGCGCGTGGTCACCGCCGACGAACTCCGCCGACTCGCCCGGGGCCGGCTCACCCGACTGGTCCTCGCCGACGCGCCCGGCACCCCCGGCGACCAGGCGTCCGGCACGGCAGCCGCAACCGGAATCGGCACCGGAACCCTCGCGGGAGACCCCTCGTTCGGCGGATTCCGGTCCCTCCGATAGCCCGTACGTGCCTGATTGATTGCCTGTTTGATCACACCGCCGGGCCCGGCGTGAACGTTCCGACAACACGTCGCTACGATGGCCGGGGCCGGTGGACCGTACCCGGCCGGGCCAGACCGACCTTCCCGAGCCGGCATGGCCCCAATCCCCGCTCCCGGAGGGTTCTTCCGTGCCGGCTGGAACGCTGTACCGCGGCCGGGAAGGAATGTGGTCCTGGGTGGCTCATCGAGTCACCGGCGTCCTCATCTTCTTCTTCCTGTTCGTCCATGTGCTGGACACCGCTCTCGTCCGCGTCTCCCCCGAGGACTACGACAACGTCGTAGCCGTCTACAAGACGCCGATCGTCGCCCTGCTGGAGTACGGCCTCGTCGCCGCCGTGCTGTTCCACGCGCTCAACGGTCTGCGGGTCATCGCCGTCGACTTCTGGTCGAAGGGCGCCCGCTACCAGAAGCAGATGCTCTGGACCGTGATGGGTGTGTGGATCGTGCTGATGGCCGGGGCGCTCTACCCCGTACTCGGCCACGCCGCTCGTGAACTGTTCGGGAGCTGACGCGCATGTCCACTGATCTTTCGCAGCCGGGCACCTCCGGCGTCGGCCCCGTCGAGAGCGCCCCGGTGTACGACGTCGACAACCCGGCGCCGCTCATCGAGGCCCCGCGCCAGCGCACCTCGCGCACCCCCAAGTCGACCCGCGGCAACTTCGAGATGTACGGCTGGCTGTTCATGCGCCTGTCCGGCATCGTCCTCGTCGTCCTGGTCCTCGGCCATCTGCTGATCCAGCTCGTCCTGGACGGCGGTGTCTCCAAGATCGGCTTCGCCTTCGTGGCGGGCCGCTGGGCCTCGCCGTGGTGGCAGGCCTGGGACCTCGCGATGCTGTGGCTCGCCATGCTGCACGGCGCCAACGGCCTGCGTACGGTCATCAACGACTACGCGGAGCGCCCGAACACGCGCCTGTGGCTGAAGGGCCTGCTGTACACCGCCACGGTGTTCACCATCCTGCTGGGCACGCTGGTGATCTTCACCTTCGACCCGAACATCCGCTAGGCACGGGGCTGAGGCAACCACTCATGAAGATCCACAAGTACGACACCGTCATCGTCGGCGCGGGCGGCGCCGGTATGCGCGCCGCCATCGAGTCGACGAAGCGCAGCCGCACCGCCGTGCTGACCAAGCTCTACCCCACCCGCTCCCACACGGGCGCGGCGCAGGGCGGCATGGCCGCCGCGCTCGCCAATGTGGAGGAGGACAACTGGGAGTGGCACACCTTCGACACGATCAAGGGCGGTGACTACCTGGTCGACCAGGACGCCGCCGAGATCCTGGCGAAGGAGGCCATCGACTCGGTCCTCGACCTGGAGAAGATGGGCCTGCCGTTCAACCGCACCCCGGACGGCACCATCGACCAGCGCCGGTTCGGCGGCCACTCCCGCAACCACGGCGAGGCCCCGGTCCGCCGCTCCTGCTACGCGGCCGACCGCACCGGCCACATGATCCTCCAGACGCTGTATCAGAACTGCGTGAAGGAGGGCGTGGAGTTCTTCAACGAGTTCTACGTCCTGGACCAGCTCCTCACCGAGGTCGACGGCGTCAAGAAGTCGGCGGGCGTGGTCGCGTACGAGCTGGCGACCGGTGAGATCCACGTCTTCCAGGCGAAGTCCGTGATCTACGCGTCCGGCGGCACCGGCAAGTTCTTCAAGGTGACGTCGAACGCGCACACGCTCACCGGCGACGGCCAGGCGGCCGTGTACCGGCGCGGACTGCCGCTGGAGGACATGGAGTTCTTCCAGTTCCACCCGACCGGCATCTGGCGCATGGGCATCCTGCTGACGGAGGGCGCCCGCGGTGAGGGCGGCATCCTCCGCAACAAGGACGGCGAGCGCTTCATGGAGAAGTACGCGCCAGTCATGAAGGACCTCGCGTCCCGTGACGTCGTCTCGCGCTCCATCTACACGGAGATCCGCGAGGGCCGCGGCTGCGGCCCCGAGGGCGACCACGTCTACCTGGACCTGACGCACCTCCCGCCGGAGCAGTTGGACGCGAAGCTCCCGGACATCACCGAGTTCGCGCGCACCTACCTGGGCATCGAGCCGTACACGGACCCGATCCCGATCCAGCCGACCGCGCACTACGCCATGGGCGGCATCCCGACGAACGTCGAGGGCGAGGTCCTGGCCGACAACGCGACGGTCGTACCGGGTCTGTACGCGGCCGGCGAGGTCGCCTGCGTCTCGGTGCACGGCGCGAACCGCCTCGGCACCAACTCGCTCCTCGACATCAACGTGTTCGGGCGGCGCGCGGGCATCGCGGCGGCCGAGTACTCCGCGAAGGCCGAGTGGGTCGAGCTGCCGGACGACCCGGCGCGGCTCGTCATCGACCAGGTGGAGCACCTGCGGTCCTCGACGGGTACGGAGCGCGTGGCGGTTCTCCGCAACGAACTCCAGGAGACGATGGACGCGAACGTGATGGTGTTCCGTACGGAGCAGACCATCAAGACGGCCGTCGAGAAGATCGCCGAGCTGCGCGCCCGCTACAAGAACGTGTCCGTGCAGGACAAGGGCCGGCGCTTCAACACGGACCTCCTGGAGGCCGTCGAGCTGGGCAACCTGCTCGACCTGGCCGAGGTCATGGCGGTCTCCGCGCTGGCCCGCAAGGAGTCCCGCGGCGGCCACTACCGCGAGGACTTCCCGAACCGCGACGACATCAACTTCATGCGCCACACCATGGCGTACCGCGAGGTCGGCGACGACGGCACCGAGTCCATCCGTCTCGACTACAAGCCGGTCGTCCAGACCCGCTACCAGCCGATGGAGCGTAAGTACTGATGGCAACTCCCGTACTGGACAAGGTGGAGGCGGAGGCCGCGGCCTCTCCGTACATCACGGTCACGTTCCGCGTCCGGCGGTTCAACCCGGAGGTCTCGGCGGAGTCGACCTGGGAAGACTTCCAGCTGGAGATCGACCCGAAGGAGCGTGTCCTCGACGGTCTCCACAAGATCAAGTGGGAGCTGGACGGGACGCTGACGTTCCGCCGCTCGTGCGCGCACGGCATCTGCGGTTCCGACGCGATGCGCATCAACGGCCGTAACCGGCTGGCGTGCAAGACGCTGATCAAGGACATCAACCCGGAGAAGCCGATCACGGTCGAGCCCATCAAGGGCCTGACGGTCCTGAAGGACCTGATCGTGGACATGGACCCGTTCTTCCAGGCGTACCGGGACGTGATGCCGTTCCTGGTCACGACGGGCAACGAGCCCACGCGCGAACGCCTCCAGTCGGCGGCGGACCGCGAGCGCTTCGACGACACCACGAAGTGCATCCTCTGCGCGGCGTGCACGTCGTCGTGCCCGGTCTTCTGGAACGACGGCCAGTACTTCGGTCCGGCCGCGATCGTCAACGCGCACCGCTTCATCTTCGACTCGCGTGACGAGGCGGGCGAGCAGCGGCTCGAAATCCTCAACGACAAGGACGGGGTGTGGCGTTGCCGCACGACGTTCAACTGCACGGACGCCTGTCCTCGGGGGATTGAGGTCACGAAGGCGATCCAGGAGGTGAAGCGGGCGCTGATCACGCGCCGCTTCTGATCTTTGACCGGTTGATATCTGACCGGTCGCCCAGGTATCTGAGGGCCGTTCCTCCCGAATGGGTTGGAGCGGCCCTCGGTCGTAGGGTTACATGGTTTCCTGACTGACTGACCGGCTGAACGCGGAATACGGGGGACGGGATGACGGAGCCGAATCCGTACGGGAACAAGGGTGCGGGTGGTGGCGCCGAGGGCGGCGGTTACCAGTGGGGGCCGGGCGGGACACAGGGCTACGGCTACCCGAACCAGACGCCACCGCCGCCGGGCTATGGCTACCCCAACTCGGCGCCGGGGTACGGTTTTCCGCCCCCGGTGGGCGCACCGCTGGTCCCGGCGGCCGGCGGTGGCGGGGCCCCTTTGCTGTCGCTCGGCGACATCACGGTGGTGGGCGACCAGATCATGACGCCGGCGGGCTCGCTGCCGCTGCGGGGCGCGGTCTGGAACGCGACGGACATGTCCCACACCGAGGAACGCATCCCGCCGCACGCGATCGTCCTGGCGATCATCTTCTTCATCTTCTGCCTGCTGGGCCTGCTCTTCCTCCTGATGAAGGAGAAGAAGACGACGGGCTATGTCCAGGTCACGGTGACGAGTGCGGGCCGCCATCACTCGACGATGATTCCGGCGCATGGGCCGGGGGCGTTTCAGCAGGTGATGGGGCAGTTGAACTATGCGAGGTCGCTCAGCGGGATGTGAGGTTTCCCCTGAGGAGCGCGCTGAGGATGCTCGTCAGCCGGGGTTCGACGTCGACCACCGCGTGTGCCATGTCCGGGTGGGTCTCGTAGAGGGTGCGGAGTTGGGTGCCGGGGGCGGCCATCTGCCAAAGGGCCCCGGCCATGCCGGTCGCCGTGGCGATCACGTCGGTGG
The DNA here is from genome assembly GCF_044757265.1 of Streptomyces sp. NPDC091292. NCBI lineage: Bacteria > Bacillati > Actinomycetota > Actinomycetes > Kitasatosporales > Streptomycetaceae > Streptomyces > Streptomyces sp. NPDC091292. Next base: position 10,666 of record NZ_JBIVUQ010000003.1, on the reverse strand, counting down.
CCTGGACTTCGGTGAACCCGAGAAGGCCGCGCAACACGTCCGCCGTTGAGGCGACTTCGGCGAGGGCGACCTTCTTGAAGGCGTAGGCGGCGTCGAGGGAGACGTTGCGCTCCAGGTTGAGGGGCGCCTGGGCGAGGAGGTCGCAGAAGAGCGGCCGGGCGACGAGGGTCTGGGCGAAGAGGGCGGCGATCGCTTGGGGGTCGGGGCCGGTGTCGTTTCCGGTGCCGGTATTGCTTTTGGGGCCGGGTAGATCGCGCAGTCGCGACCGGAGGACGGCCGACCACTCCTGCCACCCCTCGGTGGTGAGCGCGAGGAATATCTGCTCCCGCGTCTCGAAGTACCGCAGCATCGCGGACTTGTGCATGCCCACACCTGCGGCGATGTCCGTGAGTGTCACCTCGCGCACGCTGCGTGCGGTGGCGAGGGAGCGGGCGGTGTCGAGGATCGCCCGCTCACGCTGCTGTTTCGCCGCCGCGCTGCGGGCGCGCTGGGGACTGTCCGGCTTCATGACGGGAATCTAACACAACCAAGTTGCACTAATAATAAAACCGTGTTTCGCTACGAGTATGACTACACAGCCGAGCACACAACCCCGCAGCACACAGCCCCCTGGCACACAGACATGGTTCATCACGGGTTCGTCCCGGGGCTTCGGCCGCAATCTCGCGGTCGCGGCGCTGGAGGCGGGCGACAACGTCGTCGCGACGGCGCGCAAGCCGGAGCAGTTGGACGACCTCGTACAGAAGTACGGAGAAGACCGCGTCCTGCCGGTCGCGCTGGACGTCACCGACCGGTCGGCCGCTGTGGCCGGTCTGGCGGCGGCGGTCGAACGGTTCGGCAGGGTGGACGTCGTGGTCAACAACGCCGGATACGCGAATCTCGCGGCGGTCGAGAGCACGCCCGAGGACGACTTCCGCCGCCAGTTCGACACCAACTTCTGGGGCGTCTACAACGTCTCGACGGCGGCCGTCCCGGTCTTGCGGGAGCAGGGGGGCGGCACGATCGTGCAGTTCTCGTCCATCGGCGGTCGCGTCGGCAGCACTCCCGGCCTCGGGTCGTACCAGGCCGCCAAGTTCGCGGTCGACGGCTTCACCCGGGTCCTGGCGGCCGAGACCGCGCCGTTCGGCATCAGGTACCTGGTCGTGGAGCCGGGCGGATTCGCGACGGACTGGGCCGGCGCCTCGATGCAGGTCCCGGAGGTCGCACCGGAGTACGAGGCGTCGGTCGGCGAGATGGTGCGGGTGCTGAGCGGGCCCGTGTCGGCGGCGGGCGACCCGAAGCGGGCCGGCGAAATCCTGGTCCGCGTCGTCAAACACCCGAACCCGCCGTCGCACCTGATCCTCGGCGCGGGGGCGGTCGAGATGGCGCAGGCGTACTCACGGGGCCAGTTGGAGGAGGCGGGCACCTGGGAGCCGGTGAGCCGGTCGGCGGACTTCGACGAGGACTATCCGGTGGGTCTTCCGGAGGGATCGGGGGCGGAGCGATGAAGCAACTGGCTGACAGGGTTGCGCTGGTGACGGGGGCGGGCAGCGGGATGGGGGCGGCGACGGCGCGGCTGCTCGCGGAGCGGGGCGCGGCTGTCACCCTCGTCGGCCGCCGCGCCGACAAGCTCGATGAGGTCGTCGCTCAGATCAAGGAGGCCGGCGGCGAGGCGCTGGCGGTCCCGGGAGACGTAAGTGCCCCGGAGGACGTGGAACGGGCGGTGGCCCGAACCGTGGAAACCTTCGGGAGCCTCCACTACGCGGTCAACAACGCGGGTGTGACGGGGAATTTCATCCCCACGGCCGACATGCCCCTGGACGCGTGGCGCAAGGTCATCGGCATCAATCTCGACGGTCTCTTCTACGGTCTCAAGTACGAGATCCCGGCGATTCTCGGCAGCGGGGGCGGTGCGATCGTCAACGTCTCCAGCGTATTCGCCGACCGGGGCGGCCCGACCGTGGAGTACTCGGCCGCCAAACACGCCATCCGCGGCCTGACGCGCACGGCGGCCAAGGAATACGGCGCACAGGGCGTACGTATCAATGAACTCCAACCGGGAGTCATCGACTCGGAAATGACCCGGGCGAACCCGACGGGAACGGAGGAAGTCGCGGCGCACGGAGTCCCTTTGGGCCGGATAGGCCGCGCCGAGGAAGTAGCGACGGCGATCGCATTCCTGCTGTCGGACGAGGCGTCGTATATCACGGGGGCGCATTTGGCGGTGGACGGCGGGTTTCTCGCCTGAGCAGGGGGCGGGGGCGAGGTCGGAGCTGGAGCCGGGTCGGGCGCCGGTGGATCGGGGGCGACTCCCCTCCCCTGGGCACCGAATCGGTCAAGATGCGGTGGTGAACGCTGAAGAGGGTCCCGTAGAACACGAGGACCGGTGGGTCCTGAACCTTCGTGGCATGAGCGTCACGAAGATCAGTGTGGACTTCCGCCTCGCACTGCTCCTCGACTCGGACTGGGAAGTCGCGTGGGAAGCGCCCGTCAGCCTCTCGCACGGGACGGACCATGCCGACGGCCCGCCCGTACTCCTGAAACCGGAGTCGCAGGACGTCGCTGCGGCCCTTGCGCTGTTCGGAGCGCATGTCGTGTCGGCGATCGCGTTCAAGTCCGGCACCCTGCGTCTCGTGTTCGACACGGGCCACCATTTGACCTGCCCGCCCGATCCGACCTTCGAAGCCTGGCAGGTCACGGGCCCAGCGGGCCGGCGCTTCGTGTCACTACCCGGAGGCGACCTCGCCACCTGGTCCGGGACGGGGGCGAGCGCGTCCTAGCGGCGACCCGTTGAACGGCATCAGCGCAGGGAGCGCAGCATCACGTCGTACAGGTCGGCGCCCGTCCACGGCCGTGCCTCGCCCACCTTGCGGTATCCCCACGCACGGTACGCGGCCGAGGCGGCCCTGCCCTCCGGATGGACGTTGAGCAGCACCCGTTCGGCATCGAGGCCGTCGAGTAGTGTCTCGTGCAGTCGCCTCGCCACGCCTCTCCCCCGCCACCGTGTGCGCACGGCGAGTTCCATGAAGCCGAACGTGCGGTGTCCGTCCTCGCGGCGCATTTCGTCCGGCACCGGTTCGGTGAGCTGGTCCCACCATTCCGCGTTCGCGCTGAGCGGGTGCCCGTAGGCGATGCCGATGGGTTCGCCGTCCTCGCCGCGGGCGATGACGGCGCGGAAGGCGGTTCTGCGGGTCTGGGAGCGGAAGCGCCGCCGGAAGGTGACCGCGATGTCCGCCTCGCTCTCGTTGTAGGGCGGCTCGGCGAACACGTCGGCGTATACGAGCCGGAAGGCGTCCTCGGCCTGCCGGGCGGCCGGTCCGTCCAGGCGCTCGACCGTAATAGCTATCTTCTGCGTCATGCGAGGTTCTCCCCCCTGCTTATCTGGTGGCGCCGGCCGGCCACAGAATTGTTACCGGTACTCCCGTGCCGCACGCGTAAGAGACGACGTCCGCGGTGCCTCCGTAGCCGCGTGCGTGTTCCGCCTGCACCTCGGGACGCCGGTCCTGATGACGTCGAGGACCGTGGGCCTCGCTCGCGGCTACCCGATGGAACCCCAGGCGCCAACAAAAAAGTACTCGACTTGCAAGTCCGCCGATGAATCAGCCAGCCCGACTCCCTCCGTCATGGACAGCAGGTTGTGCACGATCCTCACGAAGCCATGGAGGTCAGTGGGAATCAGCCGATCAAGCCCTTCCAAGAAGATGGCGACCGGCGACTCGTCTTCCGCCGTAAGGAGATCCCATAGACGATCACCAAAGGCCGCCCAGCTTCCAGCTACCGGTGCTCGGTGCACTCCCGCTAGCACTGTCTTTGCTGGGGCCATGACTTGAGCCATCACGTCCCACTCGAAAGAGCCCTAAGTACGGGAGGGACCCATGGTCCGATACTTGAGACCGCTCAGAAAGAACCGAAGAACCGGTCCCACCAACTAGGCTCACCCGAACCGTGAAAACGCAGATGGGCGGCTCCATCATAGCGGTTCGTAAGAAGTTCTTCCGGAATCACGACGTACCCCAACCCGGCAAGAGCTTGCTCAACCTTCTCAAGGTCACTCGCGCCGAGTTCGCCTTCTGCGCGCGCTTCATCCGTACCCAAGAATGCACCAGGGTTATCCGCAGCCACCATGGCCAACGGTTTGAACCTGCTCACTAGAACAACAATCCGCGTCCCGCAAACTGTGGCTTCCGCTGGCACATTAATCCGCCCGTACTGAGCAGAGTCCTGGACATCTCGATCGATTTTACAACGCGTCGAGAATCGAGAATCGATCTTTGCAACCAAGCGACTTAGTGATGCTGCGGCCTCAACCCCGTCATAGCCAGCCGGAAATTCCAGCCATTCGGGATCATCTAGCCCACGTAGCATCTCCATCAGTTTTGCATCGCTCACCACGATTCTCCAACCCTCGTCCTCTGACATCGCCGTCAGCTACCGCTGTAAACACTCCAGGGACAGGGATTCACGCCGCCGAGGAGCGTCTACGTGCGAAAGTGCACCACACCTCGTGTTCCCGCCCTGCGCGGGCCGCAGAACTCCCACATCAGACGAATGACTCGCACCCGAAATAGGGGGTTCCGCTTTCACCGCTACTAAACTTCTTCGCCCATCGCAGCGAGAGCCCCACGGGCAGCATCAACGACATCACCCCACGCTCGCGTTTGGATGATTTCTGAATCAGACGATGACGGTGGAGAAATTGCCAGGTCCAACACCGAATTCAACATCTGCATAGCTGCGACTTCCTCGTCATCGATGAGGACGTAACCCAGCCTCCCGCGTGGTTCCGCGAGAACGCCAGTGTCATCGAAGAAATCCAGCGCCTCATCGAGGCCGGCATTGCCTGGATCCCTCGGCATCCAGTTCTCCTCCTGCCAGCCCCTGTCACTCAATCTGACCAGCCAGTCGATGAGCTGAGCGCGGACCCAAGGAGTCTCCAGTTCAGCGGTTTTAGGGGGCATTCCAGCTCCTCCACGTCTGCTTCCCGTCGGGCGGTGTGCGCCTGACCAGCCATCGGGCCGTGATCGAATCACTTTGCGATCAAACCGTCAACTCATCGAATGCCTGGTGCCAAGGGCCAAGATTATGGTAGCCACGCAGGGCCGCTTCAATGGCGGCAGGAGAGAAAGACTTCTGAAGCATCATCTTGCCGGCCTGCTCCGGAGAAATTGGTGGCCCCAAATTTCCACGGACGTCCTGAATTCGGTATTCTCCGGGCGGCTCAACCCAAACTTTATACATCAGCTCCGGTATCGACTCGGAGACTTCGCTATTCCCAATAACACACCACGTACCGTCCTTGATTCGCATATCCATAGTTTCTGCGAGAAAGATCGGATCCTTCAGCTCCAGTTGCGACACATCACAGGAGGCACCATCGTCGAACAGTTCGGAGAACACAGATAGCAGGACATTGCCACGCAGTTTTTCAATGATCTGAGCCGGGGCAACCATCTCACCGACTACCGGAATTGTAAGAAGATCGCCCCTCCTGTATCTCTCTAACATATAGCCCCTCCCAAGCGGCCCTACAGCCAAGAAACCCATCCCTAGCCCAGCTAAGCGTCGGCTCGATCCAAAACATCCAAGTCACCTTCGAAGGAGACCACAACAATCCACGCTCGATCCTCTGCAAGAAAGTAGTGATGCTCCGACACCTCAAGAAGTGCAACCGTAACCGAAGCGGCCTCACTCCCAGTAAAACGCACGCCGTAGGGCGAAAGCCCGTCTCCTACATGCTCGACTACAGAACCTGGCCTGATTCGTGCGCAGACTTCCCTGGATGCACTCGCTGCGAGCAGCTGCTCGTCGTCGATTCTCCAATGCTTATGCCTCCCACCCACGCGACGCCAATCGATCTTCCCCCCTACGAAAGGGAAATGCAGCTCCAACCAATCGAATACATCTGACGCGCTTGTTTTCCTCAGGGAAGCTAGAGGCGGCACGGAAAATACCTCGTCTTCCCAATAATCATCAGACAAACCATTCCCCTATCAAGGGCATCCGTGCAGACCTTGAAGCTTCGTCACGGTCGCCTCGCTGGCAGCCCCACTTCGATCATCGAATTCGATCCGGAATCCCACCTTGCCATCAGCCGTCATGACTTACTGCTCCACGGAAGTGCCCTGAGTTCCTTCTCCGACGGGATGCGGAGACGGCCGATGTATCCCGCCTTGTCGTCAGACGCCGCCCCACCACCGCCGGTGCTCGGTGTACTCCCGGTGCCGCCGCTGCCTGTGCTGGGGCCATGAATTGAACCGTTATGCCCACGCCCAGATAGTCGTGCTTGTTCGGCCACGTCGCCAGGGGCCTCTGCGGGACGGCGGCTCGGCGTACCCTTTTTTGGAGGCAGGGAGGAGGTATCCAGCCGACGCGCACCCTCGGTTCCCTTGTGCAACTCGCAGCTCACAGCTCACAGCTCACCGTATGGTTCATCCTCAGGCCCATCCCTTCCCGCAGGCTCAGTTCTCGGCGTCGACCTGACATAGAAGCAGGTCGAACTCCGGGCCGTCGGGGGAATTCCGGTACGGGCCCGCGTACTTGTAGCCGAGTTTCGCGTACAGGTCCTGACCGCGGTGGTTCGACGGCAGCGCGAGGAGGGACGACCACTGCGGGGCGACGGCCCGGAGCAGTTCGGTGTGCAGACGGGAGCCGATGCCCTGTGACTGCCACGGCGGGCGGACGGCCAGTTCGCACAGGCCCATCAGGCGTTCGACGCGGGCGCCCGGTGGAATCTTCTCCACCAGGTCGGGGCCGAACCAGTAGTCGGCGCTGCACGGGAACGCGTACCCGAAACCCACGGCCGTGCCGTCCACGTACGCGACGACGAGGGTGAATCCCGGGTGTTGGAGGTGTCCTGTGATCTGCCGGTGCAAGGCGGGTAGGGACAGGTCGCCGGCCGCCGCGCCGGGGTGGTCGACCAGCTCGGGGTGGGCGTCCGCCCAGATGTCCGCGATCAGGTCCAACATCGAGGGGACGCTGCCAGGACCGTGGATGCGGAGCACCACGTCAGTACTGGCTCCGGTGTCGGTGCTCGGGGTCGTCACCGAATCCCCCTTCTCAACTGTTGTCGGTACGACTGGGCTTGCGCCCGACGTGGGCTGAGCTTCAGCAGGGTGTCCACATCGGTGAGGTCGTTCAGCACCGCGTCGGCTCCGGCCGCCCGTAGTTCGGTCGCGGAGGTGCGGCCGGTGGCGACGGCGATGACGTACACCCCGTTCTCGCGACCTCCACGGACGTCGGCCGCCGTGTCACCGATGAGCACCGCGTCATGAGCCGGGGTGGCCGAGCGTGTCAGGGCGATGTCGACGAGCGCCGGTCGTAGGTCCGCGTCCTCGCCGTACGCACCACCGTCCCAGTCGATATGGGTCTCCAGGCCAAACACTGACAGCTTGACCTCCGCGACCGCGCGGACGTTTCCCGTGACCACGGTCTGACGCACGTTCGCGGCGGCGAACGCGTCCAGCGCGGCGGCGGCACCGGGCAGAGCGCGGCCCCGCTCCCTCAACTCCGCCGCATGTAGTACGTGTTGTTCGGCCAGGGCCCGTGCGAACCGCTCGAAGTCCGCCCGCCCTGTCTCCAACCCGTGCAACTTGGCCGTCTCCCGGAAGATCACCGCCTCCGTGATCCCGTCAACCGTCGCCTGCTCCCGCACGGGAACCCCGGTCACCCGCTCGAACGCCACCGCCGACAGCTCCCGCCCGAGCCCACGGGTCGCGATGAGGGTGTGGTCGATGTCCCAGAGGACGAGATGAGGCATGGCTGACGCATCCCTTTCGCCTATCTGGTGGCGCCGGCCGGCCACAGAATTGTTACCGGTACTCCCGTGCCGCACGCGTAGGAGACGACGTCCGCCGTACCTCCGTAGCCGCGTGCGGGGAGTCCGTCCCAGACGGCCACCACCTCGTCCGAGAGGCCGACGAGGATTTCGCTGCCTGTCTGGTGCGCCGAGGACGTGGATTCCCTCAGCCCGGTTTCGTGCGCGTCGGAGGATCGGGCGAGGAGGGTGTCGTAGTCCGGGTGGTGCCAGGTGGGGAGGCCCGCTCGGTACTCGGCCGCCGGTACGACGACCTCCAGTCGTCCGCCCGCGTCCAGGACGGCGTGGGCCCACCAGGAGTCGGGGCCGTCGGCGAGGCAGCTCACGGCGACCAGATCGTCGTGGGGTGCGTACGCGGCCAACTGTCGGGCGAGGAGCGTTCGTACCTGGGCTTCCACCGGCTCGGGCAATCCTCGGTGCCCGGTGATACCGACCCGCATCCGCTACCTCCCGGGGTGTAGGTCGAGGAGCATCGCGTCGTAGTACGGCGCGGTTTCCCAGGGGTGGGAGACGCCGATCTTGCGGTACCCCCAGTGGGCGTAGGCGGCTTGGGCTGGGGCCGCTTCCGGTTCGGGGCGGGTGGTGAGGGTGACGCGTTCGGCGGGGATGTCCTTGAGCAGGGTGGTGTGGAGGCCGGTGGCCACGCCTTGGCGGCGCCAGGGTTCGCGTACGGCGAGTTCGATGACCGCGAAGGTCCGGCGCCCGTCTTCGCGGGTGAAGTCCTCGGGCGCCGGGGTCTGGAGGTTCTTCCACCAGGAAGTGTCGGCGGGGAGGAGGAAGCCGAAGGTGAAGCCGATGATGTCGACGTCCCCGCGTGCGAGGACCAGCCGGAATCCGGGGCGGCGCGCCTGGACATGGAACCGGTCGGTGAAATCAGCGATGTCGCGGGGGCCTTCGCGGTACGGGGGTTCGGCGTAGACCTCTGTGTAGGTGGGGAGGAAGGTGTCCAGGTGACGTGCGGCGTCAGCGCCCTCGTACGACTCGAAGCGCACCGTACGGTCGTCCATCTTCTGGGGGCGTCCCTTCATGTCGGCATCCGGGGCCACGGGCGAAGATACGGGTACGGAGGGCTCAACTGCGAGTGGGAAAGGGGCCGTTCGTCCTGGAGTGTCGGGGGTAGCGTTCGAGTGTCGAGTAGGACGGAGTCCGTGATGCCCGCGACACCTGACAGCAGCCCCCTTCCCCTTCCCCAGACCTTCGGTCAGCGTCTTCGGGCCGTGCGCGAACGGGTCGGCATGTCCCGGCCCGTGCTCGGCGGGCTGGTCGGGCGGTCCGCCGAGTGGGTCAAGGCGCTGGAGGGCGGGCGGTTGCATGTGCCCCGTTTGCCGCTTCTGCTGCGCCTCGCCGATGCGCTCGGTGTCGATGATCTGGCCGAACTGACCGGTGACGAGCGGTTGTCGGCCGCGACGTACACCAAGGCGGTACACCCCGGACTCCCCTCGGTCAGGGCCGCGCTGACCCGCTACCACTTCGACGGCGGTGACGAGCCGGAGAGCGCGGACGCGCTGGTGGCGCGGGTACGGCAGGCGTGGCAGCTCTGGCACGGCATCGGTGACCACCGGGCCAACGTCGCGCTGGTCCTGCCGGATCTCGTCGCGGACTGTCAGCGTTCGGCGCGGGGGTTGGAAGGGGCGGATCGGCGCCGGGTACTGGTGGCGCTGGCCGAGACGTACCATCTCGCGCAGCTCTTCCTCTCCTTTCAGCCCGCGCCCGAGCTGGTGATGCTGACCGGGGACCGTGCGATGACGGCTGCCCAGGACGCGGACAGCCCTCGGTCGATCGCCGTCGCGGCCTGGTACATGAACCACGTCTTCCGGGACGCGGGCGAGCGGCACGAGGCGCGGGTCGAGCTGGCGATGCAGGCGGCCGAACTCCTCGACCCCGACCGGGGACCCGGGGATCTCGCGCGCTGGGGCCTGCTGCACCTGGCCGCCGCGCTGTCCTTCGCCAAGGTCGGCCGGCGCGGCGACGCCGAACGCCACTGGGACCGGGCGGACGACGCCGCGCGGCGCCTGGGCGGGTACGTCCACCCCTGGCTGATCTTCGGTCGCGGCATGGTCGACGCGTACGCCATCACCATGAACGCCGACCTCGTCAGCCCCGGCCGAGCCATCGACGCGGCCACCCACATCGACCTCGCCCCGATGCCGTCGGCGACCCGACGCAGCTTCCACCTGGTCGAGTCGGCGCGGGCCTACCGGCTCCAGGGGGAGGACGTGGCGGTGGTGCACCTGCTGAGGAAGGCGCACGAGGCGTCTCCGGAAACCGTCCGCTTCAACACCTTCGCCCGCCCGGCGGTGGCCGAACTCGCCACGGGCCGCAACGCGATGATCCGCGAGGACGCCCGAGCTTTGGCGCGGCGGATGGGCGTTCCGGCCTGACAGGTGCGATAGGCGGGTACGGAGGAGCGGGTACAGGTTGTACCTCTTCACATACGAGGAGTGACTGTACCTGTCGGGGTGTTACGAGGCTCCTAACGTCGACGACTCAAGGCGCGTTCGATTCGAGGAGTCGACGTGAGCGACGGTACGTGGTGGCAGGCGCGGATCACGGAATGGCTTGCCGGGGCGCATCCGTCACCGGTGACCGTGTACGCCGAGTGGGAGCGGTGCGGTGTTGCGCTAGTTCCCGTCGGGCGGTGTTTTGCGGCTGCCCGATTACCTGGGGATCTGGTGCATGCCGCTGCCGGAGGGGATCGACTTCTCGGCGTGCGGGCGGTGTTCGGGGCCGTTATCGGGGGGCCCGTCATGCATGACGGGTACTCGGTCGGGGTCACGTACTAGACGAGTCATTCCTATGTGATCAGTGGTCGTAGGCGATCAAGGATCGTGTGACCGGCTGGCCGGTCTTGTGGTTGTGCCAGATCGCGGCGGT